>DATAVZ010000092.1:0-109085 GCA_036267475.1 Occallatibacter sp.
TGACTGTACTGGGTGGGATGAACTTCTTTCTTAGCGTGAGCGTTTTGACGCTCATCGTGGCCGCGTTTTTTGCGCGGCAGGTTGTCGGGATCGCAGTGGGGACGGTGGAGAAGGTTTTCGCGTCCACAGAAAAGGGCGTCATGACGCTGCTGAAGCGGCCGTATCGAATCGCGGCGGCCCTGCTGACTCTGCTGCTGCCGGCTCTGGCTTACGGACAGTCGGAGACGGGCGGAGAAGCCGGCCTGAAAGTACCGGACTTGTCGACGGTGAATTTCCTCGGCCTGAACGGTCATTCGCTTCTCTCGATCGGATTGCTGTTTTGCGCCGGCGGACTTCTATTCGGCATGGTGATCTTCTTGCAGTTGAAGAACCTGCCGGTTCACCGCACGATGCGCGAGATGTCGGAGCTGATCTATGAGACCTGCAAAACCTACCTGGTGACACAGGGCAAGTTCATTCTGCTGCTCTGGGTTTTCATTGCGGTGATTATCTCTCTGTACTTCGGTTACCTTGCCCCGGTGCCGGGAAAATCGATTGCCGTGACGCTGCCGATCATCCTGCTGTTCTCGCTGGTTGGAATCGGCGGCAGCTACGGTGTGGCGTGGTTCGGCATTCGCGTGAACACATTCGCGAACTCGCGGACGGCATTCGCGGGATTGCGCGGAAAGCCGTATCCATGCTTTGCGATTCCGCTGAAGGCGGGCATGAGCATCGGCATGATGCTGATCTCGGTTGAGCTGCTGATCATGCTGTTCATTCTCCTCTTTATTCCTGGCGACTATGCGGGGCCATGCTTCATCGGGTTCGCGATTGGCGAGAGCCTTGGCGCGGCGGCCCTGCGGATTGCCGGCGGCATCTTCACCAAGATTGCCGACATCGGCTCGGACCTGATGAAGATCGTGTTCAAAATCAAGGAAGACGACGCGCGCAACCCGGGCGTGATCGCGGACTGCACGGGCGACAACGCGGGCGATTCGGTTGGGCCGAGCGCCGACGGCTTCGAGACCTATGGCGTGACCGGCGTGGCTCTGATCACGTTCATCTTGCTGGCGGTTCCGAACCCCACGACGCAAGTGCAACTGCTGGTTTGGATTTTCGTGATGCGCGTGGCCATGCTGGTATCGAGCTCGGCTGCGTATTTTCTTAACGGCGCAATCGCTCACGCGCGCTATGGAAACGCGGACGAAATGGACTTTGAAACACCGCTGACGTCGCTGGTTTGGATCACGTCTATCGTTTCGATTGCCCTCACCTATGTCGTGACCTACCTGATGATTCCCACTCTCGGCGACGGATCGCTCTGGTGGAAGCTGGCTTCCATCATTTCCTGCGGAACGCTGGCAGGCGCGATCATTCCCGAACTGGTGAAAGTTTTCACTTCCACCAAGTCGGGTCACGTGAAAGAAGTTGTGAAATCGGCGCAGGAAGGCGGAGCATCGCTGGGCATCCTGTCGGGATTCGTGGCCGGCAATTTTTCGGCCTACTGGCTGGGATTCAGCATGGTCGGCCTGATGGCTCTGGGCTACTTTTTCAGCACCGGTGCATCGATGGCGAGCCTGATGCTGGCCCCGGCGGTGTTCGCATTCGGCCTTGTCGCATTTGGATTTCTGGGCATGGGCCCGGTAACGATCGCCGTAGATTCGTACGGGCCGGTCACCGACAACGCGCAGTCCATTTACGAGTTGTCGCTGATTGAGACTGTTCCCGGAGTCGAAGCCGAGCTGAAGAAGGACTACAACATCGACGTCAAGTTCGAAAAAGCGAAGGACCTGCTCGAAGCGAACGATGGAGCCGGCAATACCTTCAAGGCTTCAGCGAAGCCGGTGCTGATCGGGACCGCCGTTGTCGGCGCCACCACGATGATCTTCTCGATCATCATGGCCCTGACCGGTGGCCTGACGCACGACGTGCAGAGCCTCTCTCTGCTGCACGCGCCTTTCCTGCTGGGCTTGATCAGCGGCGGGGCGATGATCTACTGGTTCACCGGCGCGTCAACCCAGGCGGTGACCACGGGCGCCTACCGTGCGGTCGAATTCATCAAAGCGAACATCAAGCTGGAAGGCGTGGAGAAGGCTTCAGTCACTGACAGCAAAAAGGTGGTGGAGATCTGCACGAAGTACGCGCAGAAGGGAATGTTCATCATCTTCCTGGCGGTCTTCTTCGTTACGCTTTCCTTCGCGTTCGTTGAGCCGTTCTTCTTTATCGGCTACCTCATCTCGATTGCGACGTTTGGCTTGTACCAGGCGATCTTTATGGCGAATGCCGGCGGCGCATGGGACAACGCGAAAAAGATCGTGGAAGTGGAGCTGAAACAGAAGGGCACGCCTCTGCATGACGCAACCGTCATTGGAGACACGGTCGGCGATCCCTTCAAAGACACTTCGTCGGTGGCCTTGAATCCGGTGATCAAGTTTACGACGTTGTTCGGACTGCTTGCGGTCGAGTTGGCCGTCACGCTCAGCGCGAGCAATCCAATGCTGGCGCATGCGCTGGCCATCGTATTCTTCCTGATCTCGGTGTTCTTTGTGTGGAGATCGTTCTACGGAATGAGGATCGACAAGAGCAACTGAGTTCCAATTGACTTGAAGCAGCCCTCTCCCTGAATCGGTCTCGCGCGCTACGGCGTGCGGGGCCGATTTGCTTTGAGGAGTGCACGGGATGCGGAGCCGCGCCGGCGGCTTGAAACACGCAGAAAATCATTGTGACCAGCGGGATAGCGAGGGTATGCTTCCACCATGCGTCTTCCCAGCATGCTCTTTCTCTCGTTTCTCGTCGCTGCGCTCGCCGGAGGAACCAGCAGGGCTGCGGCCGTTGCTGACGCGCCCCAGTACGCGCAGTTCGATGGCGGAATGACGACGCTCGACGGCGCGTGGCAGTTTCATCTGGGTGACGACGCAGCTTGGGCTGCGCCGGGATTCGACGATTCTGGATGGGAACAGCTTACGGTCGACAAGCCGTGGGGCGCGCAAGGCCACGCGAATCGCGAGGGATATGCCTGGTACCGGCGGCATGTTTGGCTGAAGCCGGGTGAGCAGGAACCAAAGGACCTGGCGATTCTTATCCCCGCCGTTGAAGATGCATACGAGATTTACTGGAACGGGCAACTTGTGGGGACCTACGGCGCGCTCCCGCCGCACCCGGTTTGGTACCTGGATCAGCGGCCGCACACCTGGGGACTCGGACCCGCGCAGGACGGCGTGCTGGCTGTAAGGGTTTGGAAGGCTCCTTACGGTTCGTTCGACAATGGCATACAAGGCGGCTTTTACGCGCCGCCGTTACTGGGCAGCCCGGAGGCGATCGCAGCCGCCATGGGGACAGTGGATTACCGGTGGCTTAGGGGCCGGCAGTTCCTGTTTGCGTTGGAGTCGCTCTACGGACTCGTTGCGATTCTTGGGCTGATGTTGTGGCTGCGTGACAGGAGCCAGTGGCTGGCTTTCTGGATGGCCTGCTTTGCGGCAGCCAAGCCTCTGGCGGTGTTGTTGCTGTATTTGAAACTGCCGATCTCCCTTGCGCTGGGCATGGGACTCAACCAGCCCGTGTATGTGCTGGGCGATGTGTCGATGTGGTACGTGCTCCTGTGGCTGCTGGACCTGCGTAGCGACGGATGGCTGGTGCGGCTGACGCGCATTCTGGCCATCATCGAGTTTACCGAGGGGATCGTGGACGCGGGCCTGGTGTACGGATTCACTGGACCCAATCCGGTGCCATGGCAGATCGCCGACATGGCGTTGATGCCGCTGGTGATCCTTCTCGAGCTTTATCCGTTTTATCTGATCGGGTTCGCGGTTCTGCACAAACGGAAGCTCGACCCGGCGCGCTGGATTGTCGCGGTGACGGCGTTTCTCTCGCAAACCATCTTTGTGGCCGGCATCGCGCTGAGCCAGGGAAGCCGGTTTACGCACTGGACGCTGGGGGACAAGATCGATTCGCCGCTGTTCACAATCCTGGGAAACCCAGTGAATGCGCGGACGCTGACCGAGACGCTGCTGCTGGTAGCGCTGGTGTACGCGGTGTACCGGTATTCGGCGGAGACGCACCGCCAGCAGAGCCGGCTGGAGGAAGAGATTCGCAATGCGCGTGCGGTGCAGCAGGTGCTGATCCCGGAGGCGATTCCGTCGGTGCCGGGGTTCAAAGTGGAGAGCGTCTACAAGCCAGCGGAAGAGGTGGGCGGAGATTTTTTCCAGATTATTCCCATGCGCGGCGGGGGCGTGTTGACGGTGATTGGCGACGTGAGCGGGAAGGGAATTCCAGCGGCGATGACGGTAAGTTTGCTGGTGGGAACCGTGCGCACCCTGGCCCATTACACGCAAAGCCCGGCGGAGATTCTGGGGGCAATGAACCTGCGCATGATTGCGCGTAGCCACGATGGAGGGTTCACGACGTGCCTCATTCTTCGCGTTGACCCGGACGGGAAGATCACCGCGGCCAATGCCGGCCACCTGGCGCCTTATCTCAAGAGCAAGGAGATGGCAATCGAGAACGGCTTGCCGCTGGGGCTCTCAGCCAGCGCGACCTACACCGAGTCGACCGTGCAACTGGCGGAGCATGAGCAACTGACGCTGGTGACGGACGGAGTGGTGGAGGCGCGCAGCAAGACGGGCGAGCTGTTCGGCTTCGATCGAACATCGGCGATCGCGGCAGACTCCGCGGAGTCGATTGCGCAGGCCGCGCAGAAATTCGGCCAGCAAGACGACATCACGGTGCTGACGCTGAGCCGGTCACGCTCAGGCGCGGCCGCCGCGGCGGAAATATTGGTGGCGGCGGCGCCGGCTTCGACCGCGTGAAGGCCCGCGACATCCGGAGCGGCCATTCGACCTTGAATTGCTGCCAAATCTCCACAACTTGAACAGAAGCGCGGGCAAAGTGCACTGCTTCTGCGCCTTGTGCCGGAGTCTGGCCGGGGCTAGGGTTGAAGAGTGGACGCATGCCCCGCAGCCGGCCCTTTGGAATGCCTCGGATTTGGGGCAACTTCGACCCCTGAAACCCGCGCCGGAATGGGCTGATTCGAGGTTTCCACAGGCAATTGGCGGGGTTTAGAGAACTGGTGCGCGAAACGTGAACAAAATACAAGATGTTGTGGTTTGTTCTTGACACGCACCATGGACAGCGGTAAGTTTTCATCTGCGGCTGTAAACAGTCTGTTAAAAGACACCGACGCAAACCGGGCAATTTTCGAGTTCAAGTACCCCATCCAGCGTCTCGTCCCTGGCCTGTCGAATCCAATAGGCAGGCGGCGGGAACGGATGGAAAAGTACAGCGACGAGGGGAGAGCGGATTAGCCGGCAGGCCGCAAACGATCCAAGGAATTCGCGGAACTTTCGTCCTCATTTTCTGTTTGTTTCCAAATACAGCGGTTCCTGAGTCGCTGTATCCCGAAAACACTCTGCCGCGTCGCATTTTCCTCAAGAAAATGCGACCTTTCAAGGGTGCCGAAGGGGCACGGGAACTCTGGAACCGGTCTAGTTGCGGGTTGTCCCGCGATCCGGCTGCGTTGCCGGTGATAGGGCTTTTTACACCGATTTCGATCCATGGAGAGTAATACGATGAACGAGGCTCACCTTCAGACTTCGACTGCTGACTACCCCACCACAACCCGTACGCAGGGCCTGACCTTTTCCCGGCGCTTCTCGAAGGAGGGCGTTTCTCCCTACGACGAAACAGCGTGGGAGCGCCGCACCGCATCGATCACCGACACCAAGGGGAACTCGATCTTCGAACAGAAGGACGTGGAAGTACCCGTGGACTGGTCGATGACGGCAACCAATATTGTGGCCTCTAAGTACCTGCACGGTCAGATGGACACGCCGGAGCGTGAGACAGGCGTGCGGCAACTGGTGGCGCGCGTGGCTGAGACGGTGCGCGACTGGGGCATCGCCGGGGGGTATTTTGCCACGGCAATCGACGCCGGCATCTTTCACGATGAGCTGGCGCACCTGCTGCTCACGCAGAAGGCGGCCTTCAACTCGCCAGTGTGGTTCAACGTGGGCTGCGACCGGCTGGAGCCGGATGCGGATGGGCAGAACTGGCACTGGGACCCGGTGACCGGCGGAGTGCAGTATTCCGCCACGGGCTACAGGAATCCGCAATGCTCTGCGTGCTTCATCAATGCGGTAGACGATTCGCTGGACTCGATTCTGACGCTGGCCAAGACCGAAGGAATGCTGTTCAAGTGGGGATCGGGCACCGGGACGAACCTGTCGTCGCTGCGCGGATCGATGGAGCTGCTTTCGGGTGGCGGCCAGGCGAGCGGGCCGCTCAGCTTCATGCGCGGGTTCGATGCGTTTGCCGGCGTCATCAAGAGCGGGGGCAAGACGCGGCGCGCGGCCAAGATGGTGATCCTCAATGTGGACCATCCCGACATCGTGGACTTTATCGAGTGCAAGTCAAAGGAAGAAGCGAAAGCCTTCACGCTGATCAAGGCGGGCTACGACGGAAGCGGGCCGGATTCCGAGGCGTTCTCTTCGATCTTCTTCCAGAATGCCAACAATTCCGTGCGCGTGAGCGACGAGTTCATGCGCAGCTATGAAGCCGATGGCGAATTCACCACCTACACGGTGAAGGGCCACCAGCCGGTAAAGACCTACAAGGCGCGCGAGATCATGGGCAAGATCGCGGAGTCGACGTGGCTGTGCGGCGACCCGGGAATGCAGTTCGACGACACGATCAACAAGTGGCACACCAGCAAGAACACGGCGCGGATCAACGCATCGAATCCGTGCAGCGAATACATGTTCCTTGATAACTCGGCCTGCAACCTGGCGAGCCTCAATCTCATGCGTTTCGTCACGCCGGCCGGCACCTTCGACATCGCGTCGTATCGGCATGCGATTTCGGTATTGATCACCGCGATGGAGATCCTGGTAGACAACTCCGGGTATCCGACCGAAGCGATTTCTCGGAACTCGCATGACTACCGGCCGCTGGGACTGGGCTATGCGAACCTGGGCGCCCTGCTCATGTCCATGGGGCTGCCGTACGACTCTGAAGCGGGACGCGACCTGGCGGGAAGCATGACGGCGATGATGACGGGGCAGGCGTATCTGCAGTCGGCGATCATCGCGGCGCAGTGCCCGCCGCTCACGTCGGCGACGCCGCTGACGGCAAGCGTGGAGCACCAGGGCGGAGCCTGCCCGGGATTCTACGTGAATCGCGAACCGTTCCTTGACGTGATCCGGATGCACCGGGCCGAGGTGAACAACATCGGCAAGTCGCGGCAGAGCGGCGAGCCGTTCATGGTGCCGCAGCTGGAGGCGCTCATCGACGCCAGCCGCGAGTGCTGGGATATGGCCCTGCTCTACGGCGAGCGCTACGGCTACCGCAATTCGCAAACCACGGTCCTTGCGCCGACCGGCACGATCGGCTTCATGATGGATTGCGACACCACGGGAATTGAGCCGGACCTGGCGCTGGTGAAGTACAAGAAGCTGGTGGGCGGCGGCATGATCAAGATCGTGAACAACACGGTGCCGGCGGCGCTGTTCAAGCTGGGCTACAAGAACGACGACGTGAATGCGATTGTGAGCTACATTGACGCGACGGGCACGATCGAAGGGGCGCCGGGCATCAAGCCGGAGCATCTGGCGGTGTTCGATTGCAGCTTTAAGCCGGCCAAGGGCACGCGGTCGATCCAGTACATGGGGCACATCAAGATGATGGCCGCCACGCAGCCGTTTCTTTCCGGCGCCATTTCGAAGACGGTGAACCTGCCGCACGAGGCGACGGTGGAAGACGTGGCCGAGGCCTATGCCGAGAGCTGGCGGCAGGGCATTAAAGCGGTGGCGATTTATCGCGACGGGTCAAAGGGCACGCAGCCGCTGAACACCAGTATGGATGAGAAAAAGCAGCCTTCAGCGCTGGACGCTGTTGCCGGACGGGTGCTGACGCAACTGGCCACCGGACAAACGGCGGCCGAGGCGGACGTGAGGACTTTGGATGTAAAGGGCAGCGAGAAGGCCGAGGTGAACGCGAAGCAACTGGCGAGCGCGGCCAAGGCTTTTCAGAATGCGATGGACGCGATTGCGTCGCTGGGCTCTGCCCCGGTGGCGGCGGCGGCTCCGGCTGCGGCGGAACAGGCGCAGGACCTGCACGCGCCGCCGAAGGCAGTGCGGCATCGGCTGCAGGAGGAGCGCGCGTCGATCACGCACAAGTTCTCGATTGCCGGGCACGAGGGGTACATCACGGTGGGTCTGTACGCGAACGGGCAGCCGGGCGAGATCTTCATCAAGATGGCCAAGGAAGGCTCAACGGTTTCAGGGCTGATGGATGCGTTTGCCACCTCGATTTCACTGGCGTTGCAGCATGGTGTGCCGCTGAAGGTGCTGTGCGAAAAATTTGCGCACACGCGGTTTGAGCCTTCAGGATGGACGGGCAACGAGCAGATAGGCTATGCGAAGAGCCTGATGGATTACATCTTCCGGTGGCTGAGCCTGCGGTTCCTTTCGGGCACGCAGTTGACGCTGTTCGCGGGCCTGGCTCCACAGCCGCCGCAACTGGCGGGTTCGCCCAGCCTGCTGCCGGAGCATGAGGCCGAGGAAGAAGCGGTTGCTTCGCAGGAGCATTTGTCGAAGCTGGCCGATGAAGTGGCCAAGCGGTTGAGCCACGCAACCGGGCAGGCTGGCGGCGCGAGCGGCGGCGGCGGCATTGCCTCGGAGGCGCGGGCGTGGCAGCCGGCGGAGGGCGCGGCAGCGTCGGTGCCGGAGCTGAAGGACCGCGGCATTTACCACGCGGCGGATGCGATGCGCGGCATGTACGAGATGGGCGACGCGCCGAGCTGTTCGACCTGTGGCGCGATCATGGTGCGGAACGGAAGCTGCTACCGCTGCATGAGCTGCGGGTCCACCAGCGGGTGCTCTTAGAGCGGATGAATTGCGAAACCGCTCTAAGTGTGGGTTGACGCATAAGGAATCTCTGAACACGTTCTTGTCAGGCGGGCGGCTTACCTGGGGCAGGGGACGGCGCAGAGTGTCGAGGTGATGCCTTTGCCCTCGGTGATGGTGAAGATGCGATCCACGCCGGGCAGCGACAGACTCTCTGTGTGCATATCGGGCCAATGAATCTGCACACTGTCGACGGTGGGAGCAGATCCCAGTCCGAAGTGAACGCGCGGGTCGTTTGAAGAAAGATAGCTGCCGCCGCTCAGCACATCTCCACGCTGGCGCATGCCGCCCGCGGTGAGATAGACGGTGGCGCCCACGGCGTCGCGTGGGCTATGCGGGCCGCCGATGAGCCTGAACTCGACCCAACGATTGCGATCAGGATTCACGTTGCGCAACAGCACCGGAACGCCGTCGGCGTTGTTGATGACCACGTCGATTTTTCCGTTGTTGAACAGGTCGCCAAATGCGGCGCCGCGTCCGACGCTGGTCTCGGCAAGTCCGGTGCCTTCGACGGCCGGCACCAGAGCGAACTTTCCGTTGCCCAGGTTATGGAAGAGCAGCGGCCGCTGCGCGTAGGAACTGCCCCACTCGGGATGACGGTCCGCATCCGGATAGACATGCCCATTGGCGATGAACAGATCTTTCCATCCATCGTTGTCGTAGTCAATAAAGCCGTCTCCGAAGCCTACAAAAGGAATGGTCGCCTGGGCAACTCCGGACTCATAACTGACGTCGGTGAAATTTCCGCTGCCGTCATTTCTGAAAAGCACATCGCTGTCATCGGCGAAGGTTGTATTCAGCAAGTCCATGTGGCCGTTGTTTTCATAGTCTCCGGCTGCAATGCCCATGTTGGCCACCTCTCTGCCGTCGCCATTGAAAGCGTAGCCGCTCAGGTAGCTGCGGTCCTCAAATGTGCCGTTGCCTTTGTTGATGTAGAGATAATTCGGCGTGGAGTCGTTGGCTACGGCAAGATCGGGGCGGCCGTCGTTGTTGACGTCGACAAACAATGCGCCCAGGCCGTAATAGCCGTCGGGATCGTTCACGCCCAGCTTCTGGCTGACGTCAGTAAATGTGCCGTCGCCGTTGTTGTGAAAGAGATGGTCGCGTTCGCCGGCGAGGCCGCGCGGACCGCACATAACCGGCGCGCCACGGAACCGGCAGGCACTCGATCCGGAGGCCTTTGAGCCGGGCAGCGGAGGATGACTGAGATCGTATTGCAGATATCCGGCAACGAACAGGTCCAGATGTCCGTCGCCATCGTAGTCGCCAAACGTTGCGCCGGTAGACCACGTTCCGAGGGCCACGCCTGCTTTTTCGGCTACATCGGTAAACGTTCCGTCGTGATTGTTGCGATAGAGCCGGTTCTTGCCGTAGTTGGTTACATAAATGTCGGGCCAGCCGTCATTGTCAAAGTCGGCGACGGTTACGCCGTATCCCCAGCGGTTGTTGGTAACGCCCGCCTGCGCCGCGACGTTGGTGAAGGTTCCGTCGTGATTGTTGTGAAACAAGGCTGCCTGCGGCGGGGCTGCTTTTCCGTCCTGCGCGCTGACGGTCGAGCCGTTCACAAGATAAATATCGAGCCATCCATCGTTGTCGTAATCGAGCAGCGCCACGCCTCCGCCTTTGGCTGCGAGAATCAGGCGCTTTTGCGGAGTGCCCGAAGTGCGATGCCAGACGGTGAGGCCGGCCCGGGTGGCAATGTTGCTGAATACCACCGGGCCGGATTGGACGGTTCCTCCCGCGGTGATGGGGCGATGCGCGGAATCGAACTGCGCCTTGAAGACGCCGCCCGTGGCGATGCCACCTGTTTCGCCCGGCTTGGCCGCGGAAGGAGCCTGCGCCCATCCGCTGGCCGCGGCAACAAGCAGAGCGCTCAGCAGGCCAGCGGTCCGTCTACTTTGAAACAAAACCATCCTCCAGCATAGGGCAAGACTATACCGCAGGGTTCGGGCGCGGAAAGCAGCCGTCAGTTGGCCAGGAGTCAATAGAGAGTGGATAGAGAGCCGATGCGTGCGGCGGCGGAAGGCGGCAACTTTACGGGTTATCGGAAACGGGTCATCCGAAAAGGCTCCGTGGAAACGGGCCAGAGCAAACGCCTCCGTGGGTGCGGCTTTATTGCGGGCGCGCGCCGTGGAGTTGTAGGATTGGCCACCGGGCTTGAATTGGTAGAAACCCGATGGATTGAACTGGAGCGAGGACATGGCGCGCATTGACCGGAGAACTTTTCTTGGCGGCACTGGAGCACTGGCCGCCGGAACGTTGACGTCGAGACTCGCAGCTTTTGCCGATGAGCCGGGCGCGCCGGAGTCCGGGCAGCAACAGAAACCGGCTGATGTTGGACCGGGTGATTTTGGACCCGCAAATCTTGCCGCTCCCGTCTTTGAGCCCTTTGAATGGAGCGCTCCCGGCCTGATGTTTTCCTTCGAGTTTCTTGACCGCAAAATCCGCCTGCGGACGATGCTGCCGGCGGGGGTGGCTGCGCCCGAAGAGATCCCGCATCCGTCGTCCGCTTCGGGAGTAGAAACCTCGCTGCACTGCACCGGCGAAGACCCCAACGATCATCATGGTCTGAAGCTCACGGGCGGAAGCCCCGGCGACCGGCTGGAATACCGTGGGAGCCGGGAGGTTTCCACGCCGGCGGGAAAGCGTTTCACGATTTATCATTCGGACCCGCAACTGGGGCTCGAGGTCGAGTCGATTTATGAAAGCTTTACAGACGTGCCGGTGGTTCGCAGATACACGCGGGTCACGAATCGCGGCCGTGAGCCGGTGGGCATCGAGTATCTGAGCTCGGCGATGCTTTATAACCTGGCATCGCCGCGGCGGTTCGAGGCGGATCTCCGCATCCATTATGCCCTGAATACCTGGCAGGCCGAAGCGCAATGGCGGTCGGTGAAGCCATCGCGGGCGGGTTTTCTGGATAACGGAAACTTTACGATTTCTCCGGCGTCGTTCAGTAGCATCGGCACATGGTCAACGCAACGCTACCTGCCGATGGGGCTGGTGGAGAACACGCAGCTTGGGGTCATCTGGTTCTGGCAGATCGAGCATAACGGCAGTTGGCACTGGGAGCTTGCGAACACCGGGGACAAGGCCGTTTATGCGTATATCGGTGGACCGGATGAGGTGCACGGCCATGCGTGGAAGAATCTGAAGCCGGGTGAGTCCTACACCACCGTGCCGGCTGCGGTGGGCTGCGTCCGCGGAGGATTCGAGCAGGGCGTGGGGGCGCTTACGAAGTACCGGCGCGCGGCATGTCTCAGGCCACGCGGAGATACGCGCAGACTTCCGGTTATCTTTAACGACTACATGAATTGCCTCGAAGGCGATCCGACCACGGCCAGAGAGATGCCGCTGATCGATGCGGCAGCCGCGGCTGGATGCGAGTATTTCGTGATCGACGCCGGCTGGTATGCGGAACTGCATGAAGACTGGTGGGGATCGGTCGGCGCGTGGCAGCCATCGAAGACCCGCTGGCCGGGCGGCCTGCAGCAGGTGTTGGATGCAATCCGATCCAAAGGCATGGTCCCGGGATTGTGGCTGGAGCCGGAGGTGATCGGCATTCATTCTCCGCTGCGCGACAAGCCCGATGCATGGTTCTTTCAGCGGCATGGAAAGCGCGTCATCGATCACTCGCGCTATCTGCTCGACCTGCGCAATGCGGAGGTGCGGGCCTATCTGCACAGTGTTGTGGACCGCATGGTGACCGATTACAAAGTGGGATACATCAAGATGGATTACAACGTGGAGGGTCTGGAGGGAACGGAGTATCTGGCCGACAGCCCGGGACAAGGGCTGCTTGAGAACAACCGCGCCCTTTTGACCTGGCATGATGAAATCCTGAGCCGTTATCCCGACCTGATTATCGAGAACTGCGGCAGCGGCGGCGGGCGCATGGAGTATGCCATGCTGTCGCACCTTCAGCTCCAGTCCTCGAGCGACCAGCAGGATTATCGGCTCTACCCGGCGATTGCAGTGGGCGAGACAGCGGGAGTTCTTCCCGAGCAGCTTGCGGTCTGGTCCTATCCGCTCGCCGGGGCGGACACGGATGCCGCGGCCTTCAACATGGTGAACGCGATGCTGGGCAGAATTCACCAGAGCGGCCGAATCACCGAGTTGAGCGCGGCCAGTTTTGCCCAGGTGAAGGCGGGCGTGCGGATTTACAAGGAGCAGATCCGGCCTCACACGGGCGCGGCAACTGCCTACTATCCGCTGGGGCTGCCGGATATAACCGACCACGTTTCACCGATCGCCCTGGGGATGCGGTCGCCGGCGTCGAATTTCATTGCGGTGTGGCGCCTGGGTGGACAGGAGCGCGTTCATCTGACCCATGACCGCGCGGTTGCTAGCATTCTCTATCCGGCGGAGCTGGGGATTCGAGTGGAGGCACAGGCGGGGGGCAGCGACGTGATCTTTCCGCGGGAATGGATGGCGTGCATTCTGCGACTGGAGAGCTGAGACATGTCAGTCGCGCGGACCCGCTTCTATTTCTTCCTGCGGCGGCTTGTGCCTTCGCACAAACGTATGAGAGCCGCCTCCTCCAAACGGTTGAAAATTATTTCTTGACAGTGCAGTTGACCCTCCTTACAATTTGACCTGTTTTTAGAAAGTAAACGCTTTCCAAATCGAGATCGCGGCGCAGCCGGAGTTTCTCTCGCAATATAAAGAGGGACCAGTAGCGGCCGGGTGAAAACTCTCGACTTGATCCCTTGCCAGCCGTCTGTTCCATCCTCAACCTTGCCTGTTTCGGCGAAATAGTTCGGTAAACGTTTCCTAAAAGTCGGCACCTCTGCGTCCGGCTCGCCTGGAAGCGAACTAACTGACACGAACAAAAACAGGTTCCCTCAATATCGAGGAGGCTTTATGAAGAGGTTATTGACGCACAGGATCGCCCTGGCCGCGTTAGCGGCTGTTGCAGCGATCCTCGGCTCCATTCCGGCAAATGCGGTTGGACCTACGGGCAAGATCGTCGGATCGGTGTATGACCCGACCGGCGCGCCGGTGGCCGGCGCCAGCGTGACAGCTACCAACGAAGGAACAGGCGAGGCCCGCCAGATCGCAAGCGACAGCAGCGGCAACTTCGCTTTTCCTATTCTCCCGGTTGGAAATTACAAGGTAAAGGTTGCGGCCACCGGCTTTCAGGCCTTCGAGCAGACGGGGATTGTTCTGCAGGTGGACCAGAACGTTACTGTGAACGTGCATTTGCAGGTCGGCTCCAGCTCCGAGGTGGTGCAGGTGAGCGCCGATACCGGCCAGAACATCAACCTGGTGGACGCGACCATCAGCCAGGTGGTGGACTCGCGGCGCGTCGTCGATCTGCCTTTGAACGGCCGCGACACGCTGCAGTTGCAATACATCATGCCCGGCGTTTCCTATGACAACGACAGCGTGGCGCACGGGCAGGGGCAGCATGAAGGCGTTGTGGTGAACGGAAACCGGCCGGGGTCGAACTACTATCTGCTGGACGGCGTGGACATGACGGACTCGTACCTGTCCGTTGCTCCGGTGTTTCCGGCTCCGGACGCGCTGCAGGAATTCGATATCCAGACCAGCAACTTTACCGCGCAATATGGGCGCAGCTCCGGCGGCGTGATCAATGCCGTTTCGCGAGCGGGCACGAATGCGTTTCACGGCGGCGCTTTCGAGTTCTTCCGCAACACGGTGCTCGACTCTCACAATTACTTCGACGTACCCGGCGAAGCCAAGCCAGCCTTGAAGCTGAACCAGTTCGGCGGCTACCTGGGCGGCCCGATCATCAAGCAGAAAACCTTCTTCTTTGGTTATTACCAGGGAACGCGCCAACGCAAAGATGAAACGGTGACCATTGGCACGGTGCTGACGCAGCAGGAAAATCCCGTCTTGAATGGCGGAGTGTCGCAGTTCCCCGCCAACACCATCGTCGATCCGCAGACAGGCAAGCCGTTCGCCACCGACGGTCTTATTCCGGCCAACCGCATTGACCCCACGGCGTACAACGCGGTGAAGGCATTGCTGCCCTACCTGCCGAACAACAGCACCGGCGGCTATACCTACCACGCACCTTCGGCTGACAACGAGGACGACCTCAACGAAAATCAGTATCTCGTCCGTATCGATCACAATCTCAACACGAACAATTTGATCTTCGGTCGCTATTTCTTCAACCAGGACTACTCCACCGGCTACGGCGCAGGCAATATCAATCTGCCGCACGACAAGTACTTCCGCAACCAGAATGTGGCTCTGGATTGGAATCACACCTTTACTCAGAACCTGATCAACACCGCGGTTATGGGGTTCACGCGCGTTGCTCACCATCGCGGCACCATCAACTCCGACGGCTGGGACACGTTTGGCGCGCTGGCCGGTGCGGAAGCTCCAGGCATTCCGACCGAGTTTTATATCGGCGTGAACGGCAGCTATTCGAACGGTGGCGATGGCACCTTCGTCCAGAACCGCCAGACCTGGCAGTACACGGATTATCTGAGCTATCTGCATGGCAAGCACTCCATCGCCGTCGGCGGGGATTTCCGCAAAGAGGCCGTGAACCGCGTCGAGGACTATTTCACCGATCCGATCTTCGACTTCAACGGGACTTATACCGGTCCCGGCGGTCAGGGAAATTCCGTCACCTCCATGGCGGACATGCTGATGGGATTGCCGAATTACTTCAATCTGCAGACTGAAGTGCGGAGCGATCTGCGCCACAAGGC
Source organism: Occallatibacter sp. (assembly GCA_036267475.1). Taxonomy (GTDB): domain Bacteria; phylum Acidobacteriota; class Terriglobia; order Terriglobales; family Acidobacteriaceae; genus Telmatobacter. The sequence goes on from DATAVZ010000092.1 coordinate 15,569, forward strand.
GATGGACCTGTATGTCCAGGACAGTTACAAAGTCAACCAGCACGTGATCATCGACGCCGGTTTCCGCTGGGAGCCGTTTCTGCCTCCGGTGGACAACCTGAACGATCAGATCTGTTTTGACCCGACGCTCAAGACGCAGTCGACTTTCTATCCCACCGCGCCTCCGGGATTCACCTTCCCAGGGCCGCCGTTGTCAGAGTCCGTAAGCACCTTTGGTCGCGGCGACTCAGGCTGCCCGCGCGCCATGGTTCCGGACCGCTGGAAGAATGTGGCGCCGCGGCTTGGGGTCAACTACAGCCCATTTGCCAGCGGCAAAACCTCCATCCGCGCCGCGTTCGGCATTTTCTGGGATCAGGCTCGCCTGATCGCCTGGAATCGCTACTCGACTGCGCAGCCATTCGACGAGAACTACGAGATCACCGGACTTGCGGTGGTCCCATCCCAGGGCGCTCTGACGGGAACCAACATATTCACCGCCAATCCGGGCCAGGTGAATCCGTTCCCATTCGTGGTGCCGAGAACGCGAGCCCAACGCCAGGCGTTCAGCCCGCAATATGGAGGATATTGGCCGACCTCGGCGGAAGGCACCGTGCTGCCGCCCAACTTTAACGAGGGATACGACGGCCAGTGGAACCTGTCGGTCGATCAGGAGTTTGCCAGGAACTGGGTGTTGACCGTTTCGTATATTGGAAACCACGGAACCCACCTGTTTCTTTCGCGAGACATCAACTGGGCGCCTCTGGCCAGTTACAATTCCAGCCTGACGCTTGCCCAGAACCAGCTCGACGAAAACTATCGCAGGCTATTCGCTTACGACGGAAACTGCGGCACCAGCACGGTCATAAACCCGGTCCCGAACCCGGCCACGGGCAGTTACTACGATAATCCGTGCCTTGGCCAGACCCAGGAAGAGGCCAACCAGGGATGGTCAAACTACGATGCTGTGGACTTCACAGTCAACCATCGTTTTACGAACGGGTTCAGCCTGCTGGCGTCGTATGTCTACGGCAAATATCTTGACATCATCTCCTACGGCGCCGAGGGCGGCCTTGGTCCGCGCAATCCGCTTAACTTTGGCCAGAGCTACGGACCCAGCGACAGTGATGTGCGCAATCGCGTGACTGCCTCTTACATCTATATGCTGCCCAAGGTGAAGTCGGCGCATGGAGTGGTGTCCGGGCTCATCAACAACTGGCAGAACCAGGGCATCTTCGTCGACCAGACCGGATCGCCCTACTCGATCGGCAGCTATACCGACACCGGCGCAACCGGCATTGGCGGCGATCTTGCCGATCTGGTGCCGGGGGTGAGCTGGAAACCGGCGCATCGCGGTGTCAAGTCTTACTTCAATACCGCGGCTTTTGTCGAAGCGGCGAACGGAACCTATGGCACGTCGTCGCGCGGAATCTTATACGGCCCGAGCAAGGTGAACTTCGACTTCTCGCTCTTCAAGGAGTTTCCGATTCACGAAGACGGCAAGATCCAGTTCCGCAGCGAGTTCTTCAATGTGTTTAACCACCCGAACTTCGGCAACCCTGACAGCACGGTTGGCGATGGCACCTTCGGGCAACTCACCGGCGCAAGCGATGGACGTATCGCTCAGTTCGCGTTGAAGTATCTATTTTGAAGCTCTTTGAATTTTCACCTGCGCATCGCATGACAACTCCCCGCTGGCCTGGCGGGGAGTTTTCATGCGGAGCATTGCTTTTGGTTTCCAGGACAATCGCATGAATGTGGGAAGAACTGTGCAATGGGTTCGCGCCGCCCCTCCGGGGCTGCTTTGTCCCGCGATTTCGCCTTCCCAGGACTGCGCTTCGCTTGGCCTGGGCTATTGTCGGCCCGTCCCTCCGGGACGAAATCGGCCAGGGCATTCACCGTGGCGCTCGACGAAATCGGCCGTGGCACTTACCGTGGCGCTCCTTGATACCCGCAAACAGAACCTGACTCGCCAACAAAAAGCGTTCATGCAATTGCCCTGTCTCCGTTTCGGCCTGCTCGGCTCCGCAGTGCTCAAATGCGATAAAATGAATCGCGTTCAAGGGGCCGATCCATGTCAACCGGGCGGGCACAGCCGAAGTCTGTGATTGCATTCTTAATCTTGTGGATGGCCTGCTGCCTGCTTGCCGCGCAAAGCACCGCTTCCGATTCTCTTGCGCAGCACATGGAAAAGGCTGCGCAGGCTCTGCGCAGCAACGATATGGCCGGCGCCGAGCGGGAGTATCGCGCGATTCTCGCGGCCGATCCGCAGAACGGCCAGGCGTGGACGGGACTCGGCGTACTGCTGTACGGCGAGGGAAGATCCGGCGATGCCATTGCTGCGCTTGAGAGCGCGCTGCGCATCGATCCGGGCGCGGCAAACGCCGAGCTTTTTCTGGGGCTGAGCGAGGCCGGCCTGCGGCAATGCGGCACTGCGATACCGATCCTGACAAAGTATTTTGCCGCCGAGCCGGCAGGCAAGCTCGGGCGCCTTACCGGGCTCACGCTGCTTGAGTGCGACGCCAACGCAACCGACCAGATGCCTGCGATCCAGACGGCGGAGCGATTGAAGCAGCTTTATCCCGATGACGAAGATGTGCTGTATCAAACTGCCGAGCTCTATACGCGGCTATGGAATCAGACCGCGGGCGAGTTGATGGCCAAACACCCCGACTCCTATCGCATACACGAACTGGCGGGCGAGGTGTACGAAGCGAAGAACAATTACGCGCAGGCCATTCGCGAATATTCGCTGGCTGTGGAACGCAATCCAAGGCTGCCGCAGATGCACTATCGCATTGGGCAGATGTACCTGCGCGAGGGCGGCGAGGATGTGGACGACAAGGCGATGAGCGAGTTTGAAAAGGAGAAACTCGTGAATCCGGATTCGGCGGTGAGCGATCTGGCGATGGCGGGAATCGAAATGCACCGCCAGAATCTGGATAAGGCAAAGCCGCTCTACGAAGAGGCGGTCAGGCTCGATCCCACTTTGGTTGAGGCGCGCGTCGGTCTGGCCAGAATCATGCTGCAGAATCACGATCCCGACGCAGCGGAGCAACAACTGCTGGCCGCAATCGCCCAGCAGCCGAACGATGCCGAGGCTCATTACGTACTGATGCTCGCCTATCGCGGCCAGAAGAAGATGACGCAGGCCGCAGCCGAGATGACGACGTTCAACAAACTGCAGGCGGAGAAGAGCGAAGCCTTTCAAGACAAGCTGAACGCGCTTCTGAACGGGAAGCCGGTTACGGACGAGACATCGCCGAAGTGACCATGGGAAAAGCCAGCGCCGCCTTCTTGAAACCAACGACACCGCGCGCACAGGGTTCCCGCCTCTTTCATCGCCGCAAATTTTTGCAGTTCGCCGGTTCAGGCTTGCTGCTGCAGGCCGCAGCTTCATCGGGCCTTGCGCAACTCAATTCTTCGCTCGCGTCTCGATTCGCGTTTCGACCCGCGTTTGGGGAGGATAAGGCCGGAGCGGAAACATCGCTTGGCTACAGCGTCCGCGATGTCGCTCGCGAGGTGGGCCTTGACTTTCTCCAGGTCTGCGGCGGAGAGGCGAGCAAGAAATACATTATCGAGACCACCGGCTCCGGCGTGGCGTTCTTTGACTATGACAATGACGGCTGGCTCGACATTTTTCTGGTCAACGGATCGAGTTTCGATTTGCCGGCAAGTACCGAGCGGCCGACAAGCAAACTCTTCCGCAACAATCGCGACGGCACGTTTACCGATGTGACGGAAAAAGCCGGACTGGCGCGCTCCGGATGGGGACAGGGCGTCTGTGTCGGCGACTACGATAACGATGGCTTTGACGACCTGTTTGTGACGTATTGGGGAGAAGATCTGCTCTATCACAACAACGGAGACGGCACTTTCACAGAGGTTGGGCACAAGGCGAGGGTTGCGGGCGATGCGTCCCGCTGGAGCACCGGATGCGCCTTTGTGGACTATGACCGCGACGGAAAGCTTGATTTATTTGTAACGCATTATGTGAATTTTTCGCTTGAGAATGCGCTGGTTCCGGGCACGAATCCGTATTGCATGTTTCGCGGACTTGCGGTGAACTGCGGCCCGCGCGGGCTGATCGGCGAAACGGCCACGCTGTATCGCAACAACGGAGATGGCACGTTTAGCGATGTCTCCGAACATGCGGGAATCCTGAAGGAGCGCAACTTTCATGGACTGGGTGTGCTGGTTGGCGATTTCGACAACGATGGCTGGCCTGACATCTACATGGCCAGCGATACTACCCAGGCTCTTCTGTTCATGAATAATCACGATGGCACCTTTCGCGAAGAAGGGCTGCTGCGCGGCGTCGGATACAGCGACGCCGGAGTTGCGCAGGCCGGCATGGGCGTTGCTGCCGCAGACTACGACAACGACGGCTGGCTGGATATACTGAAGACCAATTTCTCAGATGAAGGCGTCGATCTGTATCACAATGACGGCGACGCGTCGTTCACCAACATGGCTGGACCGGCGGGGCTGGCTGGAGAAAGCCACTATGTCTCGTGGGGATGCGGATTCTTCGATCCCGACAACGATGGCCTTGCCGACATCTTCTACGTGAGCGGACACGTCTATCCGGAGCTTGAGCGCATCCACTCCAACACCACCTATCGTGAGCCGCGAGTGCTTTACAGAAATATAGGCAGCGGCCGGTTTGAAGAGGTTTCGCAGCTTGCCGGCGCAGCGATTACCACGCCATCGACGGGCCGCGGATGCGCCTTTGGCGACTTTAACAACGATGGCTGCGTAGATGTGGCGATCAACAACGAGAATGCCCGGCCATCGCTGCTCCAGTTCACGCGGCGCAATGGCAATCACTGGCTGGGCATCAAGCTGATCGGCGTCAAATCCAATCGGAGCGCGATCGGCGCGCGGGTTCGATGCGTGGCCGGGCAGCTTGCGCAGATCGACGAGGTGAGAAGCGGCGGAAGTTACATTTCGCAAAACGATCTTCGCCTCCACTTCGGACTGGGCAAACAGACGCGCGCCGATCTGATCGAGATTCACTGGCCGAGCGGAGTTGTGGACCGGTTCAGAAACGTGGCGGCGGACCAGTTTGTAAAGATCAGCGAGGGCGGAGCGATCGCCACGCTGTATAAGCCATCCCAGGCTGAGCGAGCGGACAAATGATGCCAGGGCGATGGAGATCGGCGGCTGAGTTGCGGCGCGGCCGCCTCTGTGTGTGCGCGCAGATCGCCTTGAGCCTGATGCTTGCGCCGCTTGGCTGCTTTGCAATGCAGGCTGGCGCTGCTGCGAGCGCGAGTCCGGCGACTGCGCAGATCGAGGCGGGAATCACGCTGCTGCAGCGCAACCAGCCGGGGGCCGCCAAGCTGCGATTCAGCGCGGCGCTGCGTGCGGACGCACACTCGGTCGATGCGCTGACCTGGCGCGGAATCACCGAGAACCAGCTCAAGCAATATGACCAGGCCAAACAGGATTTTATGGCGGCGCTGGCCATCAATCCACATCAGATTCCGGCACACTACAATCTCGCGTTGACGCTGGTGCGGCTGGGCCAGCCGGATGGCGCAATCGACCAACTGCGGCAGGTGGTGAAAGCGCAGCCCGGAGTGGTGGAGCCGGAGTACAACCTGGCAATTTTGCTGGAGCAAAAGCACGCGCTCAATGAGGCCATCGAGCATCTGAATGCGGCTCACACCACCCGGCCGGACGATCTTGCTGTCATTCAGCATCTGTTGATCGATCTGGATGCGATGGGGAGAAAGGACGAGGCGCAGCAGCTTGTGAACGTGGTGGTGGGCTCAACTTCGGTGGACGTTCGCCGGGCCACAGGAGTTGCGCTGCTTGAGGCCGGCGATTATCGGTCGGCCTCGGCGCTGCTGGAGAGCGTGCGCCACGATACTGCCGGCAGCCAGGAAACAGATCTGTTGCTGGCGCGGGCGTACATAGGAGACATGGAAGACTTTAAGGCCATAGATCTGCTCAAGCCCGAAGCGGCAGCCGATACAAGTGGAGAAGCTGCCTATCTGCTCGGCGTGGCCTATGAGGCCGCGGGAGCCACGCAGGAGGCTGCCACTGCCTTTGACACAGCGGTCAAGCAGAACCCACGCAATTCGTTCGCGCAGTATCATTTGGGCATTCTCGAAGCCACCGATCCCGATCGGTTGCCCGCTGCATTGGGTCATCTGCGAGCAGCCGTGGCTCTCGACGCGGCGAATCCGGCATACGGACTTGCTCTGGCCAGGGCTTTGCTCGAAGCAAACAATGCGCGGGAAGCGCGCGAGGTGCTGGAGCGAGTTCGCGCGCAGGGCCCTGAGGCAGGCGAGCGCGACCTGCTGAGGGGAATCGCGGAGATTACGATCAGCGGTCCCGGCTCGGCCGCGCCGATATTGGAGCGCGCCGTTGCGGAAAATCCGGCGCTCGCCTTATCCGATAACATCCTGGGCTTTTGCTACCTGTCGCAGGGCGAGATGGCGAAGGCCGCGGCCGCTTATGCAAAAGCGTCCGACCTCAAGCCGGCGTCGCGGCTGTTTGCACATAGCGCCGCGGTCGCCTTTGACCGCTCGAACGATCCACGGCGCGCGTTGCTTTACGCCGAGCGAGCCGCGGCGTTGCCTGACGCGAACGGAGACGATCATTACCTGCTGGGCAAGCTTCTTTCCAAAGCTGGCCGGTTCAAAGATGCCATCGGCGAGCTGAATCAGGCGGTCGCTTTCAGTCCCGACTCGGAAGAGTCTTACTTTCTGCTCGCCCGCTGTTATATGCAATCGGGCGAGAGCGAGCAGGCCAATGCGTGGGTGGCCAAACTGAAGGCATTGCAGAGACGCCGCGAGAGCTCGAGCGCGGCTGCGAGGCCAAATGCCGCTCCACCCACATCGTCCAGCTTGTTGCAGGGAGCGCCGGATGCGGAGGCTGCGTTGCCTGTTCACTGACTCGGCTTTTGTACCGCCGGCCCATCAGCCGGTCGCTTCGTTGCTTCGTGCGACTTCAGCGATTTGAACGGGTCCGTTCGAAGGTTCGCGAGATTGGGGTAGTGTCCTAATTTCATCCCACGCATTCTCTCAGCATTTGTGGCACGGCTAAAGCCGTGCCCTTTCAAAGCACAAGCGAATTAGGGCACTACTGAAATTCGAGGGACTCGTGCTTTTGCAAGTCGTTGTGACAAAATTAACCCGTCAACTTTCATGGGAGATTCGCATGTTGAGAGCACCCCTGCTGGCGTTATGCATCTGCATTGCGGCCGGCGCCATGCCCGTAAACGCGCAAAGGGCAAAGGACGCCTTGGTTCAAACGGATGGAAACCTGAAGGTAAACCTGGCGGGAGTGATTGGCCGTTCGGACATTGTGCTGGGCAGGCCGAATCTCGATCCGCTGGAAGCCATGCCGCTGGGCAATGGCCGTCTGGGCGCGGCGGTGTGGTCAGCCGACGGATTGACGGTGCAACTGAACCGCGGGGATACGCTGCCTTACCGCGACGCGACCGGCCAGGTGGTGATTGCCGGCCTGTCGGCGCTGACTGGCGCAAAGGACTACGCGGGCCGGCTCAACCTGTATGACGGTGAGTTCGAGGAGCGCGGCGGCGGCATGACAGCCACCGTTTACGTCCAGCCAGAGTCCGACACGCTCATTGTGGATGTGACCGGCGCCGATCCGGCGAAGCCTCAAACGGCGGTGCTGAAGCTCTGGGCGCCGCGGGAGCCGGAAGCATCAGTTCACGGCGCGGTTGGAATGCTGGCCGAGAGCTGGCTCGACAACCAGGATCCCGGAGCCTCGGGCCGCCGCTTTGGTTCGCTGGCCGCGATCACAGCCGAGGGCAGGCGGGTTTCAGCCACTGTGACTGATGCAAGAACCGTGACGGCTACGTTTTTCCCCGATGCCAATGGACGATTCCGAGTGATTGTCGCTTCTCCGCACTACGCGGGGACGGATGCGCAGGTGGCGGATGCGGCGCTGGCCGGCCGCGATGCGGGGCAGCATGAGACCTGGTGGCATGGGTTCTGGCATCGAGCCGACTTCATCAAGGTGTCGTCGCCGGATGGGGTGGGCGAGTACCTGGAGAGTCTGCGCACGCTCTACCTGTTCAGCGCGGCGGCGGAGAGCGGAGGCGAATATCCCGGATCGCAGGCCGGGGTTGCCGATCTGTTTTCCGCGGTGCGGGACCTGCACCAATGGGATCCGGCGGCTTTCTGGCACTGGAACCTGCGCATGCAGGTTGGCGCGAATCTTGGCGCCGGAGTGGCCGGGCTGAACGCGCCGTACTTTCGCCTGTACCGCGAGAATCTTGCCAACATGGAGACGTGGACGACGCAACACATGGGCGGCGCGCCCGGCGCCTGCGTGCCGGAGACGATGCGCTTTAACGGAGCCGGGATCGAGTACGAAGCGGGGTCTCACAAGACTCACCAGGTGAGCGGATGGGATTGCGATCTGGCATCGACGCCTTATTACAATGCGCGCACGCTCTCGACGGGAGCCGAAGTGTCGCTGTGGATCTGGCAGCAGTACCTGATCACGGGCGACCGCGCGTTTCTCAAGGAGAATTATCCGGTGATGGCGGCCTCGGCGCGCTTCCTGCTTTCGTATGAAAAGCCTGGGGCGGACGGCCTGCTTCACACCAGCCCCTCGAACGCACATGAGACGCAATGGGACACGAGCGATCCAACGACTGATCTTGCGGCGCGGCGGGCGCTGTATCCGGCGGTGATTGCAGCCGCATCGCTGCTGAACGAGGACTCCGGGCTGATTGGCCAGTTGAAGGCGGCGATTCCCAGGATTCCACCTTTTCCGCTGATTGACCCGGCGACGCCGGCGGCGCTGCTGCCGGCGGGCGGCGCTGAAGATAGCGCCAGCGTGATTGCGATGTCCTATCGGCCGGGAGACCGGATTCACAACGTCGAGAATATCGGCTTGGAGCCGGTGTGGCCCTACGACCTGATTGGCGATGAGTCGCCGCAACTGCCTCTGGCGCTGCGGACGTTTGCCGCGCGCCGGAACCGGGCCAATATCGACTGGTGCTACGACCCGGTGCAGGCCGCGCGGCTTGGTCTTGGCAGCCAGGTCCGCGATACGCTGGTGAAAATCACCGAGGACAATCAGCGCTACATCAATGGCTTTGCGAAGTGGGGCGGCAACGGGCAGGAGTTTTATGTGGAACAGATCGCCAATGTGGCGCTGGCACTGCAGGAGGCTCTGGTCCAGGATTATGACGGCCTGATCCGTGTTGCCCCGGCCATTCCGCCAGGATGGAGCTTCGATGGCCGCGTGGCGGCGCGCGACGGAGCCACTGTAGACGTGCAGGTGAGGAACGGAGTCCCGACGGCGGTGGGTATCGATGCCGGTGCGGGGCAGGCGATCCGGATCAGAAATCCATGGCCGGGCGACGAGGTGAAGGTGATCGAGATGAAGTCCGGGACAAAATCTGGGACGAGACTCGTGAAGGCCTCGCGCGCCGCAGTGATCGCCTTTACGGCTTCGCCGGGAGGCAGGTACCGCATCCAGCGGACGAAGGACGGAAGTGGAGACCGGTTCCAGCCGGTCGATGGTCAGCCGGCCACCGCGGTGCGCAGGCTGGGCCCAGTGCAGATTGGGCTTGATCCCAATCCATAGAGCCTGGCTTTTTGCCGTGGCGATTTTTTGCGGCGTTGCGCGGCTGGTGTTGAAGGGACCGTCGAGATGGGATTGTGCTGGACCGGTTGGAGACGTGAACGCGGAAATGCGGCCGTTCATGCCTCAGAAGCGAGGCATGGAGCACCTATTCACTTGGTTTGTGAATGAAGATGAGTGCTGGGCTGGCCGCCACAAATCAATCCGGCCAAATGGACATCTTGTGCTTCCAGTGTTCAATCCACCTTGATATTTTCTGTGAATATCGCAAGGCTGGATAGGGCGGTCTATTTGTCGCTTTCCTCGCGACAGATGTCTGCGGCAGGTTGCTATCGATGATCAGCTCGACGATGAAAAACTCCATCTGCTTCGTCTCTGCCCGCTGGCATGGATCAGTTCGCAAGAGAAGTGTATTCGGTAAGATGCCTAAACTCTTCGGGCCCGTCAACCTGAAATTCGGGTTTTCGAAAGACAGTAAAGGTCTGGATGTCTGGTTTGATGACCGTTGGCGCCGGAAACCGCGCACGATAAATCTTCACATCCGATCCTTGGCAGACCTCTTCGGACTCCGCATGAACGGCGGGTGCTATTCGAAAAAAGACAGTAGAACCGAAGGGCTTCTAACTACCTGTGACTCAACCTTTAGTCAAATGTGACTTTCTTATTCAGGTTATCCATTCGATTGGTCAGATAAGGGCGAAGGCAACGATGAGACGTAGAGATTTCTTGTTAGGCACGGGGACACTGGTCACGAGATATGGACTGTCAGCTTCGGCAGCTAATCCTGCTGCCGTTTGGTCAACGGATGGAATACAAGACGTCGAATTCCAGGAAGACCAGTCCGTGGCTCAACAGGAGCCGGATTTCGAACTGGCAAAGCTGTGGTGGCCCGACCAACGAAATGTCTGGACGCCCATTGGGTGGAAAGACCACTACTTTCGTTTCAATGTTCTCTACAACGGCACAATCATCTGCGAACCTTGCCCGCATTGGACACCTCCCCGCCCGCATGCTGTCCGTTGGTTGGGGCAGAGTTTCCAACTGAACTTCGTTCCTCCATTTTCTCGGGGTCAAGCCCCATCCGGCCTTCCCACTGAGCCAACGCAGCTTTGGCGACTTGACTCCGGCCATGGCATCCAGGGCTGGCGCGAAGATAAGCAGACTCCGGTCTTGTGGACGGAATACCGTCTACAGCAAGGATTGATCGTTCGCCAGGAAGTCTTCGCACACATCAAGGGCGGCAGCGATGTTCAGACTGGCATCGAGCCCATCTACGCCTGGATTCGCCTTTCGGTGACGCATGTAGACGAACTACGCGCTCCGGAGAATATCGCGTTCGACCTTCAATTGAGCAGGGTCTATTACGGACATGACGGAAGATATGTCTATGAAGACGGGGTCGCGATCAGCGTTGACTCCAAACTTGCTGCTTATCCGAAGAAATTGCGGGCTGAAACATCTAGTGTTGACAGCAAACACGCCATAAATATTCTTGAGCCGGATGGCAAGGTACGCATGATTGCTTCAGCACCGTCTACGGGCGACATTTCATTAACAGAAGTCTCCACGGGCATCTATGCCCTCAACGTCAAACTTGATGGAAAAGTAGACGCCCGCGTGGACATCCTCGTTCCAATGCTTGCAGAAGAAAAGATGGAGATCACCCAGGAATATTCACTGGGATTTGATAACGCGCTTGCACAATGCGAGCCATATTGGTCCAGGAAGCCTGCTACCGCTGCTGTGTTTCACGTTCCCGAGGAGCATATCAATCGCGCCATAGAGCAGAGCGTCAAATTTGCGCAACTCATCGCGGAAAAGGATTACGTGAGCGGCGAGTACACGTTCTTGACTGGTTCGTGGGCATACGACAATCTCTGGAGCACGCCAACCTCGATGACGAGTCACATGTTCCTCGATACGCTGGGTTATGGCGAATGTGTCGCACGCCATATCGAGATCTTCCGATTGAACCAGGGGTCAGTGAAGCCGCCTGGACCCACCTACACTATGGATCCGGGTTATTTGAGCACACCGAAGAGTCTGACGGCATTTAACTGGCTCACGGACCATGGCGCAATTTTGCATCAAGCAAGCACGCACGGATTGTTGACGAATGATCGTGAGTTCATCGAACGGTGGACAGAGCCGATTGTAAAGGCCTGCGACTTCATTCAAACTGCATGTGCTCGGACCAATCACGGGGGTGTAGACGGTCTGCTTCCTCCGGCAGTCGCCTCAGACGAACTGATTCCGACCCAAGCAGTTTGGAATATTGCCTGGACTTATAAAGGGCTTGCATCGGCTGTCCGGCTTCTTACTCGAATGAATCATCCTCGGGCGAGTGAATTTGCGACCTTCGCGGCGAGACAGAAAGAAATCTTCGTCAAGGCGTTCCGCGAGCAGGCAGCAAAGATGCCGCGATGGACAGATGCGAGCGGCAAAAGGCATCCTAAGGTCCCAACCACGCTATCTACTACCGCAACCGCTGAGCATATCTTTGGCGATCTAGCTTACCTTGATGTGGGGCCGATGGTGCTTGTGTGGGCGGGATTGATGGATGCCAGCGATGAGCTGATGCAGGCAAGTGTGCAATTCTTTCGGGAAGGTCCTAATACTAAGCTGTATGGTTACCGTCCTGATCCGTTGGATCGGGCCGTACTCATTCACGAGATATCGAGTGGCGAGCCTTGTTACAGCTGGAACACCTTTCATTCCTGGCAACTCGGTGACCGAGAGCGTTTCCTCGAAGGACTCTATAGCTTGTTTGCTGGTGCACTATCGCTCCAAACCTATATTGGCTGTGAACATCGGCATGGAGTCCAGGGCAACATTTTTCCTATGCCAATGGCTTTCACGCTGGCACGTCTATCGGTGATTGACGACGAAATTGTTCCTGGAGAGCTTCATCTTTTGCGTCTTTGCCCAAAAGCATGGGTCAGCTCCCAGCAGGAAAGCATTTTTGAGAAGATGCCGACGCTTTTCGGAACCGTCAATTTACGGTTCAAGCTTTCACCGGACGGCAAGAGCCTCGATATTTCTTTTAAGGGCCAATGGCGGGAAACACCGCGCAAGGTCGTTCTTCACATTCCGCCGGTTTCTGGAATCTCTCACGTCATTATGAACGGAAGGCGGCAAGTGAGACGAAACGTGATCGAACTAACGGCGCTCTAGCTGGCATCCTCGAACTCAGAGTCAACGACAATGCGTGCATGGAAGCATGCTGGTCAAGTGTTTGACCTACCCCCGCAAGACTCACCCATGAAAAACTGGAGTTCTGTCGTAACGTGAAGAAGAGGGCTGAGATGAAAAAGAGCCGTAGAAACAAGAGCAGATCATCGTGGTTCTAATATCGCCGCTCATACTCGCTGAAAGGAAATAGGCTTTGTATCGGCGGCGGAATTTTGAATGTTGCTGCGAGCTTCAGGCGCGCTTGTAGACCGCGTAGTAGGGCTGGTTGGAGAGGGTGGCGTTGAAGGGCGGGTAGAGGGACGCGGTGTTGTTGGCGTGGGTCAGCTCGAAGTAGTACTGCAGGGGGTATGGAGATTGCGTGTAGTCGGCGGGGATGGCGGCGGTGTGGCGGCCATCTCCGCTTTGCATTCCAATGGAGAGCCAGCGCTCGGCCTGGTTGACGTGGCGATAGTGCAGGAGGACGGACTGGACGGGACTGGCGACGGCGAGAGAAAGCGCGAGCGGCTGGCCGGGATGGAAGCTATCGGGCGCGGCGTGGACGCATTGAGAGGTGATGCGCGCGGGGCGGCCGATGGCGGCGGCGATGGCCTGCGCGGTGTTGGTCTGCGTGGTGTCGGGCGATGGGCCTGCGGCCGGTGGCGGCGTCGAGGGTGAAGCGGCGAGCTTTTGCCGCATGGCACCCAGATCGGCGTCGATGGCGGGGATGCGATCTGTCCAGTGGCCGCGGCGCATGGGCACGCTGCCGTAGCTGATGTCGGCGGCGTAGACGAGCGCGGCGCGGGCGGCCATTTGCGCCCAGGCGGCGCGGGCTTTCTTGTAGTGATCGAGCGCGAGGCGGCCGGCCTGCGGATCGCCGCTCTGCTGGAAGAGCGCGTAGAGCACGCCGCTGCGCAGCTTGGCGGCAAAGAAGGCGCCGAGCCCGTTCTGGATGAGGATGTCTTCTTCCATGCGGCGGAAGCCGAGCGCGGCGCGGGACGTGGTGAGTGCGCGGGCCTGGGTGAGTGCCTGGTTGGAAGCGTCGGCGAAATCCTCAAGCCATTGCGCGACTTCAATGGGCGAGTAGCGGGCGTTGGGGTGCGCGGCAGTAAGGTCCTGCGCGTGTTCTGCGATGGTGGAAAAAAGCTGCGGATCGAGCGGGCTTACGGTGGCGAAGCATTTGGGCGCGGGTGTGTCGCTGTAGGGCGAGGGCTGGCTGCCGAGAACGATGGGCATGTTCGTGTACAACTCGGCCCAGAAGGCGTGGTTGGAGGCCGAGGGCAGATGCGCGGAGGTGACGAGCGCAAGCACGCGGCTGGAGTTGGCGAGCGCGGCTTCAAGAGCGGCATCGGCGGGTCCCACGCTGACGCGGAGAGCGCGGCGGGTGGGCTCGGTGGAGGATTCGGGATCGTAGAGCTTGCGGCCCCACACGCGGTAGTAGTACTCGAACTTCTGCCAGTCGGCGGCGGGGGTGAGGGAGTGGTCGGCGTAAGCGCAGCGGCCGCCGGGATGGCCTGAGCCTTCGCGGCCCTTGAAGGTGAGCGGCTCCATGAGGTCGATGCCGAGCGCGCCGCAGAAGTGGGCGGTGCGGCCGTAGGCGGCGGCCATCTCAGGATCGGCGGAGAGCAGGTGGCGCTGGGTGCCGGGCCACAGGCGATAGAGCAGCTTGGCCTGGCTGCCCTGCTGATAGAAGTCGGCGTAACCGTAGCGCGTGAACAGGCGCGAGCCGCCGCTGAGGCTGAACAGGCGCGAATCGTCGTGATGGTTGGGGTTGGGAATTTCAAGAGCGCGGATGTCGGCCTGCTGGTAACCCAGGCTTTGATGCTCGGCGGAGTATTTTGCGCCGAGGCGGACGGGCATGCCGGTGGCCGCGGCGATGTCAATCATGGTCTGGCTGACGCCTTTGGCGTGCATGTCGATCTCGATGACGCGGCCGGCCGAAGAGATGGCTTGAAAGAGTGTCTTCCAGAATGGATAACTGCCCTCGGGGATGCCGCTTTCGCCGTGGACGCGCAGGGTGAGGCCCTGAATCTGCGGACACTGTTTGAGGAGGATGGCGAGCGCATCGCGGCAGTAGGCGGCGTGGGTCTGCGGCGTGAGGCCCACAATGCGGTGATAGGCGCCGGGGCTGTCGGTCCACTGGTAGGCGTGGGTCCAGATGCCGAGCTGGAAGTGGAGGCCGCGGGCGGCGGTTTCAGCGGCGATGAACTGAAGCATTTCGAAGTTGCGGGCGCGCTCAGAGACGGCGACAGGCAGCGGCGCGGGGAGGGCGGCGCCGTCGGGCGCGCGGAGCTGGAGAACCTGCACGTTGTAGCCGGGGACATCGACGAGATAGGGGTAGGGAAGATGGAGATAGTCGTCGGTGACGCCGCGGGGGAAGTCGTAAGCCAGCCCATATCCGAGGCAGAAGCGGTTGAAGCGGCTGGCGATGAGAGTGTCAAGATAGGCCGGCCAGAAATTTTTGTCGAGATACCAGGGCTTGTCTTCGAGTTCGGAGCAGAAGTAGCGGCTGACGCAGCGGATGGGGTTTGCGGGAGCGTCGGTAACGGCCGTGACGCGACGCAGTTCGGCGATGGGATCGGCACTGAACTGGACGCGCTCGGCCAGCTCAAGCAGGCCGTAGACGTAGCCGCGCGTATCGATGGCGGAGATCAGGATTGCGGGCGTGCCGTCGAGTTGGCCAGGCGCGAGATGGAGGCTTTCGGCTGCGGTGAACACGGGCGATGGCGCGAAGCCGCGGGCGAGCGGCGATGCCGCGCCGGCGGCAACGATGCAGAGTGCGGCGGCGGATGCGTGGGCAGCCGCTTGCATGATGGCGCTGGAAATGCCTTTGGCCGCGAGCGCCCGCTCAATCTGCGCGGCGGCGCGCAGGACGGGCGCAGTGAAGGCGACGGAATCGGATGGGTCGACGAGGATGACGATGCGCACGGCCGATTGCGCGGCGGCGCCGGCGCCGAGCGTGGAGAGCGCGGCGGCGCCGGCCAGCTTGAGGAAGTCGCGGCGTTCGAGAGGGGATTGCGGGTCGAGGGTCATTTCGAAAATCCCTTGAGACGGTGAAGCGGCAGATCGGTCGGGCTCGCGCTCAGTTCATGACGGCTGGGGCGATTCTTTGGAGAGCTACGCGTAGATTGCGGCGACTTCGTACTCGGTTACGCCGGGGACGGTGAACTGGATGCGGTTGTTGCTGCGGGTGAAGGGAATGTCCGCGCCGGATTTGAGCAACTGCACGCGGCTGACTTTGCGATCCGCGGGAACGGCGAAGCTGACCGACTGCACGCCGATGGGATAGAAGCCGCGGATGACGCCGCGGTGGAGGTTGGGGTTGGTGTAGTTGAGAAGGTGGAGCGCGAAGCCGGGCTCGGTTTCGTAGGCGAATGTTTCGATGAGTCCGGGGCCGTCGATCGTGACAGGCTGATCGTCGCGGAGGATCCAGCGGATGGTGTTTTGGAGCAGTTGGCTGAGGTCGACGTCGCCGGCGATCCAGAGACTGCGCTCGATGTCGCCGGGGATGTACGCGAGGCGGCTCGAGCCCTGCTGGCGCAGAACGATGGCCGGTACGTCGGTCTGCGGTGTAGGCGGGTAAGCAAGCTCGGGCGGGTAGGCAACAAAGCCGGGAACGACGGTGAGGACGGTATCGGGAACAGGCGCGAGCGGGACGCGGTACTCGGCGCCGGGAAGCCAGCCGGTGTTCGTGAAGCCGCGCAGCACATCGTGCTGCCGCTCGATGCGCGCGTAATAGGCGTTGCCGAGGGTGGGGATGATGTCGCCGGTTTTGCGGATGCCGAAGACGTCGGCGAGCGCGAAGTCGGCGCGCGGCTGGTTACGCTCGTCGTAGAGGCCGGTTTCAAAAGTGGCCAGCAGCGAGCCGCCGCGTTTTACAAAGGCGCGAAGCTGGTCGCATTGCGCGTCGCTGAGCAGGGCGGTGTTGGGCAGGATGAGCGCGGAGTATTTGTCCAGGTGCTCGGCGTCCATGCGGTCTTCATGCACGAAGTCGAACAGGAAGCGGCCTTCGAGAAGCGCGTAATACATGCCGTTGAGGAACTGCTGCATGGATGCGCCGGGCTGCGGCTTGTAAAACAGATGGGTGCGCTGGCCGAGGACGACGCCGAGACGCGCGACGGTCCGCTTGTTGACGAAGTGCGGATCGTGCTGCGCGGTCCAGTTGAAGTATTCGCGCGGCGCGGCCAGCTCGCGGCGGTCTTCGCCAAAGCCTTTTTCCGCGCCCACGATGTGATAGTAGGGAACCATGCCGCTGGCGCTGGTTTCGCTGAGCCACATGGTGGCCTCGGCGGGAGACTTGCCCACGTTGCGCCAGCGTAGCGGGCCGGTGACGTAAGCGCCGGTGACGTTGGCGGCCATTTTGCCGTCGAGCACGGACTGGCAGATGCGGCCCTGCAGCGTACACAGCCACAGTGGATCGTCTTCACCTCCGCGGCCCTGGTTATCGCCCTGGAACCACTCGCAGAATGTGCCCAGGCGCGCGAGGTTAACGGCGGAGCGTGCGCCGCCGCCGGAGTTGGCGAAGAAGAATTTGCCGGAGCCTTTCTCTTTGGCGAGCGAGTCGTAGAGCTTCCACAGGAATTCGAAACGGTCGTTGAACTTGTCCCAGTAGGCGGGCGTGCCGGCGGGCGGAAGCTGGCGGCAGCGGTCGCAGTGGCAGACCGGCAGGCTGCCGAGCGGCGGCCAGCCGTTGGTGTAGAAGGCGTCCACGTCGTAGAGCGAATTGATTTCGCGAATGAGCGCGGGGACGTAGTCGGTCATGTAGCCGGTGAACATGCAGGTGCGGAACAGGCGCGGCTCGTCCTTGTCGGAGCGGAGATTGCCGTTGGCGTCGCGTTCGAACCAGCCGGGATGAGCCTGGGCGCAGTCGCCCCAGTTGAGGTCGGGACTCATGCGGGCAATGACGCGGAGATTGCGTTTTTTCGCGGCCGTGAAACATTCGCCGAAGAAGTCGCGGTTGCCGAGGAATTTGCCCTTGCGATGGAAGGGAACTTTGGTCTGGTAGTAGGCCAGGATGCCGGTAACGCTGATGAAGGTGGCGCCTACGTGGAGGCTGGCCCAGTAGTCGGCCCACTCCTCAATGTTGAGCGTGACGGGGTCGTGCTCGGTCATATTGAGCTGGCCGGCGCGTCGCAGCCTGCGCTGCCAGGGAATGGTGCCGGGCACGCCGGATTCGGCAGGCATGGCGGCGAGGATGGGGTTGGTAATGCCGGCGAGGATGGGAACGGCGCCGGCTTTCAACAGGTCGCGGCGATTCAACATGCGTGGAGTGACCTCCAAATTCGTTGCGATGCCATGGGAATTGATGGGCTGCGGGCTTGTCAATAGAGGAGGGATCGCAATGTGGGCGAGAAAATCGATTGAGCTGGGATGCAGGGGATGAAGAGCGCGATGGGACGCGCCCGGTTTGGTGAGCAGGCGAAAGGTTGGTACACTGGATACTGATCCGTGGTGTGTGAGAGCTCGTAGCTCAGTTGGTAGAGCAACGCCCTTTTAAGGCGTGGGTCCTGGGTTCGAATCCCAGCGGGCTCACCATTTTCAGTCGAGGCCATGTAGCGCCGGACCCAACTCCTCCCAGTCCGCGTCAGAGCGTTGCATTCATCTGTATCTGTTGCATCTGCTACACGGGATGGCGGTCGCCCGTCCTAACCGGGCTTGGGCTGTGGACAGCATGGACGGCGAGTGGAGACGGCGCGACAGCGTCTTCGTGGCGAGAATCCGCAAGCCCATCCTGCGGCAACGTATCGCCAGGCGTGTGGTTGCCGAGCTGGGCGAGAAGCTCCTCGATGTGATTCCGCCTGAAGCGCCGTCTCCGTGTTTACAAACTACCCGATCAAGCTCCGTTTCAAGCCTCGTTCGGCGCCGTAACGGCTCCGCCCATCAGCGGATCGCTGAAGCTGGGCTTGCCAGTTTCCACGCGTCCAGCGAAGCGGGATTCAGCCTTCGAGTGACTCTGCTTCACGGTAAAGTCGTACCACCCATGGCTTCGCTTCAAATCCAGAACAACGGACGCGCGCTGTCCTGCGCTCACAGTCTTTGTGACCGTACCCGAGTTATAGGAATTGTCCGCAATCGTCGCGGTGACCGGCGCGTTCCCGGCATTGAGCAAGTGCACCTGCACGTTGCCGGTGAGGCCCGAGCCTTGCTGTTCGTAGGCCAGATGCACCGACAGCGGATGAGCCGCTGGATCGCCAATGAAGGAACGATAAAAGCCGTTCGGTCCGTGCACTTCGATGGAGTACTCGGAATCCGCGAAAAGGGTTAGTGGAAATTGTTGACGCAGAGTATCTCCGGGCTTCACCGCGTAGGTTGCAACCCTCAAATTCTTATCGGCCGGATCGTGCAGGTTGCGGAGGTACACATTAAATGGAGCGCCCGCCGCATGCTCTCCATAGATCTTGTTTCCGGCGGTCATCTGCAGCTCATAACTTGCGCCGTCCGCGCTCAACATGCCATTCGCATACAGCTCATAGGGCAGCGCGGATGCCGGACGTATGCCTGGTTCCTGATGAGTGGTGAACTGAGAGCGCAAGAGATCGCGGTTGATCTCTTCAATCTGGTCCGGGTTCAGCTTCCGGTAGTTTGAAGGGATCTCCTTGTTGCGCGCCTTCTCAATGCCCACGACAAACGTGTTCCGGTTCAGGAAATCGAGCGTGGCCTCTTTCGCGTCATAGGGGCGAAAAACAGAGGTGAGATTGCCGGAGATGGCCCGACGCCACGAACTGATATTTTCTTCCCGCACCGTTTTGCCATGTTTACTCCGGACAAAGTGCTCCAGAAACATCAGCGTCGAAGTGTGGTCAAAGAGCTGCGAGTTGACCCATCCGCCGCGGCTCCAGGGCGAAGCGATAATCATCGGCACGCGGAAACCCATGCCGATGGGTCCGGACCGCGCGTCTTGCATGGCCACGCCCTGCGCCAATTCATCCTGGACGTAGGTGTATTCCAGGGCGGTATCGATGCCGGCGGAAGCTCCACCTGTCTCCGGACGCCTGGGATCCGCGGCGACGAACGAAGCCCCGTGGTCGAAGTAGCCGTCGTTCTCGTCGTAGGTGAGAATGAAGATCGTCTTCTTCCACACCTCGGGATTTTTGGTCATGATGTCCATCACTTCCGAAACATACCAGGCGCCATACCACGGTGAAGTCGGATGGTCGGAGAATTTTTCCGGAGCCGACAGCCAGGAAACGGCAGGCAGTTTGCCTTCGTTCACATCTTTCCGGAATTGATAAAAGATGTCTCCGCGCGGAACCTGCATGGTCTGCGGTTGGCCGTCATCCTCAAAAGGAAGCGAGTCGAGCGCGTGGTAATCGGGATCGCCCGAGTTGGTGACGAATGCGGCGTCGTGCAAGGCGCGTTGCGGGTCGGTCAGTTGCTTGTACCTGGCTGCACCGCTGCCGCGGAGCGCCGCATTCCATTTGTCGATATCGCTGCGGGTGCTGTCGAGCCGGGCGCGAAGCTGAGCCGCGGCCGTCGGATCGTTTGTGGCCGAAGCCGCGGCCTCGAGCTTCGCTGCCCGCTGTGAAAGCGTCGCAATCCGGCGCTGCGCCTCCAGAGCATAGCCCGGATACGCTTGTATGTTGTACGCTACGAAATTTTCGAGGATGTTGCAGCCGAAGTTCGAGAGCCATGCATTTTCCGCGCCGGCCAAACCCGAGTTGTCCAACTCGTTCTGATAGTACTTCCAGCCGATGCCTGCCTCGTGCAGCCGTTCGGGGAATGTCTTCCAGGTCATCGGGTGACCGTTGATCTCTTCATTGCGCATGTAGACTTTGGAGTCCGCGCGCTGCTTGTCGCGTATGGTGCCGGTCCAGAAGTAGCTTCGATTGGGCGTGGTGCTGGTCATCACCGAGCAGTAGTTCTGGTCGCACACGGTGAATGCATCGGCGAGCGCGTAGTAGAACGGCAAATCCTCGCGGGTGTAATGGCCCATGGTCAGCGGCAGTTGCGCATAGTCGGCGACATGGGAACGTTTCGCATCGATCCAGCCATCGTGATGGCCCTGATTCCAGGCATCCACCTGGCTGTTGCGCGAGTGTGGAATGGAACCCATCCAGGTGATGCGGGTGTCGCGCATATCCAGCCGCCAGGGAGCGTAAGAATTTCCCGCGGCGTCAGTCTGCACGAAGACCGAGTTGCCATTCGCCAGCCGGATTGCGCGCGGATCGTTAAACCCGCGAACTCCCCGCAGCGTGCCCAGCGCATGATCGAACGAGCGGTTCTCCTGCATCAGGATGACGATATGCTCGGCGTCAAGATAGGTGGAACCGGACGCCGGTTCGATGGCGTAAGCCCGTTGTATGGATTCGGGAAGGAAGGTGGATGCGCCGGCCGCACCCGACAACATTGCGGCAAGTTTGAGGAAATTACGTCTGGTCTGCATGATCTACCTTTTTCTCACAGCCATATTGTAGCCCTGTGAATACCGGTGAACCAGAAGGGTCGCGTGCCTTCCGAGCCGCAGGGAAATTCGGTTCGAAACGGGCGCGTGTTTCCCGAAAGTACCGCAATCCGGGCTGTTCGCACGTACAATCGAGACGGAGAACCACCATGTCACAACTGAGCCGGACCGGGGTTTCGCTGGAAGAGGACCTGCTGAAGGAGTTTGACCGGTTGATAGCCAGGCGCGGCTACCAGAACCGCTCCGAGGCGATCCGCGATCTGATCCGTGAAGCCCTGCTTGCCGAGGCCGTTGACTCGAACAGGCCGGTAGTTGCCACCCTGACGCTCGTTTATGACCATCACATTCCCAATCTCTCTGAGAAATTAACGGCGGCTCAACACGCAGCCGGCACGATGGTGCTGGCTGCGACGCACGTTCATCTGGATCACAATTATTGCCTCGAAGTGATTATTATGAGGGGGAGAAGCAGGGAACTGCGGGAAATCGCCGATCGCATGCTTGCTCTTCGCGGCGTAGAACTGGGAAAGCTGGTTCTGGCCGACTCGGGGAAAAATCTCAAAGAAGGCGGTCACACCCATGCGCACTAATCACTGGGTGATGACTAGTTTTCTGATTGCTTCAACCTGTATCACCTTCGGCACCGTGGGTTCCGACTTTGAAACCTGGCGAGGCGCAAAGGCGTTCAGGGTGAAAATCAAAGCGATCCGTCCGATTTATTGAGTAATAATGGTATTGAAATGAATGAATACGCGAGTGAACACTTGATGACTTTCCGATCCCAGGCGGTGAGCTGGATGGGCTTTGCGGCCGCGTGCGAAGGCAGGCGTGCGAAGTCAGGTTGGGTGGCGTTTTCATGAGAAAAGTTGCAGCGCTGTTTGTCTTTGCCGCACTACCACTTTATTGCCAAAGCAATAGCGGCGAATTGCGCCTGCAGGTCGTTGACCCGTCCGGCCACGGTTTGAAAACCGCCGTTCACATCTTGAGTGAGGCAAATCAGTACCGAGCCATTCTGCATACAGACGATGCGGGCAAACTGGATGTCGAGCCACTCCCGTATGGCAGCTATCAGCTCAGTGTCGATCGCTCCGGCTTTGCGCCGCTCTCTGAGGCGCTCGTGATTCGGTCTTCGCTACCAACCACGTACACGATCCAATTGAAGCTGCAAGCCGTGAATCAGACCGTGACGGTGAACACGGCGAGCACATTGATCGACCCTGACCAGGCTGGCTCCGTCAGCCAGGTGGGTTCCGACCTCATCCAGCATCGCCTCAGCTCCGTTCCGGGCCGCTCCCTGCAGGATCTGGTCAACTCACAGCCGGGGTGGCTCTATGAAGGCAATGCGGTCCTGCATCCGCGCGGCTCGGAGTATCAGACCCAGTTCGTGGTGGACGGCATTCCGCTCACCGATGATCGCTCGCCCAGTTTTGGTCCGGAGATTGAAGCCGACGATGTGCAGTCGATGAGCATCTACACCGCCGGCATTCCCGCGGAGTACGGCCGCAAGATGGGTGGGGTGGTCGAGGTAAACACGCTTCAGGATGCGCAGCCCGGATTTCACGGCGAAACTGTACTATCGGGAGGAAGTTTCGACACCGCCGGCGCCTTCGCCAAGGCACAATACGTCCAGGGCAAGAATACGTTTGGAGGGAGCGCCAGCGGCAACCGGACGGATCATTATCTCAATCCCGTGGTTCCGCAAAACTACTCGAATACAGGCACGATCGCCGATTTCACGGGACTGTATCAGCGCAATCTCACCCCCAACGACCGCCTTGAAATGAGCGTTCGTCATGAACTATCGCGCTACGATATTCCCAATGAACAGGTGCAGCAAGCCGCGGGCCAGCGCCAGACGGCCGACAACATCGAAACGATGGGCATTGCCTCTTACCAGCACATCTTTTCAGCGCGCACGCTGGCCGATATTCGCGGCATGGTCCGCGACAATGCCAACGACTTCAACTCCAACGCGGCGTCAACTCCGGTCGAGGTTTTTCAGCACAATCGATTTCGCGAAGGCTATTTCAAAGCAACCGTAACCGCGGCTCGCGGGCGGCACGAGTGGAAGCTCGGTATCGAATCGGACAACACATTTCTGCACGAGAATCTTCGTTACGCCATTACCGATCCAACCCAGTTCGATGACGGTACGCCGGCCACTTTCAGCTTCGCGGCAGAGCGTCCTGATCTGGAACAATCGGCCTTTGCGGAGGATCGGATCAGGCTGCGAAATTGGACCATGGATGCCGGTCTTCGCTGGGATCATTATCAGCTTGTGTTGAACAAGCAAGCCATCAGTCCTCGCTTTTCAGTTTCGCGTTATTTTCCATCGGCCAGTCTCGTGGCGCATTTCTCCTACGACCGCGTCTTTCAGACGCCGTCGTTTGAAAATATCCTGCTCTCGAGTTCGACGGCCGTGGACTCTCTTGACCCGGACAGTTTTCTGCGGCTGCCGGTTCAGCCCTCGGTAGGCGACTACTACGAGGGCGGCTTGACCAAAGCGTTCCTGGGCAGAGTGAACCTGAATGTCAATTATTTTCGGCGGTTCGTGAGCAACTACGCGGACGACGATCAGATCGACAACACCACCATCAGCTTTCCCATCGCGTTTCGGAAATCCATTATCTATGGCGCGGAAGGCAAGCTCGATGTTCCCGACTGGCGCCACTTCTCAGGCTTCCTGAGCTATTCCTACGAGGTGGGCAATGCCTGGTTCCCGGTAACCGGCGGCCTGTTTCTGGGCGACGACGCCACGGCCGCGGAGACCCAGGTCAATGGCCACTTCCCCGATTCGCAGGACCAGCGCAACACGGTTCGCGGGCGGGTTCGCTACCAGGTGAAACCGCGCTTCTGGATCGCGGGCGGCATTCAGTACGACACCGGACTTCCGTTCGAATTTGACGGCGATCCTTCGACCGCGCTTGCGCAGTATGGCCAGCAAATATTGGATCGCATCAACTTTGACCGCGGCCGCATCGACCCTTCTTTTCAGGTGAATGCTTCAGCGGGCGCCGATCTGTTGAACGCGGAGCACGTTCATACGCGCATTCAGATCGACGGGCAAAACCTGAACGACGTTTTGGACGTGATCGACTTTGGCGGACTCTTCTCCGGCAACGCGATCGGTCCGTCGCGGAGCGTCATGCTGCGGCTCGCGACTACGTTCTAGTACCGCGAACGAATGATTATGGAATCGTGCCGATCATTTTGGGTGTCCCAATGAGCATTTCAACAACGCACGGTGACAGCGGACAGACCGGCCTTGCCGGCGGCCTGCGCATCTCCAAAGCCGATCTTCGTGTCGAGTCGTATGGTTCCGTCGATGAATTGAACACCGTGCTGGGCTTCGCCCGCAGTATGTGCAGCGATGAGCAAATCGCGGCCTGGACCGAGACGATCCAAAGAACACTGTTTCGCCTTGGCTCTGCGCTGGCCACGCCGCCTGAGAGCAAGAAGCAGCCACCCGGCATAGGCCCTGAAGACATCGCCATGCTGACCGGCTTGGTGCACCAGATTGAATCAACCGAAGGCGTTCTGGGCGATTGGTCGCTGCCCGGCGCTCACCGCGAATCGGCTGCATTCGAAATGGCGCGCGCGGTTTGCCGCCGCGCCGAACGAGCCACCGTGCGCTTGAGCGAAAATGGCGGGAGCGTGAAGCCCGAAATTCTCGCTTACCTGAATCGCCTGTCGGATGCGATCTGGTTGTTTGGCCGGCTCATTGAATGCAATGCCGGCATCGACGCACGACTTCGTTCCGGGAAAAAGTCAGGGCTATAGCAAAATGAGAGTGGGTGCAAGGCACTTCGCCCATTCCACACTAGCTGGCCCAAGCGCGCCGCGAAGCTTTGCCGGCATGTCTATTGGCGGTAGGCAGAGCTGACTGCGTTGAAGAGGATCAGCACTGCCTGTCCGCGCGTCACCGGCGCGTTTGCATCCGCTTTGATCCCGCTTAGAAGAGTTTCCGGCGTTGCAGCACCGGCGCCCTCTTGATGGGAAAGAAGGATGCTTGCCGAATGAAGAAACGCTCCCACGGTCATGGCATCGTGTGGGCAGAACTTTTGCGGCGATGCCGCGCAGGGAGGCACGGCTCCGGCGGCATGCAGTTCCGCCACAACGTTGAAGATCGGATCGTAAAGCTGGACGTCCTCATAGGCTTGGTCGAGCGTCTGCGGCGGCGGGTCGAATCCGCCGGTGTTGTCAACCACCGGGCGCGCCGCGCCGCTGCCGAGCAGCGCGCTCACCAGGATCCGTGCCGCGGCTGCGCGCGTGAGCGGCATGGCGGGCTGAAATCCGGCATCGGCATCCACGTCAACCCATTGGTGAACTGTAGCAAACTGCGCAGCCTGCCACTCTTTCGTTCCCATGGATAGATCGTCCATGTGCTCGCGGGCAAGAATATCTCCCGAGCGCAAAAGCACAAGCTGAACCGCATCGGCCGGCACCGCGCGCGGCTGGCGATGCATCGCAATCGCCAGCCCGGCCAGCGCTCCGGCAGCCTGGCCGGTGAGCAGGGTGATGGGCTGCAGCCGGGTTGCGCCATTGGCCATTCGCGACTGCGAAATATTCTTCTCCGCCGCCAGCAGCCCATCCACTTTTTCAGGAATGAGTGCGCGCAGCGGCACCTGGAAGGGACCGAAGCGGAAACCTGCCGGCAGATCCGTGATGTGCTCCAGGTCCTGTTCGAAAAATTCCGGCTTATTGTTGCAGCCGTGCAGATCGTCGGCGTAGTTGCCTACGGCGATCCCGTCGGTATAGCCGATGGCTGAAGGACCCCAGCTATGCTCGCGGCGAATGTCGCCGCCCGTCAGCGTGGTTTCGCCCACCAGCCGGTTGCTCTCACGGACGTAGGGAATCTGCGGCATGTTGTATTCCAGGGCCTTGTACTCGGCGGGAATCTGCGGGCACGCGTTTGCGCGGTTATAGGCCGTGTCGTAGCCCTCATCGTTGGCCATCGACCACAACGGCTGGCCGCCTTCGTGCTGCAGATAATAAAGCTCGGCAAGCGTCTTCAGCTTCGCTGCGCAAATCGCATCCTTGCGCGTGGCGCGATCCAGCACCGCGGTGGTCACGTTGAAGTCGTCAAACCAGTTCATGGACGTGCGCGTGATCTTGCGCGGCTCCGCTGTCGTATAGTCTTCGGGATTGGCGAGATCGGGAATCGCTCGATAGGCCGCATACATGGGAAAGCCCACCGGAAGATTGCGGTTGACCGGATTGCCATTGACACGCATCGAGTGACGGAACTTGTCGACCCACTGGTCGTAGCCCGGCGGCGGATTGTGCACCTGCAACTCAGGCGGCACGCCGTTGGGATACTTGCGGATGGTCGCCGTCCATGTAATCGCCTGCGTGCAGGAGTTGTGTCGGTCCGGACCGATCGTATTGCCGCTGCGATAGCGCGCCGGCGTCAGCGGCAGCACGTCGCCATACTCGGTTGCGTCAATCAGTATGCTGCTGTCGAACGTCTGTCCCTTTGAAGTTACGACCCCGGTTACGGTGTCGCCATCGGAAAGAACCTTCACCACGCGATCTTCGAGAAAGAGATCGATATGCCCTTTTTTTGAGCCGCCGTCGCCCGCATTCACGCTGTCGATCATCTGGGTTAAAATCTTGCGCGCCACCTGCGGATCGAAGCAATGCGAATTTGAATTCCAGTAGCAGGTGTTGATCGACTTGCCCGCCGACTTGTAGTAGCTCCGGATGCGATCGAGCAGCTCGGCATACAGACCGGATGGCGGCGTGCTCTGTGGCCCCATTCCTTCATCCATGGTGCCCACGCCCGCGGCGGCCATTTGTCCGCCGATCCAGTCGCTCTCTTCAAGCAGCGCAACCTGCGCTCCCATTCGCGCCGCCTGAATGGCGGCAGCGGAGCCGCCGGTGCCGGCGCCGGCGATCACTACATCGTAATGCCGGATCTGCGCGGCCACTGCTCCGCAGCAGCAGAACAGCGCCAGCGCCAGCAGTGAACAGCTTGCGCGGAATGGGTAAAATCGGGTCATTGGAATCAATCTCCTTGCCTGGTATGCGTCTGCATAGTTTGTTCTGCGCGGGTGTCCGGTTGCAACCGCAAGCTGTTTTCTGCAACTTCTATTGTCCGGAGCGCTTCGTGTCCGGCGCGCTCCAGTGCAGCACCGCATGAGTCGCCAACAGTTTCGCCTGCAGTTCGGCCACCGGCACATCCTGCAGCCGACGATGCTCGTGGAATGCAATGGCAGCGGCTGTTCCCGCGGCCTGCCCCAGAATCATGTAGACCGGCTCCTGGCGAATGGTTCCGTAGGCCGCGTGCGATGCAGACATGCAGACAGGCACTGCGAGATTCACAACCTCATCCGGCCTGGGCACAATGCTGCGATACGGTATCTCGTAAGGCGCGGTGTCTACGTAGTAGTCGCCCTCATTTTCGACAAATCCATCGGCAGTGGCCACCCGCTGCACATTGTGCGAGTCGAGTTGATAGGAGCCCATGCCGATCGAGTCCGCTTTCGTCCGGTTTTCCAGAACGTCGTGCTGCGTGAATACATACTCGCCGATCATGCGCCGTGACTCGCGGATATAAAGTTGCCAGGGCCAGTGATCGGTGTCTGTGAATTCGTCTTTTGCCAGCCCATAGCTGTCGACCACGGCATGCAGACTTGCCGGAACACGTGGATCATGCGCCAGAAAATACAACAGGCCTTCCTCGTAGGCCTGATGTTGCGTGAAGATCGCGGCTCTTTCCGCATCGGAGGCGGTGGGAAACTTCCAGTTCGCGCCCGTATCATCGGTCGAGATCGCGCCCATGTTGTTCAGGTCCCATTTGTCGCCCTTGAGCGACTCCATAAGAAAAACATCTTTCATCTCCAGCGGGCGGCCGAGAGTTTTTTCGAGAATGGGCAGATAACGCGCAAGCAGTTCATACTGCCGCGGAGCGTACCCAGCGGGCATGGGGAAGGGAACCTGATTATTTTTGTCCGTGGTCACGCAGAGCCGGAAATTATACGAAGGGATTTTCTTATCCGCCTGTCCCAGCCTGCCTTTCGGAAGCGGAGAAACGCCGGGCAGCAGCGAACCATCCGCCGCGTAGGGCGAGACCTTGGCGCGAAACTGCAGATCCATGCGCTGCGTGGCCAGTACGCCCGCCAGCGACTCGCCGTATTGAGCTCTGGACTCGCGGCCCCATGTATTTGAAGCGCCCGACTCCGCCAGCAGATCGCCTTCATAAGTAGCATCGACAAACTCCGCCGCGGCAAAGCTCCGGCCATCTTTGGTGAGTATGCGCACAATCCGATCGGACTGTTTCACCACGCCATCCGGCTTGCGCAGCCGCGCGCCCACAAAGACCGCGACATGCGCACTGCGCAGCATGCCGTCAAAAACCTGCGAGGCGACATGCGGCTCGAAGCTCCATTCGACGGCCTCTCTATAATGACGCCCCACGCCTTCAAAAAACTCGCGCGGAATGCCGCCGATTGTTTCCGTGTTGCCGCGATCGGTGTGACTGAGCCCACTCGCGACCATCCCGCCGATGTGCTTGCCAGGCTCGACAAGCGCCACGTGCAGCCCTTCTCGCGCGGCCGCTACCGAGGCCATAATGCCGCTTGGAGTGGCGCCATAAACCACAACGTCGAACGCAGGCTGCCGGGCTTGCGCAAAAAGGGTTGGCGCGCAAAGCATCACGCCGGAAATCGACAACAGGCACAGCAGTTTACGGATCACGATGAGGCATTCTCCTCGATCATTTTTGCGACGCGGTGCTTTCGCATTGTCGTACACGGGCGTTGCAAGCGGCTCGCTCGCATGCTGCGCCAAATAAATGTGCAGCGCCGATGTGCGGTGCTTTTTGACCGTGTGAACAGTCGCACATGCGAGCATTGCTGTCGAGTTTCCGCAGGTTTGTTACACATTGTTACGTCGTGGTTGCAGGCAGTTAGCACTGGGAATATACTTGCGTCCGTGACTCCGGTCAGCGCAGATGTGATCGAATCGAGTCCGATCGATACGCCGAAAGACAACACCCGCCCGGCTCTGGACCAGGTTCTGGCCAGCCGCACCTTTGAGCGTGCGCCCACCTTGCGCCGGCTTCTCGAATATCTATGGGAGCGCCGCGATGAAGAGATCAGCGAATATGCCATCGCGACCGAAGCGCTGAAGCGCAGGGCGGACTTCGACCCACGCTACGACGCGACGGTGCGGGTTCTGGTTTCGCGTCTCCGCCAGCGGCTCAAAGTCTTTTATGAAGAAGAAGGAACGGCTCTCACTGCGCATATCCTCATTCCTCTGGGCACGCACCAGATTCACGTGGTGGTGGCCGAGCCCGACCCGAAGGCGGGGGCGCATTCGCCTGCTGAAAGCCCGAACGAAGCCAATGAGCCCAGGCCCTGGTGGTTCAACCGCACTCTCATCGCTCTGCAGTTCGCGGTCATTCTCATTCTTGCGCTCGTC
The DNA here is from genome assembly GCA_036267475.1 of Occallatibacter sp. Classification (GTDB taxonomy): domain Bacteria; phylum Acidobacteriota; class Terriglobia; order Terriglobales; family Acidobacteriaceae; genus Telmatobacter. Next base: position 45,114 of record DATAVZ010000092.1, read on the forward strand.
ACCGGATGGCTGCTCTGGGGCCGCAATCACGCCGCGGTTCAGACCGCGCAGTCCAAGCAGGTCCAGTTGCAATCCTTCTGGAAGCAATTTTTCGACAACGGCAGAAGCACCCACATCGTGGTTCCGAATCCCATCTTTTTTGCCTTCAAGAACGGGTTGATGGCGCGCGACGTTCACGTGAATGACTACCTGGCCCTCAACAACTCCGCGCCTCTCAAACTGCTGCGCAATCGCCTGGGGCCGCCCACGCTGTGGCAGGACTACGTCTCGGCGTCCGATGCCTTTTCGATGCTGCATCTCGATCGTTTTCTTGAAAACCAGGGTGTTTCGGTAGCCATTTCGACCACGGCCGAAATTTCGCCTGAGGCGCTCGACCACGAGAATGTCATCATCGCCGGCAATTCGCATACCCTCACGCCTTTCCCTGACATCCTTAACCAATTGAATTTCCATGTGGATACCGATCACATGCGGGCCATCAACCGTCATCCGCTGCCGGGAGAACCGGAAAGAATCGACACGGTCAACGAGTCTCTAACCCGCATTGTGACCCCCGGCGTGATCGCATCTCTGCCAGGTGGACCCGCGGGTACCCATGTCCTGGTGCTGATGGCGACCTACCACACCGCGGCGCTGGTGGAGTACCTTACCTCGCAAAGCGGCATGCGCGAACTTGCGGAGGCGCAGGCAGCGCATGGCAATTGCCGCTACTTCGAGGCGGTAATCCTTTCGCAAATTGAAGGGAATACCGAGCTGAGAAGCAGACTCGCGCTGTTCCGTCCGCTCAAGCCGCATTAGGGATCTCTGAGCAAGGCTGGTTGCGAATCCGGCATGGCGGTCCCAATGACGCAGCCGCATTCGCGCGCCGTGGCGCGCCGGTTACCCCACCGCTTCTGCGCCCTTCGCGCACTAGCCGCAGGCCTCGAATCAGCATTGCGGTGCGCCGTCCGTGCTGGAAAATCTCTGCCGTCCTCGACTCAGCGGCGTGGAGACAAATCGCCCGATCGACTCTAACCAGTTGAATCTTAAGTCATGTTACGTGTAACAAACTGGCCGATACTGCCTTAGTGCGCTCTTGAGGTCTACAAAAAGGAGGCCTTGAGCGGCAGGCTCTGGAACAGCGGAACTGCCGCCGCGCTGCGCGTGACACGGGTATGCGCTCGCGTATCCAGGCCACGAACCACAAAACCGGCTCTTCAACTGCCGGGATACCATCTACCGTTTTTCCACTTTTGGAGGCGATCAATGAAGAACAAATTTGACCTGGGCTATGCCGTTTTGGTCCAGCCCGAGAGCAAACCACGGCTCCGCCATGCTGCGCGCTCGAGGAGGCGGTGCATCGGCCAGTTCCTGGCCGTCTGTCTCGCGCTCGGGGCATTGCTTTGCGGCGCGGTAGTGAGCCACGCGCAGGTGCAGAACGGCACCATCTCCGGCACGGTCACCGATCCCAAAGGCTCGGTTGTTCCGGATGCGACGGTAACGCTGGCCCAGAAAGCTACCGGCCTGGTACTGCATGCACAAACCAACGGGCAGGGCCTGTACAGTTTTCCGCAGCTGCAACCGGGCAACTACACCGTAACCGTCAAGCGGACCGGCTTCCAAAAGGCCACGGCGTCACTCACTTTGACTGTCGGCCAGGTGGCCCAACTGGATATGGCGCTCGCCGTGGGCAGTGAAACCCAGACGGTCACCATCCAGGCCGAAGATGCAGCCACCCTGGACGCGCAGACCTCCAACCTCGACTACACCGTTCAATCTCAGCAGATGGACAGCCTTCCGCTGAATGGCCGCAATCCCTACGGGCTGGCGATTCTGTCGCCGGGCATTCTGCCGGGCCAGAACTTTGGCGTAGGCATCGCGGTTGCGCGCGGCGCGGTGGTTGCCGCAGCCACCAACAACTTTCAGTCCAACGGCGGCATCGGCGGCTCCAATGAGGTCCTGCTCGACGGCGTCTCTATCGTCGTTTGCTGCCAGGGCCAGCCGGCGGTTACGCCCTCTGCCGAGGTCGTGGATCAGTTCAAGGTGGTCACGTCCAACCCGCCCGCGGAGTATGGACGCACCAGCGGTGCGGTGCTGAACATTGCCACCAAATCGGGCACCAACCGGCTGCACGGAACTGTCTACGACTTTCTGCGCAATGACAAGCTGGATGCCGCCAACTTCTTCACCAAGCGGAGCGGCGTTTATCCCTACCCAGGGCACCACGATTTTCGTCCACCGCACCGCGAAAACCAGTACGGCACATTCGTAGGAGGACCAGTATTTCTGCCGCATCTCTACAACGGCAGAGACAGGACATTCTTCACCTTCGGCTATGAAGGCGTGCGCAACACCGACCCCGCGGTGGGCCTGGTGACGGTTCCCACCGCGCTTATGCGCCAGGGCATCTTTACCGAGGCTTCGGCCCCCGTCTACGACCCCAATTCCTACGACTCAACCACTGGCCAGAGAACGCCGATTGCCGCGGCCACCTGCAACGGCACCGCTTATCAGGCCGGATATTGCATTCCCACCTTCGATCCCATCGCGCAGAATGTGCTGGCCATCATCCCGGCTCCCAATCTTCCCGGAGTCACCCAGAACTACAGCTACGTGGAAAACATCACCGACGTGGACAACCAGTACAACTTCCGCCTGGACCACAACTTCTCTGACAAGCAGCGCTCCTTTATCCGTGGCACGCGCGACACCAACGTCCACACCAACAACGACCTGTTCAACATGCCCAACGGCATTAACGGCGGCTGGACGCAGCACCTGACAGCCTATCTTTTCGCCGCCGAGCATGTGTGGACCATCTCGCAGTCGACCCTGGCCCAGTTCAGCTACGGCTTTGCCCGGCAGACCAACTTCCAGTTGGCGAACAACTTCTTCAAGCAGAGTGCGTCCGACTACGGCTTCTCCAGCGAGTTCGCCTCGGAGCAGCAGGCAGTCGGCGTGCCCACCATCACCTGGTCGGGTCTGCAGCAGGAAGGGTTCGGTGCCTACTACAATCTGTGGGAGCACAATACCCATACCCTCAACGGCAGCCTTCTGCTTCAGCGCGGTAAGCATTCGCTGGCCATTGGATATAACGGCAGGCTCATCCTTGAGAATCAGGGCTCGGTATCCACCGCGCTTGGCAACCTCAACTTCACTTCCCAGTTCACGGGCGGCCCTACGCCGAACTCGGCATTGCCCTCCGGCCAGGCCGCTTTCGATTCCTGGGCCTCGTTCCTGCTCGGCGACCCGGCCAGCGGCAGCATTGTGCGCAACGTAACTGAAGCCTTCAACCAGTGGGTCACCGGCCTCTACGCGCAGGACGACTGGCGCATTGCCCAGAACCTTACCTTCAACCTCGGCGTGCGCTGGGATGTTGAAACCGGCTTTGCGGATCGGCACAACCGCTGGGCCGACTTCGATCCCACGGTTACCAATCCTCTCTCCTCGCAGATTGGATTCAACCTGCTGGGCGGCGCGCAGTTCCTTGGCGTCAACGGCAACCCGAGCCGTACCTCGCCTACGTACTATCACGAGATTGGCCCGCGCGTCGGCTTCTCCTATCAGGTGCTGCCCAACACGGTCATCCGCGGCGGCTATGGCATTCTCTATCTGCCCACTTCAGAGCGCGGCTACTCCGATCCAAACATCGGCTACTCGGTCACCACCAACCTGGCCACCAGCGCCAATGGATTCACGCCGGTTGTCAGCTCCTCGAATCCTTTCCCCAACGGTGTTACGCTGCCGCTTGGCGCCGCAGCCGGCGTTGCGGTCAGCGCCGGATCCAGCATCTCCGGATTCGAGTATCACAACCCCGTCTCCTATCAGCAGCAGTGGAACTTCGGCATTGAGCGCAGCGTGGCCCGGGAGATGTCGCTCAACGTGAACTACGTTGGCGGTCATGGCGTCGATCTGCCGCTCAGCGCTCGTCTCAACGACCTTCAGCCGCAGTACTTCGGCGCGGTGGGCGATCCCGGCGGCACGCAGACCCAATACCTTCAGGCGCAGGTCAGCAATCCGTTCTATGGCGCATCCGGAATCTCACCGGGTTCCTTGCTGCTCAACCCGACCGTGCAGCGCGCGCAGTTGCTTACGGCGTTTCCGCAGTACACCAGCGGCGCCATCGGCGGCATTCAGAACGGATCGGTCGGCGTTGCTTATCTTGACCACGGTTCGGCCACCTACAACGCGCTGCAGGCCACCTGGATCGTTCGTCATCAAAGCGGCCTCAACGGTTCCGTCACCTATATCTGGTCCAAGCTGCTCGGCAACGTCAGCGATCTCACCAACGGATTCCTCAATCCCACCGGCAATCCCGGCATACAGGACTGGTACTTCCTGCATCAATACGAGCACTCCAGCCTGGCCACCGATATTCCGCAGCGTGTGGCCGGCACTGCAACCTATCCTCTGCCCTTTGGCAAAGGCAAAAGCATTGGCGGTGACATGCCCGGCTGGCTCAATGAACTCGCCGGCGGATGGACCGTTACCACCATCATTGACGTGTACTCCGGTTTCCCCATCGGCATGAGCGTCTCCGGTGCCGGCGCATTTGCCGGAACCCGGCCCATGTTTGTTCCGGGCGCTGCGCCGCTTACCTCCGGCTCCACTCACCGCCGTCTGGGCGGCGCTGGGCAGACGCAGAGCTACCTGAATCCCGCCGCATTTACCCGCCCGGTTGCGTTCCAGCTTGGCAACGTGCCGCGTTCGGCCGGCTCGCTGCGCGGTCCGCTTTCATTCGATGACAACGCATCGGTGATCAAGATGTTCCCCATTCACGAAGATCTTGGGCTTGAGTTCAGAGCCGAGGCCTTCAATATTCTCAACAAAGCAGACTTTGGACTGCCGGCCAGCAGCGTGGGCGGTTCGGGCTTCGGCAACATCACTTCGCAATACAACCTTCCGCGCAACGTACAGATGAGCATGACGCTGCACTTCTGATCTCCACTCATGCGCGGAAATCGAAAGAGGGGGCGAACGCCTTATGCGTGTTCGCCCCCTTCTTCTGAAAAGTGCGAGGCCAGCTCGTCCGAAGCCAGTTGTACGCAGCCTTTCACAACAACCATGGAGCATTCTATGCGTAAACGCCGGACACTATTTCTCCTCATCGCGGCCGTTCTGTTCGCATGCCTGTGCGGTCCGCTTCAGCCGGCGCGCGCCGCCGATCTCGACAAGTACGACATTGTGATTGCGGGCGCGGGCACCGGCGGATTTTCCGCCGCCATTCAGGCTGCGCGGATGGGCGCACGTGTGGCGCTTCTTGAAGAGTCGGACTGGATTGGCGGCCAGATGTCGGCAGCGGCTGTGAGCACCATGGATGAAGGCAACCACCTTACGCCGCCCTCCGGCATTTATCGCGAATTTCTGAGCCGCATGCAGGCCTATTACGTTGCCCGCGGAGAATCGGTCGGCACCTGCTACTGGCAGGCCGACAGCCACTGTTTCGATCCTTCCGCCATCCGGAAAATTCTTAACGAAATGATTGACGAAGTGAACTCCGCCCCCGGCGCCAAAGGACACATTGATCTAATGCTCGAAGATCGTGTCGTCCGCGTCAACACCGAGGGGCAGACTGTAACCGGCGTGGTGACCGCCCGCGGCAGAAAGCTGCAAAGCATGATTCTCATCGACGCCACCGAATACGGCGACGTGTTGCCTCTTACCCCCGTTCGCTTTCGCAGCGGCAACTCCATCGGCTCCGATCACAGCAACGCATGCACCCAGGACATTACCTACACCATGGTGATCAAGAAATATCCCGGCGGCGTTCCCAAGCAATTGTGGATGGAGCACGAGCCGCCCGAGTATCAAAAATGGCTGCCCGGCCTGCGCGCGCAATGGCAGATTGATGGCAACCCTTCCGGCGTGAGCCTTCCGGTAAATTTTGCGGATCATAACGCCTATCGTGGCCTTCCGGACTCCTCCAATCCAGACATTTATATCTCTACCGAGAACCGTCAGATTACCCGCACAGTTCTCAACTGGTTCAACGACTTTCCAGTGCATACCGACATCTTCGACCGCGACGCACGCGCGAAAATTCTGTGCGAAGCCAAGCTGAAGACCCTGGCGAATCTCTACTACCTTCAGCATGAGCTCAAGGAAAATCTCTGGTCGGTTGCCGATGACGAGGGATACGACACATCGTTCAACCGCGACCGGAACTCCTGCCCGAACATCCCGCAGGAGTTCAAGGCCATTGAGCACAACATGCCGCCGGTGCCTTACATTCGCGAGAGCCAGAGACTGATCGGCGAGTACACGCTGACCGCCGGCGATATCCGCCGCGAGCATCAGGGCGAGCCGGCTGTGTCCGGCTTTGCCGACTCGATCGCGGTTGGAGACTACGCCGATGACCTGCATGCCTGCGATGCGGAGAGCGATCTCGAAGGAGAATTGGAACATCTCGCCGAGCGTCCGCCGGGCTTTCGTTCCGGCCCATTTGAGGTTCCACTGCGATCGCTCATCCCCGAGCGTCTTGACGGCCTGCTGGCGGCGGAGAAAAACATTTCTGAGTCGCGCCTGGCCAACGGAGCCACGCGCCTGCAGCCAATCACCATGCTCACCGGCCAGGCTGCGGGAACGCTGGCCGCTTTGGCGGTAAAGGATGGAGTGCAGCCGCGATCGGTCCCCGCCGACCAGGTGCAGATTGCGCTGCTGCGCTCAGGCAGCATCCTGGCGCGGGAGCCCATGCCCGACCTTGTTCTTGGAACTCGTCCGTGGCAGGCTGCGCAGTTCGCAGTCGCGCATCGATGGATGGAGGTGAAGGGGAAGGGCTTTGCTCCGCGAGAAGCAATCACGCGCGGGGAAGCGGCTACCATCCTGGATCGCGTGCTCGAACTGAACGGGCCGGAAAGCGCGTCGGCAAATTACAACGTCATGTACAGCAAGCGCATGCTCACAAAAGCGACGTACAGCGATGTTCCACTCTACTCCGATATCTCCGCGGCGGTTGAAGCATGGCACGCCTCGGGATCCGTTCCCGCCTGCGCGCAATCGGCGGAGTTATTCTGTCCTGACCAGCCAATCACACTCGGCCAGTTTGCCGATTCGATCGCAGCCATCGTTGCCAGCCGGCCACATGCGCAGGCTAGAGATCGAACCGCACTGCTCAGGGATGTGTACGGCGCCGACGACAAGCCTCTCACCCGTGTCGATGCAGCGCTCATCCTCTTGAACAGCCGGCAGTGAGGATTGTGCGCCATCGAGGCAGCGCTCCCGGATTTTTGCGCTGAATCCGGGCTGCGCCTTCAGGCAGCGTTGCGCTGCAGTTGGACACAACCGCGAAGATGCATTGAAATGTTGAAGCGCGCAATTTGCGTTTGAAATGCGCGCGGAACCAGGCAAGCGTTGCCAAAATCAGGAGATCGCAATGAAGAACTTTTTGGGAAAGATGTGCATTTATCTCTTCGCCGGGGCGCTCTTTCCTTTTGTTTCCGGCGCGGCTGCCTTGCGCGCCCAAAGTAAATCGCACACTACGGATTTGGTGGTCTATGGCGGAACGGCGGCCGGTGTCATGACCGCTTATTCTGCCGCGCGCCAGGGCGTGAAGGTTATTCTGCTGGAGCCGGGCGCGCATCTCGGCGGAATGGTTACCGGAGGACTTTCCGCGACCGACCTCGGCGACTACTGGATCATCGGCGGCTACGCGCGGGATTTCTATCTGAAGGCCGCGGCTCATTATGGCACGCCCAACCTCGACAAGCCTGCCAACTGGCGCTCCGAACCGCATGTGGACGAAGCGATCTTCCGCTCGATGCTGCGGGAAGCCGGCGTGGACGTTCATCTCCACGAGCGTCTGCGCGAGAAAAGCGGCGTGGCCAGAAAGGGCACGCGCATTGTCTCCATCACCACCACCGACGGTGAGCGCTGGCATGCCGCCGTGTATGCCGACTGCTCTTACGAAGGCGACCTGATGGCCCAGTCGAAGATTGGTTTCACCTGGGGCCGTGAGAGCGTGCAGCAGTATGGAGAGAGCCTGGCCGGCGTGCGTGCCTTCACGCCCATGCATCAGTTCGGATGGCCCATGTCGGCATACGACAAAAGTGGCCGCCTGTATCCCGAGGTCGATCCTGGACCGCTGGCAGCGCCTGGCTCCGCAGACAAAAAAGTGCAGGCTTATAACTTCCGCATGATTCTCACCAGGAATCCCGAAGACCGCCTGCCATTTCCACGGCCGGTTGGATACGACCGCGCCAAATTTGCACTCCTCGTGGAGTATCTGCATGAATTTCAGGCGCACCGCGGCCGTCCGCCTGTGCTCAAGGACTTCTTTAACCCGGTGCCGATTCCCGATGACAAGGCGGACTTCAACAACAACGGTCCCATCTCCACCGACTACATCGGCCATAGCTGGAAGTATCCTGAAGCGTCTTACGCCGGGAAGGCTGCAATCTGGAAAGCTCATTTGCTTTACACGCAGTCTCTGGTCTACTTCCTCTCTCACGATCCAGCCGCGCCGCAGAGCCTGCGCGACGAGATGAATCAGTGGGGACTACCCAAGGACGAGTTTGTGGACACCGGCTACTGGCCGAATCAGCTTTACATCCGCGAGGCGCGCCGCATGCTGGGCGACTACATCATGCGGCAATCCGATCTGCAGGTGGATCGCACCAAGCCCGACTCCATCGGCATGGGTTCGTATAACAGCGACTCGCACAACATTGAGCGCGTGGCCATGCCCGACGGTACGGTGCAGAATGAAGGCGACGTTCAGGTACACGTTCAGCCCTACGAAATTCCGTACCGCAGTATCACGCCACGGCGCTCGGAGTCAGTCAATCTGCTGGTGCCAGTGTGCCTCTCAGCGACTCATGTCGCCTACTCGTCCCTGCGCATGGAGCCGCAATACATGATCATCGGCCAGGCTGCCGGCGTTGCCGCCGCGCTCGCCATCGCAAACCATTCTTCTGTCCAGGACATTGCTATCCCGTCGCTGCAGCAGAAGTTGCGCAGCGCGAATGTCGTTCTGCATCTTGACGAACAATTTCATGCGCAGTAAAAAATGCCTGCGCGCGACACACGGATAGCGGCACGGAACTCAGTCGTCGAGCCGGAAGACGAGCGCAGCCGCGCCCTGCATGCCGGCCAGGCGGCCCGCATGGGCTGCGCGCACGCGGGGCTGCCGCTTGGAGCCGAAGTGCAGAAGAGCCGCTACCCGCTTCTCCACTGCGGCGACAAACGGCTCATACCCTTCGATCAGTCCGCCGCACAAAAACACCGTCTCCGGATCGATAAGGTTGAACAGATCGGCAATTGCTTCCGCCAGACAGGCGCCCAGCCGATCGTACGCATCGTGCGCGGCGGCATCGCCAGCGCGCGCCAGCGCATTGATCTTCGTGGCCATTGCGGCTTCGCCGGCGGATGCATCGAGAATGCCGCCGCGCTCGCCATATTCCCGAATCAGCGCCGCCGTGGAAACATAGGCCTCCAGGCACCCATGGCGTCCGCAGTTGCAGGCACGGCCGCCGGCCTGAACCACGCTGTGACCGATGCTCCCCGCAAAGCCGTGCTGGCCCGCGAGCAGCGAGCCATTCACGACCACTCCTCCGCCCACGCCGGTTCCGAGCGTGATGACGGCAAAGCTGGAAAGGTCGCGGCCGCCGCCGAATTGCAGCTCTGACAACGCTGCCGCCTGCGCATCGTTTACCACCCGCACCGGGAGCCGAAATTGCTCCTCGGCAAAACTGCGCAACCCAAAGCCGGCCCAGCCGGGCAGATTGTCGGTGGCCGCAAAGATGCTGCCATCGCTCTGATCCACCGCGCCTGCCGTGGCAATGCCGATTCCGGCCAGCTCGCGGCCAGTCCGCTCAGCCTCAGCCAGTATTGGCGTAACCGCGCGCACCAGGGCTTCGGCAATGGCGTCGCGTCCGCGGGTCGCGTCAGTGGGCGCCTGCTGCAGGCAGCCGATCTCGCCGTTGCGCAAAACAAGTCCGGCCTTCACTGCCGTTCCGCCAATGTCAACGCCGATCGCAGCAGCCGGCGACGCAATTTCACGCAGCGCGCGCACAAAGCCGGCGGTGATCGAGCCGGGCCGCGTAATCGCCGACCCCGCAATCACCGCCCACGCGCCGCCCTGGATAGCGCGGCGCGCCTGGGCAGGCGTTGCAATGTGCCCCTCGGCCATGATCGGCACGCGCAGCCTGGCAGCCATCTCCGCCAGCAGGCTCCAGCTAAAGCTCTGGTTGTTGCGCGTGCGTTCGGTGTAGCCATGCAGCGTGGGGCCCACGCAGTCCGCGCCTGCCGCCTCTGCCGCCAGCGCCTCATCGAGGGTTGCGATATCCGCCATCACCGGCAGGTCCAATTCATTGTGAATGCGGCCAATCAGGTGCTGCCATGGCTCTCCATCCGGCTCAACATGCGGCGTGCAGTCAACCGCGATCATCGATGCTCCAGCGGCGGCTAGTGCAGCTGCTGAAGCAAAATCGGGAGTGATGCGCAGTCCGGAAGACCCGTAGTGCTTGTGCAGACCGATGATCGGCAATTGCGTTTCCGGCCGCAGCACGCCCACATGTTCGGCACTGTTGATGCGCAGCCCGGCAGCCCCGCCATCGAGAGCGGCAAGAGCCATGCGTCGAATGGCATCCGTATCGTCAAGCGGATCGCCAGGGAAGGCCTGGCAGGAAACGATCAGCTTGCCTTTCAACTGTTCGAAGATTGCCCGCATGTTGCCTCGCTCTTGTTGATCTGCCAGCGTCATTTGCTTATTCTGGTTTTCAGATTGGTCAATTGTATAGCCAACTAGGGTAGACTGACTCCAATGTATCATCGCTCCAGCAGCAGCCGAACCGCCTTCAGGCCACAGACCTTGAACAGGACAGGACACACAGATGAGCAGCATGGTGTTGGCCGGAGCGCTCCTCGCCATTCTCTCCGGACTGATGAATGGCGCATTCACGCTGCCCATGCGCTTCCTGGGCAAGTGGGAGTGGGAAAACGTCTGGAGTCTGTTCATCGTATTTGCCTGCCTGGCGATGCCCAGCGCAATTCTTGCTCTCATCGCACCGCAAAGCTGGAGCGTTATTGCCACCGCCCCTTCGCGCTCCATCGGTGTCGCCGTCGTTGCCGGTTTCGCCTGGGGATTTGGCGCAATTCTCTTCGGCCAAAGCGTGAGCGCTATCGGAATCTCGCTGGCCAACACGCTGGTGCTGGCCATCAGCTCCGCTCTCGGCGCCCTGCTCCCCATGTTGTTCCTCACGCCTGAAAATCTCTTTCGTTCCGCTGGACAAAAAATTCTGGGCGCCGTTGCGGTTGAGGTTGCCGGTATCGCGCTGTGCGGGTGGGCCGGGCGCCTGCGTGAAAAATCCGCCGGCATCGAGGCGGAGCGCGGCGAGATGGTTGGACGCGCGCGGCCCGTGGGTGTAGCGCTGCTCATGGCTGCCGGTTCCGGCGTGCTGTCGGCCGTGTTCAACACCGGCTTCGCCCTTGCGCAGCCTATTGCCGCGCAAGGCCGCGCCGCGGGCATGAGCCAGTTTTCGAGCACCAATCTTATCTGGTGGCTCATGCTGGCGTCAGGTTCGGTGGCCAATCTCGCATTCTGTTTTTATCTTTTTGGCAAGAATCGCAGTCTGAAAAAGTTCGCACAGCCGGGTGCTTCGCGTCTCTGCGCGCTCTGTGCCATCATGGCCCTGCTGTGGGGCGGAAGCATATTCGTCTATGGCGCATCGGTCCCGCGCCTGGGTTCTCTTGGCACATCCATTGGATGGCCTTTGAGTCTTGCCGTCGGGCTATTGCTAGCCAATGCGATTGGAATGCGGCTGGGCGAGTGGAAACAGGCTCCGCGGCGTGCGCGCATATGGATGTACTCAGGCGTTGCGGTGCTGGTAGTAGCGGTGGTGTTGCTGAGCAGGGCCAGCAGTTGATGGATAGAGGCTTTTCCATGTCACCAGGGATGCGTCGAGATGCGGCGGTATCGGCTCCGCGCGGTGCGAAGAAGCTGCTTCTCGAGCCGCTGGACAGGGGCAGCTTTACTCCGCTTTACTTCCAGATTCACGCGCAGTTGCTCCGCATGATTCAATCGGGCCGTCTGCGCGCCGGTGACCTGCTGCCCAGCGAAGAAGAACTCAGCCGCAATCACAAAGTGAGCCGCATGACGGTCCGCCAGGCGCTGCAGATGCTCAAGAGCGAGGGACTGGCAACCCGCCACCGCGGGCAGGGAAGTTTTGTGAGCCAGCCTCGGGTCGAAAAAGACATTGCTCATCTCTGCGGATTTACCGCTGAAATGCGTGCTCTTGGCATCAAGGCTTCATCGCGCGTTCTTGCGGCGGGCATCGTTCCGGCCTCCGCTGAGGCTGCAGCGCAGCTCCGCATCGCCGTGGGCGCTCCCGCTTTTCTGCTCCGCAGGCTGCGGCTGGCCGACGATATTCCCGTTGCTATCGAGCAGTCGAGTTTGCCTCAGGAGCGGATTGCGGGCATCGAGAAGCTCGACTTTTCAAGTCGATCGCTCTATCGAACCCTGCGCGAGCGGTACGGGATTCGATTCAGCCGCGCAGATGAAGTTCTTGAAGCGCGCTCCGCCCGGCGAAGCGAGTCCGCACTTTTGAAAACGCCGCCGCGCGCAAGTTTACTTGTGATTGCACGTACCCTGTGGAGTGCGGATGGCTCTCCGGTAGAGGCGGCGCACTCCATCTATCGAGGCGACCGTTACCGCGCCGTGCTGCGCATCCCCGCTACCGCATGGGAATAGGCACCAGACAAGCAGAACAGGAGCATCTTCTCAATGACCGATTGGAATCGCCGCAATGTTCTTTATGCGCTCGGAGCCGGAGCCGCGGAACTCGCGCTTGCGTCCTCTGCTTGGGCTGCGCCGGCTTCTACGCTTTCGATAAAGCCTATCGCCGGAAGCTGGTTTGAGTTTCAGCATCACGCCACGGTTGAGGGTGTGGACTGGAATCCTGCGTGCGTCCGGTTTACGGCGGAGCAATGGCAGGCAAAGGTGAAAGAGATTGCGGAAACCGGAATGGAGTATCTTGTGTTGATGGCGACGGCAGTCTACTACCGCGCCTTCTTCGACACGAAAATTTATCCCAGGTGGAACCTGGCCTGCGCCGACCCGCTTGAAGCGGTGTTGACCGCCGCGGACCAATGCAACGTCAAGTTTTTTATCGGAGGCGGATTCTACGGCGACTGGCTGAGCAGTAAGACCATTTCAGATCCAGTCGCAATGCGGCAGCGTCTTCAAGCGCTGGATGAAATTGCCGGCCGGTATGGCCACCACACCAGCTTTCATGGCTGGTACTGGCCGGATGAAGCCTTCATCAACCCCTATTACTCGTCGGAGTTCATCGCTTACGTCAACATGCTGTCGCATCGTGCGCGCCAGCTCAAGCCCAAGGCGCAGATCATGATTGCGCCCTACGGCACGCGCAACGCTCTGCCCGACGATGCTTACGTGAAGCAGCTCGACGACATGGATGTCGACATTGTTGCCTATCAGGACGAGGTCGGCGTGCAAAAATCCCGCGTTACCGAGACGTCGGCGTTCTACGAGCGGCTTAGAAAAGCCCACGACCGTTCGCAGAAGGCCAGATTATGGGCCGATATCGAGCTTTTCCGGTTTGAAGGCGAGGTATATAACAGCGCTCTGCTGCCTGCGCCGTTCGAGCGGATTCTTCAACAGATGCAGGCCGTGTCGCCATGGGTCGACACGATACTCGGCTATCAATATCTCGGTCTGATGAATCGACCGGACTCGGTTGCATTCGCCGGTTCCGCTGCGTCAACCCGCTTGTATGAAGACTATGTAGGCTGGACCCGGACGCGGCGCTAGCCGAACATCGCGCAAGCCCGAAGAATCAAAAAAGGGGAACGCGCAAGCCACGCGTCACTTGGCGCCGCTGCGTTCATCTTGTTCTGCGCAACGCGTCGATCATGGCCGCGCTTGACCGGCTGGCGCAAGACGATCCAGTCCATCTCTGAACACGTGCATAATGCCTTCGGGCGCCTGCTCGGGAGCCGTGTAGGTTGACCGGCTCGCAATCCGCTGCGGATCGAAAACAGTGATATCGGCAACATAGCCGCCGCGCAACTCGCCGCGGTTTGCAATGCCAAAACGCCTGGCCGGCGAGCCTGTGATCTTGTGAATCGCGGTTTCAAGCGGCAGCCACGCCGGATCGCGATGACTTCTCGCGAGAAACTCCGGAAACGTGCCATAGAGCCGCGGGTGCGGCCGGCCCTTCACATAGAATCCGTCGGAGATGACAATGGCGAGCGGATGCGCGAGATTGACGCGCAGATTCTCTTCGCTCTGATTCTGCGCCACGATGTTCACCTCGCCGCGCTCTTCGACAATCAGCCGGAAGACGGCGTCCATGGGTTCGATGGCCCATTTTTCCGCGATGGACTCGACGCTTTCGCCAACGCACCAGGAATTTTCTTCCGAGCCGACGGCGCTCACAAACACCTCGTCCCAGGTATTGGCAATTGTCTTTGCTGCCTCCTGCGCAATGCCGCGTCGCACGCCGGCATTGGCAATCCGGTCGAGCAGCGCATCCATGCCGCCCTCCAGCGCATTCTGCGGAAGCAGTTGCGTCATCACCGTGCTGCCGCATGTGTAGGGATAGCAATCGAAGGCCACGTCCACGCCCACGGCCTGCGCGGATTCAATCATCTCCAAGGCGCGCGCATTTAGCTCGCGATTGGGTTTTCCCACGGCCTGCAGATGTGAGATCTGCAACCGGCAGCCCGACTGGCGCGCCAGCAACAACTGCTCTTCGATTGCCTCGAGCAAATGAAAGCCATAGTCGCGCATGTGCGTGCAGTGCAGTTTGCCATGGCGCGCCGCCACCTTGCATAACGCCAGCAGCTCTTCGCGTGGCGCGCCGGAGCCCGGCGCATACATCAGTCCAGTAGAAAGCCCTACCGCGCCCTGCGAGAGCGCCGCGTCCAGATCGTCCAGCATCGCGTCCAGCTCTTTTTCCGTCAGCGGCCGCTGCAGCATGCCTGCCTGCGCCACGCGCAAACTGCCGTGCCCAACAAGAGTCTCCACGCGGTTCGGCAGGTCGCTGCGATGTCCCAGCTCAAGATATTCCCGCGCCGAGTGGAAGGCCCAATTCTCGCCGCCATGCAGGATTCCGTTGGCAAATGCGCGCAGTTCCGGCGCATGGTGGCCGCAGGGAAACGATGAGAAGCCGCAGTTTCCGGCCACCTCAGTGGTTACGCCCTGGTTGAGCTTTTCGCGCCGCCCCTTCAGTGCCTGCAGGTCGGAGTGGCTGTGAACGTCGATGAATCCGGGCGCGATGGCCAGCCCGCCGCACTCGATTCTCTCGCCATCGACCTCGGCGCAGCCCGCTCTAACATCCACAATCAGCCCATCCCGGACAATTACGCTGCCCACGAACGGCGTGCCGCCCGTTCCGTCATAAATCATGCCGCCCTGAAGAGAAAAAGTCATCGCGTTGCTGTCTCAATGTCCAGCTTCTTTACTTTATATCTCTGCAACTGCCCACCGCGAGAGGGCAGCGATGGTGCGCGTGAATCGCAGCGGGAAGTGATGACTTTGTGCTGCGGGAAGGGCTGGCCCATGGTGCGATGGCGCGCACAATGGGCCCGGGTAGCGGCAGAGATGCGGCGAAGTCTGCGCCGGGCATGGATTCTGCGCCGTGCATAGATGCAGTGGGCGCGGTTCTGGTATCGTAACTTGCCTGGCGCTGCGGATCACTTTTTGTAGCCGTCGAAGAAGACAGGTTGTCATTGATGATGTGGCCGCCCGCGCGCGGCGCTGTGAAGGAAGTCAACATGGAAACTGTTGCACTTGCCGGTCTGGGGCGGCTGGGCCGCGGCATTGCGGCCTGCCTGCTTGCGCATGGATACAAAACGCTGGCCTGGACTCCGGATCCTGCCGAAGTCGCGCAGACTGAGTCCACAGTGGAAGCCGCACTGCGCGAGATGGCTGCGCATGGCGCAATCGATACGAGCCGCCTGCACGGATGGCGCGATCTCTGGACTCCGGTTGCAACTCTGGCCGAGTTTCGGCCCGCCTCCTTCGTCATCGAAAGCATCATTGAAAATCTTCAGGCCAAGCAGTCGCTTTATCGAGAGCTTGAAGCTGCGATCGAAGCGGGCACGCCGATTGCCACAAACACCTCTTCGCTCCCGGTTGCGCAACTGCAGCAGCAGCTCCGGCATCCACAGCGGCTGATTGGCATGCACTGGGCACAGCCGGCTTATGCCACGCGCTTTCTCGAGGTCATCCGCGGACCTGTCACCGACGATGCAACCGAAGCGGCAACCCGCCGTCTTGGGCTCGCGCTCGGCAAGGAGCCGTGCGTGGTGGCCATTGATCTGCCCGGCTTTGTGGCCAACCGCCTCGGATACGCTGTTTACCGCGAAGCGCTGCACCTGCTGCAGCTCGGCGTTGCCGACGCGGAGACCATTGACCGCTGCTTTCGCAACGCCTTTGGCCTGTGGGCTGCGGTGTGCGGCCCCTTGCGCTGGATTGACATGACCGGCGGCCCGGCGCTCTATCTCACCGCCATGGAAAATGTGCTTCCGTCACTGTGCGACGGCCAATCCGCGCATGCGCTGGCGGCGGGCGTGGTGGACGCAAACGCTGCCGGAGCCGGGAGCGGGCGGGGCTTCTATTCGTATGCGCCCGGAGAGGCTGACCGCTGGGTACAGCTGCTTCGCGAGCACGCCTGGCAAATCAGGGATCTGCACGACCGGGAGTTCCCGCTGCCGCCGGCGGACGGGGTCACTCCGTGATGCCTAAGGAATTTCTGAGCCAGTTCTGGTTGCGAAGCTCGCATTCCCTCAGGGGCTGAAGCCCGCACCCTTCAAGTCCTCGTACCCTTCAAGCCATCGACTTTTGCAGAGAATTGCCAAGAATTTCGATACTGCGGCTCGCGGACTTTCCGCTGTTGGCGTGGCTCGCTTCGGTGCGAGCCGGCCGCCTCGGCTTGTGCTACCATTCGTGGAACGATTGCGGCATCTCTTCCATTGACCCCGGCAGCTTGTGCTCGTTGGCCTGCGGCCGGTGGCGCATGTATCTTCCGCCACAAGGCGGCACCCTGATCGGTCTATCGATTCGGCCGGTCTTATGCTTTTCTACTACGACCGGCGCGTCCGCAAAGAGTGGCTTCGACATCGAGTGGATGATGCGCACGCCGGTCTAACCCGCACGCCGGGCTAACGGCTGCCGAGCACTCCTGATATGAGCGAAACTCTGCGACCCATGACTCTGGGCGATATTCTTGATCGCACCATCCAACTTTACCGCCGCAACTTTGTCTCCTTCGCCGGAATTGCCGCCGTTCCCACGGTGGTTATCCTCGCGTTCATGGTGCCTCTGCTGGCCGCAGTCGGCACGCTGGGCGTTTTCCATCGAAAAGCCGCGCCGCTGAACGGAGCGCTGCTGGCGGCGATCGTTGCCGGCAGCATGATCTTCGCCATCGTGATCCTTGTGGCCACGGTTGTCTCGCAGGCGGCGCTCATCCGTGCGGTGACCGGCGCGCATACCGGGCAGCGGCTCAGCATAGGCGAGGCTCTCGGCAGCGTGCGTCCGCATTTCGGGCGCTACCTTGGCGTGTTGTTTCTTCAGGGCATTTGGGTGGGGCTTATTCCGGCCGTCATCGCCGGGGTGGTCCTGGGAGTCGTCTTCGCGCTCGCGCGTGCAGCCGGCGGCGGCGCCGGCTCAATTGGACTGGCGGGCTTCGCGGCATTTCTCATTGTCGCGGCTGCCATCGTGATCATCGTCCTGCGCGGGCTTACCTACTCGCTGGCCCTACCTGCCTGCATTGCGGAAACAAAGCCTGCATGGGAATCGTTGCAGCGCTCGAAAAAGCTGAGCAAAGGAACCCGCGGCCGCATCTTTCTCATGTTTCTTCTCATCTGGGTGGTGGCGATGGCGCTGTCCACGGGCGGCTATATCGTGATGCTGATCGTCATGGCTGCGGCCGCATTGCTGGGCAAAGGCGGCGTGGGCGGCATCATCGCGATTGTGGCCGGGGAAATCATCAACCTGCTGGTCAACTTTGCTCTCCAGGTTTTAATTACGCCGGTCTACATGGCGGCTCTTGTCCTGTTCTACTATGACCAGCGCATCCGCATGGAAGGCTACGACATTGAGTGGATGATGGAGCGCGCCGGCCTCACCGTCGCTCAGCCGGAGATCGCTTCAGGAGCTGCGGCCGACGCCGAAACCATGAACGGATGATGAGCTTGCCCGGTCCTCGATTGATTCTGCTAAAGCGCTTACTGCTGCTGCTGTTCGCCGCGCTGGCAGCGCCGCTTGCGCACGCGCAGGCCGCGGGCGCAAGCCAGACCGATGCCGGAGTTGCCGCCTATCGCCGCCATCTTGAAGCTCTGCAGGACGTGGTAACCGCGTGCAGCCGGCAGCGTACTTCACAGGCCTGCAGCCCCAGCCTCGTTGGCTCCGATGGCCAGGTGCGGTGGAAGCAGAATGGCGCGACCGTCACTCGCGTCATTCGCTACGACTGGCTGCGCGAAGCTCTTGAACGCGCCGGCAAAAAGCAGGAGCCGCACAAGCCGACGGCTGTTCTCGTGCCGGGAATCGCATCGAAGCCGGTCTCTGCTGAAACGCTGCTGGCGCAGTCGCAGCGCCGTCTCCAGGCCGACTGGACGCAGGCGGGAGGCCTCGCGCCTGGGCAGACCGGCCACGCCGCCGAACGCAGAACGATCGCCGCAATCCTTGCCCATCGCGAGTATCGCGGAGTAACCGAAACATCGGCCTGGCAGCGCTTTCAGGAGTGGCTGGAGAACCTGCTCGCCAGCCTCTTCGGCCGCCTTATCGGGTTTGGCTCGCGCTCGCCCTGGATCGCTTTCTTACTGCGCGCTCTGCTGGTCGGCTCGCTGTGCGTCGCGCTGGTGTGGGCACTTATCCGGCTTGAGCGCCGCTCCCGCGTGCGGCTCATTCCGCAGGCGCACCCCGGCGACGCTGCGCCTTCCGCGCGGCAGTGGCAACTGTGGCTTGAGGATGCGCAGCGCATGGCCACGCAGGGACAGTGGCGTGAGGCCATTCATTTTCTCTACTGGGCGGCCATATCCCGGCTGGAGTCAAAGCGCATCTGGCCTGCTGATCGCGCGCGCACGCCGCGCGAGTATCTGCGCCTGTTACCCGCCGCCGACCCGCGCCGTGAAAGCCTCACCGGCCTTACGCGCAGCTTTGAGACGACATGGTACGGTGGCCGCGAAGCCGGCGCCGCGGATTTTGAGGCTGCGCGCCACATGGCCGCGGGGCTGGGGGTGGAATGAGCCTGTTTGCCTCGATCGCCGCAAAAGATCGCCGCCTGCTGTCAATCTGCATGGCGGCGGTGGCAGCGCTGGTTGTGCTCACGGCTGTCTTTGCGCGCAACCAGAACAACAACGACAATCCTCTGCCGAGCAGCTACCTCACCGGCAGGCACGGCGCGCGCGCCGCTTATGACATGCTCCAGGCGAGCGGTTACAGCGTCCAGCGCTGGGAAGATTCGCTGAGCGGCCTGGCCGCGCAGGCCAATCCTCACACGGTGGTGATTCTCGCCGATCCCATTTTGTCCAGCGCCGACGACTTCAAATCGGTGCAGGAGATTCTGAAGCGCGGCGGCCGTGTGCTGTCCACGGGAATGTTCGGTGGCCTCATTCTGCCTGACAGTGCGGTGCAGCCGCCCAGCCGCCTCACCCTGGCGGCCTGCGAACTTACGCCGGAAGGGCTGGACGCGCTGGCCGGCTCCGGCGATGTGTGGATGGTTCCCTCAGCCGGATGGAAGCTCAGCAGTCCGCGTTATCGCGTCGAGTACGACTGCGGCGGCCAGCCCGCGGTGGTTGAATACGATGTGGGCGCGGGCCACGCCATCTGGTGGGCCAGTTCCACGCCGCTTGAAAACGGATCGATCGGCAGGGCCGGCAATCTCGATCTGTTTCTCAATTCTCTCGGCAGCCGTAACGGCGTCCGCGTCTACTGGGATGAGTCCCTGCACGGCGTTGTGCACTCGCACTGGTTTTACGCGCGCGGCGCCGCGCTCAATATGCTCATCGCGGGGCTGGCTGCGCTCGCCCTGCTCATGATCTTCAGCTTCAGCCGGCGCAGCGGGCCGGTGCGCGATGTGCCGCAGCCTGTGCGCGCCACCCCGATAGAATTTCTTGAGGCGCTGGGCTCGCTCTATCAGAAGGCGGGCGCTTCGGCAACGGCGGTGGCTCTTGCCTACAACAGGTTTCGCCGCCGCATGAGCGCACTGTGCGGTCTGCGCGGCACGCAGATGAGCGCGGCGGATCTGGCCCTGGCCCTGCGGCACCGGTTTCCGCAGGCCGGCGCCGATCTTGAGGCGGATCTTGCTGCCGGAGAAGAGGCTTCGTGGGACGACTCGCTGGAGCCACGGCGCGCGCTGGCGCTGGTGCAGGCGCTCAACCGCCACGATGAAGCATTGCAGGCGATGGTCCGCGCCGGCGGAGCAGGCAAGTGAAAATTGAATGGGACGCGAGGGAGTCAGGATGAGCGAAGAAAATGGTACCGAGCCGGGACTGGAAGCGCAAGGCGGGCAGACTGCGAGCCTGAAGGCCACGCGTCAGTTGCTGGATCATGCGCGGACCGAGCTTGGACGCGTCATTGTCGGCCAAACCGAGGTGATAAGCGAAGTAATGGTGGCGGTTCTGGCGCAGGGCCACGCGCTGCTGGAGGGCGTGCCGGGTATTGCGAAAACGCTTCTCGTCAAATCGGTAGGCCGTCTCCTCGGTCTGGGATTTCAGCGCGTTCAGGCCACGCCTGACCTCATGCCCGCCGACATTCTGGGCACAACCATCTTCAAGCCCGGCAAAGACGAGTTCGCCTTCCACATGGGTCCCGTGTTTACTGACCTGTTGCTGGTCGACGAGGTGAACCGCATGCCGCCGCGCACCCAGGCCGCGTTGCTTGAGTGCATGGAAGAGCGGCAGGTGACGAGCGATGGCGTGCGCCGCCCGCTGCCCGCCTGGTTCACGGTCTTCGCCACGCAGAATCCCATCGACTTCGAAGGCACATATCCGCTGCCTGAAGCGCAGCTCGATCGGTTCCTGCTTAAAGTGAAAGTAGGTTATCCCAGCGCGGCGGAAGAGCGCGCCGTGCTTGAGCGCCATCACGGATCGAGCGGAGCCGGATTGCTTGAAGATGCGTCCATGCAGCCTGTGCCTGCCGATCTGCTTGGCCGCGCCTGCGGCGAAGTGCGCGGCGTTCGCGTGGAAAGCGATCTCTACGACTACATCCTCGCGGTTGCGCGCCGCACGCGCGAGTGGCCGCTGCTGGCGCTGGGTGCGAGTCCGCGCGCCGCCATCTGCCTGCTGCGCGCGGCGCAGGTTTTCGCCGCCTTTGAAGATCGGGACTACCTGGTTCCGGACGACGTCAAGCGTGCCGCGCTGCCGGTGCTGCGTCATCGTGTGCTGCTCAAGCCCGAGGCGGAACTGGAAGGCTTCGATGCCGACCGCATCCTTGCCGATGTGCTGGCCGCGGTTGCTGTGCCGCGCGGGTGATAGCTGTGAGTAATCGATGTGGGTGATGTTTGGATGACGAGTAGATGAACGGCCATTCGCTTCATCCCGAGCCGGTGCGCGCCAACTGCAAACCGCGCGGCCGCGTGGCCTTTGGGCTCACGCCGCGCGCCATGCTGTTGCTGGCCGCCGGCCTGCTGCTGGCGTTGCCCGGCTTCTTCAGCGACCGGCTGAGTTTCGGCATGTGCGTGTGGGATCTCATTGTCTGCATCGCCATTGTTGCCGACGCGCTGCGTCTTCCCGCCGCTCATTCCATCGCGATTGAGCGCTCGTTTAGCAATGCGCCCGCGCTCGACAGCGAAACCGTGATCGAGCTTGCAGTCGAGCAAAACGGAGGCGCGATTCTCGATTGCCGCCTCATCGACGACCTGCCCAACGCGCTGGTGGTCACGCCGGCCACGCACATTTTGCGCGCCTTTCCCGGAATTCGCGCGTCGCTTCGTTATCGTATCCAGCCGCGCGAGCGTGGCGACGCGCGCGCCGGCGATGTCTACCTTCGCTATCGTTCCGGACTGGGGCTCATCGAGTTCTGGGCCGTCGCCGCGCTTCAGCAGACAGTGCGCGTCTATCCGGCCCTGCGTCAGCGGGAGGAGCAGGAGATATTTCTGGCTCGTGCGCGCCAACTCGATCTGCAGTTGCGCCAGATGCGGCAGCGCGGCCTGGGCCGCGACTTTGAAAGCCTGCGCGATTATCTTGATGGCGACGACCTGCGCGATGTCTGCTGGACGGCCACCGCGCGCCGCGGCCAGCTCGTCACGCGCCGCTATCAGACCGAGCGCAGCCAGCCGGTGTGGATCGTGCTGGACGCGGGCCGGCTGCTTCAGGCGCGGGTTCTGCCGGAGCCGGGCGCTGCGCGGGATAGCGGCGAATTATCGACCGGCCACTCCAAGCTCGATCATGCATGCTCCACTGCGGTCGCTCTGGCGCAGTTGGCCTTGTTCTCCGGCGACCGCGTCGGTCTGCTCGTCTATGGCCAGCGGGTGCAGCAGCGCGTGCTTCCCGGCCGCGGCGGCGCGCATCTGCGCCAGATTATCGAGGCGCTCGCGCAGGCCCGCGCCGAATCGAGCGAGTCCGATCATCTGCGCGCGACCGCTGAGCTGAATCGTTTTCAACCGCGCCGGGCGTTGATTCTGTGGATCACCGACCTGCCCGACACGGCTATGCGTCCCGAGGTAATCGATGGCGCGATGCAGTTGCTCCGCCGCCACGTGCTGCTTTTTGTAGCCATGGCCCAGCCCGATGTGGAGGCCATTGCCGGTGCGCGCCCGCAAAGTGTGGAGCAGATGTTCCGCATCTCCGCGGCTCAGGAACTCACCGCCCGCCGCGAGTTGCTGCTGGCGCGCCTGCGCGAGCAGGGAGCTCTTACCCTGGATCTCGACCCCGGCGCGCTGACCTCCGCCGTGCTCAATCAATACCTCAGGGTGAAGGAACGGGCATTGGTGTAAGGCGCAGCCTCAAGGCCGCCTCCGCTGTCGAGCACAGGTGCGCAAATTGCTTTCCATGCCGGCGCGGCTCCATCACGTCAGCGAATTTTTCACGACTTTATTCGCACGGATGCGGCATGGATGCGGCCGCGCTCAAACAGCCGGTTGCTTTTCCGGCAGCGAACGGAAAAGCCACAGCACCAGCAAGGTGAACAGCACGCCGCCGACCGCGAACTTGAGCCACACCGGCGCGGCCGAGGGCGAAAAGAATCCCTCCAGCGAGCCGGCGATGACCAGCAGCGGAATGATGCCGCCGATGAGCCGTGCCGCCTCCACGCCCGCCGCGGCCACTGCGTCCCGCCTTCCGTAGAGGCCCGGAAACAGCACTCCATGGCCCAACCGGAACCCAGCCGCGCCGGAGAGAATGATTGAAGGCAGCTCCAGCGAGCCGTGCGGAGCCACAAAGCTCCACAAATCCATCGACATTCCATGCTGCTGGCAGGCCACGCCGATGACGCCGAGCAGCATCCCGTTCAGAAACATTGAATAGAGAGGGCCGATACCGAAAGCAATTCCGCCCGCAAAGGCGACAAAGCACACGGACAAATTGTGGGTCATGATCCAGCCGCTGGCCGCCGGAGCAATTGCCACCACCGACCTGGTCCACATCTGGTGCCGCTCGATGGTGGCCACCATCTGCGGCCCCAGCATGCGCCGCATGAACTGCGGCCGCGCCAGCGTGACCACCGTCCCGAACAACGCGCCGGATAGCGTGACGGCAATGGCCAGCAGCACGTAGCGCAGGTTGCGCTGGAATACCGCCGGATACTCGTCGCGCATGTAGCGAAAAAGGTTTATAAAGCTGGTTCTGCGCGTGGAATAAATGATATGGTGAGCCCGAGCCAGTAAATGGTTGACGTGCTCGGCATAAGCCCGCGCGGAAGGATCCTTGCGCAGCGTGGAAAGATCGCCGGCCACCTGGCGGTAGAGCAGCGCGGTTTCTTCCAGCTCCACGCGGGTTAGTGCGCGCACGCCGCTTGCGTCCGCCTGCGACAGCAGGGCGGCAAGCCGCTCCCAGTAAGGGCGCCGCTTGTGCAGCCACTGGTTGGAGACAAGAATGGCCATGGATTCGATTGGAGATCAGCTTAACATCGATACGCCGGAGCTGGTTTCCATTGAGATGCCGATTGCAGGCATCGGCAGCCGCTTCATCGCCATTCTCGTCGACTCGCTCATCTGGGCCGCCGCCGTCGTGATTCTCATCATTCTGGCAATCATTCTGGTTGCATCCGTGCATACCATGGGCCGCGTTTCGGAAAACTGGGTGCTGGGTATCGCCCTGCTGATTTTCTTTCTTCTCCAGTGGGGATACTTCGCACTCTTTGAGGCTTTCAATAACGGCCGCACGCCCGGCAAGCACGCGGCCAGGATTCACGTCATCCATCGCTCCGGCCGCGCCATCAGCTTTATTGAGGCTCTGGCTCGCAACCTGCTGCGCGTCATCGACTATCTGCCCGGCTTTTATGCCGTGGGCATTGTCGCCATTTTTTTGAGCAGGCAGAACCAGCGTCTCGGCGACATGGTAGCTGGAACGCTGGTCGTTCGCGACCGCGCCATCGAGTCGCCGCACTGGGGCGAGCTGGGCTCCGGTGCCATCGCCGCGTCAACCTTCGCGCCAACATTCTCGCCAAACGCGGCGCCGCACTTGAGCGTTCAGCTTCCGGCCTCGCATGTGGCCCGGCTCTCGGTCGGCGATCTTGAAGTTCTGGAGGGATTTTTTTCGCGCCGGCTCGACATGGATCTGGCCACGCGCGCAGCCCTCGCCCAACGCATGGCGTCGGCCCTTTGCGCAAAGTCCGGACTTGCAATGCCTGCCGGAATCAGCGTAGAAACCTTCCTTGAGGCCTTGGCGCACCAGATCAGAGAGATCGGCCGTCTATAACGGTTCCACAATGCCCGCGCGTCCTTCACGGCCTGCCGGTGAGCTCGCGCATCAGGTCCACTTCGTGCTGCCGATACGGCTTGCCGTCGGGATAAAACACATCGTGGAACCAGACGGTAGGTTGAATCAACACGTACGGCCGCTCCCACGAGTCCCAGGGAAGATTGGTCTGCGTTTTGCCTTTCACCAGGCCCCAGTTGATTGCGCCCACATGATACTGCTTGGCCAACGGCAGAATCGTATCGAAGGTGCTACCCGCGCCGCGTGCCATATATTCGGTGCAGATCAGCGGCCGATGGAACTGTTCGAGGTCCCTGACTCTCTGCTCAAACTCTTCCGGCCATCCGTAATTGTGGAACGAAATCACATCGGACTCCCGCACCTGCAGGCGCGCCATGGGCGTCATCTTGTCCAGCGAAGACCAGTCGCCCGACCACACTCCGCTGGTGAGCGGCTGCACCGGATGGACCGAGCGCGCCCAGTCAAACACCTGCGGCAGCAGCGCCAGAACCAGTTGCGCCTTGTTAGGCAACTCTTGCTCGCGATAAGGAGGTCCGTTCAGGTTGTCCGGTTCATTCCACACGTCCCAGGCAAGAATGCGTTTGTCGTTGGCAAATGTGCCCACCACGCCGGTCACATAAGCCTTCAGCCGCGGATATTGCGCCGGATCGCCAAGCACATCCTTGCCCGGCGCCTGTACCCAGCCCGAATTATGCACGCCGGGAATCGGCGGCCGCTGCGGTCCAAGCTTCGGATAGGGGTCCCAGCACGAATCGAAGAGCACAAAGACCGGCCGGATGTGATGGCGCGCGGCGATCGTCAAAAACTTATCGATGCGCTTCTTGAATCCGTCCGGGTCCTGCTCCCAGAGAAGATTATGCAGAAACACACGCATCGTGTTCATGCCTGCGCCTTCGCCCCATCCCAGCTCGCGATCGATCTCCTTGGGGTCGAAGGTATCGGCCTGCCACATCTCCAGTTCGTTGACTGCGTCGTCGGGAACGAAATTTGCGCCCACCAGCCACGGCTGTGCGGCATACCAGTCATTGGCCTGCTGCTCGGTCCAGCGCGTCTGCTGCGCGGCCGACGATCTGCACGTGCTCAGCAAAAATCCCGCGGCCAGCAGCAAAACCAGCATCCGCCCATCTGTAAATACTTTCTTCATCAAAAGACCTCTCATTCTCGGCTTGACGGCCATCACCAGCCTAAGCGGCATTCCGCCTTCGCACTCCATGTCAAACGACCCAATCTCAAATAGTACAAATGCTCTATTGCCAATGCCTGAAGCCATGTCCGGACTCCAAGTCCGGCCCCCATGCCCGGATCTCGTGCGAATCGCGCAGCAGCGCGCAGCCATTCTTTCATGGAATTGCTTCAAATCCCGGCGTGAGTTTTGCTCCTGCCGCGTTCAGCCGGCCTGGCGTCTGCCCTTGCGTGCTCGTCTGGCTGCAGGCGCCGCCGCCGTCGAATTCCGTAGCACAAGATGCGGCTGCAAAGCGGGACACGCATCTGGCTTTGCCCCCTTGAGCGCCAGTTGCAGCGCCGCGAATGCCCGCGCGGCTACCTCGCGCCGCGGATGCCGAATCGTGCTCAGTGGCGGATGGACCATTGCTGCGATGGGTATATCGTCGAATCCGATAATCGACAGGCTCCCAGGCACGGCTACATGCGCGGCGTGTGCGGCCTGCAGAGCGCCCACGGCCATCAGGTCATTTGAAGCCAGCACCGCGGTCGGCCGCGGATCGCAGGCCAGCAGTTTTTCCATCGCCATCCGTCCGCCCTCCACGCGCATGTCGCCTGCGGCAATCCACTCTGCGCGCACGTGCAGTCCGTGGCTCTTGAGCGCCGTTTTGAACGCCGCCCTGCGCGCCCGGGCAGAGTAGAGCGTCTCCGGCCCGGCGATGAATCCGATATCCCGGTGCCCCAGCGCCAGCAGATGGTCCAGCGCCTCCCGGAATCCTGAAGCATATTCCACCGGAACATTCGGATACCTGGATGCGAGCCTGCGCTGATTCATCAGGACCACCGGAATGCCGGCCTTCGCCGCATCCTCAAGCGCCGGCTCATCCACTTCCGATGTCATCACCGCAATCGCGTCCACGCTTCGCTCGATCATGCGGCGAACACAGCTCTGCAGCCGCCGAGGATCGTAGTTGGTGTGGGTAAACAGCACTTCGATCTTTTCCGCCGCGGCCAGCGCTTCGAACGCGTCCACCAACTCCGGAAAAAAGGGATTGTTAATGTCGGAGACGATCAGTCCGAACAGCCGCGTCCGGCCCACGCGCAGGCTTCGCGCATGTGGATTCGGAACATAATTCAGCTCTGCTATCGCCCGCCGCACCCGCGCCATCGTTGTTTCCCGCACTCCCGGAAACCCGTTCAGCACGCGTGAAACCGTAGCCGTCGATACCCTGGCCCGCTTGGCAACCTGCAGAATATCCATACGTGTCGAAGCTGTTCCTTCCCTCGCATCGCGGCCTGGAATAGAGAGCCGTTTCCGTGCTCATTTCCACATCGCGTCCGTCTGCCTCGAGGTGCGGCCACCACGCCGCGCGATAGCGATTCGCCCGGCTGCCTTTGACCGGGCAGGCAAAACGGAAGATGTAAATCGGCTTGCACCCTTGTATCACCAGGGCTCGCACACGGTCAAAACGGCGCCGGAAAGACAATGGTACAGCGCGGACGGGGGATGATGTAATCCTTTACAAAACTGCTCTCATGCTATATCGTTCTTCCGATCGGGCTTTAGAGGATTCGGATGATCAATCGGCGAACTTTTTGCAGCCTCACAGCAGGCGCTCTGTTGGGTGGCGGCCTGGATGCAGAGCAGTCCACGCAGGCGGAATCGGCCTCGATACTGCGTTTTACTCAGCAGCGAACCGGCGCAGGTCCCTTCTCGACATCGCCGAATGGCCGCCGGCCTCACATTCTGCTGATCAGCGCGGATATGGTCGGCCCCGATCTCTATCATCCGTCGCGGTCGTTTTCCAGGCACGTTCACATCCCCTCCATTCGCTCGCTCATGCGCGACGGCACTTTTTTCTCCAACGCATTCTGCACCGTGCCGCTCTGCTCTCCCTCGCGCGCATCCTATCTCACCGGCCGCTACAGTTATGTGCTGGGCAACAGCGAGCGCTCTCCCGAGGGGCTGGCCACGGAGTTGCGCAACGACGACATCATTTTTCCCGAATATCTGAAAGCCGCGGGCTACATCACCCGCCAGGTGGGCAAGTGCCACGTGGGGGCTGACAAGTTCATCGATGCCTTTGGCGACAATGACCAGCCATGGGATCAATGGTCGCCGCCGGTATTTGACGATGACGATTTTCTGGCCTACCAGCGCAGTCTTGGCGTCAAGCCTCAGAAATACTCCCACGAAATTGTTTTTCGCATGCAGGATCGCAAGACGCCCGGCAACTCCGTTGGCGGATGGATCATGCAGCAAGATGGCAAGCCGTTCCCCATCGAAGCGCAGTACAGCTACTATCTCGGCAAAAAGGCGATTGAAACCGTAGAAGGACTGGTTGCCAACCAATCGCTCCAGCATCATCCGCTCTATCTTCAGCTCGACATCTTCGATCCGCATCAGCCGTTTTCGATTCCAGCCGGCATGGAAGACCGCGAGCGCGAGCTGCGCAAGGTCGTCACCGTTCCTGAATCATGGCATGCCGCGCAGCAGCGCGATTTTCAGCGCGCGCCGAATGAGCCCGAGATCGTCGACATCTATCGCCGCTACTGGGGAATCTACAATGCGCAGCAGTTGGTGGACTATCGCGTGGCGTATGCGCTGCAAATGGAGCTTGTCGATCGGGTGATCGGCAACGTGCTCACGCGCCTGCGCGAGCTGGGACTCTATGACGACATGATGATCGCCTTCATCTCCGATCACGGTGAGATGAGCGGCCGCCGCGCGCTGATCGACAAGGGAGTCTATCTCTATCCCGACGTGTTGCGCGTGCCCATGGTGCTCAAGATGCCCGCTTCGGCTCCGCGCAATCATGCCACGATCGATTCGGCCGTGTCGCTGCTCGACCTTTCGCAGACCATCCTGGACTGCACTGGCATCCGGCCCGAGGCGAAGTTCGATGGCATCTCTCTGCTGCCGGCGCTGGCAAGCGGACAGAGCGATGAATCGCGCACGCTGCTGTTTTTTGGCGGATGGCACGTTGGCGTCAACTTCGATTGCGGCATCCAGCACCGTTTTCCCAACGGGCACCGGTATCTGTATTCGTATAACTGCACTTCACAGGTCGATGAGCTCTTCGATCTGGACAGCGAAGACGCCACCAGTCTGATCGACATGGCCGAATATGCAAGCGTGCGCGCCGAACTGATTCACCGCCTTGGCGCTGCACTCTCCTCTGACCCGCGATGGGCAGGCTACTGGGCTGAATTTCGCATAGCCCGCTTCGCCGATCTGCCCAAAACCGCCGGAGACATGCAACTGTTTGCCACGCCGAATTGATTCACGCGGCAGAAAAGTGCGCGAGTCAAGCGGGCGACCCGCGCACGCTATTCTCAGCGGCCGTGCCCAGCGGCGCAAACAACAACCGCGCTCATCCTTGGCACCTCGACAGTTGTGCCGTGCGGATGCTCTCCATGCGTTGCTTTCCAGCGCCCCGTCTCATCGACTGAGGCGCCGCCGAAAGTCACGCCGCTTGTACTCTCCGGCGCCGGAGCAGCCAGCCGCAGCACATCGCCGTGGTCCATGCCCACTCCGGCGAGTGAAATGCGCACATTGGCCGCGCGATGTGTATTGACCAGAACCACGCTGCGCGCTTTTCCGCCCGCTCCCAGAACACACGCGGCAAATGTGTCGCTTGCGCCGTCGCTGGCCTGGAGCGGCAGCAGTTGATGGCATCCCGCGAAAGCCGTGGCGAACGCAAGCATGCCATAGTAAGGCACGCCCGCCGAGTTTACGCCGCGGCCGTCGTCCTGAATGGGCGAGTAGGAGCTCACAAATCCAAGCTGATTCACACCCGTCTCGATATTCACCCCGGAGCATCCATATTGAGCCAGAAGCAGCATAGTGTTGAGCGTCCACAGCGCACCGACAAACGTATCGCTCACGCCCGGTCGGCCTCCGCCGGAAAACGAATTGATCTCGCACATACGCCATGGAATTCCACTTTGCCGGGATGCGGCGCCCATGCGCGCAAGGATGTCTCTCAGCCGCGGATCGGGGACCAGCAGTTGGTCCGCGCTTCCGCGTTTCTGGCCGTTGCGATAATAGTGCGTGGTGAGCAGTTGGACCTCTCCGCTCGCGGTCCGCGCCATTTGCTCCACCCAATCGACGGCGCTGGCCGTGTCAGGAGCGGCAAAGCGAATGCGTGGCGCTGCCTTTGTAATCGCCGCGTGCCAGGCATCGTACTCCCGGCGATAGGCCGCGTAGTCATAGGAGGAGGAGCGGAATGGCTGACCTCTGCCGTAGCTGTCCACCTCGTTGCCGATCTCGAGTGCAAGTAGCCGGGGGCCGAGAGTCTGGTAAACCGCGCGCGCCTCTTCGACCGCTTCGTTGACCGTGCCCTGGGCAAAATTAACGCTCCAGATCGCGCTCCAGCCGGTCTTTTCAAGAAATGCCGCGAACCGCTCAAGGCTGGCGCGCGAAATCACGGTGTTCTGCCGGTCGGCCCTTGCGGTTCCATCGGGAATATAGCGCGTGTAATTCGCGACAATTCCTCCGGCGCGCAGCACGCCGCGTGGCCCAAGTCCGCTCACCAGCTCCACGTAACGATGATTGGCGGTGCTCAACAGGCCGGGAGTCGCAATCGAGGACATCTCGTAGCCGAGGCCGGTAAAGTCGGCGGGTATCTCCACCGGCTTTGTGTTGGCGAGCGTAAGCGCAAGCGGAGCGGCGGCTCGCGCCCAGCCGGTGGAAGTGGGCAAAACCGCCCAGGCTGCGGAGGCCTTGACGGTTCTATCGAGAAATACACGGCGCGTGAACAGGATTCACCTCCGAAGCCGGACGCAGCAGTCCAAATTGTAATTGCTGGATTGTAATCGCTGGATTGTAATTGCTGGACGCACCGGGATGGCAGGCAGCGATCGAGGCAACTGCCACACAGGCTACTCGCCTGGCGCCGCGAAGGTGAGTGTCATTTTAGTCATCCCGGTGTAAGTCACGTCGACAAATGGGCCCTCCTGCTGCGCGGTAAAGTTCTTTGCGTCCGAGCTGACATACACCGCGAGCCCCGGCAGCACCCAGTGGCCCGACTTGACCTGCGCGGCGGCCACGCCCGGAGCGCTGATGCGGAAGCTCACATCGCCCGCCGCTGAGATGACAATGCCGTTTCTGTCGGCCGAAGCATCGATCATGGGACAGCGCGTGAGTTGAATCCAGCCGATCTTTCCGGGAGCCTGCCACTGTGCGGTGACGGGATGAAACTGGCTGTGCGCATCCACATCTTTGGTGTGGCCGGTGATTTCCCCTCCATAGATAAGCTCCTTGCCGATCCACGCAGTTGCCACACGCTGGTCTGTGATCTGCCTCCGCACCGCGTGCTCGCCCTGGAAGCTGCGAAAGCTCTTCATCGCGTCCGGTGGAATGCGCGTACCCAGAATGACGATAGGCGGAACGAACCACAGATCGCCCGCGTGGTCGACGGGAGGATGCGAAAAGCCGGTGAGCGGAGCGTGGTCGGCATCGAGAACCGTGCGCAGCCACAGGCCGGTCACGCTCACATAGCTTTGCATATCCATTCCATACGATCGGTCGTAAGGGCCGGAGATATTGCGCAGATTGGCGTTGTAGAGGTCGGCGGTCGCGCGCCACAGGCCGGCTTCCATCTCTTCGCCGCGGGCGCGCATCTGCGGCGTAAAGCCATAGTCGCGCCACAGGGCGAGCGCGAAGAAATCCACGCCGGCGTAGGTTGGCGAGTTGTACTCAAAAAATGCGTCGTGCTGCTTGTAGAGGCCGTAGACGGTGTCCTGCCACTTCTGCGCCTGCGCTTTCCACTCCGGCTTGCCGCCGCGCTCGGCCGCGAAATACCACAGGAAGCCGTACATCAGCGCGGGATTGGTATAAGTCGGCGCCAGCCGCCCCTGCCTGGTTTCGCCGGCCACCGCATCATCAATCGCGCGAATCATGCGCGGCTTCAGCTCGGCGGGAATGCGGTCGGGATATTCAAGCAGCACCATGGCCAGCGCGGTGCCCACAAACTCGCGCCAGTTGGGATCGTAGGCGTGCCACATCACCGCGTCCGGTCCGGGCTCGGGCTCGGCGGGCGTGCGGCGAAATGTGCCGTCCCATACTTTTCCGGGCTCGTGGTATTGCAAGTCGAGGACCTTGCGCAGAATATCCGCGGCGCGTGCGCGGTCTCCGGCGCCGTCGCGCAGCAGCAGGCCCAGCGCGTACCACGTCGATTCGCGCGCCATCAGGCGCGCCGGCGCGTGCGACTCCGAGTAAACCGAGGCGGCGGGCCCGGCGCACAGCCTGGCCTGCGGATTGTAGGATTTGTCTCCCCAATCCATCGCGATGCGAAAGATTTCGCGGCTGTTCTTGCTGAGCGAGTTGACATCCGGGTGACGGGGTGCGGCGGAAACGGAAGAAATCTGGAGAGCGGATGCGCAGAGAACCAGAAGCAACCCTGCCCGGCGTGAAGTTTTCATCGGGAATGACCTTTGTGGAAGAATTTTAGTGAACCTGGCTTGGCCCGTGGCGTCGGCGCAATGCTTACGCCACGGGGTTGATTCTCAATCAAAGCGGTTCCGCGGTCAAAAGCTGAACTTGATTGCGAACTCCAGAGTCCGCGCCTCATAGCTCGGAGTGCCTGAAGTCCCGGTGATGGTGCCGGCGTTGGAGTTCGAGATGGTAGCGTTCGGCGTAGCGAAGTCGGGATGGTTGAAGACGTTGAACGAGTCGGCGCGCAGTTGCACGTTGTAGCGTTCATGCCAGGTCGTATTTTTCTGAAGGCTCATGTCCCAGTCCTGAAATCCGGGTCCGCGCAGCATGTCGTATCCCGAAGTTCCATAGGCCCCGCCGGCCACCACGTTCCCGTTTGCGTCCACGCCGGTGGGCGCGGTGAACTGGCAGGGGTTGAACCACTGCGCCCGCGTATGCGCGGGCGCGCTGGCGCCAGCCGCGGGCACGCACGTGTTCCCATTCACGGTAACGCTTCCGCCGTGATAGGGGTTGCCAACCTGGTTGGCGCGGCCGCTCACCAGTCCCGGATAGGTTTGGGTCGGCGTCGCCGTGTAGCTCACTGAAAAGGGCTGCCCGCTCTGGATATTCGTGATGCCGGAGAGCTGCCAGCCGCCGATCACTTTGTTGGCCAATGGTCCGGCGCTGCCGAAAAGCATTTTTCCCTGGCCGAGTGGCAGTGCGTACGAGTAGTTGACCGCGAGCACCTGCGGCGTAACTCCGGCAATGGGCCCGTAAGAATCCTGCGGATGCAGGCCGGAAGGGTCTTCGACATTTTCCGTTCCCAGCACGCGGGTCCACTGATATTCCGCGCCCACCGCAAAGCCGTGCGCGTACTGCTTGTGTACGCTCACCTGCAGCGAGCTCATGTTGCTGTGGAAGATGGGATCCATATTGAGCGCGATCGAGTTGAAGGGCTGATGCAGGTTGGTGCTTTGCACCGTTGCGGTCAGCACCGGGGGGTCGGCCAGGTTGATGTTGGGCGCCGTGGTGCCTGATCCGCTGGCGTTGTTCTGCTTCAGGTTGTGCTGGCCCACATAGCCGATGCGGATATCGAGTCCGCGCGAGAACTGGTGTTCCACCGCGAGGTTGTACTCCTCGGTGTAGGGCGTTTCCAGCTTGTGCTCCGCATTCACAGAGGGATTGGCGCTGAAGCTTCCCGTAGCCGAGAAGGGATTGTTCATGGTAAACGCCGAGGAATAGGTCGTCGAGTTGGTATAGTTCTCCACTGCTTCAAAGGGCAGCGTGCCGAACATGGCGCCCGCATACGATGCCGGCAGCAGGTTGAAGTAGATGCCGAATGCGCCGCGTATCACCGTGTTGGGCAGCGCCTCATAGGCAAAGCCAAGGCGCGGAGCGAGGTTCTTGTTGGGCCGACCGAGATACGAGAAGGGATTGTTTGAAACGCCGGCGTCTGAAGACAGCGTGATCAGTCCTTGCCCGCTGAGCGAACTCACATAAGAAGAAATCGCGCCCGCCGGATAAGCGCTGCCGAACACAACCACCTTGCCCAGCGAAGGCGCGAAGAGTGAGGCTTCGCCGTACGGGCCCGGCTCAAACCACTGCAGGTCATAGCGGATGCCGGCATTGATGGTGAGGTTGGGCGTTACCTTCCAGTCGTCCTGGATGTAGGCGCCCCACTGCGACGAGATGTTGCGCGTGATAAATGTTCCCGGAGTTCCCTGCGCGGTGGTGGCGGGCAATCCGAGCAGAAAGTCGGCGAATGCCCACGGAGCGCCGGAGACATTGGCCTGCGAGCCGCGCGTGTACTGCCCGTTAAAGCTGAACGAGCCGCGCTGCGGCGTCGTTGCCCCCTCGTTCCAGTGGTTGTCGAACAGGTACGAGAAGCCGGCCTTGATTGTGTGGTGCGGAAAAACTTTGGTGATGGCGGTATTGGCCTGCATCACCTGCTCGAGGTCCTTGGAGCCCTGCTCGGCCACCGCTGTGATGTTGGAGATGCTGATCTGCGGCGCGCCTTCGATCAGTTGCGAGCTCAGGCCGGGAATGATGGACTCCCAGTTGGTGCCCACATTTTGCGGCGTGCGATAGATGGGCAGGTGGAAGTAGGAAGCGTCTGTATCGATGAGCAATGTGGGCGAGAAAGTGTGCGTCCAGCCCAGAATGGTATTGGTGTTGTGCTCGCCGTCGCCGGAGAATCCGCCCTGCAGGCTCGAAGCGCCCACGTCGGGATTGGGCCCATAGAGCGCCTGAAGGAATGTGGCCCGGATCTGGTCCTTGTCGCTGATCCTGTGGTCGAGGCGCAGCGAGAATCGCTTGGCGTTGCTGGTATAGGGAATCAGCTCGAAGGTGTTGGTCCCAGTGCCGCTGGTGGTGGGCAATGGATAGAGCAGCTTGAGCAGTTGCAGCGATACAGGGTTCAGGCCGGTGGTGATGGTCTGGTTCGGGAATGCTGTGCCCGTGGCCGGATTGATGATAGGCTCGCTGAATTCGGTGAAGACGCCCTGCCGTTCCAGAGCCGAGGGCTGCTGGCTGTTCTTGCTGGCCGACTGCGTAAGCCGAAATCCCTCATAGGCGACAAAGAAAAACGAGCGGTCCTTGCCGTTGTAAAGATGCGGAATGGTGATGGGGCCCGAGAAGTTGCCGCCGAACTCATTGCGCTCGTAAGGCGGCCGGGACAGACTTCCACCGAAGAACTGCTTGGCCGAGGTGCCTTTGGAGCGGTTATATTCGAGCAACTCGCCGTGATACTGGTTGCCGCCGCTGGCGGTTACCACGATCACCTGCGCGGGCTCGTTGAACTCGGCCGGCGCGCCGGTGGTGAGCACTTTGAACTGGGAGAGCGCATCGAGCGAGGGAACCTCCGGCTCGCTGCGCTGCAGCGTCACCTCTTTATTGGTCACGCCGTCCAGCGTGTTCCCCATGCCGCCGTAGGCGTTGCGGCCGCCGGTGCCGATAGCGGGCGTCAGGCCGCGGACAGCAAGCTGATCCTGCGCGCCCGCGTTCTGCACGCCCGGAGCCAGGGCCACAAGTCCCATCACGCTCAGGCGGCCGTTCAGCGGCGTGTTGCGGATGGCCTGCGCGTCAATCACCTGGCCTACCGACGAGTCCTCGGTCTGGATAGTGGGACCGGTGCTGGTGACCACGACATTTTGTTCTTCAGAGCCTACTGTCATCTGCGCGTCGATCTCAGCCTTCTGGTCGATCGTGAGGATGATCCCTTTCTGCACATAAGCCTGAAAGCCGGCTTTTTCCACCTTCACATCGTAGTGGCCGGGAGGCAGTTCGATTACGGTGTAGGTGCCCGCGTCCGAGGTGATCGCTTTATGGACCGCGTTTGTCTCCTGTTGCCGAATAGTTACATTCGCGTTGCCGATGACCGAGCCGCTCTGGTCGGTTACGGTGCCGGTGATCGAGCCGGTAATACCCTGGCTCCATCCTGCCCGGTAGCCGGGCGCCAGCGTGAGTAGAAGAACGATTGCGGCAGTCCCAAACAGACGGCCTGCATGACTGGCTGAACGATTCATATCCATTTCCTCCTGAAAATCGGCTTGCTGCCGCCGTCTCGCGCAGAGCGCGGCGGCAAGATAGGGAACACTCGAATGTGTTTCTGACGTGCGCAACAACTCTTTCTGAAACCTGCCGGACTGGACAGTCAATTTAACGCTACGGTAATTCTGTTAGCGGATTTTTTACGTAAAGAGACTTGGACTACAATCACTTGGAGAGCGCTTTGCGGACGATACCCGATTTGCTTCTGCCGTCGTCCAATGGGGTATAGCCTCTCGATTGGACCAGAATTGTGGCCGCCAGAAAAAAGAATACCGAGGTGCTGGCAGAGCAGGACGCTGTCCTCGAGGCCGATGCGCGCTGGATTTTGGCTTCGCGTGTGGCCCGCAGCTCGGCCCTTCACCGCGCCACCCAACTGCGCGACATTCTGCTCTTCATCGTGCGCCAGGCCATCCTTGAGCCGGAGCAGCCCATTCACGAGTTCGAGATTGCGCACCGCGTGCTCGGCCGCCGCAGCGACTTCAATCCGCTCGACGACAATATCGTCCGCGTCCAGATGGCACATCTGCGCAAAAAGCTGGACATTTACTTCTCCACCGAAGGCCAGGACGAGGAAGTGATTGTTACCGTGGCGCTGGGAACGTACCGGCCCGTTTTCAGCCCGCGCTCCCGGCACTCATCCGCCGCGCACCCCCACTCGGAACCCGATGTAGTGCGCGTGGAAGCCTCGGCGCCGCTGCGCGAATCGGGCGCTCTGCACGTCGCGGAACCCGCCGCCCAGGCCGCGCACATTCCGGTCTCAAGCCAGCGGGAGTTGTGGATGCGGCTCGCATTTCTGCTCGTTATTGTTGCGCTTGGCGCGCTCTGCGCCGCCCTGTGGATGCGGGTGCTCAGCCAGCGGCGACAGCTCGACCAGATCCACAGAACGCTGGCGCCCTGGAGGTACGATCCGGCGCTCGACAGCCTATGGTCCGGCTTTATGGATTCGAGCCTTGACACCGACCTGGTGCTCAGCGACGATTCCTTTCTGCTGATCGAAGAGATCGAAAAAAAGCAGACGCCTTTCTACGGCTATCTCGGACGCAGCTACCTGGCTCCTGAGCAGTCTCCCAGCTTGCGCGGGGTGCAGGATCTCCTGGCCTCAAAAAGTCTGGGCAACACCAGCGAGTTCAAGCTCGCCCAGCGCATCCTGGCTCTCGATCCGCAGCAGAAGAAGGTGCATCTCTACAGCGCCCGCCAGTACATGCCCGCGCTCGTCCGCCAGGATAATGTCATCCTCATTGGCGGACGCATCTCCAATCCATGGTCCGAGCTTTTCGAGGGACAGCTCAACTTCATTGAGAACACCGGCTTTGAGGGCCTGGGCGAAACCACCGTTACCAATCGCGCTCCCGCTGCGGGCGAGCCACACGTCTACGTGTCCACTGATTCCGTAGGTTATTGCGTGGTTGCCTATCTGCCCAATCCCGGCCACGAAGGCAAAGTGCTGCTGATTGAAGGCACGTCGTCTGAAGCCACCGAAGGCGCGGCCGATTTTCTTCTTTCTCCCGACCAGTTCTCCGCATTTCGCAACCGGCTGCATTCAGCCCAGCTCCCGTATTTTGAGGTGCTGCTCAAAACCTCGCAGGTGCGCGGCACTCCGTTGACAGCGGTCATCGAAGCCTATCGCACCTATCCGGCGCTCCACTGAGCGGCTGTGGGGCGTGTCTCGTTATGTGCTTCGTGAATTGACTCTGTTTCCGCGCATTTTCTATACTCTCCTTATGCGAATGGGCCGCACACGCCGTTGTTGCCGCTTCTCGCAGGCTCTGCCTGCTGAGTCGAGCGCCATGGTGCGGACTTCGTTCTGTTGTTGAACCGACCGCGCTTCGCGACCATCCATATAAATAGCGAATGATTCGTAAGCTGTTTGCACTTGTACGCGATCCAAAAGCGGTCGCGGCGGAACCCGGCAGTCGGACACAGTCACATCGGGCAGGAATGGCGGCAATCAATGCGAGCGGAGAGCGTGGAAACTGAATTCGGAACGAAGCCCAGCTCGGATTCTGGATTGGATTCGGGACTGGGATCGCCGCTGGCTGACCGCATCGGCAATACGCCTCTGCTCCGTCTGGACAAGATCACCCGCGGCCTGGCCGGTGTCACGCTGCTCGCCAAAGCCGAGTGGGTCAATCCCGGCGGCAGCGTGAAAGACCGGGCCGCCGCCTCCATGGTGCGCGACGCGCTTGATCGCGGCCTGCTCTGTCCCGGCAAAACGCTGCTCGATGCCACCAGCGGCAACACCGGCATTGCGCTCGCCATGCTCGGCGCGGCCTGGAATTTTCCCGTGCTGCTGGCCATGCCTTCCAACGTTTCTCCGGAGCGCAAACGCATCTTGAGCGCTTACGGCGCGCAAATCGAATGGACTGATCCCGATCAAAGCTCCGACGGCGCCATTCGTCGCGCGCGCGAGCTGGCCGGCAACGATCCTGACCGCTTCTGCTATCTCGATCAGTATTCGAACGACGCCAACTGGCGCGCTCATTACAACACTACGGGCCTGGAAATCTGGCAGCAGACCGCCGGCCGCGTGACCCACTTTGTGGCCGGTCTGGGCACCAGCGGCACCTTCACCGGCACTACGCGCAGATTGAAAGAGCTGAACCCCGCCATTCAGGCCGTCAGCATGCACCCCGACTCGCCGTTTCACGGCCTGGAAGGGCTCAAATACATGCCTGGATCCATCGTGCCCAAAATCTATGACCCATCGCTGGCCAACCGCACCGTGGAAGTGGAGACTGAAGCCGCCTATGCCATGGTCAAGCGCCTGGCGCGCGAAGAAGGTGTGCTGGTGGGCATCTCGGCTGGGGCCGCGGTCGCGACCTGCCTGCAAATCGCCGGCGAAGAGTCCGCCGCCGGGCGCGCCGCGGTTCTTGTCACAGTGTTGCCTGACTCGGCAGACAAGTATTTGAGCGACCGCTTCTGGGAAGAAGGCTGAACGTGCTGCGCATCCACAAGCCGGTTTACGATGCAATCCGCGCCCATGGCGAGCAGACCTATCCGCATGAGTGCTGCGGTGCGCTGCTGGGTTGCGTAACCGAGGAGGGCTGGCAGATTCAGGCATCGGTAAAGGCCGGCAATACCCGCACCGATTCGGCGCATAACCGCTATCAGATCGCGCCCGTGGAGCTGGTGAAGATAGAGCGCGAAGCCCGGCTGGCTGGATTGAGCATCGGCGGCTTCTACCACTCGCATCCCGATCATCCCGCGCAGTGGTCGCAGACGGACTTTGCCGAGGCCCACTGGCTGGGCTGCTGCTATGTGATTACGGCGGTGGAGCAGGGCAAAGCGGCCATCACAAACTCGTTTCTGCTGGCCGGCGCAACCGAGGAAGACAAGCGATTTGAGCAGGAAAAGATTGTAGTGCAGGAATGATGCGCGGCACCGTAAAGAGCGCTGGATGAATCTAACAGGATGAAGGAAAGGGCTTGAACCGAATGACGATCTTTATTCCCACGCCGTTGCGCCCGTTTGCCGCTGGTCAGGACGCGGTTACCGTGAATGCGGCCACGGTGGCCGGCGCGCTGGACGAGCTGACCCAGGCGCATCCCGATCTGCGCAAGCATCTGTTTACCGGCGAGGGCAAAGTGCGCGCGTTCGTGAATGTCTATCTCAACGACGAAGATGTGCGCTACCTGCCGCAGAAGGACGCTACCCCGGTCTCATCCAAAGACACGCTTTCGATCATCCCATCGATTGCCGGCGGCAGGCTTTAAGGAGATCAACATGGCAACCACCATCACATCCGCTGAGCTGCCCGAGCTCACCACCGACGATCTGCAGCGCTACTCGCGCCACCTGCTGTTGCCTGAAGTGGGCGAAGAAGGGCAGCGTAGGCTCAAGGCCGCGCGCGTGCTCTGCGTGGGAACCGGCGGCCTGGGCTCGCCGCTCGCGCTCTATCTGGCCGCGGCCGGCGTGGGCACGCTGGGCCTCGTCGATTTCGACGTAGTGGACTCAAGCAATCTGCAGCGCCAGATTATCCACTCCACGCGCGACATCGGCCGCAAGAAGCTCGACTCCGCGGAAGAAAAGCTCAAGGCCCTTAATCCGGCTCTGAACGTCGTCAAGCACGAGACCATGCTCACCAGCGCCAATGCGCTTGAAATTCTCAACGATTACGATGTGGTCGCCGACGGCACCGACAATTTTCCTACCCGCTATCTGGTTAACGACGCATGCGTCCTGCTGGGGAAGCCCAACGCCTACGGCTCGATCTTCCGCTTCGAGGGCCAGGCCAGCGTGTTTGCCGCCAAAGACGGTCCCTGCTATCGCTGCCTCTATCCCGAGCCGCCGCCGCCGGGTCTGGTGCCAAGCTGCGCCGAAGGCGGCGTGCTGGGCGTTCTTCCCGGACTGCTCGGCGTCATCCAGGCCACCGAGACCCTCAAACTGATTCTCGGCAAAGGCGAGCCGCTGATCGGCCGGCTGCTGCTGGTGGACGCGCTCAACATGCGCTTCCGCGAACTCAAGCTGCGCAAGAATCCCGATTGCCCGGTCTGCGGCCCGCATCCCACGGTGACAAAGCTGATCGACTACGAGCAGTTCTGCGGCATTGCGCCCGCGGCCAAACAGGACGAGGCGGTGGTCAACGGAATTCCGCAGATGCGCGTAAAAGACCTCAAGCGCCGCATCGATGCCGGCGAAGATCTGTTCATTCTGGATGTGCGCGAGCCATTCGAATACCAGATCGCCAACATCGGCGGCAGGCTGATTCCGCAGAACGACGTTGCACAGCGCCTGGCTGAAATCGATCGCGGCCGCGAGATTATCGTGCAATGCAAGACTGGCCGCCGCAGCCAGCGCATCGCGGAGTTCCTCAAGGAGTCCGGATATCCGCAGGTGGTCAATCTCGCCGGCGGCATCGCGGCCTGGTCAGATGAGATCGATCCCAGCGTGCCCAAATACTAGCTCTCAGACCGCGAATATTTGTAGCCTCCCAGGTCTCATACCATCCCAGCGACGAAGACCTGTCGCTGGGATGGTATGAGACCTGGGGCGCCCAAAATGATCGGGCCGACTAAAAAGTCATGCGGTCAGAGAGCTAATTCACGGTGACAGTCAGCGCAGTCGAAGCCGATGCACCGGGATTGGTCGCCACCAGTGAACCGGTTCCCGTGCTGGCCAGGTCCGATGATGGAATTGCCACCGTGACGTGCGTCGCGTCCACGATTGTCGTCGTTCGATAGCTTCCATTCCATGTGACCGCCACGCCTGGCTGGAAGTTGTCGCCGGTCAGCGTCAACAGCGTATTGCCTGTGCCGTGCGCAATCGTGGCCTGGGAGCTAGCCGTCAGCGTCGCCGCCGTATGCGTGCTCAACAAGCCAGGCACCACGAATCCTCCGCGTAGCAGATAGATGTGTCCGCCGCTGGTGAGCAGGGCCAGCCCATCCTGACCCCAGCGAATGCAATCGACCACGGTGAAGGTGGATGACGTTCCTTCGATTGCAGCCATGTTGATGGGCAAACTAAGCGTGGGAAGGAACGTGTTCTCGTCGAATGCCTGTATCCCATCCGGCTGGCCGGAGTAAGAAGTCCCGTCTACGTAGAACGCTTCTTGAAGCGAGCTGTCCGGCACAAAGCTCAATGACGTTGAGAACTCTCCCCCGCCGGCTTGACTGGAAAAGATGCCAGCCTGCGTTGCGGGAACCGTGGCTGGATTGGCCACACCGCCGGCGTTGGCAAAGGCCAGCCCTCCGCTTACTTTGAAGCAGCCGAAATCATTCAGCGTCGATTCCGAATACTGCGAATAGTTGTAGTAGGTAAAACCTGCTGAAGTGACAGTGTAGTGATCGAACGTCGCGCCGCTAGTATCGGTATCGAACGCAAGCAGATCTCCGGCGTCCAGGAACTGAATGCATGAGCCGGAGTAGGGGCCTGACGCCTGGCCGCGAATTGCGGCCGTCTGGGTGGCCGGATCGAAATCGTAGATTGCATTGCCGGCCCACGAGCCCAGATCCAGAGCGATGGTATTCTCTGTTCCCGGCTGCGCAGCAATTCCGCGCAGGCTTTGTGAGCCATCCGCGGTTGTCACCTGTGGTACAGGGTATGTGTAATCGGCTTGCTGGGTCAGCATGTTGAAGCGCGCGACGCTCTGGCTCCCGGCAAGAATCGTATACAGGATCTGTCCGTCCGACGTCAGAGCCATGTTGGTTGGCTGGCTTCCAATCGCCACCGGTGTTCCAACGGTCGCTGTGACCGGAGTGATGGCCACGATCGAATTGCCGGTGACCTGCGACGAACCCGAACCAACGCTGGCCATGATGTTGCGCGAGTACGGATCGTACAGGATGTGATTTACGCCGAGCGTGATGACACTGTAGACCGTAAGTGGAAGCGGGGAAGAGATTCCGCCTCCCGGCGCCGGGTTGGAGACGGTGATGGCTCCCCAGCTCATCGACGCAAGACTCGCCGCCGGAACCGTTGCTGTAAGCGTAGCGGCGCTGCCGAAGGATGTAGTCAACGGCTGGCCATTCAACAGAACGGTAGATCCGTTGGCGAAACCCGCGCCGGTCACGGTGATCTCCGTATCATCTGAACCCGATTCGACGGCCGCAGGGCTGATGGAAGCCAGGGTGGGAGAAGGATTGTAATTGCTGCCGGTGATGGTTGCCGTGGACGTTGCCTGATTGTTGCTGGGATTGGGGTCGGTCTCAGAGCCGCTCACCTGAACGGTCAGAGCCGAGCTGCCGGCGGTCAACTGCCGCACAGCAACACTTACGGTGGCTGTGCCGCCGCTAGCTAGGCTGCCCAGGTTGCAGTTCACTACCGAAGAGACGAAGCACGACCCCGTCGACGAAGTAGTTGAGCTTAGAACTCCAGTGGAAGGCAGCAATGCCGTCAATGCGACATTCGTCGC
Organism: Occallatibacter sp.; assembly: GCA_036267475.1. GTDB lineage: Bacteria > Acidobacteriota > Terriglobia > Terriglobales > Acidobacteriaceae > Telmatobacter. Next base: position 87,911 of record DATAVZ010000092.1, read on the forward strand.
CGCAGAGGGCCCGCTGTTGCTCACCGTGGCTGTGAATGTGGTTGTTCCTCCGGTCGCAGTTGAACCGGAAGATGCCAGGGTGACTGCCAGATCGGCATCGACGCTGGCCAGGTCCTTAACCAGATTGGAGCGAACGCTGAACACGCCCGCATTGGTCCTGAAAGCGAGACCATTGGTGCCCCATCGCGTGAGGCGTGTCGGTCCGCTGGTGGCCGTATACGGAATAACAGTAATGCTGCTGGTCACGTAGCTTACCGGAATCGTCGAAGTTGATTCCAGCGTGTAATTGGAGGTGTTGAAGACCTGGATCTGGTTGGCGGCGGCGTACGGGGCGCCTGAGGAGTCGAGCACGAACACTTTGCCCAGCGTGGTGTCCGCATAGGTTGTGCCTGCCGCAGGCGTAGTGCCTGAATTGTAGAAAGTGCCCGCGAGCGCGCCGGATTCGGCGTCGTAAACCGTGCCGAAGTCTGTGTAGAGAAGACCATCGGCAATCTGCATCTCATCGTCGGACGAGGTTGCATACTGCGATGTTGTGGCGCCGGTCGCCAGCAGGGTCAACCCGGATGAATTGTAGGTATAGGTGACATAGCCGCTCTGCGAGCCGGCATAGATTTCGCTGCGTGCTCCGTCTACCAGGAGCGCTTCAATCGAGCCGATAGCGTATCCGCTGATTCCGCTGCCGCGCATCACGCCATTGTCGAAGATGGCAAACGCCGCGTTGGGGTAGCTCGACGTGAAAGAAACCACCACCGAGTTTGGCGAGCCTGGAAGCGCGGCCAGTGCCTGAGCTGTCCCCGGATTGGCATACACGCCGCCATTGCCGCCTAGCGTGAACTGAAGCCCTGCTGTATTGGTGACCAGGTTTACCTCCCGTACCGCCGAGGCGCCGTCGAGTCCTACCCACAGAATGGTTCCATCCGAGCTGAGCGCGAGTTTGTTGGGCCCGCTGCCCACGAAGATCGGCGTGCCCAGCGCGCCCGTTTCCGGGTCTACCGACACGACCGAGTTCCCGTAGGGAGCGCCCGCTGCGCCAGGCACCGAAACATAAAACAGCCCATTTGCAGGGTTATAAATCATGCTGCTATTCAAAATCGCGATATAGGACGTAAGGTAAAGCGGCGAACTGGTGCCCCCTCCGGGCGCCGGCGTTGTGACCGTGAACGCGTTATTGGCCGGCAGTGGAACGCTCGATGCAGGAACCGTGACGGTAAGCTGGGAGCTATTGACATAAGTGACGGGAAGCGCGCCCCCGTCGAACGCGACCGTAGAGCTGGGCGTGAAGCCGCTGCCGGTCAGCGTGACCTGTGTGTTGGTGTTGATGGGCACAGCACTCGGATTGATCGACGTGAGTGTGGGCGGCGGCGGATTTACGATGCTCACCGTCAGGCTGTTGGAAACTGCGGGGGTCGAATTGGCGCTGCTCACGGTAATGGTTGCAGTGCCGGTGCTGGTCAAAAGGCTCGCCGGAACCTGGGCTTCAATGCTCTCGTTAGCGCCCAGCGGATAGCCGCCCGCCGTCGTGAGCGGAGTTCCATTCCACAGCACGGTAGATGTTGTGTAATAGCTGTTCGTGCCAATCATCTGTGCCAGGTTCGAACCGTAAACCGTGATAAAAGTAGCGCCCGATCCCACGATAAGCTGCGTCGGCGTCACCTGCGAGATCACCGGTGTAGGGGTCTGCGCCAGCACCAGCAGGTAGCCCGCGTATGCTGTCCCCCCGCCGGGCGAAGGGTTCACCACCGTCAATAACAACTGCTGCGCCACTGCCTGGTCTGCCACCGTCAACTGAAACGTAAGCTGTGTCGCGCTAACCACCGTGGTGGCGCGGGACGACCCGTTGAGCTGCACCGTCGTGCCCGCATTGAAGTTCGTTCCCGTCACGGTGATTACAGTCGGGCTGGTTGCGCCGGCAAGAACCGTTTGCGGCGAAAACGAGGCCACCGTCGGCGGTAGATTGGCCACGGTCACGGGCGACGCCGTCGATGTACCGCCGCCCGGCGCCGGATTGACTGCGGTCAGCGATAATGTTCCCGCCGCGGCCACGTCGGCCGATGAGAGCGTAACGTTCATCTGCGTTCCGCTTACATACACCGTGGTGCGCGGGGAGCCGTTCGAATCGATCACCGTGGTGGGCACAAATCCCGTCCCCACTACCGATACGCTGGCCGATGTCGCTCCCGTCCCTACCGCATTGGGTGAAATCTCGCTGATCGTCGGCGCGGGATTGTCCACTTCAAGACTGACGGCCTGGGAAGAGCTCTCCGTGCCGTTCACCGCGACAACCGAAAGCATCGCTCCGGAAGTGAGCTGTCCGGCGGGAACCGCCGCGGTCACCTGCGTGCTGCTTCCATAGGTGGTTGCTTCGTTCACCGCATTTACATCGATCACCGTTGAACTGGTGAACCCGGTGCCATTCACGGTGAGAGTGCTAGATGCGGAGCCTGCCGCAAGCTTGGTGGGAGAGACTGAGGTGACGGTCGGCGCCGGGGTTGTGGTCTGCGTTGTTCCGCCGGAATTGGAGGACCCCCCACATCCGGTTAAAGCTGTAATGACACCAAGGACAGGAAAAAGGTAAACGGCGGAGCCCCGGAACTTCATAGATTTCATAGCCTTTCGTACTGTATGCACGAGCTAATTTAGGAGAGTGCCGTAATTGTACATTAGATTCTGCCAATGTTTGCAATCTCTTTTATATGATTGCTATAGCCATAATCTCCCGCTGCGGCCGCGTCGCGAGCAGTCGACCCGCTTTGGCCGCTGACCGCCCTGTGGATGAATCCGGCGCGTACCATGGTGGGGCGGATTTTTTGACCTGCCTCAACCGCGTGCCGGCTCCTGCATCCAAACAGAAGGCCGCCGCAAGAGGTCAGCCTGAATTGATAACCTTTAGTTGATAGCTTGGAGATTGATAACCCGAGATTCGGAGGAATTTTCTTACCATGCCCGTCGAGAGCCTGTCTGCTGCCGCCAACAACGACCTTCACGTCTGGGAATCCGGCGGCGCCGCCTCTGCCGAGGCGCTTGCCGCCTGGGTAAGTGCGCGTCTGGCCGCGCACCAGGAAGCGCTGGCGCGGCTGCTGGCCATCGAAGGACCGCGCACCCCCGAAAATTCGCTCATTCATTACGACGCGGCCATCGAGCAGTTGAGCCTGGCCGGCGCGCAGGCCGGCGTGCTCAACTCCGTTGCCGCCGATAAGGGCGTGCGCGACCAGGCCCAGCTTGAGGCCCAGCGGGTAGCCGTTGCCGGCAGCGCGCTCAGCCTGAACCGGAAGGTGTATGAAGCGCTCTCGGCCATCGGTTTGGAAGGCGCGAGCGCCGCGACCAGCCATTACCTCGAGCGCACGCTGTTGAGCTATCGGCTGGCTGGCGTCGACAAGGATCAGGCCACCCGCGACCGCTTGCAGGCGCTGCATGAAAAGTCCACCATGCTCTCGCTCGAGTTCAGCCGCAACATTCAGGAAGGCGGCAAGACCATCTCCGCAGCGGGCGACGAACTGGACGGCCTGCCCGCCGATTATCTGGCCCGCCACTCGTTTGACGCCGACGGCAACGTGGTTTTCTCCACCGATCCGCCCGACATGCAGCCGATCATGATCTTCGCCTCCAGCGCCGCGCTGCGCGAGCGCATGTTTACGGCCTACAACACCCGCGCTTACCCGGTGAATCAGCAGATCCTGCTCGATCTGCTCGCCACGCGGCAGCAAATCGCATCGCTGCTCGGCTTTCGCAGCTGGGCCGATCTTGCCACCGCCGACCAGATGATGGGCTCGGCCGCCAACGTGCGCACTTTTCTGGCCAGCCTTAACGATGCCAGCCGCGACGGCGCGCAGCAGGAGCACAAGCTGGTGCTGGAGTTTGCCCGCCATCGGCAGCCCGGCCTTGAGGCTATCGACATTACCGGCCGCGGCTACTGGTACGAGCAGTTCCGCCGTTCCGCCTTCGATTTCGATTCCCAGTCGGTGCGTCCCTATTTCCCCTACGCGCAGGTTGAAGCCGGCGTGCTTGAGACCGCCGCGCGCCTGTTCAAAGTCGACTTCAAGCGGTCTTCGGCAACGGCCTGGCACCCCTCGGTTTCGGTCTTCGATGTCTTCGACCACGGCAAGCACGTCGGCCGCTTCTATCTCGACATGCATCCACGCGAAGGCAAGGACAAGTGGTTCTCCGCTGCTCCCATCGTTACCGGCGTGCGCGGCGGCGCGCTACCTGAGGCCGCGCTCATCTGCAACTTTCCCGGCGGCGACGACCAGCCCGCTCCGCTTACCGAGCAGCAGCTTGAAGCTCTCTCCGGCGAGCCCGCCGTGATTCCGCCGCAGCAGCACGAGCTGGAAGCCCGCGCCGCTCAGGAGCAGCAGCGCGAATCGGACAAGCCGGCGCTTCGCGATCCCGGCCTGTTGCAATACTCCGATGTCGTTACCTACTTCCACGAGTTCGGCCACCTGATGCACGCTATTCTCGGAGGCCAGACGGAGTGGGCCGGTCTATCCGGCTTTGCCACCGAAGGCGACTTCATCGAAGTGCCGTCGCAGATGCTTGAAGAGTTCTTCCGCGACGAAAAGCTGCTTCAGGCTTTCGCGAAGCACTATGAAAGCGGCGAAACGCTTCCATCCGAGACCATCAGCAAGATGAAGCGGGCCGGCTCTTTCGGCCGTGCGGACTGGGTGCGTTCTCAGCTTTACTACACCACCCTCTCGCTCGATCTCCATGACCAGGACCCGGCCCAGATCGACCTCGATGCCATCACCAGGGACCTCTATCAATCGCTCCAGCCATGGACCTGGGTCGAGGGCAACCGCATGTATGCCAGCTTCGGCCATCTCACCGGCTACTCGTCGAATTACTACACTTACGCCTTCGACAAGGTCATCGCGCTGGACTTCTTTGCGCAGTTCGATCCCGCCGATCTGCTGGGCTGCGATGCCGGTCAGCGCTACCGCAAGACAGTGCTCGAACAGGGCGGCTCCCGCCCCGGCCGCCAGATGGTCCGCGACTTCCTGGGCCGCGATGAGGAGTTTGCAGCATTCGGCAAGTGGCTCAACGAAGAGTTTGAGGGCGAATCGATCGGAGCCTGACGATGACTGCTGCCGACTTCCGCCGCATTGCGCTCAGCCTTGAAGGCGCCCAGGAAGGCTCGCACATGGGCGCGGTGGACTTCCGCGTCGGCGGGCATATCTTCGCCACGCTGGCCACGGTCGATCAGGGTTACGGCAACCTCATGCTCACACCTGACCTGCAGGCGGCATTTATCGCCGACCGTCCCGATCTGTTTCTACCCATCCATGGCGGCTGGGGGCGCATAGGCGCCACCCACATCTGCCTTGCCACCGCCGATGAAGACTCTCTGCGCGGCGCGCTGCAGGCGGCCTGGAAGCTGCGCGTGGAAAAGAACCAGAATGGCGGTGGAAGAACAACCTCCGCAGCCAAACGAAAGGCCGCCACCTCGCCGCCGCGCAAGAAAGCCGCCCGTTGAATCTCAGGTCAGCTGCCTCAAGTCGTCCCATAGGGACGCGCCGATAATAGCCCAGAGCGTCAGCCCTGGGAAAGCTACGTTCACCGGACCTCGCCCCGTAGGGGCGGCATGAATTGCTGGTAAAGGCCGCCAGCGAACAACGCCGTGCATACGCCCGCCAGCCAACCCGAACCGTCGATCCGCTATCATAATCCGCGATGGCCTACCGCTCTCAGCTTTACGGCAAGTGGGCGCTTGTGACGGGCGCAAGCTCGGGCATTGGCGCGGCGCTGGCGCGCGAGCTGGCAGAGCGTGGCGCCAAACTGATTCTTACCGCCCGCCGGCGCGACCGGCTGGAGGCTCTGGGCCAGGAACTGGCCGCGCAGGGAACCGAGACCCGCATTATCCTCGCTGACCTCAACGACCCCGTAGCTCCGCACCAGATCTTTCGCGTCACCGAGCGCGCCGGCCTGGAAGTGGAGATCCTCATCAACAACGCCGGCCTTGGCCAGTACGGAGCTTTTTCCGCCAGCGAGATTGAGCAGGAGATCAGCCAGGTTCGCGTCAACTGCGATGCGGTGGTGCGCCTCACGCGCCTGTTTATTCCGCGCATGGTGGAGCGCCGCCGCGGCTGGATTCTCGTTGTCGCCTCTACGGCTAGCTTCCAGCCCATCCCCTATATCTCCACCTACGCGGCCACCAAGGCCTTTGACCGGTTCTTCGCCCTTGGCCTTGCTGAAGAAGTTGCCCGGCACGGCGTGAAAGTGTCTGCGCTATGTCCCGGCGCTACTGAGACCGAGTTCTTCGATGTTGCCCGCGCCGGCTTCTTCAAGCGCGGAGTGCAGTCGGTGGAAGAGGTTGCGCGCCAGGGAATCTACGGCCTCGAGCTTGGCCGCCGCACCATCTTTCCCAACTTCCGCGGTTGGCTTGGGGCGCAGGCGGTTCGCTTTTTGCCTGTCGATTTCATCACCCGTCAAATCGAAAAGCGCGCCCGGCCGCAAGACGGGCCGCACGCCTCCCATCCGGAAGCAAAGCCGACCCGCAGCAAGGAGTAGCGCCTGAGCTGCCGCGCGAACTTGCGCATCGCGGGCCGCTGCGACGAGAATGGCGGGCGAAAGGAAATCCACGCATGTCTCTGCGCAAAATGGCTCAGGTTGTCTTCCTCTTTCTGCTCAGCGCCGCAGCGGTCGCCGCATGGTCGCAAAATCCTGAACAGGCTGAGCACAGAACCACGCCTGGACCCGGGCCCTACGGCGTGCCACAGGCCACCTTCTTCGTACACCGGCTGGGCACTGACCACGCGGAGGGCATTACCACGCTGGACATGAACGGCAACGGCCGTCCCGATCTGCTCAGCGGCGCCTACTGGTACCAGAACCCCGGCCCCGACGGCGGCACGTGGACGCGCCATCAATACCGCCAAGCCGGCACGCTCAATGAATTTGTCTCCGACTGCGGCGAGTGGACCATCGACGTTAACCACGACGGCCATCCTGACGTGGTGACCGCCGGATGGATGACCAACGGCATCTTCTGGTACGAAAATCCCGGCAAGCTGGGCGCCGAATGGAAGCGCCACTTCATCACCAACAGCTATGACACCGAGGGCGGCGCCGAGGCCGACATCAACGGCGACGGCCAGCCCGACCTGGTGTTTGCCCACTACGGCCACATGGGCGTGCTGTGGATCGACTTCTCGGGTCCAGAGCCCAAAGTCCACCATGTGGGCACCCGTCCGCAGGACGGCCACGGCACCGGCGTTGCCGACGTGGACGGGGACGGCAAGATGGACATCCTCACCCCCAACGGCTGGTTCCGGCAGATCGACGCCGACAAGGATCAGTGGGAGTGGCACGGCGACTGGCAGATGGGCGACGCCGGTTTTCCCATCATCGGCTTTGACGTGAATAAGGACGGAAAGACCGACATCATCTACGGCCACGGCCACAGCTATGGCCTCTATTGGCTCGAACAGCAAGGAGACGGCGCCAACCGCCGCTGGATCAAGCACACCATCGACGAATCCTACTCCCAGATTCACGCTCTCAAGCTCGCCGACATCGACGGCGACGGCCAGTTGGAGCTGATCGCCGGCAAGCGCTACCGTGGCCACTCCGGCCACGATCCCGGCTCTTACGATCCGCTGGTCGTCTACTACTACAAAATTGATCGCAAGACCGGCACCTTTACCCGCTACGCCATCAGCGTGAACGGCACCGCTGCCGCGGGCACGCAGTTTGTGGTGGGCGATCTCGATGGGGACGGCGACGTGGACATTGCCACCGCCGGCAAAACCGGCGTGCATTTTTTTGAGAATCTGAAGATCGACCTCGTGCCCAAAGCGCAGCGCGAAAAAGAAGTTCTGCTCGACACCAACTGGCCGTTCCCCGGCGAAGGCCCCGTGGTGCAGCAGGAAGACGAGCCCAAGAAATAGCCGCTCGGGTCAATGTGCCCGGCTCGCCGGCAACTGGCGCGCCAGGGCGGTAGCTCACGCGTACGCGTTCACGCTGGCCGCGCTGCCGGAATTGCCCGTGCTCGTCGCGCTGCCGGACGATGAATCGCCGGCAGCCCTGGCGCCGTACTTCGACTCCAGCAGCGCAACCGTGGGATCGGTTGTAGTCTGCGAGCCGCTCAGTCCATAGGCGCTGTCCAGAATCGAAGTCGCCGGATCGACCGTCGTATCGGTGCTGGCGGAGCTGTCGAGTCCGAGCAGTTCGTCGACCTCGTCCACCGTCTGGGCCACGGCGCTCTCGGCGCTCTGCACCGCCGGGGACGGCGCGCCTTTCAGGTCGCTTTGCGCGGTCGCAAAGGCTTGCTGCGCCTGGGTCAGGTCGCCGGAGCCGATCGCCTGACCCAGCGCCGTCATGTCGGTGGCAAACTGCGAGCTGGCGCTTGATCCGGTGGCATTCTGGTTGAGCTGCTGATAGGTGTTGAACGCCGTCTGCGCGGCGGTCAGATTTCCCGCGGCCAGCCCCTGCTGCAGCGACTGCCACGCCTGCTGCGAAGCGCCCACGTTGCTGGTGAGCGCTAGATACTGCGAAAATCCGGCGGTAGAAAGTGCCGCAATGGCCATATCCGGCTCCACGGCGGAAGCGGAGCGTTCGCTCCCGCATCTAACTTGTTCGGCGGCCGCGGCGATTTCTTGAAAGTGACCGAAACCGATACACAAGGAATGGATTCTCGGCTGGGGATAATATTGAGTGAATTCGAAATCGCTCCGCTGTGGAAAATATTTTTTGCCGGCACAGCAACCCGGGAGCAACCTTTCCTACATGCCCGCATCTCAATATGTAATTAGCAGAGGCTGCCACAGTACCTCCCACCGAAGAAAGGTTTTAACTCCTTTTTGAGGGTCCTTTTTCGGACCTCTTCCCACACACCCCCCTGGATTCCCTCCCTTACTTGCCTCGCGAAAGGGCCTACCGGAAGGTAGGCCCATTGTATTTTCTGGCCATTTTTTCGTTCTGCATCTGCGCCCACCCCAAAATCTCCGCCTGAGCGTCCCAGTAAAATCGAAGTGTGAAGCCCGCCTTACCCAGCGCCACGCGAACCTCAGCAACCGATCTTCATGACATCGATAGACTTTTCAGCGATGCCGGGTTGGTGCGCAGCCTGCGCGGCAAATCCTCCGCGCATTTTCGCCTCGCAAAATTCGATCGCGCCGCTCCCGAGGAGCTTTCGCGTCCAGCCTCATCCCTGCGCGCGGATGCCAACGGCGTGCAGTGGCTTCCCGTTCCGGGATGGGATCGCGCCCGTCTGTGGGGCGGATTCAGCACGCGGATCGGCGGCCACAGCCGTGCCTGGTGCGCCGCCGATGCGCCAGGCGAGCTGAATCTTGGATTTACGCCTCAGGACAGCCGTGAGACCGTCGCCGCCAACCGCCGGCTGCTGGTTGAGGCCGTCACCGGAAGCTCATCCACTCCGCTGATTACGCTTCGCCAGTTTCATTCCAACCGGGTAGCGCGGGTAACGGTCTCGGACGCAAATCGCACGCAGCCGTGGAAGGCCGACGGCGCCATCACCGACGCGCCCGGCCTTCTGCTCGGGGTGCTCACCGCCGACTGCATTCCGGTGCTGGTAGCCGACCCGAAACGCCGCGTCGCAGGCGCCTTCCACGCCGGATGGCGCGGAACGGTGAAGCGCATTGTTGAAGCCGGAGTAGGCCGCATGCGGCTGGAATTCGGCTCGCGGCCCGAAGATATGGTGGCTGCCATCGGTCCCGGCATCGGGCAGTGCTGCTACGCGGTCGGTGAGGAGGTGCTCTCTGAATTCGAGTCGCAGTTCGCCTACGGCCGCGAGTTGTTCCGCGAGGTGTATGACTCAGATGCGGTACGGAGAAAGTATCCCATGCTTTTTCTCACCCAGCGTGCGCCCGGCCACTCACCCATCGGTCCCAGCCTGCATCTGGACCTCATCGAGGCCAACCGCCGCCAACTCATGGCTGCCGGAATCGGCGGGAAATCGATCCAGATCGCCGGCGGCTGCACCCAGTGTCAGCAGGAGCTGTTTTTCTCTCACCGCGGCTCAAGCGGACACGCCGGCCGCCTGATGGCGGTTATTGGCCTGCGTGGCGACGCAAAAAAATCGCCACGCCCACGGTAGCTAACGCGGTTCCGAATCGCGCTACCTTAAGTCGCGTGAGCCGGGCGGCGTTTTCATGAAGAAAATGCCAGCCTGCTCCGCTCTCCGGCAGGGCGCATGAATTGTGTATCCGCTCGATGGCAGGGGCCCGATTTGCTTCGGTCGCGCCGCGCTTCAGGAGGCGTCCGAGGCCGCCTCGCCCGGATTGACCAGGTCGCGCAACTCTTTGGATGGCTTGAAGTAAGGAACTTTCTTGGCAGGAACCTCCACGCGCTCGCCGGTCTTGGGGTTGCGCCCGATGCGTGGATTGCGCTGGCGAATGCGGAACGAGCCGAATCCGCGAATCTCGATCTTGTCTCCGCTCTGCAGCGCGCCGATCACCGAGCCGAAGATAGTTTCAACGATCACTTCGCCGTCGCGGCGGGTCAGGTCGCCCAATCCGGTCACCTTCTCCACCAGGTCTGCCTTTGTCATGTTTGAAAGACCTCCGCTCTCAGCATAAAGGGATTCTGCATGCGAACAGGCACAAAAAGCAAGCCCCTTGTGCAAATTAGCCTTTAGGGATCATAGATTTGGCCTGACCGTTCCGGCCGGGAATGCGTCCTGGCCGAATGGGATATCATGTCTGAGACCATCCCCGGTAACCCCGTTCTGGACGGAACCGTAATCCCCTGGGCGCCGGAGCGTGGGGTGTTTTGCCGAATGGCCTATCCCAGATACAGCATCGTGATTCCGGCCTACAACGAGAGCGGGCGCATTCCGGCCACGCTCCAGTCGGTTGTGGAGTGCGTGCGCAGCAATGGCTGGGCTGCTGAGGTCCTAGTTGTCGACGATGGCTCGCGCGACTCGACCGCGCAGGTGGTTTCGGACTTTGCCGTCCATGCGCCCGAGGTCCGCTTGATCCGCAATCCCGGCAACCGCGGCAAGGGCTACAGCGTGCGCAATGGCGTGCTGCAGGCGCTGGGCGAAATTGTGATGTTTACCGACGCCGATCTCTCCGCGCCCATTGAAGAGGCCGAGCGGCTGTTTGCCGCTCTAGCCGCCGGTGCGGACATCGCCATCGGCTCTCGCTGGCTGGAGCGCACCCGGCAGACCATCCGCCAGCCTCTTTACCGGCAGTTTTTCGGCCGCTGTTTCAACGCCGTCACCCGCGCCGTGATGACGCTGCCTTTCGCCGATACGCAATGCGGCTTCAAGGCTTTCACTCGCAACGCCGCCCAGACCGTGTTTCAGCTCCAGACCATCGAGCGCTGGGGCTTTGATCCGGAGATTCTGTTCATCGCGCTCAAGCGCGGCTACCGCATTCAAGAGGTGCCCGTAAGCTGGGCCCACGACGAGCGCAGCCGCATGAGCTACCTGAAAGACGGCATGCGCATGCTTCAGGACATCGCCATTGTGCGCTGGAACGCGCTGCGCGGCCGCTATGGCAAAGACGTGCAGCCCGTCCATCGGCCGGGCATGATGAACGGGAGAGCGGGGAATCGGGAATAGGCGCCAGAGATCAGGGGTCAGGGATCAGGGAGCAGGGATCAGGGAGCAGAGAAAAGGCAACAGAGAACAGAGGTCACCGATCGGATAAAGACCTTTTTGTGGTTGTTGGGTGAGACTTAAATTCCATCCTTCGCGTCCCTCTCACAGGTTCCGTGTGTGTCGATTCTAGATGCGCTCCGGGGCCGCTTCGTTTGTGGAAAGGATCGTCCCATGTTGCGCAAGATTGGAATGGCAGTATTGTTGGTCGCGCTCGGCTCGGCAGCCGCCATGGCCGCGGACTTCAACGGCAAATGGACCGCCGAAGTGCAGGGCCGCAACGGAACGCAAACCATCGCCTTCGACTTCCACGTCGACGGCTCAACCCTCACCGGCAAAATCACCACTCCGCGCGGTGACACCGACATAACCGACGGTAAGGTGGACGGCGATAACATCTCGTTCACCCAGAAGCTCAGCCGCAACGGCAACGACTTCACCATCAATTACACCGGCAAGGCTGACGGCGACAACATCAAATTCACCCGCCAGGCCGGCGACCGTCCCGCTGTGGAGTTCACGGCCAAGCATGGGGATGCCGCTCCGGCCCCGTCGCCGCAGTAACCCATTTTCCGCGGCCGGCTGTAAACCGGCCGCGGAAAAAACTCGCCTTGCAGAAACTCACCGCTGAAAAGTCTCATGGATGGCTGGGATGTTGTAACCGGGCACAACCCCAGCGTTGCGGCAGTTGTTCGAAGGAAAGCATCCGGGGTGGCCCTGCGCATCCACTCTCCAATTTCCAGCAGCCTCTCGGCAGACCGTTTTACCAGCCCAGCCATCCGGGTCAAAGTAGTGTCCTATTTTGCTTTTTAGGGCTGTTCTTCAATGTCTTGAAAGCAGGCAATTAATTCAGCATCTCCAACATCGATAATCACTAGATATTTCAGCATAATAGCTATTCATTAAACTCAGTTCAAATCGTTAAAGGCATCACACATCCCAGCCTTCTTCGTATCGGGATTAGCCAAGAGGATGCAGAATTGCGTCTCGTGAGGTTTTCCAAAAGTATCGTCGTATTTCAAAAGCCCAAAGTAGTACAAAAAAAGTTTCTTGTTCTTGATCTGCGTGTATTGCGAAATCAAGGTTTGCTCACCAGATATTTCGATACTAGTAACAGCTTCTGCACTAACCTCAGTTCCGATCATCTCCCGATAATATCCTTGGGGGGCAATGGATTGCGCTGGCCTGAAATCAAGCGTCGCAATCTGTTGGGCAGACGGTCCGGAGATGGGAACTCCAGATGTGATGTATCCCCCAGAACTTTGAACGTTCTGGGCTGGGGTTCTGCCACTATTGAAGAACACGACGGTTACTTGCCAAGGCAGCTTTTCAGTAAATCCTTTAGTGTCCGAAGTGCCTTGAACGCCGATCCATGCGCGCTGTTCATCTCGAAACGACTGCTTGGTGTTCGAGAGAGTATCCACTGCATTCTGAGCCGACTTCGTATTGGCGTTGGCCTGAATGACCGCTTGGTCCGCGATGGTTTTCGTTTCGTCAGCCTGCTCCTTCATCCGGTCGGCCAAATCTTTTGTCCTATCGGCCTGCGTTTTCATGTCAGCCGCGAGATTCTGCGTCCAGGTGGCTTGATTCGCCGCCGCGACAGCGAGGTTATGAGTGTCTTTGCTGCCGGCATGCATTTCCCACCATTGGAGGCAGACGAAAATGGCAGCAAGCCCGGACATAATGACCGCTGCTCTTGCCCAGCGCAAAGTGGCTCTCTCAAAGCCAGTCATCTGCTTTTCTACGTCTTCGAGCTGTTGTGCGGTTGCTGCCTCTTCTGGAATGGGATCTTTTGGCTTGGATACAACGGGCGGCACGGATGGAGTGGGGGCGGGATGATTTGGGCCGGGTTGCTGCTCTCCGTCCATGGCGAACTCCTAATTCTGCTCCGGGTAGTGCTCTGAGCTATACATCAGAAAGGGGAGTAGCAAAGTGTAACACCAAAAACTTGACGCTGGATGCCGGTGCGGTTCGCTGTCGAAGAACTTGAGCGCATCCAACCCGCCGCCGGAGCGAGAAACAAACGGCCTCTAAGTGGAGTTGCAGCACATTGGCTGCCGTGGTGAAGGGTTGAGCCTGTGGATTTCAAATTAGGACACTACCGGTATTAGGCAAAATCCACCCGACTTTGATAAACTCAAGATTCTGAGTTCAATTGCAGGAAGCGACAATGTCTATTCATCCCGTAATGCAGCGCTTGGCGGAAAAGCTCAAGCGCACCGATCTGCCGGCCTTTTTGCCCGGCGATCAGATTCGTGTCCAGGTCAGAATCAAGGAAGGCGACAAAGAACGTCTTCAGGCCTTTGAAGGACTGGTCATTGCCATCAACAACGGTCCGCAAGGCACCTTTACCGTGCGCAAGATGAGCTTCGGCCAGGGCGTTGAGCGCATCTTTCCCTTCAACTCCAAGGTAATCGACAAGATCGAGAAGGTCCGCAGCTACAAGGTGCGGCGCTCCAAGCTGTTTTACATCCGCGGCCTGCGCGGCAAAGCAGCCCGCCTCAAAGAGATTGACCGCGTCACCGGCAAGGTCCGCGCGTAATTCTCACCCGTTTTTCAACAGAACCCCCTGCCCACATGGCCGGGGGTTTTGCTTTGTTCGCCCGCCGCGAATTCTTATACTGTGAGCATGGGCAAGGATCCGGTCTGCGGCTGGAAGCTTGAAAGCGCTGCCCGCCGCCGTGGCGCGCTGCGCATCGCCGGGCTCGACGAGGTGGGCCGCGGGCCCATGTTTGGCCCTGTTGTCGCGGCCGCGGTCATGCTTCCGCGTGGCGCAAGCCTGCCTGGCCTGACCGACTCCAAAAAGCTTTCGGCAAAACTTCGCGACAGCTTCGACCTTGAAATCCGCTCGAGCGCCATCGCCTGGTCAGTCGCAGTGGTTGACGTGGAAACCATCGACCGTATCAATATTCGCCAGGCATCGCTGCTGGCCATGCGACTGGCTGTGGAGCAACTCGCGCTTACGCCCGATTACCTGCTCATCGACGGCATCGACACCATTGACTGGCCCGGCCCGCAGCAGCCGGTTGTGCAGGGCGACGCCACCAGCCTGTCCATTGCCGCGGCCAGCGTGCTGGCCAAGGTGTACCGCGACCGTCTGCTCGTCGAACTCGACAGTCAGTTTCCCGGCTACGGACTGGCCCGCCACAAAGGATATTGCTCCGCCGAGCACTTGGCCGCGCTCAAGCGCCTGGGCCCCACACCTCTGCACCGCAAGAGCTTTTCTCCGGTAGCGCAGATTGTGCTTCAATTCGACTGAATGATTGGACCGGATTCGCCCCGCTGGTCACGTTGACGAGTTGCCCCGCGTTTGCTCGGCCTCAGGCCGCCACCGCGCGCGCTCTGCGTCTCTGCTGCAGCCACGCCATCACCGGCCGCGCCAGCAGCAGCGCCGCCACCACCAGCGTAAAAGGCATGGGCGAAAGCACCCCGGTCTTCACCTTCCACCAGTAGTGGATGATGGCGCACACCGCGGCCGGGTAGATCAGCATGTGCAGCCGGTTCCAGTTTCTGCCGCCCAGCTTGCGAATGGCCCAGTTGGTGGAGGTGACGGCCAGCGGCAGCAGCAGCAGCCACGTGGCCGCGCCCACCATGATGAAGCGCCGCTTGGTCACATCGTTCAGCATGGCCTGGATGCTGAAGTTGTTGTAGAGCGCCACCCAGGTGAGCATGTGCAGCGTTGCGTAGAAGAAGACGAAAAGGCCCACCAGCCGGCGCAGCCGAATGAGCCACGAAAGCCGCGGCGACAGCTTGCGCAGAGGCGAAATGGCCAGCGTAATCGACAGCATCCACAGCGTGGTCAGTCCGGTTGTGTTGGCGATCTCCGCGGTCGGATCGGGGCCCAGGCTGTTGTTTACCGCGCCCCACACCAGCCAGGCGAAAGGAACAAGGCAGGCAATCCAGGCAACCGTCTTGAGCAGAATAAGCGTCGAGCGTTTCATGCGCGTCCAGGTGAAGCGGAGTATGCGGCGACAACCGGCCTCAGAAATCCTTCCTGAGATTCATGCCTTTATACAGGCTGGCCACCTGGTCCGAGTAGCCGTTGAACATCAACGTGGTCCGCCGCTGCTCATAAAACGGCAGCCCAATGCGCCGTTCCGTCTTCTGGCTCCAGCGCGGATGGTCGACATTGGGATTCACATTCGAGTAAAAGCCGTATTCGTTCGGCGCCATATCGTTCCACGTCGTATGCGGCATCTTGTCCACGAATTTGATCGTCACCATCGACTTGGCCGATTTGAATCCGTACTTCCAGGGAATGATTACCCGCACTGGCGCGCCATCCTGGTTGGGCAGCGTCTGGCCATACAATCCAAACGTGAGCAGCGTCAGCGGATTCATCGCCTCGTCCATCCGCAGTCCCTCGGAGTAGGGCCAGTAGATCGTCGACTCGTTCGCCCACTTTTCCACGTGCCGGTCATAGTAGGAAAGAAACTGCACATACTTGGCCGAAGGCAGCGGATTGCACTGCTTGATAAGCTCGGAAAGCGAGTAGCCCACCCACGGAATCACCATGCTCCACGCCTCGACGCAGCGCATGCGATAC
This sequence comes from Occallatibacter sp., assembly GCA_036267475.1. Lineage (GTDB taxonomy): Bacteria > Acidobacteriota > Terriglobia > Terriglobales > Acidobacteriaceae > Telmatobacter. The sequence goes on from DATAVZ010000092.1 coordinate 104,011, forward strand.
ACGCGATCTTCGAGCGGCCGCAGCTTGAGCAGGTCGTCGATGTCGAAGGTCAGAGGCTTGGCGACTTTGCCTTCCACCTTTACCGACCATGGCCGCGTCGGCAGGCCGCCGGCATTCTTCGCCGGGTCGCCCTTGTTCACGCCGAACTCGTAAAAATTGTTGTAACGCGTAATGTCTTCAAGGCTCGTCAACTGTTCGCCAGTGGTCGTCAGCGGACTGGGCACCGTTTGCAATTTGGTGTCGGCCAGGGCCTCGATCTGCGGCTCGAACACCTGCGCCAGCCGGTCGGCGGCCACTGCCGCAGCGCCGGCCGCAACCGCGCCGCGCAAAAATCGCCGCCGGTTCATGAACTGGCGGTAAGCGCTCTCGGATGTAATTTCAGAGGAACGAATGTCGGGCGGTTTGCCGATAAGCATCTGTGACCTCGCGCGGGGAAAACTGCTTCCGCATTTATTAGACACCCAGCGCGCGGCGGTGGTTACGACAGAAGCATGCAAGGGGCGTTTTTGGTTCATACAACACGAAAATTCTGCTTGCTATGCTAATTGTTCACCGCGAACGGCCATTCGCCAAGCCGCCGCGCGCGCAGCAGATAAATCGTCGTGCCCGCCGCGGCAATTCCCGCCGCTACCAGCAGCCCCCAAAGCGCATGCACGCGCGACACCAGCAGAAACACAAAGCCGGCCATGGCCGCCAGCGGCGGCAGAGGATAAAGCGGCATTTTGAAAGGCCGCGCCAGCTCCGGCCTGCGTATGCGCAGCAGGATCACGCCGGCCTGCTGCAGAAAGAACTGTAGAAAAATCCGCGTGATCACCAGCATGGTAATCACCTGCGTGAGCGAGAAGAAGCAGAAGCAGCAGGCCACCACTCCCAGCGCCACCAGCGAGCGGTGGGGAATTCCGTGCCTGGGGTGAACCGCTGCCAGAAAGCGGAAGTAGTTGCCGTCCCGCGCCGCCGCGTAGGGCACGCGAGAGTAGCCCAGCAGCAGCGAAAAGACCGAGGCGAACGCGGTCCACACAATTAGTGCGGCAATCAGATAGCCGGCCCAGCGCCCGAATGCCGACCGCGCAATGTCCGCCACCAGCTGCACGCGCAGCTCGGCGGACTCCGCCGCATGCGCTGCCAGATCGCGGAACGAGGGCAGAGCGGCCAGGTTCATGGCGATATAAAACCCGGCCACCAGCAGCACGGAAAGCAGAATGGCGCGCGGAATCGTCCGCTCCGGCTGGCGCACCTCGCTACCCAGAAAGCAGATGTTGTAGTAGCCCCAGTAGTCGTACGTGGTGATCAGCGTGGCCTGCGCCAGTCCGCCCAGCGCCAGCGCCGCCGGCAGTCCTGGCGCGGTTGGCATGTGCCAGCCGCCGCTGGCCGCCGCATGCGCAAAGCCGGACACGATCACCCCCAGCAGCGCCGCAATCACCCCGGCAAACAGCACCCACGCCAGCCGCGTAACCGAGCTCAGGTTGCGATAAAGCAGCGCCGTCACCAGCAGGCAGGTTGCAGCCGCGGCAAAGTTTGCATAGTGCAGCGCCGGCAGCGCGGCCCACGGCGCGGCTCCAAGTGCGGGCCAAAAGACGCCCAGAAATCCCGCCAGCCCGATGCATCCTGAAGCGATGGAGAGCGGCGCGGTAAAGCCCACCTGCCACACAAACAGAAAGCTCAGCCAGTTGCCCGGGCCCTCCGGTCCGTAAATCTCGCGCAGAAATGCATACGAGCCGCCCGCCAGCGGAAACATGGCGCCCAACTCGGCCCACACCAGCCCATCGGCAACCGCAATGGCCGCGCCCAAAATCCATGCCCAGATTGAAAGCCGGTAGCCGGCCGCGGCAATCACCAGCGGCAGCGTGATGAACGGCCCCACGCCGATCATCTCCAGCATGTTGAACAGCACAGCCGGCCGCAGCCCGATGCGCCGTTCGAGATTCTCGGGACTCGCGGAGGTGTGCGAAGAAACGCTCATGTGCCAATGCGCTCACCGGATTGTACACTGGCGATGACCATGCTCTTCTCCGGCAAACCCCGCATCTTCATCGTGTGCGCGGCCCTCGCGGCCGCTTCGGTCTCACTGGCGGCGCAGTCCGCGCCTTCGTCTGCTGCCGGCGAACTGGCCGCCGTGCCGCTGCCCGCGCCCACCGCGTGGGCCCTGCCTTTGCCCGAGGACCGCGGCCAGGCCGACCTGGAGCAGACCCTCAAGCGCCTCAACACCACCGCCAGCGTGCTCTACATCGTTGCCCATCCAGACGACGAAGATGGCTCCCTGCTGACTTATCTCAGCCGCGGCCTGGGCGCGCGCGTCACCCTGTTCACGCTCACCCGCGGTGAAGGCGGCCAGAACGCCATGTCAGCGGAAGAAGACGATGCGCTGGGCCTCATCCGCACCAATGAGCTGCTCACCGCCGACCGCTATTACGGAGCCAGCCAGCTGTGGGGCACTGAGGCCGACTTCGGATTCTCCAAGACGCAGCAGGAATCGTTTGCCCGCTGGGGCCACGACCGCGTGCTCTACGACGCGGTGCTGGCCGTGCGCAGGGTGCGTCCAGAGATCATTGTGGCCACTTTCGTGGGCGGCGTCAGCGACGGCCACGGACAGCACCAGGTCTCCGGCGAAATTGCGCAGGAAGCCTTCAAGGCCGCCGGCGATCCCAGCGTTTTTCCCGAGCAGTTGAAGAACGGCCTCACGACCTGGCAGCCGCTGGCCGTCTATTCGCGAAATCCGTTTGCGCGCATCACCGGTAAAGGCATCTTTGACTACGCCACCGGCAAATGGGCTCCCGCGCGGTTCCGCAACTACGTTACCGGAGGCAGCAGCGATACGCTCTCAACCGATGCCACGATTCCGGTCGGCACCTGGGACCACACGCTCGGCCGCACTTACGTGCAGATCGCGCGCGAAGGCTGGGGCATGCAGAAGTCGCAGTATGGCGGCGCCAGTCCCGCGCTCAGCGGCCCCGATGACTCCGAGTTTCACCTGTGGGCCGCGGTCCCCGCTGCGCAGGCGCCCGCAGACAGCAGCGCCGACGACGCCAGCCTCTTCGACAACAAAAAGGTCCACATCGACACCAGCCTTGAAGGCCTGGCTCGCCTGGTGAAGGGAACGCCGCCCGCGTGGCTCACTGCCGGCCTGCAGCAGATTCAATCCGGCGTGGCCGCATTTGCCGGCGACTGCAGCGGCATGGACGGCGAAGGCGGCTCGCGCCGGCTCGTGCCGGTTTATCGCGAGACGCTCGCTCTCTACACCCGCGTCCAGTCCAGCGATCTCGATCCGCAGGCCAAAAACGGCATTGAGTTTGAACTGTCCGCCGAAATCGCCAACTTCCAGCGCGCGCTTGCAGACATGCTCGGCCTCGATCTCATGGCCTTCACCACCCGATCCGACGGCGGCCAGCGCGCAGGCTCCGGCCGCGGAGGCACCGCCGACGAAACGCCGCGCAGCGTTTCTCCCGGTCAGGCCATCGAAGTCCGCGCCCACATCGCGCAAGCCGATGAAGCGGCCCGGCTCACCCGCGTGTGGCTCGCCAGCAGCGACGGCCCGGCCTGGAAAGTGGACGAAACGAACGATGCCGAATTTGCTCCATCACGCGTGAACGACCGTATCTTCCACGTCCACGTGCCGGAAGATGCCGAACCCACGCAGCCCTTCTTCACGCGGCCTTCCATTGAGCAGCCCTATTACGACACGCCGAATGACAATCTCCGCATCGACTCCTTCGCACCCTGGCCGCTGGCCGCATGGGCGGAGTTCACCTTCGACGGCGTGCCCATCCGGCTCGGCAAAGTGGTGCAGACACTCGAACGCGTCACCGGCCCCGGCGGAATCTATGAGCCGCTGGTCGTTACCCCTGCGATCGGCGTTGATGTCCAGCCACAGGCGCGCATTCTGCCACTCGATGGAAGCGCGCTTCCCGTCACGGTGACCATTCACACGCTTGCAGCCGCGCAGGGCACAGTGGATTTGAAGCTCCCGGCAGGCTGGCGCTGCCATCCCGCGCAGCAGCCGTTTCACGTCGGCGCCGCCGGCATGAGCGATCCGCTGGTGTTCTCCGTCACAGCGCCCAATGCGGGCGTGGGCGCTTACACGATTCAGGCGATTGCCCATGTGGACGGCCGCGACTACTCCACCGGCTGGCGCAGCCTGGGCTACCCCGGCCTGCGTCCTTACAACCAGTACCGGCCTGCCGAAATCAGAACCCGCAAAGTGAATGTGAAGGTCGCTCCCGGTCTGCGCGTAGGCTACGTGATGGGAACAGGCGATCTGGTTCCTGAAGCCGTTCGCGAGCTGGGCATCGAACCGCATCTGCTCACCGACGACGAGCTTACTTCCGCCGATCTGTCGCAATGGAACGTCATCGTCATCGGCATTCGCGCCTACTCCAACCGGCCGGCACTGACGCTCGCGCAGCCCCGGCTCGACGACTTTGTGCGGCGCGGCGGAACGCTCGTCGTGCAGTATCAGAGCGCCACTTTCCCCGCGCCTCTTCCGCTGGCCATGGGCCGCATCCCTGAGCGCGTTGTCAATGAAAACGCGCCGGTCAGATTGCTGGATCCCTCCAGCCCGCTGCTTTCCTGGCCCAACCGGATCACCACGGCGGATTTCGGCGGCTGGATCGAAGAGCGCGGCCACTCCTTCCTCGACACCTGGGACCCCGGCTATACCGCTTTGACTGAAACCGCCGATGCCGGCCAGGATCCGCAGCGCGGCGGCCTTCTGGTTGCGCATCCCGGCAAAGGCACTTATATCTATGTCTCCTATGCTCTCTATCGTCAGTTTCCCGAGTTAGTGCCGGGCTCTTATCGTATCCTGGCCAACTTACTAAGTGCCGGCAAAGAGAAGGGAACTGAATAAGTTCCGGATCACCCGTCTTCTTATCATTGAAGGGCGACCCAGCCTTGACGCAATCTCATGCCGACAAGGATAGGGAGAGCACAAGCTAGTAGTGTGTCTCACACAGATCGCCGTTTATAGAAGATCAGCGCAAAGCACCGTTTTGAAGGGTACGGGCTTCAGCCCGTACAGAAAGTCCGCCAAATCGTCAGGGCTTTAGCCCCTGAGGGAATATCATTCGCGCAAGCCAGTC
>DATAVZ010000093.1:0-34325 GCA_036267475.1 Occallatibacter sp.
GACTGGCTTGCGCGAATGATATTCCCTCAGGGGCTAAAGCCCTGACGATTTGGCGGACTTTCTGTACGGGCTGAAGCCCGTACCCTTCAAAACGGTGCTTTGCGCTGATCTTCTATAAACGGCGATCTGTGTGAGACACACCACTAGGCAATTGGATCAAGCGGAAGACGATATAATCCGCCCCAACGAGAAAAAACAGGCACGGAGATGATGGCAACCAAGCGGATGGGTCTGGCAGCGCTGGCGATTGGGTGCGCATTGGGTTTGGTGGCAAGGGCCGCCGCGGCGACCGGCTCATGGGAACAACCCGCGGCGGCGCTGGCCGCACAGATCGCCGGAATTCTGGGACCGGGGCAGGCGCAATTGACGATTCGCAATCTTTCGTCGATTCCGAACGGCGAGTTGGCACCGATCCGCGGCCTGATGGAGCAGGACCTGCGCGCGCACGGTATCACGGTATCGGGAGCCGAAAGCGCGAACGTCATTCGCATCACGTTCAGCGAGTCCGCGCGCCAGCGGGTGTGGGTTGCCGAGGTGATGGAAGGCAGTGAGACGCAGGTGACGATGGTTGATCTGCCGCTGGCGAAGACGCAGCAGGCTCAGTCGGCCGGCGGATTGACGCTTCGCAAGGAACAGATTTTTGCCGGCAGCGAGACGATTCTGGCAGCGCTCGAATTATCCGGCGCACTGGTTACGCTGGAGCCGCGGCAGATCGTGATTTACACGAACACAGGCGGCGGATGGCAAGCGCAGGAGCGGGCGAGCGTTGCCGAGAGGCTTCCGCTCGAGCGCGATCCGCGCGGGATGCTGCTGGCAACGGCGGATGGCGCGGGCTTCGATGGATTTCTTGCCGGAGTGGAATGCACGGGCGCTGTTCCGGCCAGCGGCGCGCCCGGCAACTGGACGATAAACTGCCATGCGAGCGACGATCCGTGGACGGTGATTGAAGCGCAAGCGCAGGCGGATGGACCGCTTACCGTCTTCAAGGCGTTTTATAACGTTTCGCGCGATTATTTTGTGGGCGTCGTGACGCCAGGCCTTGGCGTGGACCTGCCCGCATTCTATTCGGCGGCCTTGTTGCCGCGCGCGGGAGGGAATGCGGCGTTTCTGATTACCGGTGTAGACGGAAAGGTGCAGCTTGTGGAGAACGGCGCGGCGGCAACGGTGGCGGACACGGGCGACTGGGGCAGCGACGTAGCTGTGCTGCGTTCAGGCTGTGGAACGGGAACGCAGGTGGTTGCATCGGCTTCAGGAGAAGCTGCAAGCGACAGCCTGCGCGCTTATGCACTGCCCGCTCTGGAGGCTGTGCCGGCGAGCGCGCCGCTGGCGATGGGCGGATCGGTAACCGCGATGTGGGCATCGCCAGACGCCAGGAGCGTCTTCGCAGTGGTGCGCAGTGGAGCCAATCAATATGGGGTGGACCGTGTTACGGCGCTTTGCAATTAGCCTGTTGCTGGCTGCCGCGGCGCTGTCTGCGGCTGGGCGCACGCGTCCGCATTATGGCGGCACGCTGCGAGTGGAACTGGCCGGCGACGGCATTCATTCTTCGGGCGGCCTTTTACTGCGGCTGGTGCTGGACGGATTGACGCAGACTGGCGTGGATGGAACGCCGCAGCCGGGGCTGGCGGTGAGTTGGAAAGCGGAGAATAACGACCACCGTTGGGAGTTCCAGCTCAGGCCGGGTGTGCAGTTTCAGAATGGCGTTCCACTCACGGCCGATCGGGTGGTTGCTTCACTGAATGAGTCGTGCAACGGGAACTGTCCGTGGACGGCGGTGCGCGCTGTGGGCTCGTCTGTCGTGTTTTTGAGCGACGCGCCGGAGCCCAACCTGCCGTGGCTGTTGGCGGAGACGCGCTATCTTATCTCGCTAGCGGATGCGGGCGACGGAAAGGCGCCGGCCTGCTGCATTGGCACCGGGCCTTTCGCGTTCAACGGCCAGGATCAGCCGCGGTTGCTGGGGGCCAACGACAATTACTGGGGCGGCCGCCCGTTTGTGGACAAGATCGAGGTGGTCACCGGGAGATCGATTCGCGACCAATGGCTGGACCTGAGTGTGGGCCGGGCCGACGTGGTTGAAGTGCCGCCGGAGATGATGCGCCTGGCCCAGCAGCAGCGGCTCAGCGTGGTTGTTTCGCCGCCGGTGGAACTGCTGGCGCTGGAAATCGGGGAAACCGGAGCACTGGCGAATCCGATGCTGCGCGCTTCGATTGCGGAGGCGGTGGATCGCGCGGCTCTGTTCAACGTGATCTTTCAAAAGCAGGGCGAGGTGACCGCGAGCCTTTTGCCGCAGGAGATGACCGGCTATGCGTTTGTGTTTGCCGCCGGACGGGATCTGAACAAGGCGCATGAGCTGCGCGGCGGCCTGAGCGCACCGTTGCTCAAGCTGGGCGTGGAAAGCGGAGGCGCCATGATGCTGGCCGCGCAGCGCATCGCGCTCAACCTGCGCGAAGCAGGACTTGATGTGCAGCCGGTCGACATCGGTCGTGTGCAGCATCCGGATCTGGCACTGCGCAGGCTGCCCATTGAAGGAGCGGATGCGCCGGCGGCGATGGAGGGTCTGCTGCGCGCGGCGGGCGAGCCGGTTGCGGTTCCAAGACAATCGAGCACGGCGCTGTTCCGCGCGGAGCGGGAGTTTCTCGACCGCCAGACGCTGGTGCCGCTCATCGATCTTCCGCGAGCGTATGCCATCGGGCCGCGGGTGCGCGACTTTGAGCTGGACGCGGATGGCGAGCCGGATTTGGCTTCCGCTTCACTCGAAGACACACCATGAACGAGGATACGCAATGAATGAGGACACGCAATGAGCCTGCGCCAGAAGCTGCTGCTTCTGTTTTCGTTGACGGTGGCGGCGGCTGTGGCCGCGGTGGCGTGGACGGTGCTGCTGCGCGTGCGCCATGTGTTCGAGCGGCGCGATCAGGAGGAGACCGCGCTTTTTGTGAGCCAGTTTCAGCGCGAGTTTCAGCATCGCTCGGCGGAGGTGGCCGCGTCGGTGGACCGGCTGGCGGCGAGCGAACCCGCGCACGCGATGGCGTTTGAGCTGGCGCAGTCAGGAGACGCGGCGCCTTATTTGACCGAAGCGCAGACCATGGCGCAGGATGCACAGCTTGATTTTCTTGAGATCGTGGGGCCGGATGGCAACGTGGTGAGTTCGGCGCAGTGGCCGGCACGTTTCGGCTATCCCGAACCGGCTGCGATGGAGCCGGCGCAGGGCACATTTCTCAAGCGCGAAGAGATGCCCGATGGGTCAACCGCACTGGGACTCTTTGCGGTGCGCGCGATTGGCGGCGCTGCGCCGGCGGTGAAGCTGGTGGGGGGCGCGCGGCTGGATCAGGGTTTTCTTGCCGACCTACCAGTGGCGCCGGGCATGACCATCGGACTCTACAGCGACGCAACCGCCGCGCAGCAGCCCGGCGCAGGCGAATCGGCGGCCGCCTTCGATCCAGTGCGGCTGGCGGGACCGGGCGGCGTTGTGGCGGGGGCCGCGCATTATCGGGCTCTGATCGATGCGGCGCGCAGTTCAGGGCGGCAGGCCAACGGGGTGGTGAATCTGACGGATCGCCGCGAGGACAGCCTGAACGCCACGGCAATTCCACTGAGCAACCGGACGGGGGACGTGATGGCCGTGCTGATTGTGGCCATTTCGCGCGCGGGCATGGTGGAGGCGCAGCAGCACATTCGCGCCAGCGCGTATGGCGTGGCGGCGGGCGGAATTTTTCTTGCCATTGTCTTCAGCCTGTGGGTGGCGGCGCGCGTGTCGCGGCCAATTGAAGAACTGGCGCGGGCCGCAGAAGAGGTGGCCAGCGGCAACTGGGACGCGCAGGTGCCTTCGCGTGGGCGCGATGAGGTGAGCGTGCTGGCGCGCAGCTTCAACCATATGACTGAGCAGTTATCGAGCCAGCGCGAGCGGTTGATCCAGAGCGAGCGTGTGGCTGCGTGGAGAGAGCTGGCGCGGCGGCTGGCGCACGAGCTCAAGAACCCGCTTTTCCCGCTGCAATTGACGGTAGAGAACCTGGTGCGCGCGCGGGCTCTGCCGGCCGAGGAGTTCGACGAGATTTTTCGGGAGAGCACCGCGACTCTGGGCGCGGAGATTGCGAATCTCAAGACGATCATCGGCCGGTTCTCGGACTTCAGCAAGATGCCCAGGCCCGAACTTGAACGCATGGATGGCGGAGAGGCGATGCGCCGCGTCCACGCGCTGTACGCAGCCGCGAACCAGGGCGGGGCAGCGCAGGGCGGGGCAGCGCCGGGCGCGGCAATCCGGTTTGAGCTCGATGTGAGCCCCGCGCCGATGCCGATCCATGCCGACCCGGAGCTGCTGCATCGCGCGCTGTCGAACCTGGTGCTGAATGCGATCGACGCGCTGCCGGAGGGCGGCAGGCTGAAGCTTTCGGCTCGCCCCAATGGAGAGAGCGTGGAGCTTTGCGTGGCGGACACGGGCGAGGGATTGACGCCCGAGGAGTGCGAGCGCCTGTTCACCCCGTACTATACGACCAAGCAGCACGGCACCGGGCTGGGACTGGCGATTGTGCAGTCGGTGGTGGCCGACCACGCGGGCACGATCGCGGTGGAAGGCACCCCCGGAGGCGGCGCATCATTTATCATCACGTTGCCGAGGGCGCTATGACGGCGAAGGCCAATATTCTTATTGTCGATGACGAAGCCAACACGCTGGCGTCGCTTTCGCGCGCCTTCCGGCTCGCCGGGCACGAGGCCGTGGTGTGCGACAACGCGGCTCGCGCGCTGGAGCTGGCGCGCACGCAGCCCTTTGACCTGATCCTGAGCGACGTGGTGATGCCGCGGCGCGACGGGTTGGCGCTGCTGGAGGATTTGAAGACCGCCGGAGTGGCCGCGCCAGTGGTGATGATGAGCGGACAGGCGCACATCGAGATGGCGGTGCGGGCCACGCGGCTGGGCGCGCTGGATTTTCTGGAGAAGCCGCTCACCACGGAAAAACTGCTGGTGACGCTCGAGAACGCGCTCAAGCTTACGCGGCTCGAAGCCGAGAATCGCGATCTGCGCGCGCGGGTGGGCAAGCATACGCTCATCTTTGCGGGCGAGACCATGCGGCGGGTGATGGCGCAGATCGAACGCGTGGCGGCGAGCGAGACCCGCGTGTGCATTTACGGCGAGACGGGCACAGGCAAGGAACTGGCGGCGCGCACGCTGCATGAGAAGAGCCATCGCGCGGCCGGCCCATTCATTACGCTGAACTGCGCGGCGGTTCCGGCGGAGTTGATCGAGAGCGAGCTGTTCGGGCATGAGAAGGGATCGTTTACCGGCGCGGCGCAGCGGCACACGGGAAAGTTCGAACAGGCGCACCGGGGAACGCTTTTTCTGGACGAGATCGGCGATATGCCCACGGCGATGCAGGCTAAGCTGCTGCGCGTGCTGGAAGAGGGCGAGGTGGAGCGCATCGGCGCAGACAAGCCGACGACCGTGGATGTGCGGGTGATTGTGGCGACGCACCGCAACCTGGAGCAGCTTGTGGAGTCGGGCGGCTTTCGGCGCGACCTGTATCATCGCGTGGTGGTGTTTCCTGTGGAGCTGCCGCCGCTGCGCAGGCGCTGCGAAGATCTGCCGGCTCTGGTGGATCACTTTGCGCGCCAGGTGTGCCTGCAGAATGGATGGAAGCGGGCGGCGCTGGAACCCGCGGCCATCGAAGCGCTGAAGCAATATGCGTGGCCGGGCAACATCCGCGAGTTGCGCAATGTGGTGGAGCGGCTGCTTCTGCTGGCGGGGGACGAAGTGACCGAGGCGGATGTGCAGCTTGCTCTGCCCGCGGCGCGCGCGGGCGCTGCGGACAAGGCCGGTTGCGGGGCCGGCGAGCAGATGGCCGGCCCGCTGGCGCAGCGCGTGCTGGCCTTTGAGCGGGTTGAGGTGCTCTCTGAGCTGGAGCGCCACGGACGGCACGTTACGCAGACGGCCAGGGCGCTGGGCCTTGAAAGAAGCCACCTTTATAAAAAATGCCAGCAGCTTGGAATCGATCTGCAAAATCTGCCCGCGCGGGATGAAAAATGCGATTGAGATGGTCGGATGGATGGAGCAGATGTTCCGGCGCTGCCTCCTCAGGGAGTGGCGATGCCTGATGACGCGCCGCTGAAAGGCCATTCGCCGGCGGTTATCGCCGGCTTCTCAGGATGGCTGCTGGACGCCTTCGATTTTTTCCTCGTCACCTTCTGCCTGACGGCGATTGCGCATGACTTTCACAAGACAGACGCGCAGATTGCGCTGGTCATCACCATGACCATGCTCTTCCGGCCGGTGGGCGGCTTTGTCTTTGGTTTGATGGCTGACCGCTATGGACGCAGGCTGCCGCTGATGATCAATATCGGCGCGTTTGCCGTGGCCGAGGTGTTGACCGGCCTGGCTCCCAGCTACACCGCGCTGCTGGTGGTGCGTGCTCTGTTTGGAGTTGTGATGGGCGGCAACTGGGGCGTGGGCGCGTCGCTGGCCATGGAAAGCGCGCCCGCGGGCCGACGCGGCGTGCTCTCGGGACTGCTGCAGGAGGGCTACGCGGCGGGCAACCTTCTGGCCGGGGTGTGCTACTTTTTTCTTTTTGGCCGCGTGGGATGGCGGCCGCTGTTCTTCGTAGGCAGCCTACCGGCAGTCGCATTGGTACTCTTCATTCAATTTCGCGTGAAGGAGTCGACGGTCTGGAAGAAGGCTGTTACGAAGGTGAGCTGGACCGAGCAGTACCGCGAAATCTTCTCCCACTGGAAGCTGTTTGTTTATCTGCTGTTTTTCATGGCGATGATGCTTTTTGCATCACACGGCACGCAGGATATGTATCCGACGTTTCTGCAGCGCCAGTGGCATTTCGATCCGGCGCGCCGATCGGCGATTACGGCATTTTCCGCGGTGGGCGCGATCTTCGGAGGCATCGTCTTTGGCCACTTCTCCGATAAGCGGGGCCGACGGCGCGCCATTATCGTAGCCCTGGTGCTGGGGATTGCACTGGTTCCACTGTGGGCATACGCGCCCAGCCAGACGCTGCTGATTATCGGCGCATTCTTCATGCAGTTCATGGTGCAGGGCGCGTGGGGAGTGATTCCGGCGCACCTGGCGGAGCTGTCGCCGGACTCGGTGCGCGCGCTGCTTCCGGGCTTTGCGTACCAGAGCGCGGGAGTGATTGCGAGCACGGTTGTTTATATTGAAGCGGTGTATGCGCAGCGCACCAGCTATGCCACCGCCATGGCGCTTACGGCGGTGAGCGTGTTTTTGCTGGCCGCTGCGATGGCTGCGCTGGGCCGGGAGAAGCACGGCAAGATTTTCGGTTCCTGATCCATATCCAAATCCGCATCGAGTCCGGCTGGAATCTCTCCAGGCGACGGTCGGTTCTCATTTTCTTGTGGCGCGGATGTTGTATAAACAATTTCAATGCGGGTTCTGCGCTCTGCGGCTCGTTTTGGGGCGCAGAGGAAGTTCCAGCTAATTGACGACGGGAGAGAATCGATGGCGGCCAAGTCTCATTCCAGTCCTGTTCCGAGCACCAACAAGCACCTGCTGCGCTGGGTGGAAAAGATGGCGGAACTCACCTGCCCCGATCACATTCACTGGGTCGATGGTTCTGAGCGTGAGTACGAGCAGATCTGCGCTCTGCTTGAGGAGCGAGGAACGTTTGTCCGTCTGAACGAGGAGCTGTGGCCCGGCTGTTTCTATGCGCGTTCCGACGCCAGGGATGTGGCGCGAGTCGAGGAGCGCACATTTATCTGCTCGCTTTCGCGCGACAGCGCCGGCCCGACCAACAACTGGGAAGATCCTTACCGGATGCGCCGCAAGCTGAAGCAGCTTTTTCAGGGATCGATGCGCGGACGCACGATGTACGTGCTGCCATTTTGCATGGGGCCGCTGGACTCGCCGGCAAGGCAGATCGGCGTGCAGCTTACCGACTCGCCTTACGTCGTGGCGAGCATGCGGATCATGGCGCGGATCGGCAAGCCGGTATTTGCGCAGATCGACAAAGACCTGAAGCGCGTGGTGCCGTGCCTTCATTCCGTGGGCATGCCGCTTGAGCCCGGACAAAGCGATGTGGCCTGGCCATGCAACGACACCAAGTACATTGTGCATTTTCCGGAGACGCGCGAGATCTGGTCCTACGGCTCGGGTTACGGCGGCAATGCGCTGCTGGGTAAAAAGTGCTTCGCGCTGCGCATTGCGACGAACATGGCGCGTGACGAGGGCTGGATGGCCGAGCACATGCTCATCGTCGGCCTGGAGAGTCCGGCAGGCGAAAAGACGTACGTCGCCGCCGCGTTTCCATCTGCCTGCGGTAAGACCAACTTCGCCATGATGGTTCCACCCAAGGCGCTCAAGGGCTGGAAAGTCTGGACTGTGGGCGACGACATCGCGTGGATTCATCCCGACGCGAATGGCCAGCTCCGCGCCATCAATCCCGAGACGGGCTTCTTTGGAGTTGCGCCGGGCACGAGCGCAAAGACCAATCCCAACGCGATGGCCGCGCTTGCGCGCAACACGATCTTTACCAATGTTGCGCTCACTCCGGAAGGCGGCGTGTGGTGGGAAGGCATGACCGAAACTCCGCCGAAGCAATGCCTGGACTGGCAAGGCAACCTGTGGACGCCGGAGAAGGCGCGCGCCACGGGCGCCAAGGCCGCGCATCCCAATGGCCGCTTTACGGCACCGGCGTCGCAGTGTCCGAGCATCGATCCGGCATGGCAGGACCCGAAGGGCGTGCCGCTGAGCGCGATCATCTTTGGCGGACGGCGCTCTACAACCATGCCGCTCGTACACCAGGCGTTCAACTGGAGCGCGGGCGTGTATATGGGCGCAACGATGGCTTCAGAAACGACGGCTGCGGCCGCGGGCGCCCTGGGCAAGCTGCGCCGGGACCCGATGGCCATGCTGCCTTTCTGCGGTTATCACATGGGGGACTACTTTCGCCACTGGATCAAGATGCAGCGCAAGCTCAACTCCACGCCGCGCGTGTTTCACGTGAACTGGTTCCGAAAAGACGAGGACGGCAGCTTTCTGTGGCCAGGGTTCGGCGAGAATATCCGCATCCTGCGCTGGATTGTGGATCGCGTGCGCGGGCGCGCCCAGGGCAAGGAAACGCCCATCGGCTGGACGCCCTACTACAAAGACATCGACTGGACGGGGCTGGATTTCTCAGAAGAGCAGTTCAATCAGCTCCAGGCCGTGGATCGCGCGCAGTGGCGCAGCGAAGTGATGAGCCACGAAGAGCTGTTCATCAACCTGCACGATCACCTGCCGCCGGAGATGATTTACGAGCGCGAGCTGTTGATCTGCCGGCTGTGAGGGAATACATTACCGAATCCGCTCGATGGCGATGGCGGTAGCTTCTCCGCCGCCAATGCAGAGCGCCGCGATGCCGCGACGGAAGCCGTATTTCCGCAGCGCATAGAGCAGCGTGACGAGGATGCGTGCGCCGGAGGCTCCGATGGGGTGGCCGAGCGCGCAGGCGCCGCCGTGGATGTTCACTTTCTCGTGTGGCAGTCCAAGGTCGCGCATGGCGGCCATGGGGACGACGGCGAAGGCCTCGTTGATTTCGAAGAGATCGACATCGTGAACCGGCCAGCCGATGCGCTCGGAAAGGCTGCGAATGGCTGCGATAGGCGCGGTGGTGAAGAGGCTCGGCTCCTGTGCCCAGGTTGCGTGGCCGGCGATGATCGCGAGCGGCTTGAGGCCGCGGCGTTCGGCTTCGGAACGGCGCATGAGGACGAGCGCCGCCGCGCCGTCGGAGATGGAGCTGGCATTGGCTGCGGTGACCGTGCCGTCGGGTTGGAACGCTGGCTTAAGGGTGGGAATTTTTTCGAGCTTTGCTTTCAGCGGCTGCTCGTCGGTGTTCACTTCGTGCTGGGTTCTGCCGGATTGCGCGGTGACCGGGACGATCTCCGCGGCGAAGCTGCCGTCGGCGATGGCGCGCTGGGCGCGGGTGAGCGAGGCGACGGCATAGGCATCCTGCTCCGCGCGCGAGAAAGCATAAATCTGCGCGCATTTTTCGGCGAAGACGCCCATCAGGCGACCCTTGTCGTAGGCGTCTTCCAGGCCGTCGAGGAAGATGTGATCGAGCACGCGTTGATGGCCCAGGCGATAGCCTTCGCGGGCGCGATCGAGCAGATAGGGTGCGTTGCTCATGCTCTCCATGCCGCCGGCAACGGCGATGGCGGCGCTGCCGGCGAGGATGAGGTCGTGGGACAGCATCACTGCCTTCATGCCCGATCCGCAGACCTTGTTGACGGTGGTTGCGGCCACGGAGAGCGGAAGACCGGCGCCGAGCGCGGCCTGGCGCGCGGGCGCCTGACCGATGCCGGCGGGAAGCACGCAGCCGAAGAGAACCTCCTGCACGGCTTCAGGCGAAATGCCTGCGCGCTCTACCGCGGCGCGGATAGCTGCGGCGCCAAGCTGCGGCGCGGTTGTCTCCTTGAAATCGCCCAGGAAGCCGCCGATGGCTGTGCGCGCTGCGCCGACGATAACGATGGGATCGTGAGTGGGCATTTCAAGCACCTGGAGAGTCAGCGCGGAGCCATGCGCAGAGCGCCGTCAAGGCGGATGACTTCTCCGTTCAACATGGTATTTTCGCAGATGTGCCGGACCAGCGCGGCGAACTCCGCAGGCTTGCCGAGACGTTGCGGAAAGGGGACGCTCCTGCCGAGCGACTCCCGCACTTCGGTCGAGAAGCCGGCCATCATGGGAGTTTCAAAGATGCCGGGCGCGATGGTAACGACGCGTATGCCGAAGCGCGCCAGTTCGCGGGCCGCGGGGAGAGTGAGCGCGGCAACTCCGCCCTTGGACGCGGCATAAGCGGCCTGGCCGATCTGGCCATCGAAGGCGGCGATTGAGGCGGTGTTGACGATGACGCCACGCTCGCCGTCTTCGGCGGGGGTTTCCCTGGCAATGGCTTCGGCCGCCAGACGGATCATGTTGAATGTGCCGACGAGATTGATCTGAATGGCGCGGGCGAAGGTTTCCAGGCGGTGCGGAGAATCGCGGCCGAGGATCTTCTCAGCAGGCGCAATGCCGGCGCAGTTTACAAGCGCGTGCAAATGGCCGAATGCGGAGTTGGCCAGAGCGATGGCTGCCTGCGCGTCTGCTTCGCCGGTGACGTCGGTCTGCACAAAGCGGGCAGAGGAGCCAAGCGCATGCGCAGCGGATTCACCGGCCTCGCGATCGATGTCTGCAATGACCACGGAACCGCCCTGCTGCGCAACCAACCGCGCAACGGCTGCGCCCAGTCCGGATGCTGCGCCGGTGATCAGAAATACGTGGTCTTTGACCTGCATGGCAACGGCAAGAAGTCCTCTGTCATAATACTCCGATACTGAAAGGTCCTTTTATTGAGCGGCACCGGGGAGGCAACGAGCGTGAGTCCTGATGCGTGGGGAGCGCCGCTGACGCGGCTGAGCGGAGACGAAAGACTGTTTGGCGATACTGTGCGCCGGTTTGCGGAGGAACAGATTGCTCCGCTGGTGCGGCGGATGGATGAAGTGCAGCAGATGGATGCCGCGCTGCTGAAGAGTCTCTTCGAGCTGGGATTGATGGGGATTGCGATTCCCGAGGAGCATGGCGGAAGCGGTGGAACGTTTTTCGATATGGTCCTCGCAGTGGAGACGATCTCGACCGTGGACCCGGCGGTGGGCGTGCTGGTGGATGTGCAGAATACGCTGGCAGCGACGGCGCTGGCGCGCTATGGAACCGAACAGCAAAAGAAGACCTATCTACCCCGCCTGGCTGCCGACACCGTAGGCGCGTATGCGCTGAGCGAGGCGGGCTCGGGCTCCGATGCATTTGCGCTGCAGACGCGGGCCGAGCGGCGCGGCGAGGGTTATCTGCTGAATGGGCGCAAACTGTGGATCTCGAATGCCAAGGAAGCGGGCTTGTTCATCGTCTTTGCCACCGTGGATGCGAGCGCAGGGTACAAGGGGATTACCGCATTTCTGGTAGAGTGCGGCGCGGCCGGGTTTACGGTGGGACGCAAGGAGGACAAGCTTGGGATTCGCGCATCGAGTACTTGCGAACTGATCTTCGACGATTGCTTTGTGGGCGACGATCAGGTGCTCGGCGAGGCAGGCAAGGGATACAGGATTGCGATCGAGACGCTGAACGAGGGACGAATCGGCATTGGCGCGCAGATGCTGGGACTGGCCGAAGGCGCGTGGGCGCAGGCTGCGCGCTATGCGAAGCAGCGGAAGCAGTTCGGCCGTCCATTGGCGGAGTTTCAGGCAATGCAGTTCCAGCTTGCGGAGATGGCCACGGAGATTGAGGCGGCCAAGCTGCTGGTGTACAACGCGGCGCGGCTGAAGGATGCGGGGCTTGAGTTCAGAAAAGAGGCGGCGATGTGCAAGTACGTTGCATCGCACACCGCGGAGCGGGTGGCGAGCCTGGCAGTGGAAGTTTTTGGCGGCCTGGGATTTGTGAAGGACGCGCCGGTGGAGAAGTTCTATCGCGATGCCAAGATCGGGAAGATTTACGAGGGAACGTCGTTCATGCAACTGGCGACAATTGCCAAGCTGATTCTTTAGGCGCTCGCGGCCGGCCCGAATTTGTCGCGGACAAAACGGAGAGCTTGATCGGCCGTAGCAACAACGCCGTCGAGCTGCGCGTCTTCGACTGCGCGCAGCATCTCGCGGAACAGCGCGCCGGGATGGTAGCCGGCGGCGATAAGGTCGCGGCCGGTGAGGAGCGGCCGCGGACGCACGGTTTCCGCAGGCATGGATTGCCAGCGATCGCGGGCAAACTGCCAGTACTCGAGATTGTGATTGGAAGCCATTGCGTCCATGCGATGCAGGGCGAGGTGTTCCGCAAAGGCTTCAAGCCGGAAGAAGCGCTTGAGCGTGGAGGCGCGCATGTGTTCCACATCGGCAAAGCGCATGTGATTGTGCACGAGCGCGAGCACCTGGCGGGTTTCATCATTGGAGAAGCGGAAGCGGCGGCAGATATCAGCGGCGATGGCGACTCCGACCTCTACATGGCCGTCGAAACGGATGCGGTCGGGAGCGACGCGGAATGTGGGCGGCTTGCCGACATCGTGAAGCAGGGTGCCCCAGGCGAGCGTCATGGAACAGGCGGGCTCCAACTGATCGAGGAGCATGAGGGTGTGAATCCACACGTCGCCTTCGGGATGAAACTGCGGTGGCTGCTCGACACCGTGCATGCGCGTGATCTCCGGCAGCACTTGCGCGAGCAGCGCGGTTTGGTCAAGCAGTTCGAAGGCGCGGCGCGCGCGTCCCTCGGTGAGCATCCTGGTGATTTCATCGCGGATGCGCTCGCGGCTGACGGCGTGAATCTGCGTGGCTAGCGCGCGGATGGCGCGCTCCGTTCCGGCTTCAATCGCAAAGCCGAAACGCGCGGCGAAGCGCACGGCGCGCAGCATGCGCAGATGGTCTTCGGCAAAGCGCTGCTCGGCGCGGCCAATGGCGCGAACGATGCCGGCGTCAAGGTCGGCGATACCGCCGGTGAAGTCGAGAACCGCGTCGCGCAGCCCGGCTGTTTCGCAGAGCGGATCGAGCAGAAGGCCGTTGATGGTGAAGTCGCGGCGCTGCACATCTTCCTCGGCGCTGGTGGTGTAGCGCACCGCATCGGGATGGCGGCCGTCGGAATACGCACCGTCGGAGCGAAAGGTTGCCACTTCTGTGACAAAGCGCTGCTCGGCGCCGTGGGGCGCGACGAGCACTACGCCGAAGTGCGCGCCCACGGCAAAGGTGCGCGGAAACATGTCGAGCACAATGTCCGGCGTGGCGCTGGTGGCCACGTCGTAGTCTGAAGGCGAGCGGCCGAGGAGCAGATCGCGCACGCAGCCGCCCGCCAGATAGGCCTGGCAGCCGGAGGCACGCAGCGTCTTCACGATGGAGAGAGCCGCTTCGAACTGTGGCGTGGGAGGGAACATCACTCGATCCATTTTCGCGCAGTTTGCAGCTTTGGCGCGCGCATAGCGCAGCCGATAGACTAAAGATGTGACCAAGACCGGGCTCATTCTGGGTATTGAGACCTCCTGCGACGAGACAGCCGCCGCGGTTGTGGAGCGCGGCGCGCGAACGTGTGCTTCAGTGGTGGCTTCGCAGATTGCGACCCATGCGCGCTACGGCGGTGTGGTGCCGGAGCTGGCATCGCGCGAGCATCTGCGGGCGATTGTGCCGGTGGTGCGCGCGGCTCTGGAGCAGGCGCGGGTTTCGCTGGCGGATCTGGATGCGATTGCGGTGACCTGCGGGCCGGGGCTGGCGGGGGCGCTGCTGGTGGGCATTACGTATGCCAAGGCGCTGGCGTTTGCCAACGGTCTGCCGCTGATTGCGGTGAATCATCTGGAGGGGCACATTCACGCCGTTTTACTGCAGCAGCGGGAAGAGCGGCTGAAGAGCGCCGATTCTGAAATCGATACCCTTCGGCTGCGCGCCGCTGCGCTCGGGGCCGCACAGGATGAACGCCATGGCGAGAGTGAAGAGCCGGCGCTGGCGCTGGTGGTTTCCGGCGGACATACGCATCTTTACCTGGCGCAGCCGGCAGATGGAGCGTGGCGCTACAGGCTGATCGGCAGAACGCTGGACGATGCCGCCGGCGAAGCCTACGACAAGGTGGCCAAGCTGCTGGGGCTGGGTTATCCGGGAGGCCCGTGGATCGATGCGCTGGCGCGATTCGGCGATCCGCTGGCGGTGCCGTTCACGTTTGCGCAGGTAAAGACCAAGGCGCATCTGGAGGGAGCGGCGCCGCGCACCAAAGCAGCAAAGACGGCGCCAATCGCGGCGCTCGATCCACGTTTTCTGTTTTCTTTTTCGGGAATCAAGACGGCGGTGCTGCGCTATGTGGAGCTGCATGGAATGAGGGCCGAAGCGGAAGCGCGCGCCGCCAGGATGTTTGCATGGAAGAACGGCGAAAGAGCTTCGCGGCTGCCGCAGACCAGGGAAGAAGCGCTGGAGTTGTGTCCGCGCGAGACGCTGAACCTGCTTGCGAGCTTTCAGCATGCGGTGGTCGGCGACCTGCTCAAAAAAACATTCGCGGCTGCGGAGGCGGTGGGCGCGACGCGCATCCTGGTAACGGGCGGCGTGGCCGCGAACCGCGAATTGCGGGAGCGATTCAGCGCGGAGGCGGCCCGGCGCGGACTGCGCATCGCGTATCCGGCGCTGGCGCTTTCCACCGATAACGCGGCGATGATTGCGGCGGCAGCGTGGCCGCGGCTGGTGGCCGGCGAATTTGCGCCGGATGAGCTCACAGCCGATCCCGCGCTGGCGCTGCGGTAGGTCGCTGTCAAAGAAGCGGCGCACGTGTAGCCTGTCTAACTAATTGAAAACTAGATTCGAAGTGACCCGCCAGCCGGTTGCAGGAAATTCCTGTCTGTTTGGATAAGCTAGGAACATTCACAGTGGAGTGCAGAAGAGCCTGCAGGCCGCTCTCTGTTTTTCTGCAGGCGGCGTGGCGCGCAATCCGGGAGCGATTCGCTCTCAAAAAAAGAACCTAAAAGCAGTTTTGACGATGCGTTCGGACAGCGGGCGTGGCCGGCTTTTTGCTGCTTGCAGCCGGTCGCGGCGGTGTGGCCGGGAATGGTAGAGCGATGGGAAAAAGCAGGCAGGATTCGACAGAAGAGCAAGAGGAATTCGATATTCCAGACGAGAGCGAGAGTGGCGAGTCATGGGTTCGGCGTGGCCCGGCATGGCTGCGTTACCTTGCGGACTGGGTGCTGGCAAAATTCGGGAGAAAGATCATCGTCGCTTTGTTAAGGAAGGCAGTGGCAGGAGAGATAGCGGCGATCCGGATGCTGGTGGCGCTTGCGGAGAAGATGGAGCGCGGAGACACGCAGATGAAGGTGGGCGGCAAGATGCTGGCACAGATGCTGGCGGAGGAGCCGGAGTGGTCGGAAGCGCCTGAAGACGACGCAATGGACAACAACAGCGACGAGCCTCTGGGATAAGACCGCAGCGTTCGACAAAAACATAAACCAGGCAGGAAATGCCGGCGGAAGACAGGCCGCGGTTTCCTGTCTCTGCGCAGCGTGCAGAGACAGGGAATCGCGGCCTTTGCATTTCCCGTGGAAAAGGAAGAGATCACGATGAAGCTCACGATCAAGAAGTGGTTGCGGGCAGCGCCGGTGGCGCTGTTATGCGTTGTTGCGGCGGCAGCGCCTGCGCAGGCCCCGACTACTACCACGGTGACGGGAACAGTGTATCTGGCGAATGGACAGCCGGGAGCGGGAACGCTGGTGCTGAGCTGGCCGGCCTTTACCACCGCAGCGGGACAACTGATTGCAGCGGATACAACCACTGTGACGATTCCGTCGGATGGATTTGTGAGTATCAATCTGGTTCCGAATCAGGGATCAATGCCGGCGGGGGAGTATTACACCGCGATTTTCTACATGAGCGACGGATCGACCCACACGCAATATTGGGTGGTTCCGGCGGCGGCGAGCGCAACCCTGGCGGCCTTGCAGTCGCAGGTGATGCCCGCCGCGCAGGCAGTGCAGACGGTGAGCAAATCGTATGTCGACCAGGCGATCGCGGACCTGGCCAGCGGCGAAATCACCGCGTCCGGAGGATCGCTGAGCGGGCCGCTTTTCCTGAACGGCGATCCCACGCAGCCGCTGCAGGCGGCCGACAAGCACTATGTCGACAGCATGATCAGCGCGGGCGGCGGCAGCGGCACCGTGAACACCGGCGTGACCAACCAGGTTGCGATCTACTCGGCGCCGGGAACCGCGGTGAGCGGCAGCAATTCGCTCAACCTGAGCGGTCCGGCGATGGCGGCTGGCATGCAGGACACGCTGAGCAACTTCCCGCTCAATTCGTGGGCGTGCGGCGGCTCGGGCAGCGATGAAGGCCAGAAGATCGATAACTGCATCACCACCGATATCGCGCACAGCATGGGCGGTCGACGCTATCTTTCGGCGGCGACCGGAGCGATGACCTGGACAGAGAACCCGTTCGCGCCGCTCTCGGTGAGCAGCGGTCAACCTGCCGAGAAAGGCAGCTTCGAACTGGATCTATCGCCCAACGCGACCGTAACAGCGGATCAGGAAATCGATATGGGATTCGATTCTTTGTTGGATTGCGGGAACGGCTATCCGGGGGGCGATGGACCGGGCTCGGCCGGCACGTACATTCAGCCGGAAGCGAGCGGCTATCCGACTTCCACGCTGATCGGGCTGGGCACGCTGGCTACGAATACGACGGCGCAGGTGCTGCAGGGTTCGAAGCTGATGAACTGCGGCCTGAGTTCGAACGGCGTAACAGGAATGACCGCCGTGGATGAGTCGCAGACGCAGGAGGGCGGCAAGGCGGTCAACAACCGCTTGTTCGGATTTCAGATTTGTTTTAACGACGACTCCAACGCCACGATTGGTGGGGCTTTCCACTTCTGGGGCAACTTCGACAACCAGTGCGAGATGGAGGACGACACCGATTCGACGGTGTGGGGGGCGCGCTACGGCTACAACAAGCAGGGCATCGAGGCGGGGATCATTCAAAACTTCTCGACCATCGGCGGTGCGAATCCCAACGGAACCACCAAGATCGGCATCGAGAACGACAGCAACGGACTGATGGTGCTGAACCAGACCGAAGAGGGAATGACTTACGGCCTGTTGAGCAACGCGGCTCACTCAAGCAGCAAGTATGGCAACCTCTACGTCAACATCGGTTGTTCGAGTGCAGGCGCTGCGTCTTCGATC
This sequence comes from Occallatibacter sp., assembly GCA_036267475.1. Lineage (GTDB taxonomy): Bacteria > Acidobacteriota > Terriglobia > Terriglobales > Acidobacteriaceae > Telmatobacter. Next base: position 17,633 of record DATAVZ010000093.1, read on the forward strand.
TGCGGTGAGGATGACAACGTAGGACCGGATCAGGGCTCGATCTGGATGAATATTGCTGGAAACAGTTCGAACACCAACTTTGTGCAGTTGAATCAGCCGAGCGCGGCGGTGGCGACTTTGCACGGCGATCCGTCACTGGGGCTCTATCTCTTCGATGCGGGAGCGAATATCGGCAACGCCACGGTGCTGACCAATTCGCCGCAGATTGCGAACTCCAACTTGAAGTTCGGAGACTCGTACTCGAACGCGGCGGCATGGCCGGCGATGGATCTGCCGGCTAAAACCCTCGCGATGACAATCTCCGGCAACACATTCATAGGTACGGAGTACATGACGACTTCAGACCACGCGGGCGGCATTATTCCGGAAGGGCTGGCCACCAATGGCGACCTGGTGAAGCAGACCAGTGTTACTCCACACGCGATGGCGCTGACGCGGCATGGGCCGGGTAACTGCATCTTCGATGGTGCGACCACGGCGAACGATTACGCGGTGACGAGCTCAGCGGTGTGGAACAGCACCAGTGCTATCGACTGCCACGATAGCGGCTCGACGAGTCCGCCAGCGAGCGGGCCTTATATCGGCAAAGTGCAGAAGACGGTGGCCAGCGCTCCGAGCACGCCGACCGCGCCCACGGTTACGACCAACTGCACGGGCACCTGCGCGACCACTTATTCATACAAATGGGTTGCTATGGCGGACACAGATCCGCTGGATCATACGCAGTCGGCGGGGTCGACAGCAGGGAGTGTATCGGGACCGGCAACGCTCACATCCACGATTAAGAACACGATCAGCGGTTGCTCGACGGGAAGCGCGTCGACTCCGTGCGAGCTATTTGAGACGGCCGGCCCGCACATTGGATGGTTGCAGGAGGTAATAAACACCAGCAGTGTAATCGACAACGGCATTATCGGGACGGCGTGGGGTGTGGGGCATGGAGCGCCGCTGACGGTGGGCGTGATCGATCCTCCGGTGCACGTGGAGCTGGGGCAGTCGGGAGCCTCGATTGCGACCAGCTCCACTCCGGGCGTGGTGCAGCCGGATAACACCACGATCACGGTGGATGGCTCGGGAGTGCTGTCGACGGCGGCAGGCTCGGTGATGCCGTCTTACTGGAACAGCCAGGGTGACAGCGCAGGGCAGTCCTTTTCTCTCACCGCCAACACCCAGTACGCAGCTCCCTATCCGATTACCGCGCAGGTGCAGTTCAACCAGATGTGCGTGTATGTGAACACCGCCGATTCGGGCGGTGGACTTTACGCGATGGCGCTGGTGAAGCTGACAAGTCCCATCTGCACGGGAACGGGCTGCGCAACAACCACGGAGGCGCACTGGTCGGCGCAGACACTTTCATCGATGGGGCTATTTTGCGCGGCGAATGCGGAGGGGAGCGTCGCGGTGACGCCGGGGCTTTATTACATGGTGACCACCGGGAGCGCCACGACGGCAAAATGGGCGCAGACGGACAGTGTTGCCCAGCAGTTTACCAATCTCAGCGACCTTGGCGCGGGAACGAGCTCAAGCGGCGTTCTGGGAACGATCACCCTCGATGTTATGACGGGTGGCCTGCAGGTGATTTCAGGCGGCGGCGGTCCGATCTGGGTCGGGTTGAGTCAGTAGGGCGATGCCTGCCTCGACAAAATGGCCGCCCCAGTGAGTGAGGAATTGGTCGGCGGCGTTGCCAGCGCATAGCTGAACAAAACAGGTGGGTGGCCAGTGATCGAGAGCGAGGGGTCCGCAGAGGCGGCGCGCAGGTTCGATCTGCGCCTGCAGTGCTATAACCGCGAAGAGCTGGAGTGGTTTGGCAAGGCTCTCGACAGAAGACCCACAAGCCTGGGCGGCCAGGCGCTGGGAATGGCGTTGATCGGCAAGCTGCTGCTGGTGAGGACGCGTGAGGGCTGGACCGCTCCGCTGCACGCCAACCCGGCGCAGGAGGAGTTTGAAAAAAATCGCGGCCAGCGAAATATCGTACTCAAAGCCCGGCAGATGGGCATTACCACCTGGACGGCAGCGCGGTTCTTTCTGCGCACCATCACCGTGCCAGGCACGCTCACCCTGCAGGTGGCGCACACCCGCGAGGCGGCCGAGGAGATCTTCCGCATTGTGCACCGTTTTGTGGACTGGCTGCCGCGGGAACTGCGCGAGGGGCCGCTCAAGACCGGCCGTGCCAATAAGCGGCAGATCGTGTTTCCGCGCATGGACGCGCAGTATCGCGTGGTCTCAGCCGGCGAGCGGAACGCGGGACGCGGCCTGACGGTGCAGAACCTGCACTGCTCGGAGCTGGCGCGATGGCCGGGCGACCCCGCGGAGACCTTTGCGGGCCTGCGCGCGGCCATGACGCCCGATGCCGAGCTGATCATCGAATCCACGCCGGACGGGCTGGGCGGCTGCTTTTACGAGGAGTGGCAGAAGGCTCCCGAGACCGGTATGGTGCGGCACTTCTTTCCCTGGTGGATGGAGCGCAGCTACCGCGCCAGGGCTGTGGACGCCGCGACTCTGAGCGCCGAAGAGCGCGGGCTGATGAAGCACCACGGGCTGACGCTGGAGCAGGTGGGCTACCGCCGCCAGATCCGCGCCAACTTTCGCGGCCTGACGGCGCAGGAGTATGCCGAGGATGAGGAGAGCTGCTTTCTGGCCAGTGGCGAGCCGGTCTTCGAACTGACGGCGGTGGAGGCGCGAATCGGCGATGTGGCCGAACCGGCGGCGCGGCGGCACAACGGGGAACTGGAGATGTGGCTGCCGGCGGTGCCCGGCAAGACCTACTTGGTGGCCGTCGATCCGGCCGGCGGCGGCAGCGGCGGAGATTACTCGGCCGCGCAGGTCATCGAGATGGAAAGCGGCCTGCAGTGCGCCGAGTTTTCCGGACACGTGGGCGGGCTGGAGCTGGCGCGGCTGATGAGCGCGCTGGCCGCGGAGTACAACCAGGCGTGGCTGGTGGTGGAGCGCAACAACCACGGCAGTGGCGTGCTGGCCTATCTGAGCGCGCCCTGCGGCTACGAACGCATTTACTCGCAGGGCGGGCAGCCGGGCTGGCTGACCACGTCCATGAGCCGTCCGGCGGCGCTGGGCCGCCTGGGAGCGGCGCTGGTGGACGCGCCGGAGCGGTTCCAGAGCCGCCGGCTGCTGGCTGAGTGCCGCAGCTTTGTGCGCCTGCCGAACGGCGGAACGGGGGCGCAGTCCGGCACCCACGACGACCGGGTGATGGCCATGGCCATTGCGCTGGCGGCGCGCGCAGAGATGCTGGAGAAAAGGCTCTAAGGCGTTTTCGATTCACATCCTTTTCGGTTCACTTATTGACGGGCCGACATCGTGCAAGGTGGCTCTTTCCATAAGGAAAGAGCCACGCAACTGCATCGACTGCGTTAAGACTTGAACCTAAAAAGCAGTAGCCTCATGGCGATGCGACCTCCGAAGGCAACATGGGGCGAAACAGGCACGAAACGGGCGGGAAGCAAAAGCTAGGAGCTGCTCTCGCTGAGCGCTTAGAATGCCTCTCAGTATCAGCGGGGAATCGGCGGAGGAGCTGGGTTGGCGGTTCTGGCGGTGCAGCAGGTGAGAAGGATGCGCGGCGGGGCGCAGGGCCAGTTGATGGTGGGCGCTGACGGGCACCTCTACGTGGTCAAGTTCCAGAACAATCCGCAGCACACGCGGGTGCTGGCCAACGAGTTTCTGGCTTCGCGGCTGGCCGCCGCGGCGGGACTGACGGTGCCGCAGGTGGAGCTGGTGGAGGTATCGAGCTGGCTCATCGAGAATACTCCCGACCTGGCGATGGATATGGGAAAGACCCTGGTGCGATGCAAGCCGGGGCTGCAGTTCGGGTCGCGGTTTGCGGGCGGACTGATGCCGGGACAGGTGGCCGACTACCTACCCGAAGAGAAGCTTCTGGAAGTAAAGAACCTGGCCGAGTTCGCCGGCATTCTGGCGCTGGATAAGTGGACCGGCAACGCCAACGGCCGGCAGGCGGTGTTTGCGCGCCGCCAACGGGAGCGGCGCTACAAGGCGGTCTTCATCGACTTCGGATATTGCTTTCATGCCGGCGAATGGCGGTTTGAGGATGCGCCGCTGCGTGGCGTCTACCCCCGCAACACGGTGTATCGCGGCGTGAGGGAATGGAGCGCCTTTGAGCCGTGGCTGAGCAGCATGGAGCGGATGCCGGCTGAAACCTTATGGGCGGCAGCGGGCGAGATTCCGCCCGAGTGGTACGGCGGCGACCTGGGTGAAATGGAGGCGCTGGTCGAAAAGCTGCTGATGCGGCGAAGCCGGATCCGGGAGCTGATCGAGGCTTTTGCGATCTCCGACCGCAGGCCGTTTCCGCAATGGGGAACAGCGGGCGCCGAAGTTGGCGCGGAGCGCTGGAATCCGGAGCACGAGAGGTCTAGCATGAGGGGCAGGCCTAACTGAAGGACTTGTGCGATGAGAATCGAGAGTGAACACCGTGCATGCGAGTTTCGGCTGTTGCGCTACGTGCCGGACCCGGTGCGCAACGAATTCGTACACATTGGCGTGATTCTGCGCGAATCCGGCGCAACCGGCGCAACCGGCGAGCCGACGCGAACCGAGGTGCGGTTTACGCGCGACTGGCGGCGGGTGCGCTGCCTCGATCCGGACGCGGATACGGCGCTGCTGGAGGGCATGGAGAGCGAGCTGCGCAGCAGGCTGCAGGCGGAGGCGGATCGGGCCGAGCCGCAGGGCCGTCTGATGCGCCTGCTCGAGGAGTCGCTTTCGCTGAGCGTGCAGATGACCGAATCCCGCGCCTATCTGGCCGAGAGCCTGGTCGCGGGAGTGGAGGATCTGATGCGCTTGTATGTCGATCCGCCGCCGCGCGAGCGCGCCTCCCGGCTGAGCGGCCGCACCGCGATTCAAACCAGAATGCGCAGCGAGTTCGAGCGCGCCGGAGTCTGGGACCTGATGCGCAAGAGAATCGCCGCCGCCGACTATACCCGTCCCGGCGATCCGCTGCGCATCGATGCGGGCTACCGGCCCAACGGGCTTATCCGCATGTTCCATGCCGTGAGCCTGGAGCCGGGCCTGGAGATGGTCAAGGTGCTGGCTTTTTCCGCCGCCGGGCTGCGCGCCGGCGTGGCCCGCGTGGAGCAGGCCGAGCTGGAGCTGACGGCGATCGTGGAGCCCGCCGCAAAACTGGGCGCCAGCGACGAGAACCCGGAGCGGCTGGAGCTGTATCGCTTTGGCGTGGAGACGATGGAAGAGCACAGCATCCGGGTGCTGACCGTCTCCGACCTGGGCCGCGTGGCCGAGACCGCCCGGCGGGAGCTGCGGGTATAGCCGCTGCTACAATCGAAAAGGCCGTAAAATCGGTCGATTTTCGCTTTTCAGGCGCGCTCCAGACCCGCTTTCAGGATACGATTTCGCGAACGATGACCCTCCGCCTCTTCAATACCCTCTCGGGACAACCGGACCCACTGACCCCCGTCGACGGCAACGCGCTGCGCATGTACGCCTGCGGGCCAACAGTTTACGACTACGGACACATCGGAAACTTCCGCACCTTTCTTGCCATCGACGTGCTGCGCCGGTTCCTGCGACTCACCGGGGTCCCCGTTCGCCATGTCATGAACATCACCGACGTGGACGACAAGATCATCCGCAACGCCGCCGCCGCGGGCGTGCCCATCGGCGCGTACACGGCCGGTTATGAGCAGGCGTTTTTTGAGGACCTGGACTCGCTGCGCGTGGAACGGCCCGAGCAGATTGCCCGCGCCACCGAGCATATCGGCAAGATGGTGGAGCTGATTCAGAGGCTGGAAAAGGTGGGCGCTGCTTACCAGACCGAAGACGGGTCGTGGTACTTCCGGTTGGCGGCATTTCCCTCCTACGGCAAGCTAAGCAAGAAAGACCTCTCGGGGATGGAAGACGGCGCGCGGGTGGATGTGGACGAGTACGAGAAGGACTCGGCCCGCGACTTTGCGCTGTGGAAGGCTGCCAAGCCGGGCGAAACCTCCTGGGATACGCCCATTGGGCGCGGCCGGCCGGGGTGGCACATCGAGTGCTCAGCCATGGCCATGGAGTACCTGGGCGAGAACTTCGACCTCCATGCCGGCGGCGAGGACCTTATGTTCCCGCACCACGAGAACGAGATTGCGCAGAGCGAGACGGCTACCGGCCAACCATTCGCGCGCCACTGGATGCACGTCCGCTTCCTGCTGGTGGACGGGCGCAAGATGTCCAAGAGCGAAGGCAATTTTTACACGCTGCGCGACCTGCTGCTCAAGGGCTTCCGGGCCTCGGCCATCCGGCTGGCGCTGATCTCGGTTCCCTACCGGCACCAACTCAACTTTACCTTCGACGGGCTCATCGAGGCCACCAACGCCATTGAGCGGCTGCGCACCTTCCACCACCGCGTGACCACGGGAAACTTCCCGGCGGGCGCGGACCCGGAGATGCAGGCCGCGGCGCAGCGGGCGCATGAAAATTACATGGAGGCGCTGGCCAACGACCTGAATACGGCCGAGGCCCGGGCTCCGGTCTTCGAGCTGGTGCGCAGCGTCAACACCGCCATGGACCAGGGCCAGTTTTACGCCGGAGACCGGGATGCGATTCTGGCCGTGCTCAAGGACTTCGACGCGGTGTTCGGCGTGATCGAGGACCACGACGCGGACCCCTCGCGGCGGGCGCTTGAATGGGCGCAGCAGGCCGGGCGCATGGACGATGTGGCTCCGGGACTGGTGGCACGGCAGGCGCTGACCGACGAGCAGGCGGACGCGCTGGTAGCCGAGCGCACCCAGGCCAAGAAGCGCCGCGACTTTGCCCGCGCCGACCAGATTCGCAACGAGCTGGCGGAAAAGGGAATCGTCATCGAGGATTCCAAGGATGGCGTGCGCTGGAAGCGCAAATAATGCTGGCTCGGCGACGGGATTGGCGTGAAAATGCTTGCCAGGATCGCCACGCGTACCGGATTGAAGCTGGAAGATCTCTCAACGCAAAGAGAAAGCTGAAGGCCAATGGAAGCCAACGAAGCGCAGGAACTGCAGGAGCACGCCGAACACGGATCGCATGAGTCGACCCTGCGTCCGGTGGCTTTTACCATGAGCGTGCTGGCGGTGCTGGTAGCCGTCACCACCGTGCTGGGCCATCGTACCCACACCGAGGCGGTGCTCACACAAAACCGGGCCACCGACCAGTGGAATTACTACCAGGCGCACAAGATCCGCTCGAACGATACGGAACTGGCTGCGGACCTGCTCGGAGTGGTTGCCGTCTCCAACCGGGACGCCGCCGACAAGCTCGCCAAATCCTACGCCGACCATCAGAAAAAGTGGGCCGACGACCTGAAGCAGGCGCAGCAGAAGGCAGAAGCATTCGAGGCGGACGTGAGCAGGGCCGAGGCCCGCGCCAGCCGCTTCGACCTGGCCGAGGCGCTGCTCGAGATCGGCCTGGTCATCACCTCGGTCACCCTGCTCACCCGCAGCCGCGCCTACTGGTACCTGGGCCTGGTGTTTTCCGTAGCGGGCATTGCTTCCGCGGCCCTGGCATTCCTGGTCCGATAAGCTGCCTCCAAGCGGGGCGATGAGACGATTCAGACGCATATAGATGTGCGCATCCGGCCGCGTGCGGAACCACCGCCGCGCCCACCGCGGGCAATGTGGATACAATGGCGTGCAGGAGACTGCGCCATGCCCGCACTTACCGTTGAGGAAGCTCAGAATCGGCTGGCCAGCCTGCCGGAGTGGCGTATTGAATCCGGTGAGCTGACCCGAACCTTCACCTTCAAGGACTTTGTCGCGGCCCTCGGCTTTGTGAACCGCGTCGGCCAGGCGGCTGAAGCCGCGGGCCACCATCCAGACATCGACATCCGTTATAACAAGGTGCGCCTGGGGCTGGTGACTCACGATGCCGGCGGCCTGACCGCGAAGGATTTCGAGCTCGCGGCCCAGGCGGGCTCACTGGCCTGAACTGGATTGTTCCCGGGGCACAGGGTCAGAATTCATCGAATGGGTCGGTCGAGTGGCCGTCGGAATGGTTGTCCTCGGAAATACCAAATTGTGGATTTTGGCCATTTTCTCCGGATTCATGGAGCTTGTTCAGGGTTTTCCGGTACCACCAGGCAGCCGCTACTCCGCCAGCCAAGGCAGATGCAAGCGCCACCACGCCGATGCGGAACCAGCTACGGTGCTGCTCAGGACCTTCTGGTGAGGATGTAGAAGCAATTGATTCTATGCTGTTTGTCATAATTTTGGTCGGCTTGGCGTGAACTGGATTGGCACGCAGCAGTGTATGAGGCGCCTCCTCATAGTATTCCCAGTCGACCGAGCATTAGATGCGCGGGCAAGAAAAATGATGGCTTATGTGAGCCTAAAATAAATTCTGATTTTTGTACTTGCATTCTTCTCAATCTATGCTATCGTGTATTTATTCCGGTTGCGGAGGTGGTCGCATCCACCCTCGGGCCGGGAGTAGTTTGCGTCACTGGCCTCCCGGCACGGACAGCTAGACCGTCCGTGCCGCCTTTTTTTTCTGCGGGCCAGCGTCTTTCTATAAACCGGTTGCGCAACGCCAACCAGCTTCACCCGCATCCATTTCCATCCTTCGAAACCCATCCAATTTCAGCCGGAGTTTCCTGCCAGAGTCCAACGCGAATCTCATTCGGCTGGCTTATGCCTGTTTTCCCTTTTGTTATGCCTGCTTCCCCTGTTCAGATGGCGGGCAAATAGAAGGATCCTGCGCGGTCCGGCAATCGCGGTTCCGGTTCAAACAACATCAGAATGGGTGTAAGGCGCGTCGATGCAGCGGAGTGTCGTTTTTCTCAGGAAAAGGGCATCCTGCACGATTTTCGCAACCCGCATATTCACTCTGATTTTGCTCTAGAATGGGAGCCTGGAGAAGCGTTGATGAAAAATCCAATTAGAAGTCGCTGGATACTGGGGCTGGCGGCTTTTGCACTTACCGCGGTCAGCTACGCGCAGTGGACCAATCCGGCTGAAGATGTGCCCGCTTACCATCCATCCGCGCCACTGCACATAAGCTCGCTGCCTCCCATCCTTGCGGGAGCCCGGCTCACCGGCCCCAACTTCCAGTATCCCTGGCAGCGGCATGTCTACCAGGACGTGGCCAGGGTGAGCCGCGTGGCCTATCAATTGCCGTGCAACTGCCGCTGCGACCGTGCTTTAGGCCACACCAGCCTGCGCAGTTGTTTTGAGGGGCTGCACGGGGCGGAGTGTTCTACCTGCGCCCAGGAAGGCTTTTACGCCTACCAGCAGACCAGGCTGGGCAAGACGCCGGCGCAGATTCGTGCCGGGATTGCGCAGCACGCATATGAATCCATCCAACTGGATCAGCAGTAGCCCGACCGGCAAGAGCGCGATCAACTGCAGGCTCGAACAGCAATTATCTGGAGCAGCGGTCATCTGGACCAGCCGCCGGCTCGCTCGAAAGCCAGTTGTCGCGGGGTGTAAACGGGCAAACTGAATTTCAGCGTAGAATAGAAGATGCAGCACGAGCCACCAGGCTCCGCGCTCGCACCCGCTCACTCTTCCGCATCCTCTAAAAGGAAGGGGTAGCAACGGCTTCCCAGTGGTGGATTTTGGTCGCAGGGGGCACTCGATGGGGGCGTCACGGTTTCGACGGGATCGATTGCGGCATGGGAGGCATGTCGGGGTGTGGGCACCCGTAATCGCCTGCAAAAACAAAGTTGCCAACAACAATCTGGCACTTGCTGCTTAATTAACTAAGCAGCCGTCTTTCGCGGTTTCGCCTATGGACTGCGAGTAAGACGTCATTCAGTAGGCTGGCGGCTGCGGCTCGGTCCGTGTTGCAGTCGTAAGATCATCGGACTAGCTTTCTGCGCATCTTGTCCGTTCTGAGCGCAGAAGGCGAAAACATGCGGAACCGGACTGAGCATGGACTCTCCCAGCTGACAGCGATTTCGGACGCGGGTTCGACTCCCGCCGCCTCCACCAATACTAAATGCATTATAATCATAAGTTTAAACTGTGGAAAAATACCAGAGTCGAAATTTGTACCAATTTTGTACGAGTGCTAGTCTGTTTGCATCATGCTTACGGTCTACACACGACACACCTCCAAATGCCCCAAGAAGGACAATCCCACCTGGCGTCGCTGCCGTTGCTGGAAGTGGATCATGGGCACGGTTCCGGGCCGTCCCGGCAGCATGCGCGTCTCAGCGAAGACTAGGTCCTGGGAGCAAGCCGAGAGCCTGGCTCGAAAATACGAGATCACCGCGTCGGGGGGAGACGAAGTCAAAGAGGCGCGGACGCTGCCCACAGTGAAAGAGGCTGTCAAAGGTTACCTGTCCGATGCCGAAGCGCGCGGCCTGGCTCCAGCGACAATCCAGAAGCTCGAACACATCTTCAAAAAGCAGTTCCTCGCTTTCTCCGAACAGCACCGCATCATCTTCCTGCGCGATGTAAATGTCCGCAACATGACGGAGTGGCGCTCGACATGGACCGACAAGCCGCTGGCGAGAAAGAAAAAGTTCGAACGCGTAGTCGGCTTCTTCTGGTTCTGTGTGCGCCACGGCTGGCTCAAAGACAATCCCACGGCGACTATGGGCCGAGTGATCGCCAAGCATGTACCAACGGACTACTTCACCGCAGACGAATACAAGCGCATCATCGGCGCTACCTATCGCCTTGGCGAAGATGCAGAGCGGTCCTGGGCTCCCGAGAAGCGCGGCATTCGCATTCGTGCCCTGACGGAGCTGATGCGCTGGAGCGGACTGCGCATACGTGACGCGGTGACGCTTGAGTGCTCAAGACTCGATGAAAACAAGCTGCTCCTCTACCAAGCCAAGACCGGCATTCCTGTCTTTGTGCCACTACCGCCCCATGTCGCCGATCTCCTGCGCTCGATCCCACCCGGCCTCAAACCGAATCCGAATTACTTCTTCTGGTCCGGGAACGGCTTGCCCAAGACGTTTGTCGCTAACTGGCAGCGCGCTTATCGCCGGCTCTTCAAAGTCGCCGATCTCCACAAACCGGACGGCACGCCGAAGCGTTGCCACTGCCACATGTTCCGCGACACCTTCGCCGTCGAGATGCTTTTGGCCGGCGTTCCCATCGATCAGGTGTCGATCCTGCTGGGGCATGCCAGCGTCCGCGTCACAGAAAAGCACTATTCACCGTGGGTCCGTGCCCGCCAGGATCAGCTAGAAAAGAGCGTACAGTCGGCATGGCAACTCTTGTCAGAATACAAAGTAGTAGCAAGTTGAGCTGAACTGCCCCCGGAGCAGAGAACCCCTCGACTCTGCTGTCTCATGGATTCGTTCAAGAAATATCGCCTTAAAAGCGTTCTGCCGTCCTTCAAAAGGTTCATGGCCAATAACTGACGAATTGATATTAAGATCCTCCCCCGCCGACCTTGTAAAAGCAACGCTTAGACGGAGCGCGGCTTTGGGGTCGGCCACCCGCCGTACTGTCAGTTCCGTAACCTGCGCTATAATCCTGCCAGTTTACGCGACGATTTATGGAGCCTTGATGCATCCAGCATTGCGAGTGGGAATTCTTCTTACCTTGTTTGCCGTACCCACCCTTACAGTATTTGGAAGAGATTGGCGCGATCAGACCAGGAGTGCCATCGAAAAGAGCACACTCGATCAGCCGGGTACGCCACCGTTTCATCTGCGTGCCGAATTGTCACCGTATCGGCCTGGAATTGAGCCCGCCTCTCTTACGGGCACAATTGAAATCTGGTGGGTGTCGCCCACACAATGGAAGCGTGAAATCCAAAGCCCGCAATTTCACCAACTCGCGATCATGAACGACGGGAAGGAATGGCAACACAATGATGGTGACTATTTTCCCGAATGGCTGCGTGAGATCACTGACGACTTACTTGACCCGATTCCGGATCTTGATCGAGTGTTAGATGAGTCTGGCGGAGCGGCCAGTTGGCAGTCATTCAGCACAGACGGAAGCGTAAGGAAGAGCGTTGGCTGCGGACTCTCTGTTTCAGGGGTACTTAACTTTGGCACCTGTACCGGCTGGGGAGGTGAGTTTTCGGATTTTAAGTCTTTCGGAAACCGAATAATCGCCCGGACCATTAACGCAGGCGACCCACACGCGACTGCACGGATCATTCTTCTCGAAAACCTCGATCCATCGATTGTGTCCTTTACGCCTCCTCCGGGTATGCCCAGCTCTCCACTCATTCAGACAGTTATTCTCGACGAGCTCACGCTCCGCAAGAGTCTGTTACCCGGTCCGCCTCCGCAGTGGCCCTCCGTCGAGGACGGACCGTTTGACGGTCTCCTGACGACTACCTACGTACTTGTTGACCGCACGGGAGCTGTACGAGACATCGGGATGTTGGTTTCTGACAATCCGAGGCTGAACGACGCGGCAAAGAAATTCATCTCGGGCATGCACTTTAAACCATTCGTTTTGAACGGCGAGCCGGTGCAAGCCGTCTCGCGAATAACTATGGCGTTCAAGACAGTCCGGCCCGCTGGAGTGGAGGCGTTCGACAGCGCCCGGAATTACTTCGAGACCGGTCGCAAGGTCACCTCGCCCGCGTTCAGCGGAGCCAAGCCCTACCTGCTTCACGCTACGGTCCAGGTCTATGCGCCGAGCGGGGTTGTACAAGGCGAATATACCGATACCTGGAAAGCAGACAACGAATGGAAGCGTGAGGTAAAGGTTGGCCAGAGTTACTTCGCCCGCTCGCGAAACGGAGATAAGTATTATCGGTTGATGAACCGTGCCGATCCGGTTCTTCCAGCAGGGCTTAAATCTGCCGCAGCCGCAAATTTTTCAATCGCGGGTTTCGTTCTCGATGCGATCGAGCCCATTCCTCCGACCGACGATTTCTACGAAGCCGATTGGAGTATCCACCGGGACGATGTGGACGGAGTGAATACAGTCCGTGTGCTTCGCGGGTATGAGCCGCACAATGGCGTCTGCGATCCCGCACAGACCTATGCCTTCTGGTTCGATCCAGCGGGCAAGTTGATACGTTTTTGCGAGCGCGTAGACGTCCGCTATTCGGATTTCAAAAATTTCAACGGTGCCCAAGTCCCGCAGCATATCAGTGTATTAGAGGGTGAAAGGACCCTCGTTTCCATTCAAATAGACGAAATGCGTTCGCTCGACCTCGATATTCCAAACGAAACTTTCGATCTGCCGAGCGCGCCCAGGGACCAGAGTTTCACCACTGCCATTGAGGCCCGCTGAGATTCAGAAACTCTTAGCCATTACACTCCGTTGCCCAGCGAGCAATCGCCCTGGCGGCCTCCTGGATTCGAATTGGCCCTCCACCGAGTCGGCGATGCGAGCCAGTTTATCAACTGGCTCGTTGCGTACGGTTACGGCCGTAATAGAACCCGATCAAATTGCTGATAGTGATGCCGCGATCGAGAATCTGGCCACCAATGAACATGTTGAATGGCGTTCTCAGCTTCAGTTGGCCATCATCGGCCAGCAATTTCTTCACATCGTTATCGGAATTCACCTTTGTGATCATGAGTTGGCCAGTTTCCAGCGACTCGAAGACGCCTTTAATGACATCTTCGATGCTGGGCACTGTTACCCCTTCCAGTTCAATTGATCTCCGAAGGTCCATGTAAGCGGCCCGAACCAGTTCGTGGAAGAGTGGGCTATCCGCACGAGCCTGATCTACAAGTGCATCCCTGATAGCCACCGCTACCTTTTCCTGCCACTCGTGCGAACTTCTCGACTGCTCTGTATGGAAGAGGAAACTGTACTTCTGAGGCCATTGACCAGCTGCTCGTTGCTGCAGCCGGCGAATTGCGCCGCCAACGAGAAAGGTTACGACTGCATCCCGGAGGATCGCTGCATTCTTCTCAGTTAGTATCTTGTCGATTTGTAGCCTGCGGCGATCTTCTTTCTTGAGTGCATCCCGCTCGGCTAGTGGCACTTCGCGATAGAAATAGAACGCAGAGGAATCGGGCTCCGCGCTTTTTTCAAAATACTCATCCCCACCTGCGTACTTGTTATGAGTAGGCAACAGGACGGTAAATGCCGGACGCTTCGGTCGGAATAGCGTAGTTCCGTTTGAAACCACGTCATCTTCGGGCTGGAGGTAGAGAGCATAGGGAGTCGCCGTAACTTGCAGAAACGCGGATTTAGTCACTGACTCGCGAAGCTGGTCGATTTGCTGCGATATAACGCCAGCGGTGGTAATCCCATTTGTCTTGCGGAAACTTACTGAGGCGAGGTCGGCTTCATCGTCGATGATCAACACCGATTTGTTCCTTAGCGCCGGATACTGGTCGCGAAAGAGGTCTAGGAGCCGGTGCAAATTGTCGTCTTCTTTCTTCACGACGAAGATGAGCTTGCGATTCAGTTCATAAGGAGTGAGATCCGGTACGGCCAGGATGTCGAACACATCGACTTGATCGGCGCTGATGAACTCCCGGAAATCCTCTTTCACTCTGCTGAGGGTCTGCTCTGCAAGAGACTTCGTACCCTTTGTGAGAATGACCGCGATATCGAATCCGCGATCGAATGCGCGGGCGACCACGCCCAAGAACGCTCGGGTCTTGCCACTTTGGACTCTGCCCAGGAGTATGCCGGGGCGCTGTGTGGTGGTCGCTTCCTTTTGAAGCTTTTCCAGAACTTCCTCGATAGCCTGACGTAGCTCAGGGGGGTCCGCACGCTTGCCCGCGAGTTGGTCGTAGAAGAGCTCTACTTCTGTTGAATCCGCAGCCTCCCGTCTCGCCAGCCACAGCTTTATCTGACTTTCCGAAAATACTGGGCCAGCCTTGAGCATCTGAAATACACCAGTAGTTTTCGCGAGCAAGGCCCGGAGTTCCGGAAATTCGGGGTGTTCCTGATTGGCCTGGTAGAACACCTGACTTCCGACCGTTGAACGCTTGATCAATCCAGCGTCAGCGAGTAAAGTAAGCTCGCGCTGCACGGTCCCGACGCTGGTCTCAACCTGCCGGGAGATTTGACGAACGAAGAAGGTTTCGTCGGGCGCACCATACAGAAGCGCCAGAACTCTCCCTCTGGTCTGGCCAAAGAGCAAATCCCCAACGGATGTGAGCCGCGTTCTCATTTCGAGAACAATTGTACTCAAATTGAGTACAGCTTGGCTAGCGCTGGGCGATCGTCTCGACATGATCGCTCCTGCTGAACGGAGCCGTCGGCATAATTCGTGTCAGAAAAATGTTGCAAAAATCTGACCTCAAAGCGCGCGTCCAAGAATCGGAGTTGCAATCGGGAGGCGGCGGAGTTCCCGCCGGGCAGCTGAGATTTCGATTCCGCATCGCCTGTGCGTCGTATATGCTGATCAGCGAGTCAGGACGCGGTGGCTCCATCAATCGCAGTCCTCGAAATTTGTACGAGAATTGTACTTATACGCTCAAGTCCAGAATCCGAGGGCATTTTGTACAAATCGCGGTTTTTTGTACGAAACTTGTAATTCCACCCGGCATTGTGGACTTTCTAGCATTTTGTAAGTTCTAGAAACCACTGATATTTAATGACTTATCCTGTGGAAAAAGCGTTCGACTCCCGCCGCCTCCACCAATAAGTCATTTATTATCAATTATTTAAAATAGAAAAGCGTAGAATAAGTGAAGAGCGTTGTTATTACTAAGCCTATTATAATCAGCTAGATAGCTCGTCGAATAATGAAACCTGAGGAACCCACTTCCCAAAACCACAACCCATTATTTTTCAGATATATAGCTCTCACGCGGTCAATCCGCAGTGCGCTTTTTGGTTATCGTGGTAAGGGTTGTGTCGATAATAACCTGAGATGAATATCAATCTTGCTCAGGCGAATGAATAGCGATATCCTTGTGAGCATGAGGACGACTAGCAACAAGAAGCGCGGCGGGATGATGACAGTGCGGGAGTTCCGGGCGTCGTTTGGGGACGAGCATCAGTGTGGCGGGCAGTTGACTCGGCAACGCTGGCCGGAGGGGTTCGCGTGCCCTCGTTGCGGAGGTACGAGTCGCGGGTACATGGCGGCACGCCATGTGCATGAGTGCCGCGATTGCGCCTATCAGTGCTCGGTGACAGCGGGGACCATTTTCCACAAGACGCGGACCCCGCTGAGCAGTTGGTTCTGGGCAATCTATCGCATGAGTCACGATAAGAAGGGCATCTCGGCGGTCCAGCTGGCCAAGGAGATCGGCGTCAGTTATCCGACTGCCTGGTTGATGCTGCATAAGATTCGCAAAGCAATGAGTGATCGCGATCAACGCTACCGGCTGAGCGGCTTGGTGGAGGTCGATGAAGGCTACGTGGGCGGTGAGGAGCACGGCGAGGGGCGGCGTGGGCGTGGCGCTCGAGGTGTCCGGACCAAATCCGTGGTGGCCGTGGCGGTGGAACGGCGGGGTCCCGGCAAGCCAGGCAAGACGCCAGTGCCGGGATTCGCAAAGCTGGAAGTGATTCCCGATGCGGCCACCGAGACTCTGGAGAAGTTCCTCGCCGGCAACGTGCGCTCAGGCAGCCATATTCTTTCTGACGGCTGACATGGCTATCGCCGCCTGAAACAGAAGGGCTTCGAGCACACGGCAACGGCCATCTCCAAACAGGATGAGCCAGCGCACAGCCTCTTTCCCTGGGTTCACATCACACTGTCCAACCTGAAGCGGTTTCTGCTAGGAACCCATCATAAGGTTGAGCAGAAACATCTCAAACACTACGTCGCCGAATTCAACTACCGGCTGAACCGGCGCACCATGGAGTCCGATCTTATGACCCGCTTGCTGCGCGCCTGTATCAACGGCGAAACCATCACTTAC
>DATAVZ010000094.1:0-7148 GCA_036267475.1 Occallatibacter sp.
AACTCTGAGGAGATGTCGAACGTGGACAAAAAATCGTCCCTCAGGGGCTAAAGCCCAACCTATTTTCAGCTCTTTACGGCACGGCTGAAGCCGTGCCCTTTCAAAACGGTTCTGAGAAGGATGGTTTCTGGACAGGTTCTAAACCGGCCCTGCTCTTAAAACGGCTTTGGCTCTGCGCTTTTTCCTGAACCACCACCAGGCAAAACCCAGAATCATGAGCGCGCCCACGACCAGCATCGCGGCCACGGCGTGGTGCGCCACTATGTCGGCGGCTCCGGGGCCGAGCTTGAGCACCAGCAGCGCAAGGATGAGCCAGCGCACCACTCTGCCGGAGAACACGGCCAGCAGAAACAGCGGGATGCGCATCTCGAAGACGCCCGAGGCGAAGATAAACAGCTTCCACGGCGTCGGGGGCGGCAGCATGGAGGGAATCATGACCGCCAGAAACTCCTGGTTCTCGAAGCGGGTGCGAATGGACTCGAAGCGCTGGCGGTTGATGCGCTTGAGCAGGAACAGCTCTCCACCCGCCCGGCCCAGCGCATAAGGCACCAGGCCGCCCAGGGCCGAGCCAGCCGCGGCAAGCAGGATGTAGAGTAGGAAGCGTCTCCGATCATGCCAGATGGCCACGGCCAGATAGGCGTCCATGGGGACGGGAACGGATGAGGAATCAAGCAGCGCGACGACACCAGCCCCCCAAAAGCCGAGTTTGGCCAAGGCGGGCACGAAAACCAGGTTCCAGAAGGCGAAGATTCGCAGAAAAAACTGCTTCAAACAGGTTCCCTTTCAGACCGTTGGACCGTCTTTCCATTGTACGGGCCGCGCGTTGCGCAGCACATCGGCAGGGATGAGAGAATAAACAGGAAGGATTCATAGGATTGGAGCCGGCGCGTCGCGACGTGAAAATCGCGCTCTCCACGGCTCCTCAGGAACGAATGCCAACCCGCGAAGCGCCAGCCGATGTGAATCAGCCGCAGGGTCCCTCGGACTCAGACCCGGTGCAGGAGAGCCCTGTTTCAGTGAGCGGCGGCGAAAACCCCACACCGGTGGTGCGCGGATCGCGCTGGGTAGACTACGACACCCACGAACTGCTGCAGGTGATCAGCGAACTCGAGGACGAGCGCCGCTGGGCACGGCTCCGCGAGGGCATCCTGTGGGCCATTCTGTTCCACATCGCTCTGCTTTCGGCCTTTACCTGGATTCCGAAATATATCTTCAAGGTGCCGCCGGTAGTGGACCCGTTCGATGCGATCAAGCAGCACCAGGATTTGTCCTATCTCGATATGCCCGACGCTCTGCGCCAGTTGCGGCACGACCAGGTTACGCCCAGGCCGATCGAGAAAAAGCCGACAATCGACAACAAGACCCTCGAGGAGATGAACCGCGAAAGGCCGCCCACGCCCGCGCCTCCGCCACCGCCGGTGCAGACCGAGCAACAGGCCCCGGTGCAGCCGCGGCCTGAGCCGACGCAGCCCATTCCTCCCAGCCAGCAATCCCAGGTAGAAGCGCCGCGGCCGGCGGCGGTTCCGGCGCGGCCCAACTTCTCCATGGAGTCGCAGAATCCGAACCAGGCTCTTCAGGACGCGATGCGCAGCGCCATCCGCAATCGCGGCGCGGGCCAGAGCGACGACGTTCCGGCGGGCGGCCTGACCATGCATCCGGGGGCAGGAACAGGCGGCGTGCAGGTGCTTTCCGACACCCAGGGCGTGGATTTCAGCTCCTGGCTGGCTCGCTGGCACTACGATACCGAACGGACCTGGGACCCTTTGATTCCCGACGAGGTCAATCCGCCCATCAACAAGTCGGGCGCGGTGGCGATCGAGTTCAAAGTGCTGCCCAACGGCCGCCTGATGCCCAACAGCGTGCATCTTGTGGGCCGGTCGGGTGATACGGCGCTGGACCGGGCGGCGTGGGGCGCGCTCACCGGCTCGAGCTACCCGCCGCTGCCCAGCGACTTTCACGGGCCGTATCTGGAACTGCGCGCCTACTTCCTCTACAATATGACGCCGCAGCAGTAATACCGCCGCGGCGTGCTTCGCGGTCGATTCACGCCGCCCGCGCAGAGCCTGCGGATTTCGGCGAGCGGCCGTTCTGGCTATTAACTCACATCGAATCATTGCGATGACGCTTTGGGGATGAAGCGGGCGCCCTCGCGAGTTATCATCGTTATGGGAAGTCTTCGCGGCGCCCATCCACAGGAGCAGGAATGAGTCTGGAGCCAAAGCGGCTCGATCTATCGCTTTATTTCAGTCGAGAACCCATTATTCTGGCCGTGCTTACCGGCCTGGCGGCCGTGGCTTTTCTTGCGGTTACCGGCCTGGCGCGTCTTTATCAGGCGCAACAGGAATCGCTGGCGCTGGAATGGTCGAGCCGCGGTGTAAGTGACCTGGATGCAGGTCATTACAAGATGGCCATTGCCGAACTTCGCACCGCCCTTCAGTACTCCCGCGACAACGATGCGTACCAGCTCAGCCTGGCCGAGTCGCTGCTGGGTCTGCACCGCACCGACGAGGCCCGCGCCTACCTGATCAATCTGTGGGAGAAGCAGCCTGAGAATGCCGTAGTCAACCTGGAACTGGCGCGCATTGCCGTGGGCAAAGGCGAAACCGTGCAGGTGTTGCGCTTCTATCACAACGCAATCTACGCCACCTGGCCCAGCAACCAGGAGACGGAGCGGCGCAGAGCCCGCCTGGAACTGATCGATTACCTGTTGCGGATCAATGCCCGCACCCAGGCCGAGTCGGAACTGATCGCACTGGAGGCCAACCAGGGCGATGATGCCGCGCATCAGGAGCAGCTCGGGGATCTGTTCCTGCGCGTGCAGGACAATACTCGCGCGCTGGCGTCCTTCCGGGCAAGCCTGCGGCTGCAGCGGGACAATCCCGCAGCGCTCAAGGGCGCCGGGTTGGCTGCGTTCAACATGGGCACGTATCCGGTGGCGGAGCGCTACCTGCAAGAGGCGGTTTCAGCCGCTCCCGGCGATGCGGCCAGCGCGGCGCTGCTGAAGACGACGCAGTCTGCGATCCGGCTGGATCCTTTCCGGCCGCAGATTTCGGCTTCGGAGCGGAACCGGATCGTGGTGGACGCCTTCAATGTGGCGGGCGACCGGCTCAAGTCGTGCGGCGCGCTCAGCGACACCAGCCCTTCAGCACCGGGCAAAACAGCAGCCGCCGGACAGGAAACCAAGCCAGCCGTAGGGACGGAAGCGACGGCGACGGCATCGACAAGCAGCCTGGGTCAGCAGTGGACCAGGCTGCAGCCGCAGATTACGGAGCGCGGCCTGCGCCGTGATCCTGACCTGGTGAACACCGCCATGAACCTGGTATTCCGGGCCGAAAATCAAACAACCGGCAATTGCGGAGCTGTAACCGTGGAAGACAAGGGACTACGGCTCATCGCAAATCTGCATGAGGAGAATTGAACTGAGCGCGCTCTTCCATACGCAGTCGGGGGTACCAGTGGAGCAACAGACGACGACTACGGTCGGTGAGTTCGAGCCGGCGTCCATCAGTGCGCCGGCTGCGCCTGCCTCCGGGGTGCTTGCATTCTTCCGCGAGGACCGCTTTTTCCTCATTCTCTCTGTTTTCATCGGTATCTTCTCCGGGATGGCGGTGGTCTGTTTCCGGTACGCCATCGACTGGTGCAGCATTTACGTTCTGGGCTCGGGCGCCGCGCTCACCCCCTGGCGATTGATTGCCGCGCCCGCCGTTGCCGGCCTGGTGATCGCCGTCCTCACCATTCATGTTTTTCCAGAGGCTCGCGGCAGCGGCGTCAACCAGACCAAGGCCGCGCTCTACATCTACAACGGCTACATTCCGCTCAAAACCGCGGTGGGCAAGTTTATTACCTCGGCGCTGGCTATTGGCTCCGGCCACTCGCTGGGACCGGAAGACCCCTCGCTGCAGATCGGCGCCTGCCTGGCCTCGGCGCTGGGCCGCAAGCTGAAGCTCAGCCGCGACCACATGCGCCTGATTGCTCCCGTGGGCGCGGCAGCCGGACTGGCGGCGGCCTTCAACGCGCCCATCTCCGCGGTGCTGTTCGTCATTGAGGAAGTCATCGGCCGCTGGACGGCGGGCATTCTCGGCTCGGTGGTGCTCTCGGCCGTGTCCAGCGTGGTGGTGGTGCGGTGGTTCATGGGCTCGGAGTCGCTCTTCCGTATTCCCCCGGTCGAGTTGAAGCGGCCTTCGGAGCTGATCGCCTATGCCATCCTGGGCATCGTCGGCGGCCTGGCTTCGGTGGCCTTTTCCGGCGGCATTGCCGTCCTGCGTCCCTGGTGCCGCGGGCTGCGCCGCAGCACCCAGTACTTTCAGCCGGCCATAGCCGGTCTGCTCATCGGCTGCATCGCCGTATTGGGCGCGCCACAGGTAATGGGCGCCGGTTATGGGTACATCGATGAAGCCATGCACGGCCAGTTCACCTGGCAGTTCATGGCCATTCTGGGGCTGCTCAAAATCGTTGCCACGCTGCTCTCGTTTGTAAGCGGCACGCCGGGCGGCATGTTCGCGCCCACGCTGTTCATCGGCGCCATGTTCGGCGCGGCGGTGGGCGGCGCCGAGCACGCGCTGCTTCCGCATCTGAGCTGGTCGCCTGGCGCATACGCGCTGGTCGGCATGGGAGTGCTGTTCGCCGGCTTCCTGCGCGCGCCCATGACCTCGGTGTTCATGGTGCTGGAGGTCAGCGGCAACTACTCGATCATTGTGCCGGTGATTGTGGCCAATACCTTCGCCTACGTGATTTCGCGCGCGCTGCAGCCGGAGCCCATCTTCGACACGCTCAGCAGGCAGGACGGGCTGGAGCTGCCGTCGATGGAGGAGCAGCGCGAAGAAAGCATCCTGCGCGTTGAAGATGCCATGCATTCGCCTCCGGACCTGGTGCTGGATGCCGACGACACCATCGAAAGAATTGCCAAGCTGACGGCGGACGCGGTGGAGGATGTGCTGCTGGTGCGGCTGCATCCCTCGGGCTGGAGCAGCATTACCCGCGAAGAGATCCAGGAGATGACGAAAGACGGCAAAGGCAGCGAGCGGCTGGAGTCGATCATGGCCGGCGGCGGCCAGATTCCTTATCTGCATCCCGATCACTCGCTCGACACGGCTCTGCGCTACGTGGATCGCTGGCCGTTGGTGCCGGTGGTCAACCGCGCCAACCTGCGCGAACTGGATGGCGTGATTACGCAGCACGACGTGCTGGAGCGGTATCGCGACTTCGGCGGGGAATGACCGCCAGGGACCCCCGAACAGTCTCTACGGCGCTGAGGGTCGCACCTGCTCCGGCCGCTGGTGCGGAACCAGCTGCGGGTTGGGCGTGGGCAAAACGGGCGCTGCATCGATGGTCTTGCGGTCTACTTCGGCCGTGCCAATGCGACCGCCGGTTTCTGTTTCCATCACCACACGCACACTTCGGGCTTTGCGCGGAAATGGTACGGTGACAGGCAATTGCGTCTCTACTTGTTGCCGCTGTGGCGCAGCCAACGTCTTCGGTAACAGCGTGACGCCGACGATTCGCGACGCCACAATATTTCTATCGCCATTCAAGCTTACCGCCGCCAGAATCAGATTTGCCCTGTCCTGCCCGTTGTCTCCGGCTAGCCAGTGGAGGTTTTTGACGTTGAGTTGCACCATGAACTCCGCTGTCCCGGCGTCCGTATGTCTGACGACGTTGACGACCTGGACGTTCAGCGCCTTGAACGGGATCACCGCCTGAGCGGCTTCGATGAGGCTGTCCATGGTGTGCCGGCGGCTGTGATCCGATTCATTCCTGTCAGGTGCGAAATAGCCTGCCTTGGTAACAACATGGAGATTCCGGTCGCGGACAGTCACCCGGATCCGCCGGAATTTCCCATCCGCCTGGTTATCCGGATCATCGGGCTGGTAGGTAAGAGTGTAGTATTCCGAGCCCAACTCTTCTGACCGTCCGATCAGTCGATCCAGGTCATTGCGGTTATAGAAGAGTTGTCCACCCGTTGCATTGGACAAGAGGCCGAAGTTGATGTCCCCCGCAAATGGATCGGTCTCGCCGATGTCGGCGTCTGCGTCCATTGCGCTGATCGACAGATCCGATCCCCACGCCTTGAGTCCGGGATAGATAACAAAAAGGCTAATCCTCGAGTCGACAAGCATGTTGGTCGTATCGTGCACGTAATCTTTCAACACGTCTACATCCCTGGGGCCCAAAACACGCGCATCCAGGTTGACGCTGGGCCCACCATGTCCCACCCAAACCACGTTCTTCCGGCCGGGTACGCCCTTGTTCTGCAATGCAATCTGCTGGATGGCATCGATGGATTGTTCGAAGCGGCTCCAGAAAAACATGGCGTTCATTCTCTTGAAGGGCCGCGCTGCCGGCAGATGGTCGAGGGCATAGAGCAAGTCTGCCCTGCTGCGGGTGTAGCCTTGAATCATCTCCAGATACTCATTGCCGACCACCATCATTTCCGCCGGAGCGGCAAGTCGAGCGGGCTGCTCATCGAGAAACTTCTTCACCGAATAGCGGATGTAAGCGAAGTCGGAGAACTGGGAGTTCAACAGATCCAGCACCAGGATCGTAGTCGGCGCCTTTCCTTCCGGGTTATCGTCGCCGCTGCCCGCAGCCATAACATGCGTCTCGGGAGCCTCAAAGGAAAAGATGCGCTGTGGCCTTTTGTCCTCCGTGATGGCAAAGTCGTCCCTGGTGAGACCGTGAACAACCGGATGCCCATTTTTATCGAGCACGGTCACATCGAGGAAGACCAGAGTGGAATTAACGCGAAATATGGGCGCGTTCGGAGGCGCTGCTTGTGCCGAAAATGGTTGCGCGGGGAAAAGAGGGAGAAGACTTGCAGCGCATAGAAGCGCGCGCAAAAACCTCATGGCCGACCTCGAACACAATCTACTCCCTCCGCACCGGCGGGGCAAATAGGCTCTCTTGTCAGCGGCGAAACGGATGAGCAGCGAAATAGGACACTACCCGGCGCCTAAGAACCTGTCCAGGAACTCTGAGGAGATGTCGAACGTGGACAAAAAATCGTCCCTCAGGGGCTTCACAGGCTGCGGAAAAACTCGTGTATCTGGGTTCAGTATTGCTTTCGGTAAAGATTTTCGCGAGTTGAGCCTGTTTTTTGGTTCGATTTCTGTTGTTATTTTTGCCTCCGGAAGCCGTTTTACCGGCATTCG
>DATAVZ010000095.1:0-159996 GCA_036267475.1 Occallatibacter sp.
CCCACCAGGCCGCCGCACAGGACGTAGATGCTCATGTGCAGCATCCAGTTCACGTAGAACAGGCGCTGCGGAATGCTGGCCGCGCCCCAGGCGTAGAAGAAGAACTGCAGATACCACATGATTCCGCCGGTTGCGGCGAGCAGCGAGTTCTTGATAAGCACCGGCCGCGGCTGGCGCAGGTCGGCGCGCAGAGAGATTTGCGGCAGCGTGGCGAGGCGGATGAAGCAGTAGGCCAGGTTGACCGCGGCGCCGCCGCCCATGATGATCACGTAGCTGGGCAGCGCGGCGTAGAGCGGATTGACGTGCAGTTGCAGCGCGGCGGCGGCCATGGGACGGGCTGCGTCGATGGCGAATGACATGCCCGAGGAAAAGATTCCGCACAGGACGGCGAGCGTGAGGCCGAGCTTGACGTTGAACTCGCGCACTTCGGCGCCGAGCTGGATTTCTTTCTGGTGGCCGGCATAAGAGACCACGGCCACGCCGATCAGCGCGACAAAGACGCCGGCGGTGGTGAGCAGTCCGCTGCGGGTGGTGAAGAGCATGGCGGCCTGGCCGTGCATGAGCGGTGGAGCGAGCGTGCCCACCACCAAGGTGACGCCGATGGCCACGCCGATGCCGAGCGACATGCCGAGATGGCGCATGGTGAGTCCGTAGCTGACGTTGCCCACGCCCCACATGGCTCCGAAGAGCGCCACTTTGACCAGCAGCCCGGTGTCCATGGAGGCATAGAAGGCGTGGAAGTGGGGCAGCAGGATGAGGCTGACGCCGATGGGCAGCAGAATCCAGGAGAAGAAGCCGGCGATGGCCCAGGTGGTTTCCCACGACCATTTCTTGACCTTCTCAATGGGCGCATAGAACGAAGCGGCGCAGGCCGCTCCGATGATGTGCCATCCGATTCCTGCAAGGATTACCGGCATGCGTGCTGCTCCTGAAGACAAGTGGAAAGCGTAGCGGCTGAACAGGCTGGTTGTACAGCCGCAATGAATGAGACGTTTTTATTGCAACGCGACGGTGAATGTGTAGCTGCCGGGAGCGAGATCGAAGCCCGGTTGGTTGTTTTGGGTTGCGGAGCTGGCCAGCTTGCTTTGGGCGAGCGGCGCGCCGTCAAGCTTGTATTTCTGGGCTTCGTCGGTTGTGAGCGGCAGCCAGCCGGTGGTGTTGGCGGGCAGGGTGACGTGCCAGGTTGCGGCTGTTCCTGTGATCTTCCAGCCGGAGTGGATGGGGCCGTAGGTGGAGTCGTAGTCGAACGCAACGTCGCCCAGGCGCGGATCGAAGGCCGGGTGCAGCTCGATGGTGTGGAAGCCGGCGCCGGCATGGGTTGTATCCATATCCACATCCACGCCGGCGGCGTAGCGGTAGATCCAGTCGGCGACGGCGCCGTAGGCGTAGTGATTGTAGGAGTTCATGCTGGGATCGTTGCGCATCTGGTCGCCGTTCCAGCGCTCCCACATGGTGGTGGCGCCGTGGGTGACCATGTATCCCCAGGAGGGATAGCGGGTGTTGAGCAGCAGGGCGTAGGCGAGTTTGGCATAGCCGGCCCTGGTGAGTTCTTCCAGCAGATAGGGCGTGCCGAGGAAGCCGGTGCCGAGCAGGTCGTGGTTGGCCTCGATCTTGTCGGCCAGGTGTTTGGCGGCGGCGGCGCGCAGGTTATCGGGCAGCAGGTTCATGTGCAGCGCCAGCACGTAGCCGGTCTGGGTGTCTCCGCCATTGCTTTTGGCGCCGGGATTATTGATGCGGCCGAAGGGCGAGGCGGAGTTGTCGGCGCCGGAGACGAAGCCATCGGGACGGACGAACTGCTTGTCGAAGGCGTCGCGGATGGTGTCGAAGAGCTGGGCGTAGGCTTCAGCTTCCTGGGTGCGGCCGGTAGCCAAGGCCATCTGGCGCATGAGGGTAACGTCATAGGCCCAGTAGGCGGTGGCAATGAGCACGTAATCGGTTTTGCCTTCGGGTGAGAGCCAGTCGCCGAAGGGCGTGCCGGACTCGTTCTTCCACAGGCCGTCGGGGTTGGCGTCGTGAATGGCGTTGAGGTACATCTGCATCGCGTCCCAGTTCTGGTCGATGATGCGGGTATCGCCGGTCTGCAGCCACGAGGTCCAGGGAATGACGACGCCGGCGTCGCTCCATCCCGCTCCCGAGCCGGAGTGCGGCTCGGCGGTTCCGGGCGCGAAGATGCCGAAGTAGGGTGTGCCGTACTGAGTGCCGCGCATGTCCGCGGCGAACTTGCGCGAGAAGGCGGCAATCGCCATGTTGTAAGACGCAGCCCGCCAGAAGACCTGCGCGTCGGCCATCCAGCCCAGGCGTTCGTCGCGCTGCGGACAGTCAGTGGGCAGGCCCACGAAGTTGGAGCGCTGGCCCCACAGAATATTGCTCCAGAGCTGGTTGATCAGGGCGTTGCCGGTGGTGAGTTTGGCGGTGAAGGGCGCGGCGGTGTGAATGACCAGGACTTTTACGGCATCCCTGGCGGGCGCATCGGACAGGCCGGTCAGCTCGGCGTAGCGAAAGCCGTGAAAGGTGAACTGGGGCGTGAACACTTCTTCGCCGTTGTCGCTGAGGGTGAAGTAGTCGGTCACCTTGGCGGTGCGCAGATTTTCGGTGTAGAGGGTGCCGTCGGCGTTGAGCACTTCAGCAAAGCGCATGCGGACGGTGGTTCCTGCGGGACCGTGGACGTGAATCTGCTCAACGCCGCTCATATTCTGGCCGAAGTCGTAGACATAGACGCCGGGTTTGGGCTGGGTGAGAGTTTTAGCCGATAGCT
Organism: Occallatibacter sp.; assembly: GCA_036267475.1. GTDB lineage: Bacteria > Acidobacteriota > Terriglobia > Terriglobales > Acidobacteriaceae > Telmatobacter. Next base: position 2,756 of record DATAVZ010000095.1, read on the forward strand.
CGCGCTCCACGCGGATGGGCTGGAAGCTCTGCGCCTCGATGAGCAGCGGCTGCGGATCGATCGGTTCAACGGGCTTCCACGCCGAGGCGTCGAAGCCGGCTGTATTCCATCCGGGCTGCATGCGGCGCGCATCCTGCGATTCGCCGTCGTAAAGCTCGGAGTGAAGGATGTAGCTGCGGCCGGCCTGCCAGTTGGAATCGGTGCCGATCCATTCGACGGAGCCGTCGGCGTGTTCGATGCGAAGCTGGGCGCGCAGCGCGGGCGGCGTGGCTCCGTAGTTGTTGGGTTGCTGCATCCATTCGAGCGGAGTGGAGTACCAGCCGGGGGCCAACAGGGCGGCGATGGCGTTGTGGCCCTGCTCAACCTGCGCGGTCACGTCGTAGGTCTGGTAGAGGACGCGCTCGCGGTAGTCGGTCCAGCCGGGAGAGAGAAGCTGATTGCCGACGCGCTTGCCGTTGAGAAACAACTCGTAATCGCCGAGCGCCGTGGCGTAAAGGCGCGCGGACTTGATGGGCGAGCTTACGGTAAAGGCATGGCGCAGGGCCTTGACCGAGTCGGGAATCCAGGGATGACCGAAGGCCGAGGAGCCGTCGCCAGGGCCGGGCAGCGCGGCGTTCTGCCAGCTCGAATCGTCGAAGGACTTGCTTTGCCAGCCGGAGGGGGCGTGGATGGCGGTCTTCCAGTCGCTGCCGGTGGTGAACGTGGCCCAGGAACCGTCGGCGTATTGGACCGCCAGCGTGGCGATCATGGGCGGCTGGTCGTCGGTGACCATGCCGTTGGGATTGGCGACGTAATGCACGGATTCGATGGCGAGGACGTTTTCACCGGCGGCGAGTTTCCCGGTGACATCCGCGCGGACGAACTTCCTCCAGGGCATCTGCTGCCAGGGCGGAAGCGGCGCGGCGGTGAGCACCTGTGCGCCGTTTACCCAGGCGGAGACGCTGTCTTGCGCGGTGGAGTAGAGCGCGGCAAAGCGAACCGGCTGGGCGAGGTGAATGGCGTTGCGGAAGGCGTAATGCTGCTCCTTACCGCGTTCTTCTGCGAGGGTCTTCGACTCGGGACTGGCGATCCAGGCGGCGGGGGCATTGCGGACGGCGGCTTCTTCCGGCGTTTCGTAGCCGATCCACTGGGCGCTCCAGGCGTCCGGGGTGAGCAGGCCGGTTTCCCACCAGGAAGACGGGCTTGCGGCGTAGGGCTGGCCGGCGGCGTTCCACAGCCTGACCCGCCAGAAGTAGCGGGTGCTGGCGGCCAGCGCCGGGCCGGCGTAGCGGATGTTGATGGACTCGGCGGAACTGACGCGGCCGCTATCCCACACGTCGGCGTTGCCGGCGCTGAGCAAGCTGGCGCTGGAGGCGATCTGGACCTCATAGGCGGTCTGCCGGGCGCCGCGCGCCGGGTCGCGCAGTTGCCAGGAGAAGCTGGGCGTGGGATCGTCGATGCCGAGCGGGGCGGGAAGATTGTCGACGAGCAGCTCGGCCGGCCCGGAAATTGGACTGGAAGCTGGACTGGAGATTTGTTCCGATGCGGCGCCGGCGGCGTTGGTTTGAGCCGTCAGCGGCAGCGCAGCGATGCAGAAAAGGCCTGCGAGCAGGCGGCTGAGATTGTGGACCTTCATGTTCGGCTCGTCCCTGGCGAGATAGGATTGCGGCCACAGCCTAGACAGGGCTGCGTGGCGCATTTCCTCAAATGAAAATTTTTCGAGGCGGAATAACGTTATGCAAGCGGCACCGGGGTTGTCAATGCTGGGGATAGTCGCAGCGGCGGAACGGCGGTTTACCCGCGGCCGCGGAACTGGATGATGTGGCGGCGGTCGCGCTTGCTGGGGCGTCGCTCGGGCAGGGGCATCATCTGCTGCAGGGCGCGGCGCTCTTCAGCCAGCTTCATCCGTGCCGCGCGGCTCTCGGCGGACTCCTCGTAGAGGGTCTGCGCCACGGCGGCGGGGCCGCGCACTTCGCTGGCTGCCAGTACGGCGATCTCGAAGACGCCGCCTTCATTCTCAATACGCAGCTTGTCGCCGGGGCGCACTTCGCGCGCCGGTTTGGCTTTGACGCCGTTGGATTCGATTCGTCCCAGGTCGCAGGCCCGGGACGCCAGGGCGCGGGTCTTGAAAAATCGTGCCGCCCACAGCCACTTGTCTATGCGGACTATACTCATCTTAAAGTTCCTGTTGAAATCTGGGCGGTAATAGTAAGAGAATCCTAATCAGCGTCGCCCCCAATCAGGCGCTACCCGAGGTTGAATACTTTTATGAGCGGTAAACGAACTTCCTCAGTCGAAGCGGCCAATGAGGTTCCACGACAGGATACAAGGGTACATCGCCCCTCGGTCCTGGTGGTCGACGACGAGTCTGCGATTGCCGACACTCTTGCCGAGATTCTTACCCGCAGCGGCTATTCCACCACCGTTGCCTATGATGGAAATTCGGCGCTTGAATCTGCCTTGCTCACTCCCCCCGAACTGCTGGTGAGCGACGTGGTGTTGCCCAGCATGAGCGGTATCGAACTGGCCATCACCATCCGCCGCATTTTTCCGGATTGCAAGATTCTGCTGTTTTCCGGCCAGGCATCCACCGAAGATCTGTTGGCGGCGGCGCGTCGCGACGGCCATCAGTTCACGCTGCTGACCAAGCCGGTGCATCCGCTCGATCTGCTGGCGCGGGTTGCCGACACCCTGCAGCATCGCGCCCCGGCGATGGGCGCTGCGCGGGCCTGAGCCCGGCGCGCAGGGATCGCTGCGGAATTGCGCGTTGCGGTTGCATGTGCCGCCTCGGACAGGTGAGGGTGCGGGCTGACGATGGAGCCTGCCCAAACGCCAAAACCTAGGCCGAAGGTTGGGCGGCCACCGTGTCGCTGTGGAAGTGGTTCCAGATTCCCTGCGCGGTTTTGCGTGAGACTACGGCGGCGAGCGATTCCACAGTGGCCTGCTGGATGTCGCGCAGGCTGCCGAAGTGGGTGAGCAGGCGCTGCCGGGTTTGCGGGCCTACGCCGGGCACTTCGAGCAGCTCGGAGCTGCGGTCGCGCATGGCGCGGCGCTGGCGATGGTAGTCGACGGCGAAGCGATGGCTCTCATCGCGGATCATCTGAACAAGATGGAGCACGGGGGAGCGGCGGTCCAGGACCACGGGCTCGTCCTCGTTGCCATAGAGATAGATGACCTCTTCGCGCTTGGCGATGGAGGCCAGCGGCTGGGAGGTGAATCCCAGCGATTCGAGGGCGTCGGCCGCGGCGTGGAGCTGGCCCAGTCCGCCGTCGATGAGCACCAGCGACGGCATGGGCTTGTCTTCTTCCTTGAGCCTGCGGTAGCGCCGCTCCACCACCTCGCGCATGGAGGCGAAGTCGTCTACGCCGAGCACGGTGACGACCTTGAACTTTCGATACTGCGACTTGTTCATGCGGCCGTCTTCCCACACGACCAGCGAGGCCACCGTTTCAGCGCCCTGGATGTGCGAGATGTCGAAGCACTCGATGCGCCTGGGCAGCTCGGGCAGCATGAGCGTGTCGGCCAGCGCCTCCTGAATGGCCTTGCGCGAGGGCTCGAGGACGCGGAAGCGCTGCGTGTAGGACTGGCGGGCATTCTGGCCGGCCAGATCCACGAGCGATCGCTTTTCTCCGCGCTGCGGCACGGCCAGCTCGATGCGGTGGCCAGTGCGCTCGCTGAGCAGGGCGGCCAGGGTTTCGCGATCGTCGAATTCGACGGGGACGAGGATGGAGCGCGGGACGTAGTGCTGATCGATGTAAAGCTGCTTGAGCAGCGCGCTGAAGATGCGGCCGGCGTGAAAGGTAGGAAGCGCTGAAGTCTTGCTTTCCCAGGTCTCAGACCACCCCAGCGACGAAGACCTGTCGCCGGGGACCCCGGAATCGAGACCTGGGGCACCCAGACGTTGTGCTTCGCTGTCTTCGGGCGCTTCGGGAAGGTCTTCGAGATCTTCCCAGAAAAATTCGCGGCGGTCTACGATTTTGCCGTCGCGCATGTGAAACAGATTCACGGCCAGGTTGCCGTCTTCGAAGTGATAGCCGAAGACGTCGGCGTCGTCGTCCTGCTCGGCGGTGGCGATGCGCTGCTTTTCCTGCAACTGGCGGACGGTGGAGAGCTGATCGCGCAGACGCGCGGCGGCTTCGAACTGCTCGGCCTCTGCGGCGGCGGTCATGCGCGCAGTCAGCGTGCGCTCAAGTTCGGCATGGCGGCCTTCGAGAAACAACTGCGCATCGCGCACCGCCTGCGTATAGGCTTGCGGAGTGGTGAGCTCTTCCACGCAGGGGCCCAGGCAGCGATGGATGTAGTACTGCAGGCAGGCGCGTGGATGATAGCGGGACAGATCGACCTTGCAACTGGGAATGAGAAAGCTGCGGTGGATCAACTCGACTACGCGATAGGCCAGGTTGCCGGGGAAGTAGGGTCCGTAATAGGCGGCGCCGTCTTTGCGCAGGCGGCGGGTGACAAAGACTTTGGGAAAACGGTCGGCGAGCGTGAGCTTGACGTAGGGGTAGGTCTTGTCGTCGCGCAGCAGGATGTTGAAGCGCGGCCGGCGCTGCTTGATGAGGTTGTTTTCAAGCGCCAGGGCTTCGTGCTCGTTGGCGACGAGGATGTAGTCGATGTCAACGGCTTCGCGCATGAGCGAGCCGGTCTTGGCGTTTGCCTGCGAAGCTTCCAGCAGGTAGGAGCGCACCCGCGAGCGCAGGTTTTTGGCTTTGCCCACGTAGATCACTTCGCCGTCGGCGTTCTTGTAGAGATACACGCCGGGCTGAGTGGGCAGGACGCGGATTTTCTCGGAGAGGTCCATACGAAGTGGAAGAGCAGGCGGCGAGCCGGGGCGGCGCGCGGGCCTAATCTCTAGGATAACGGAGGCTGCGCGGGTTCCGGGGACGCGCTTCGCGAGGCGGCAGCGCGCTCAAAGCGCGCTTAACCGGAGTGCCAGCGCGGGAAATCCTTACCCGATGATGTAAAAATTACCTACTTGGCGGAGCGCTCCGGTGTGTGTGAGACAGGAAGAAAATTTAATCGAGTCAATGACTTGCGATGATATGACTGAAATGGCGCGCCGCGTGCAATTCTCAAAGGGCGAAGGACAGTGGGACGGACGGAGAGAATCCGGCCTGAATTCAACTGGAGGAAGCCGCTGCGGTTGCTCTTGGGGCGGCGAGCGAAAGGATCAATCAGATGACAAATAGTCGTTTTGGATTTGCGATGGCAGTGGCGGCACTGGCAACAGTGGGGGTGACCGGATGCGCTACCAAGAACTACGTGCGCACCCAGACCGCTCCCGTTATTCAGCACACCGGTCAACTGGACAGCGAGACGGCGGAGAACAACCGCCAGATTCGCGACGTAAACGACCGCGCGCAGGCAGGCATTCAGCAGGCACAGACCAGCGCGAACACCGCCGACCAGAACGCGCAGAGCGCGACGAAGGCGGCCAGCGACGCGGACAGCGCGGCCAACGACGTGGCGCAGCGGGCCGACTCACTGGACGCGGTGGTGAAGGGACTGGACAACTACAAATCGGTTGCCGATGTCTCAGTCAACTTCGGCTTCAACAAGTCTGTGCTGACGGCCGATGACCGGCAGCAACTGGATGGCTTTGCCGCGCAGCTTGGCACGGCCAAGAACTTCATCCTGGAAGTGACCGGCGGAACGGACTCGACCGGCCCGGCACAGTACAACTACGAACTGAGCAATCGGCGCGCAGACGCTGTGGTGCAGTACCTGGTTTCGAAGTACAACATCGCTCCGCATCGCTTCTACCTGATCGGCATTGGCAAGGATCAGGAAGTGGCGCCCAACAACACGGCCGCAGGCCGCAAGAAGAATCGCCGCGTGGAAGTGCAGTTGCTCTCGAATTTGAACGGCGCCTCCTCTTCGACTCCGGCCGCCGCAAATGCAGGCGGCGCGGCAGGGGGCCAAGAGTAGGCTCTCAATTTCCCTCCCCCAGGGACACGGCTGGGCGGGCGCGTAAGGCGTTCGCCCAGCCGGTATTCATTTCAAAATGCAGATGCGGGCGCCTCAACGGCGCCTGCATTTTTTTTGGGTGCGCCCCTCGGGGGCTAAAGCCCCGTACTCTTCAGGCTGTCGGCTTATTCAGCGACTGACTTGGGCCACGGATCGTTCAGCAGCGAGCAAAGTCCCAGATCGTTTCCGTAGCGCTCGACTTCCACATCGGCCATGCGCACAAAGCCGGCCATCCCGCGAAAAGCCGGGGCCGCGTCCGAACCCATGATCTGCGGCGACACGAAGAGATGCACGCGGTCCACCAGCCCGGCCGAAAGCAGCGCCGTGTTCAGCCGCGTTCCGGTCTCGGTGAGCAATGTGAGAATGCCTTGCTGGCCAAGCTGGTCAAGCACTCTGCGCAGCGGAACCCGGCCGGCCTCTGCGGGCAGCACCTCTACGCGCACGCCGCGCTGGCGCAGAGCGGCGGCCCGCTGCTGGTCGGTGGAGACGGTGTAAATCACCACGTCGTTCTCCGCGGTAGCCACTATTTTGGAGTCGAGCGGCATGCGCAGAGCCGAGTCCAGCACAATTCGCAGCAGCGGCCTCCTGCGTCGCAATCCGCTGCGGTCGGTCAACAGGGGATCGTCGGCCACTACGGTATCCACGCCCACCATGGCCGCGTCGGCCTGCCAGCGCAGCGGCTGCACCGCGGCGCGCGCTGCTTCACTGGTGATCCAGAACGGCTGGCGCGCCATGTGCATTCCCGCCGGCGGCGCAATGCGCCCATCGAGTGACATGGCCACCTTCATCAATACAAACGGCCGCTGGTGCCGGCTCCAGTGCGCAAAGCCTTCATTGAGCCGGCGGGCTTCGCTTTCTCCCACCCCAACACTCGTCTGGAGTCCCGCCGCATGCAATGCTTCCAGGCCATGCCCGGCCACGTTCGGATTGGGATCAGTTGTGGCCGCGACCACCCGCGCGAGGCCCGCGTCAATCAGCGCCTGCGCGCAGGGCGGCGTGCGGCCGGTGTGGTTGCAGGGCTCCAGCGTTACGTAGGCTGTGCCGCCGCGCAGCCGGTCGCCTGATGGGTCCTGCTGCCGCGCCTCACGCAGAGCTGCCGCTTCCGCGTGGTCCACGAGGTCGTACTCATGCCATCCCTCGCCGACGAGCTGCCCGGCGCGATCGAGAATCACGCAACCCACGACGGGATTGGGCGAGCACAGGCCGATGCCGCGCCGCGCCAGTTCGAGCGCGCGCTGCATCCAGAAGAGGTCGAGTTCGGCTTGGCTGTTCATGACCGCGGATACCGAGAACTCTCAAGTTTATATGGGATGGCTGTGGAGTTGATGATGGGAACGGCGTTTATCGGGGACCTCTTCAAGGCCTCATAAACGGGTAACCGTCCTTGGGGTCATTTGGGTGTTTTTCGAGGTCCGCGACATGCCGCCAAAAATGCCGCCCCATATTTTGTGAAGCGAAGGAGAGAACCGACCTCAGTTTCTCCCTCCTCCTTTGTCAGGCCATATTCCCGGCGGATGATTCCCAGCCGTTCGTAGGTGTCCACGAATAAGATGTTCAGTGCCCCTGCTCTATCCCTGAAATTGCCCAATCCCACCTGCTCGTACAACGCGAGATGAGGCTTGCTTGGGTCTATTCGGTTGCCATAAATTTTGTCTATGCACTTAGCTTCATCCGGTGTCATCTGCTTCAGCGTCTCAGCGAACGATGGCGACACTAAATCAGTTTCCTGCGATGCAGTGGCGAGTAGTCCTGCCCACATCTCTTGTAGCGTCTCGTCGTCCTCGATTGAGCTTGCCTCAACAATGGGAAACAGCAATCGTGTTGGGACAGCGTTCGCCGGTAAGCCCGCTTCATGAAGAATTCGCTCTGTCTTTCGTAGCGTGTTGACCAGATTCTTCGCACGGTACGGCTTCATGCTGTCAGAGATCATTGCGCCGATGTCATCGCACACCGGGCCTGTCAACCTGTGGACAAGATCAGCAGCCTTGTTAATGGTCTCGCTGAGATCGTTCATGAACATTCCCCATTTGCTGCAAACTGTGACCTTCTAAACTGTCTCACTTGGGGGGCACTCCAAGCACGGAAGCTTCAGACAGCAAAGATTACGCCCTATAAGTCGGCTTGCGTGTAGTTAATCTCGTCACCCCACCAGCGATTCCACGAACTCCGCCGGTGAAAATTCCAGCAGGTCGCTCATCTGTTCGCCTACGCCTACAAAGCGCACCGGCAGATCGAGCTCGCGCGCAATGGCCACCGCGATGCCGCCTTTGGCGGTGCCGTCGAGCTTGGTGAGCACAATGCCCGTTACTCCCGCTGCCTCAGTAAACAGCCGCGCCTGCTGCAAGCCGTTCTGTCCGGTGGTGGCGTCCATCACCAGCAGCACCTCATGCGGCGCGCCAGGCACCAGCCGCGCAGCCGTGCGCCGCATCTTGTCCAGCTCGTCCATCAGCCCGGACTTGGTGTGCAGACGTCCGGCGGTGTCGACGTAAAGATCTTGAATGCCGCGCGCCTTGGCCGCTGCGATTGAGTCGTAAAGCACCGCTGCCGGGTCGCCGCCCTGGCGGGTTTTGATCATCTCCACTCCCGAGCGCGTGGCCCACACCTCAAGCTGCTCGATGGCCGCGGCACGGAAAGTATCGGCCGCGCAGAGCAGAACGGTGCGTCCCTGGGCACGGCTCCAGGCCGCCAGTTTGCCGCTGCTGGTGGTTTTGCCGGTGCCGTTCACGCCCACCAGAAAGGTCACCTTCGGCGGCGCATCCGGCGAGGGGACGGGACGCTGCGGCGCTTCGAGGATCGATTGCAACTGCGCCTTGAGCAGCGTGCGCAGCTCCTCGCCGCCATCGATGGCCCGGTGGCGCGCATGGTCGCGCAGCGCGTCCAGCACGGCTGTGGTCGTGGGCACGCCCAGGTCGCTGGTCAGCAACGCGGACTCCAGCTCATCGAGCGCGCTCTCGTCCACAATGCGCGTCATCGCGGCAATGTCGGCGATCTTCGCGGAGAAGGACTCACGCGTGCGCGAGACCGCCTGCCGCATCCGTTCAAAAATGCCCGGCTTCGCTTCCGCTTCCGCCGCTTCGCTGGCCGCGGGCTCAGCCTCAGGATCTTTTTTCCCGCCAAATAGCTTGATCATCGCCTGTACCTGTATCAGTTTATAGCGCGCGCTGGCCCGTCGCCCGAATCCGCACAGCCGCGCGCGCATCCATTAAGTAGGTCCAGAGCGCAATCCAGCCACATTCCAGGGTCGTTCGCCGCGAACCGGTTCGTGGCCGGCGTCCGGGTCCGATATTCTTGATAGGAGGCCGTTTGCCGGTGAACTCCACGGTGCGGTCGTTGGAACTGTGACCGCTGGATCGGCGACAACGATGGCTATGGCTGCCCTGGGACTCTCGATTTCGAGCCGCTGGGAAGCACGATGCTAAAACTATCAATCAACTATCGATCGACCACCAATCAACACCAGTCAACTATCGATCTGGGCCGGTTTGGGCCATGCCGATTAGCGACCGGGAGATTGCACAGGTTTATTCAGGACGTTTCCATGACTACCGATCAGAAGCATCCTCTCGAAAAGGTTATCGAGAGCCGGATCGCCATCATCGATGGAGCAATGGGCACCACGATCCGCACCTACGGAATGACAGAAGCCGACATCCGCGGCGAGCGCTTCAAAGACTCGAAGAAGGATCTGCTGAACAACGGCGATATCTTCTCGCTCACCCAAGGCGCCATGATCGGTGACATCCACCGCCGCTTTCTTGAGGCCGGCGCGGACATCATCGAAACCAATACCTTTGGGGCCACCAGCATCACGCAGAGCGAGTTCTTTGTCGACGATCCGCGCGAGCACGGCGGGCGCAAGAATCCCGAGTTTTATCAGAAGATCATCGAGGACCCGTTTTTGAACGACCTGGCCTGGGAGATCAACGAAACCTCTGCCCGCCAGTGCCGCGAATGGGCCGACCGCGTGGCCAACGCCACAGGCCGTCAGCGATTTGTTGCCGGAGCCATCGGCCCGCTCACCGTGTCGCTTTCCAACTCGCCCGACGCAGACGATCCCGGCTTCCGCGTGGTGACCTTCGATCAGGTCAAGTCCGCCTACACGCATGAGGTGCGCGCGCTCATTGCCGGCGTCGTCGACGTGCTGCTGGTGGAGACCATCTTCGACTCGCTCAACGCCAAGGCGGCGCTGGTGGCCATTCAGGAAGTGTTCGAGGAGCAGGGCAAAAAGCTGCCCGTGATGATCTCCGCGGCGGTGGGCCGCGGCGGCGAAACGCTTATCTCGGCGCAGACCACCGAGGCCTTCTGGACCGCGGTGCGCCACGTCAAGCCGCTGTCAGTGGGCTTGAACTGCTCGCTCGGGCCGAACCTGATGTATCCGTTTCTCTCCGAGCTTTCAGAGAAAGCGAATGTCGCCATCTCCTGCTACCCGAACGCGGGCCTGCCCAATCCGCTTTCCGAGACCGGCTTCGATCTGGGGCCGGGCGACATGGCTCGTTCGCTGGGCGAATTTGCGCAGGCCGGGCTCATCAACATCGCCGGCGGCTGCTGCGGCAACACCCCCGAGCACATCGCGGCCATTGCGAAGGCGCTCGATGGCCGTCCGCCGCGCGAAATCGGCAGCGGCGAAAGCGAGGGCAGAGCATGAGCATGACTCCAGAAATCGAGCCTCTGCGACTATCGGGATCGCAGCCGTTCACGCAGCAGCCCGGCGTCTACATCATGATCGGCGAGCGCACCAACGTGGCCGGCTCGCCGAAATTTGCGAAGCTCATCAAGGCAGGCAAGTATGAGGAGGCGGTAAGCGTCGCGCGCCAGCAGGTGGAAAATGGCGCCAACATTATCGACATCTGCATGGACGAGGGCATGATTGACGGCGTGGCGGCCATGAGCCGTTTTCTGCTGCTTCTTGCCTCCGAGCCCGAAGTGGCCAAAGTGCCCTTCATGGTGGACTCGTCCAAGTGGGAAGTAATTGAAGCCGGATTGAAGTGTCTGCAGGGCAAGGGCATCGTTAATTCCATCTCGCTCAAGGAAGGCGAAGACAAGTTCCGCCACAACGCCGCAACCGTTCTGCGTTACGGCGCGGCTGCGGTGGTTATGGCCTTTGACGAACAGGGCCAGGCCGCGACCTTCGAAGACAAGATCCGCATCTGCGAGCGGGCTTACAAAATCCTGGTGAACGAAGTCGGCTTTCAGCCCGAAGATGTCATCTTCGATCCCAATATCCTCACCGTCGCCACCGGCATGGAGGAGCACAACAACTACGCGCTCGACTTTATCAACGCCACGCGCTGGATCAAAGCCAACCTGCCGCACGCCAAGGTGAGCGGAGGCGTGTCGAACATATCCTTCAGCTTCCGCGGCAACAACAAGGTGCGCGAGGCCATGCATGCGGCGTTTCTGTATCACGCCATTGCCGCGGGCATGGACATGGGCATTGTGAACGCTGGAATGCTCGAGGTCTATGAAGAGATTGAGCCGGAGCTCAAGACTCTGGTTGAAGATGTGCTGCTCAACCGGCGCGCGGACGCTACCGAGCGGCTGGTCGAGTTTGGCGAAGCGCTGAAGACCCAGGGTGCGGCATCGGCCGGTCAGGAAGCAGAAAAGAAAACCGAAGAGTGGCGCGGCGGCACGGTGGAGCAGCGCCTTTCGCATGCGCTGGTGAAGGGAATCGACCAATATATTGAAATCGACGCGGAAGAAGCGCGCGTCAAACTGGGGCGGCCCCTTCTGGTGATCGAAGGCCCGCTGATGGACGGCATGGGCGTGGTGGGCGATCTGTTCGGAGCGGGCAAAATGTTTCTGCCGCAGGTGGTCAAGTCCGCGCGCGTGATGAAGAAGGCGGTCGCCTACCTAACTCCCTTCATGGAAGAAGAGAAGGCGTCGCTGGCAGCGGCCGGCCACGAGGTCAGGGCGCAGGGCAAAATTGTGCTGGCCACGGTTAAAGGCGATGTACACGACATCGGCAAAAATATTGTCGGCGTTGTGCTGGCCTGCAACAACTACGAAGTCATCGATCTCGGCGTGATGGTGCCCGCGGAAAAAATCCTCGAACGCGCCAAAGAAGTCAGAGCGGACATTATCGGCCTGAGCGGGCTTATTACACCTTCGCTCGACGAGATGGTGCACGTGGCGCGGGAGATGGAACGGCAGGGATTCAAACTGCCGCTTCTGATCGGCGGAGCCACTACCAGCCGCGCGCACACCGCAGTCAAGATCGCGCCGCACTACAAAGAGCCGGTTGTTCACGTGCTGGACGCCAGCCGCGCCGTGCCCGTGACCACCACGTTGCTTAGCGAAGATGGCAAGCAGGCATTCGTCGATCGCCACCGCGCCGAGTATGAAGCCATCCGTAAAATGCACTCCGCGCCGCAACTCAAGCTGGTCTCGCTGGCAGAAGCGCGCACGCGCCGCACGCCGATCGAGTGGAAGGCCGAGGATCTGGCTACGCCCGCATTTACCGGCGTGCGCGTGCTCGACAACTTTCCGCTGGCCACGCTGCGCGAGTTCATTGACTGGACGCCCTTCTTTCACACCTGGGAGCTTAAGGGCGTCTATCCGCGCATTCTCGACGACGAGAAGCAGGGCGAGCAGGCTCGCCTGGTCTTTGCGGAGGCCAATGTGCTGCTGGACAAAATGATCGAGGACAATCTCATCACCGCGCGCGGCATTTATGGATTCTTCCACGCCGGCGCGGTTCAGGACGATGTGGAACTCTACACCGACAGCGCGCGCAAAACGGTGCTGGAGCGTTTTCACTTCCTCCGTCAGCAGTCCAACCGGGAAGGGAGCGAGCCCTGCCGTTCGCTTGCCGACTTTATTGCGCCCGTAGAAACCGGCCTGCAGGACACCATGGGCGTATTCGCCGTCACCAGCGGCATCGGCCTCAAGGAATTGTGCGACAGCTTTCGCGCAAAGCACGACGACTACAACGCCATTATGGCCGAGGCCATCGCCGACCGGCTTGCCGAAGCCTTCGCCGAGTGCCTGCACAAGCGCGCGCGCGATGAATGGGGCTACGGCTGCGTGGAAAAATTCAGCCCTGCCGAGCTGATCCAGGAAAGCTATCGCGGCATCCGCCCGGCTGCTGGTTATCCCGCCTGCCCCGACCATACAGAGAAGGGCACGTTGTGGCGGCTGCTCGATGTCGAAGCGAAAACCGGGATCAAGATCACCGAGTCGTTCGCCATGTGGCCCGGATCGAGCGTGAGCGGTCTCTACTTCGCTCATCCCGAGTCGCGCTACTTCTCGCTTGGCAAAATCGGCCGCGACCAGGTGGACGACTATGCCGTGCGCAAGGGAATGACCGTCGTGGAAGTGGAGCGCTGGCTTGGGCCCAATCTCAACTACGATGCCGCGAAATAGGCCGGCGAAATAGGCCGGCGATAACAACAACTCGGATTTTGCTGTAGCGTTTTTACTTCATACCGCATGGACCCGCTCATCCGCTCCGGCGAGCAGATAGCGCGCCGGAATGCGCGTGGACGCCGCGATCCACCGCATCGATTGCGGAAATGCCGAGAGCGCGGTTACGCCCAGTCTGCGCCCCGCCCGCGTAACCATCGCGCGCGAAAGCCACGTTGCCAGCCGCATGTTGCCGGCAAGCTGTGCGTTGAGCGCGCGGCCGTAATCCTCAGCAGACCCGCCGTCGAGGAGCATCCGCACCGAGAGCGCCGCGCTGTGCAGCGCAATCGACATGCCATCGCCGGTGAACGAGGGGATCACTGCCGCCTGGTCTCCTACGCACCATAGACCGCGCATCCCAGCGGCCATGTATCCATAAGGAATGGGCGAAATCGCCAGCGGGCGCGGCCATTGCGCGCTCGAGCCGGCAAGATAATGACGCAATCGATCGTTCTCGCGCAGCAGTCCGGCGAACAGCGCATCCCATCCGCCCGCAGCGCGCAGCGTATGCTGCCGAACCACCAGGCATAGATTCGACATCTCTCCCTCGACGCAGGAAAGTCCGCCATATCCGCCCGGAAAAAGAAAGACCTCCATGGAGTCGCGCAACTCGTTCGCGCGGTCCGGGGCCAGCCGCCAGTGCATCTTGAACCCGACGAGATCGTTCTGCCTGCCGGCTGCCCGCCTGCATCCGCGCAGATCGTGCTTTCCGGTGGCCAGAAAAACTGTCTTCGCGCGCCAGGCTGGGCCGTTCTCGAGACTCACCCGCCACTGGTCGCCTTCGCGAGCCACGTGCTCCACACAGCAATCGCGAAGCACGGTGCAGCCATGGTCCGCAGCGCGTTCGAGCAGTGCCGCATCCAGTACCCAACGCGAAAGCGATAGCGCACAAAAGGGAAGCGCGGTCTGCGCCATTCTGCTTCCCGCGGAAAGGCACAGCCGGCGAATTGTGGGAGCGCCCAGCTCGCGCGGCGAAATGCCGGCGTGATGAAGATAGTCGACAGCCTCGCGGCTCAGGAATTCGCCGCAGACTTTGTGATGCGGGCCGCGCTCCTTCTCCAGCAGGGTGACCGCCCGGCCTGCGCGCGCAAGCAGAATTGCAGCCATCGAGCCGGCCGGGCCGCCGCCAATGACCAGATGATCCGCTGTGCTGGCAGGCTCGCTCATCGCGCCTTGCTCCGCGCAACGCAGAGCCGTGCCGGCGTATAGCCGCAGATCGATGCTTGCCCGTTGCGAAGGCCGGCCGCGCCGCAGTATCTCTCCCAGTCCTGTGGCCGGAAGGCGCGCGCAATCGATACCGGCCCGTCATGCTGCACAAAGGGATGCAGTCCGGCAAACTTCGTGAAGACGCGGAAGAGGTGATACGGCACAGCCGCGCGCGTCAGGTCGTTAATGAACCAACCCAGCGCCGAATGGTCCTCCATCCACGCCAGAAAGCGAACAATCTCCTCATCGGTGAGATGATGCGCGAACAGACAACTGACGACCAGGTCCACAGGCTTGCTGGGTGTGTAGTCGAAGATATTCGCAGCCACCCATTCGATGTTGCTCCGCGGCGCCTCGGCTTCAGCGGCGATCGCGATCGCGTCGGGATTGATGTCGAGCCCGATCAACTCAACGGCAATGCCGCGCGACCGGGCCCAACGCGCGATGCGCCGCACGCAGTCGCCGTCTCCACAGCCGGCATCGAGAATACGAATCGTGCCACGCATGGCCGAGCGCATGGAGTTGAGCCACGCAAACAGCGGACGATAGCCCAGAAACCAGCGATTGACTTTGCCGATATCGCGCAGGCAGCCGCGCAGCACATCGCGGCCGCAGGGCTCATCCATCAACTCCGTGAGCTGGGCGCGACAGCGGAAGTCCGGCGGGTTATGCGGCATGGAAGAGCATGGTCTCCGCCGTCACGCCCGGTCCGAACGACATGGCGCAGCCGCGTTCATCGGGTCGCGCCTGCCGCATCACGCTTTCCATCACAAACATCACAGTTGCCGATGACATATTGCCGAAGCGCGCCAGCACATTGCGCGAATGCGCCAGCGCTTCCGCAGGCAGATCCAGGCTTTTTTCCACCGCATCCAAAATCGTCCGGCCGCCGGGATGGACCGCCCATAGCGCGATGGAGCGCGGGTCTGCGCCGCGCGTAATGGTGAGGCCTGACTGAGCAAGCGCGCGACGAATTTCGGCGGGCACTTGGCCGGAGAGCTGCATGTCGAAGCCAAGCTCGCGAATGCGCCAGGTAATCAGATGGCTCGTGTCTGGAATCTGCAGGGCCAGAAAGCTGTCGATGGCCAGCCCTCGCGGCTGCGCGCTTACAATGGACGCTGCGCACCCGTCGGCAAAAAGCAGAAAGGAGAGAATCTGCTCCAGGCTCGCCGTCTCCTGAAAGTGCAGCGTGCAAAGCTCCAGATTGAGAATCAGGACCATGGAATCGGGTTCCGAGCGCACAATGTGATGTGCCGATTTGAGAGCGTTGATGGCGGCGTAGCAACCCATGAATCCAATCATGGTTCGTTCCACTGAACGATTCAGCCCAAGATGTTCGACCACGTCAAAATCAAGCCCCGGCGCGTACAGTCCTGTACACGACGTGACGATCACGTGCGTGATGCCGCGCCGCTCTTCGTCGGTTACCGCCAGTTTGTCCAGTGTGCAGCGCGCCAGTTGCGGGGCAAATCGCTCGAAGGCCTGCATGCGCCGTGCGGTTGGCGGAAAATCGCCGGGAACGTACAGCCCCGCTGCGTCGCTCCACCCGCCGTCCGCGCCGGCCGTGGGCTGCAGAAACGAGTAGCGATGCTCAATAGCCGACATGCGCACCATGCGCCGAAAGAGATTGCGCTCCGTGCCTTCGGGCAGCAGCGTCTCCGCGAAATCGATGAAAGCGCGATGCACATCATGCGGAGGCACGGCCGTTGCGATTCGATTGATGCAGGCAATCGTCATGGCGCTCCTTCGGCTGCAATTGACCACTGAGAGGATAGATGCAGCGATCGGTCATCTGGTGCAGCGGACGCGCGGATTGAAAGACATGCGCGCTGTACCGGCATGCAAGCAACCGCGTGAAGGGATTATCGCAAGTTCCGGAGCGGATGTGGCGGGCGGCGACAAAGAAATGACAAACCGGGCAATAGAGCAGAATCAGAGTTGGCGTAATGCGGGGCAATCCTGCCGAGTGTCGTTTTCCTCAAGAAAACGGCACCATGCGCATTCTGCATCTATTTTCAATTCGATCCGTGTGGTCCGAGCATCGCTTCCGCCTGCGCCTGCAACAGCAGAGTCTCGGCGCCCTGATGCTTCTCGAACTTCTTCGCGTCATCGAGATAATCGGCATCGCGATAGTGCATCGCTGCCAGCAGCAGCGGTTCGGTCAGGTCGTTGGGATCCACTCCATTGAGCGCCTCGTGGGTCCACTTCTTTTCGCCCAGCGCGTACGGCAGCAGGTAATCGAGAGCGGCGCGAATCGATGCACCATCTTTCGCCTTGTACCTCCACAGATTCACGCCCGTGAGCCGATCTTCCTGGGCCAACTGCTCCAGTGCATCGAGGTTGAAAGCCGAGTAGGAAAATGATTTGGTGCGCGCCAGTTCCAGCGGTTCGCTGCCGTCGGGCTCAATCTGCAGGGCGATGCGCTTGGTCTCCGCCGTCTCCGCAACCTTGCGCGCCAGCGCCTTGTCTCCCAAAAACAGCGCAATGCCTGTAATCTGCTCGTCGTACCAGCTTCCGTGGTTGTTTTTTGCGTCCGACTCGTCGCGGCCGTTCTTGCTGTTCTTTAGCCAGTCGAGATACTGCGTAAACCATGCGCGCAGCCCCTGCTCATCGGCTTCGGTCAGGCTCGGCGAGCCTTTGAGCAATGTAATGCCATCCAGAATGCGCGGCATCTTGGCCACGTCAATCAGGCCGATCCCGCGGCCGTTGTTCACGCCCAGCACCGCCTGCGCGTAGTTCAGGTTGGGATTCATGCGCGTTGCCGGATCGAGAAACCAGGCGCGCAGCAGCAGGACCGCGCGGGCCGCGTATTGCTCGTTTCCCGTGAAGTAATAGCCCAGCGCCAGCGCGTGCACCGCATTCTGCATGCGGTTCATGTTCGCGTCGTCGGGCACTTTGTACCGCTCCGGATTGATTCGGCCGTCGTGGCGGATATACGGCAGCCCGTTGCTGGTTGCGGGATTCGGCCACCAGTACGGAGCCAGGCTCATGTAGTCGTGCTTGTCGCCGCTGGGCGGCGTGTCTTTCTTGTCCATCACAGAGAAAGGCCCTGCGCTGATCGCCTTGTCCGCTTCACTGCGAACCGCATCCAGCATCGCCGCATCCGGATGCGCTTTAACCCGCGCCAGAAATGCGCCGTTTATGGCGACAGTTGCGGGCGGCGCGGATGCGGATGCGGGCAGAGCGGCGATTGCGGCGATTGTTGCAACTCCGGTCAAAATAGCCAGAACTCTAAAACACATGGACCATGCTCCTGAAAAAAAATTCATGTAGCGTGAGAACGATCCCGGTCGGCGGCAGGGAAAAATCTTCATCCGGGCTCGTCGACAGTGTGTCCAGGGCGATTTGTCCAGACCGTAGCGACCAGACCGTTCGACCGTTGCCGATTGACTTGCTTTCTGGAAGCGCAGCTCGAAACCAAGCCTTTCCAATCTGCTTGCAGCCCGGCTAAATTATAACGCTGCCCGCATCCGCACAGCGCTCCAGCCAAGTGCGCCTGCGGCGCGTATTCAGGCAATCGCGTGGACGTGGGAAGAACTATTCAATGGATTCGCGCCGCCCCTACGGGGCTGCCTCGTTCCGCGGTTTGCCTTCCCAGGACTGCGCTTCGCTTGTCCTGGGCTATCCTCGGCCCGTCCCTCCGGGACGAAATTAACCTGGCAGTCTCGGTCAACCACACTGGGACGAAATCGATCGTGGCAGTCAGCGTGGCAGTCACGGTTGCAGTTAGCTGGGCACTCAGCGTGGCGTTCAGCTTGGCGCTTACGGTGGACTCCTCGATACGCCCCAACGGAACCTGACTCGCCAGCAAGAAGCGCTGATGCGATTGCCCGGTCCTCCGGCCAGGTGCTCCTGCGGTGCGTATTGCGTCGGGTGCCGAGCATATTGGCGGAGGTGTATGATGCTTTCGCTGCGGTGATCCGCCCGGCTTCACCGCTCTTTTTCGCGCTGATGCCGCCGCGGCAATTTTTTTTGAAGACCGCTCGGCGGAGCGCCAGCGCAATATTGGCCATCGAAATACAGGCCAGCGCAACACAAGTCAGGGCTAAACAAGAAGGAGGAGTCCACCATGGCGACATTGACAGCAACGCACCCCGGCAAACTCAGCGATCGCGTGAGCTTTCGTCCGCGCTACGGCAACTACATCGGCGGCAAGTGGGTTGAGCCCGCATCGGGTCAATATTTTGAAAATGTGACTCCGGTTACCGGAAAGGCCTTCTGCGAAATTCCGCGCTCCAATGCGCAGGACGTCGAGCGCGCGCTCGACGCGGCCCACGCCGCGCGCGAAGCCTGGGGCCGCACCAGCGTTACCGAACGGGCTCTCATCCTTAACCGGATTGCGCAGCGCATGGAAGAGAATCTCGACATTCTGGCGCTGGCTGAAACCTGGGACAATGGCAAGCCGATTCGCGAAACCACCGCTGCCGACCTGCCGCTGGCCATCGATCACTATCGCTACTTCGCCGGCTGCATCCGCGCGCAGGAAGGCGCAATCTCCCAGATCGATCACGACACGGTCGCCTACCACTTCCATGAGCCGCTGGGCGTGGTGGGCCAGATCATTCCCTGGAACTTTCCGCTGCTGATGGCCACGTGGAAGATGGCGCCGGCGCTGGCCGCGGGCAACTGCGTCGTCCTCAAGCCGGCCGAGCAAACGCCGGCCAGCATCCTGGTGTGGGCTGAGCTGGTCGGCGATCTGCTGCCGCCCGGCGTGCTGAATATCGTAAACGGCTTTGGCCTTGAAGCAGGCAAGCCGCTGGCCTCGAATTCGCGCATTGCCAAAATCGCTTTTACCGGCGAAACCACCACCGGCCGGCTCATCATGCAATACGCCAGCCAGAACCTGATTCCGGTCACGCTCGAGTTGGGCGGCAAGTCGCCGAATATCTTCTTCGACGATGTGCTGCGCGAAGACGACGACTTTTTCGACAAGGCTCTGGAGGGGTTTGCGATGTTTGCCCTCAACCAGGGCGAGGTATGCACCTGTCCCAGCCGCGCGCTCATTCAGGAGAACGTTTATGACCGCTTCATGGAGCGGGCGCTGAAGCGCGTGAAGGCCATCAAGCAGGCCAATCCGCTGGATTCCTCGACGATGATCGGCGCGCAGGTGTCGACCGAGCAGCTCGAAAAAATTCTCAGCTATATCGACATTGGCAAACAGGAAGGCGCGGAGCTGCTGACCGGCGGCGAGCGCGCGCATCTGGGCGGGGAACTCGAAGAGGGCTACTACGTTGAGCCAACCATCTTTCGCGGCCACAATCGCATGCGCATCTTTCAGGAGGAGATCTTCGGGCCGGTTCTCTCCGTTACCACCTTCAAGAATGAAGAAGAGGCGCTGGCCATTGCCAACGACACGCTCTACGGCCTGGGCGCCGGCGTTTGGAGCCGCGACGCCAACCGCTGCTATCGCTTTGGCCGCGGCATCCAGGCCGGCCGCGTGTGGGTCAACTGCTACCACGCCTATCCCGCGCATGCAGCTTTCGGCGGCTACAAGCAGTCCGGCATTGGCCGCGAAAATCACAGCATGATGCTGGACCACTACCAGCAGACCAAGAACATGCTGGTGAGCTACAGCCCCAAGAAGCTCGGCTTCTTTTAAGAACTTCCGAGTGCTTCCTTGCCACCCCTGGCGCGTTCTTGTTTCCCGCGTCAGGGGTGGAAATGCGCAAACCACTCGTCCGCCGAGGTCACAATGGCTGAACTCCCGCAACAGGTTCTGGCAACCGACCTCGCGGTCCACCTCATCCGCGTGCTGCGCGGCAAGCACGGCCTGCTCATGTTTCACCAGTCGGGCGGCTGTTGCGACGGCAGCTCGCCGATGTGCTACCCGCGCGGCGAGTTCATGGTGGGTGACTCCGACGTGCAACTCGGCGAGGTCGATGGCGAGCCTTTCTACATGAGCCGCAGCCAGTTCGAGTACTGGAAGCACACGCAGTTGATTCTCGACGTGGTGCCCGGACGCGGCGGCCAGTTCTCGCTGGACAACCCCGAAGGCGTGCGCTTCCTTATCCGCTCGCGGGTCTTCGACGATGTGGAGATTGGCGAACTGCGCGCCGCCGGACGGATCTGAGGCGAGTCCACCAAATTCATAACTCAAATCCTGCCACTATCCAATCTTGCTGTAAATCAAATTACTCAAGTTACCTTCTAACACGACGACTTAGTAACCGCGCCGTCGATCACGTTAGGTAGTTACCATATTTTCAGCCTTTTACAGTACCGTCGCCTCTCCCCGCGCCACACATTCCGTGCTAGAGTTTGAAGATTCCTACCCACCTTGCGTGGGCTTGATGGCTGCCTGTGCTTAGCGTATTGGTTGCGCTCCACACAGGAAATTACAGAAGTTTTCGTTTAATAGCGTTGTTGTAGCGCGCAACAAACCATAGATATTTCAAGGTTCCCTTATGAGCGTTGTTTCCATCCCCGACGCGGTTGCGATCCAGATTGCAAGCCAGTGCGATCGCGGCCAGGTACGTGAAGAAAACCAGGACACCGTGCGTCATACGGGCACGTCGCTGGGCGATTTGCTGGTGGTGGCCGATGGCATCGGCGGCTATCCCGGCGGCGGCTGCGCCTCGCAGATGGCGGTGGAAACCATCTCTTCGAGCGTGCTTGGCATGCCGGCATTTTTTCCGCCCGAGATTGCCGTCGAAGAGGCCATTTGCCGCGCCAATGCCGCCATTGCGGCGGCGGCGGCGGAGCCTGACTCTCCACACAGCGGCATGGGCACCACCGCGATTGTTGCGCTGCTGCGCGCCGACTCTGATCGCGCCCGCGCGCCCCTGCAGGCGATTATCGGCCACGTCGGCGATAGCCGCGCCTACCTGGTGCACAACCGCAAGCTCACCCGGCTTACCCGCGACCACTCCGTGGTGCAGGAGCTGGCGGACAGCGGCGGCATTGGGCAGGAAGAAGTCGAGACGCATCCCGACGCGTCGACTTTGACCCGCTGCCTGGGCCGTGAGACCAATGTGCGCGTGGAGATGCGCGAGGCGCCGCTCGAGGTGGGCGACACGCTGCTGCTGTGTTCCGACGGTCTGTGGGGTTACGTCGCCGATCGCGAAATCGAGCGCGTGCTCGCCGACCCGGCCCTCGATGCGCAGGCCGCATCCGGGGCTCTGCTCCAACTGGCGCTCGAAGCCGGCGGACACGACAACGTCGCTATTCAACTGGCGCGTATCGGCGTGCCGCCGGTTCGGGCGGTGCGCGCCCCTGCCGTTGCGCCTTCAGCGCCGCAGCCGATTCGTTCCGCCCCCCCGATCCATCCCGGGCTGCGAATCCATTCAGGGGCGCCGGGGCCGGCGCTCCGGCCCGAACCGCCGCGAAGCGCTTCTTCCGCGCTGCAGGCCGCCCCGCAGGCTGCAGCCGCCGCGCACCAGCCGCTTCGTATCTTTGAGCCCGCGCCACGGCCGGCCTCCATGTCGCTTTCCATCCCCATTTTTACGGCCGCATCCATAGCGGCTCCGGCGCTCGAACCCAGCCGCGTCAACCCGCCGCAATCCGAACCCGCGGCGCTGGCATCCTGGTCCATGCCGGCGGCCTCCGAGTCGGTGCCGGTTATCGAACTGGCCACCACCACCCCAATCGATTCCGCGCGCTTCGCGGATTCCATCATGCTGCCTGAATTGATAATTGTGCCCAAGATAAACAAGATAAATTCGACACATTTCAGCTCCGCGTTCGATTCCGCCGTTGCCTCCGTCGCAAAACCCGCGCGTGCTCAGGTTGGAATCGGTCAGATCGCGGCTATCTTCGGCGTGGCCTTTGCGGCCTCAAGCGCACTTGCCTATCTGGCGCTCATCAACAACTGGTTCGGCATTCTGAATCTGGCGCGCTGAGCGTTCGCGTGGCGCCTGCACCGCGCCGTCACCGGCGGAGCGCGGGCTCAGATTTCGGCGGCCACCACGCAGTTGCGTCCGCTGCTTTTGGCCGTGTACAGCGCGGCATCCGCGGCCTTGATGAGCGCTTCGTAGTCGGATGGAAATCCTGACGCGACGCCTAGGCTGGCGGACATGTGGATCGGCTGTTCTCCGCTGACCACGCGCGCCGACTGCACCGCCACGCGAAGCTGCTCGGCGCGCAGCCGGGCGCTGGAGAAATTCGATCCCGGCAGAATGAGCAGAAACTCCTCGCCGCCATAGCGGCCCACCCAATCGTAGGAGCGCACGGCCCGCAGCAGGATCGCGCCCAGCTCCTTGAGCACCAGGTCGCCAGCCGGATGGCCCAGCGTATCGTTGATCTGCTTGAAGTGGTCCAGGTCCAGCAGGATCACGCTCAGCGGAATCTTTTCGCGCAGCGAGCGCTGCATCTCGATGCGCAGCCGTTCGACGATGATGCGATGGTTCCACAGGCCGGTCAGGTCGTCGTGCTCGGCAAAGTGGCGCATCTGCTCGCGCGCGCGCAACAGCTCCGACTTTTCGCTCTCCAGATCTTCGGTGCGCCGCAGCACCGCCGCTTCCAGTTGCTGCTTCTGGCTCAGCAGCCGCTGAATGCGCCAGCGCCAGACCTGCACCAAGCCCAGCGCGGCCAGCACCGTCACCATCAGCAGCAGCCACTGGCTCTGCCACCAACGCGGCGTAATGCGGAAATCGACCTCGGCAATGCTTGAAACCGCGCTATCGCCGGTGTCTACCGCTTCCACTTCGAAGCGGTAGCTGCCGGGATCCAGGCGGGGATAGCGCAGCGCCTCCTGGCGCGTCTCCACCCACTCGGACTCCAGCCCCAGCAGGCGGTAGCGGAAGTGAATCCGGTAGGCATGGCTGAAGTTCATCGAAGCCAGAGAGACATTCAACGGCTCGGCGCTCCACAACAGGCTCGAGCGGTTGGCAACCGGCCGAGCGCCAAAGGTGATGGCGGCCACGGCGGGCGGACGCAGCATGAACGCCGGTATGGATTCGGGCTGCATCAGGTGCGAGAGTCCGCCCGACGTGCCGATCCAGATGCTGCCATCCTTGTCTTCGCTCAGCGCAAAAGCGTCGGTGTCGTCCCAGATCAGCCCGTCGCCCTGGGTATAGCTTCGCCAGCTTTTGCCATCGAAGACACTCAGCCCGGCATCCTGCGCCACCCACAGCCAGCCGCGACGATCGATCAGCAGCGCGACCACCTGGTCGGAGAGCAGGTGCGGCCGCCCGACGTGCTGCGATTCCACGATCTGGTTGCCGGCAATGTTCAACCGCTCAAGGCCGGGAAACGAGCCCGAGGCCCACACCGCGCCGTTGCCGGTGATGGCCAGCAGGTAAGGATTCAGCCCGGACAGTCCCGGATCGATGCGCTTCCACCCGGTCTCATCCCTGCAATAGATTCCGGTGTCCGACGCGGCCCACAAGCGGCCAGCATGATCCATGCTCAGGTCGGTGAATCGCTGCACCACGCGCCTGAAGGCCAGGTCGGTCACCAGTTGCGGAGCCTGATCGCCGGCGTCCGTTTCGACTACGTAGAGCCCCGCTCCGGTAGCCACCCACAACCGGTGGCCATTGTCGCTCAATATCCGGTAGACCTCGGGAAGCTTCCACTGCTTGCCGGACAGGGTCTTCTCATCGATCCGGAGCAGGCTGCCCGCGGCGGAGCCCATCCACAGGCTGCCGTCGCCGGTCTCGGCAAGCGAGTCGGCGCGGACTGTGGAGATGCCTTTGCCTTGCCAGGTCTGCGCGGTGTTGCCGCCCGGCGGGAACCAGTTCAGGCCGGACTCGGTGCCTACCCACAGCCGCCCCAGCCGGTCTCGCAGCGTGGCCCACACCACGTTGTCGCTCAGTCCGTCGGCCGCGGTATACGCCTCCCAGTGCCTCTGGCCCAGCCAGCGCGTGAGCCCGTGGCCCACCACCCCGATCCAGATGGTGCCGTCGCGGTCCACAAAGAGGGTGGAGATGTCGTATTGCGCAAGCCCGTTGCGCGCGGTCACCATTTGCCAGGCGCCGTTCTGCCACCAGCCGAAGGCCGGCCCCTGCGAAGCCGTGATCCGCCCCTGAGAATCGGCAAGCAGCGCGTCGTACGGTGCGGCGTCGGCCACGCCGGGAAGGTCATGCTCCTCATACTGTCCCGCGGGCAGCGGTATCTCGCCAAGGTGCGCGCGGCCGCGTAACCACAGATGGCCGTCGGCGGCAAATTTCAGGTGCAGCCACGTATCCTGCGGCAGGTTGAAGGCCGCGCCCATGTGACTGATTTTTCCGCCGCGCTGCCGGCACAGATCAGAGCCGCAGCCATACCACAGAGTGCCGTCCGGCCCATACAGCACGCTCCACACCGCGCCGGTTTCCAGGTACATGGGCTCGGCGGTCCACCTGTCCGGCCGTTCGCGCCGCAGCCGAAAGGCTCCGCTGCGGTCCGCCATCACCACCTGATCCGAAGCGATGGCAGCGAAGCCCGAGCCGATGCGCTGGAAAAACGCGTCCACCGGACCCGGCGGACGAATCTCGGCCATCGTCCCATCGCCGCGCCTGAAGTAAAGCCCGGCCGTGGTGCCGATGAACAGCGTTCCATCGGGCGCGATGAACAGGTTCTGAATGGTGCGCGCATACAGGCCATCTTCCGGCCCGTATTTGCGAAACTGGTTGCCGTCAAAGCGATACAGCCCGTTTTCCGTGCCCACCCACAGATAGCCGGTGCGGTCCTGCGCCATGCAGTTCACATTCAGGTTGTCCAGAGCGCCGGGAACGGCGTGGAAGCTCAGATGCTGGGCGGCGCAGAAGGGTGCAAGCAGCCACGCGGCTGCCAGACTCCATGTGCAAGCCCATGCAATGCACTTCAGCCTTCGCGCCATGCTCCTCAAAACGGGAAACCTTCTTGCTGGGATGAGTCCACTATACCTGTTTGGGGAGGGGAAAAGCAGGGATAAAATGCTGCAAGTGCTTTATTTTCATAATGTGGAAAACTTCCTCAGTCGCAGACGAGTTCGGCTGCGGCGAACGGGCGCGCCTCATCCTCGAGCGGCATGCGGCCATCGATGGGCGAGGCGTCATCGAGCGAAGCGGCGGTATGGTCTGCCGACTGCTGCCGGGTAAAGAACTCCTCCACCTGGGCCAGCACCTCATCGCCCGTCCGCGCCTGGTAGATGGCCGCGCGCAGCCTGGCGCCGCCGGTTACGCCATGGGTAAACCAGGTGGCGAACTGCTTCATTTTGCCCGCCGCATCGCCCATGCGCGCGGCGCGCGTGAGCGACTGGCTGGCTTCGGTCTCCGCCAGAAGCATTTCAAAGTAGGCGCGGATCATGCGATAACGATCCGCCGCGGTGGGCTGCTCATAGCTGCCGGTAGCCGTGTACTGCGCAATCTGGCGAAAGATCCATGGATTGGCCGGCGCGGTGCGGCCGATCATCACCGCATCGCAGCCGGTTTCGGCTACCATGGCCGCCGCGTCCTCCGGCGTGCGCACGTCGCCATTGCCGATGACCGGAATGCTCACCGCCTCCTTGACCGCGGCAATCCACTGCCACTGCGCCTGCCCGCTGTAGCCCTGCTCGCGGGTGCGCGCGTGCAGCGCCACCGCGTTCAGACCCTCGCTTTCGGCCATGCGCGCCAGCTCCACGCACACAATCTGCTGGTCATTCCAGCCGGTCCGGAATTTGACGGTGAAGGGAATCGAGACCGCACTGCGCACGGAGCGAAAAATCTCGCCGATCTTCGGCAGATCGCGCAGCAGCCCCGAGCCGCCGTTGCAGCCCACCACGCGCTTGGCCGGGCAGCCCAGGTTCAGGTCCACAGTGTCAAAGCCGGTGTCTTCCACAATCCGCGCCGCTTCGGCCAAGGTCTCCGCGTTCGAGCCGAACAGTTGCGCCGCGATGGGATGCTCATCGTCGTAAAAAGTAAGGTAGCGGCGGCGCTTGACCTCGCGCATCCGCGCCAGTCCGTCGGCCGAGGTGAACTCGGTCATCAGCAGCCCGCAGCCGGACTGGGCGTTGGTGACTGGCGCTTCAACGCCGGCCGCGCTCTGATCAGGGCACGCTGATTCCGCTTTTTGGGTAAACAGGCTGGCATGGCGAATAAAGCGGCGGAATACCGTATCCGTAACGCCCGCCATGGGAGCCAGCACGGTTGCCGGAGTTACCCGCACTGCGCCCAGCCGCACCTCGGCGGGCACCCGCACATTCTCGGGCATCGCGTGCTCCACCGGATTGTCCCAGTTCTTCTTCACGGTAAAACCGCGTCCCGCCATCTAGTCACCTAACGAACTACTATTTTGCGGGTTGCCCCAGTTCTTAAGCATACCTAAATTCGTACTTCAATATCCGGACGGCTCTTTGCCAATAGCCTGGTTTCAATGGCCTTGAGCTTCGCTGGGTCCACGCGAAAACGTTCAGGGACGATAGTTATTTGGGCTGTGGGAGGTTCTTCTCCCATTTCTCTTATTGCGATAATGCCGAGGCTGCCAATTCCATCCTCGGGAAACAAGCCAAGGCGACCGAGTTCTCCAAAAGCCAGGTTGAAACTCTCTTCCGGAATTGCGAGGTATCGATAGTGAGCGGGCATGGACATCAACTGGCGGTGAATACTATGCAGCTTCTGGCTATACTTTGGATACCACGTCGCATGCAGCGCATTGAGCTCCTTTGGGTTGGACGGCTTCTTGAGTTGGCCCTCCAAGGGATTGAGATCGCGTCCGAGTTTGATCTCGACGGCGTGCAGGTCGCCCGCCCCGCCGCGGTCCACCGCAAGTATGTCCGCCGAGATCAGTGAGGACGGCGGTTCCAAATAGATATTAGGCACGGAGAGCTTGCGCCGCAGCAGTTCCGCGACCGCGTTGATTGCGCGCCCATCCCTCTGGCGCTGCGTCAGCTTCCGGGTTTCTTCTCGTGCGATCATGACGATACCCTTCCTTCATGTCCTTGCAGAATCCGCTCCGCCCAGACCTGAAATCGCTCGGCGGCTATACAGAGCGCCTTGACTCGTTCCTCATCGACGGGCTTTTCGCCGTATGAGATGTCGGTTTTCGCGCTCAGCAGCCTCTCAAGATGCGCAATCCCTCGATGATCGATTCTTGCGCCAGTACACGCTCGTTTCAGTGCGGTGACGGCTTCCCCATGGTTTTCACCCCGTGGTCGGATACTGCTAAGTCCAATCAGCAAGGTGTCGCTATAGGAAATGGCGCAGTGCACGGCCAGCAGTGCCGCGGCGGAAGCGTACGCCGACAGGCCGTCCCGGCAGAGCTTCATGGCGTCAGCAAGCTGTGTAGCCCGGCGATGGTAAACAGTGAAACGCGCTTCGACCATGCACACCATCATCGCACGTGAAAAGGCCTCCGCCGCGGCGGAGGCCCATGCTGCAAACCGCTGACCGCAGCCTCTTACTTGGCCGCCACTTCTGTGGCTTTGGCATACTTGCGCCGGAACCGCTCGACCCGGCCTGCTGTATCCACCAGCCTCTGCTTGCCGGTAAAGAACGGATGGCAAGCCGAGCAGATTTCCACGTGAATGTCGCCCTTGTGGGTCGACCGCGTCTCAAAGTGGTTTCCACAGGCGCATTGCACGCGCACCGCGTCGTAATGTGGGTGAATCTTTTCCTTCGGCATGTTAGAGACAGACCTTTCCTGCAATTGTTCTCTACTATTGTAGGGGGATTTGCGGGCTTTAGCAATGCGCAGCCAGCCGTCAAGGGCGACCCCGCAGCGAGGAGACTGAAACCGGGCCTAATAAGCCGATAGTTTGGTACGTTGATAAGCAGTTGAAGCACGGCCAGCGTCAGCAACGCCGCGTAATCCACTTCCAAGAGTGAGGATTTTGCCCATAACTGATCCGGTCCTCAACCCCGATCCCTGATCTCTGACCCTGATCTCTGGTCTCCGATCCCTTTTCCACATTGCGCGCCGGACCTGCACCGCTTCGCATTCATGCCGCATCGGCTACGCTTGAAGAAGATGAACAACTGCCCCATCTGCGACGGCGTTGGCCTGGTCCGGGTTATGAGTGCCAATGGAAAATGGGTGTCCCGTCCCTGCCAGTGCCAGGAGATCGATCGCTATCAACGGCGGCTGGACGCGGCGCACATTCCGGAGCGCTACCGGCACTGCTCGCTCGACACTTATGAGACCGCCTTCAAGGGGGCTCATCCGGCGCTGGCCATGGCGCTGATGAAAGCCCGCAGCTTTGCCGACGCCTATCCGATCGATACCGCCGGCAACGGATTGCTCTTCGTCGGCTCCGCGGGGCTGGGCAAAACCCATCTCGCCGTGGGCGTCTTGCAGCGGCTGGTGCAGGAGCGCGGCGTCAAGGGCCTGTTCTGCGACTACCGCGACCTGCTCAAGAAGATCCAGAATAGCTACAACCCGCAGGTTCACACCACCGAACTGGAACTGCTGAAGCCGGTGTTTGCGGCCGAGGTGCTGGTGCTCGACGACCTTGGCGCGCAAAAGCCCAATGACTGGGTGTGGGACACCGTGGCCCTCATCCTGAACACCCGCTACAACGACCGCCTGACGACCATCATCACCACCAACTACGCCGATCTGCCCGCCGCCGCCGCCGCTCAGAGCGATGTGGATCGCGCCGCCCGCGAACAGACTCTGGGCGACCGCATCGGCGACCGCATGCGCTCGCGCCTGGCCGAAATGTGCGTTCGCCTGGAGATGACCGGCGAGGACTTCCGCCAGACCGTAAAGCGCGCCCGCTTCGGCTGAGGCCGTCGTCGCTGCGGTCTGCGCGATATATCGTCACGAACTATCGTTACGCCGGTTCACAATCGTGGAGAGAAGACCGGACCTCCCGCGCCATTGGTTACAATCTTGAAGACGCACCTCATGCGCAAAGCCCTTGAAATCGTCAGCCTTCTCGCACTGGCTGTTCTGGTCTTTATTACGGTCCGCGCATTCTTTGGCCCCGCGCGCCTGCCCGGCCGCATCCCCACACATTTCAACGCAGCCGGCCAGCCGGACGGATATGGCTCGCCCGCCATGCTGCTGGTTTTTCCCGCAATCGCGGTCGCGCTTTACCTGCTGATGTCGCTGGTGGCGCGCTTCCCGGCGGCATTCAACTTTCCTGTCCGGGTTACGCCGTTCAATCGCCAGCGGCTGGAAGATCTGGCGCTGAACATGATCGCCTGGCTCAAGGCGGAGATCGTTGTTTTCTTTACCTGGATTGAAGCCGGTGTCATCCGTGCGGTTCGTCAGCCCGGCCACGGACTGTCACCCGCGCTCATGCCCGCGCTGCTGGGGGCCGTTTTTGCCACCTGCATCGTTTACATCGCCGTCATGTTCAAAGCGGGCCGAAGTGCTTCACGCCGCTGAGACTGGTTTCGCCCTGTCCCAGCCTGTCCGGACCCTGTATCGACCGGCGGTAACTGTCCGCGCGCACAAACTCAGATGGATATAGGTCGGGCCGCCGTGACGGCTAGAACGGATGACTGGTGTGGTGTCTCCGAAGTTCATCGCGTCAATCGAGGCCCCAAACGCAGGTTCTTCGACTCCGTTTTGCGCAAAAAGCGCGCCAAACATCGCTCAGCGACTGTCTCGTAATGAAGGCGAGAGTTATTACGGTCACGTCTCCGGCTGCTCGAACGATGCAGGAAAGAACTAACTCCGATGTGAGATGTCAGGTGAGTTAACATCAACAAAGTATTCACGCTTCGATGGTGCGTTTGACTCGGGCCCTAGCGCCATGAACGTCTCTACCACGGCCGACATGGAGGTCGGCGTCACAAACGGTTCAGTCTATTGCTCCACAGTGCGTTTAAGCTGGCCGCAGGCGGCGTAGATGTCGCGGCCGCGTGGCTGGCGGAGGTAGACGGGAATGCCTTCGGCGGCTAGCGCGGCTTTGAAGTTCTCAATGGCTTGGGTCGCGGGCATGGCGTAGGGAATGCCGGGGCCCGGGTTCCAGGCGATCAGGTTGACCTTGGCGGGAAGGTTGGCGCGGCGGACCAGGCGCGCAACTTCTTTTGCCTGCTCGGGGCGATCGGTGACGCCGCTCAACAGAACGTACTCAAAGGTGATGCGCTCGCGGGAACGGAGCGGAATGCGGCGCACGGCTTCAAGAATCGACTCGATGGGCCATTTGCCGTTTATGGGCATGATTTGGTCTCGTATCTGGTCATTGGGCGCGTTGAGGCTGATGGCCAGCTTGGGGCGCAGCTCGGGCGGTTCCTGCGCAAACTGCTCAATGCCGGGGACGATGCCGGAAGTGGAGACGGTCATGCGGCGCGGGCTGAGGCCGACTTCGCGCACCAGCAGACGGACCGCGGCCATGAAGCCGGCGTAGTTGAGGAATGGCTCGCCCATGCCCATGAAGACCAGGTTGAGCCGGTCGCGGCCCACCTGGACGCCGTGCCTGTCCATGACGGCGACGGCCTGACCGGCGATTTCGCCTGCGCTGAGATTGCGCTGGAGACCGAGTTTGGCGGTGAGGCAGAACTGGCAGTTGACGGCGCAGCCGATCTGGCTGGAGACGCAGATGGTGGCGCGGGACCAGGCCTTGCTTTTCTCGATCCTGTTCTGCCCAGTGTCGTTTGGCTCGTGGTCTGGCGCTTTGTCTGGATCGTCGTCTGGCTCGTCGAGCCCGGATTCTTCGAGCCCGGACTCGTCGCCGGATTCGCCACCGTCGCCTTCGGGCATCCACACGGTTTCTACCGTTTCTATGGTTTCGATGCTTCCCATCAGTTCAAGGCCCGGAGCTTGCGCGGCCGCCGCCCGCTTACCGTTCCGGCACTCGACCAGATAGCGCTCCGTGCCGTCGACCGAGCGAAAGATCTGGCCGATGCGCGGGCGGCCGATCTCCCATCCGGCCTGGTCGAGTTGGCGGCGCAACGACGCGGGCAGCGTGGAGATGGCGTTCAGATCTCTAAGGCGCTGATGGTAAATGGCTTCAGCAAGCTGGCGGCCGCGGAAAGCGGGTTGGCCCTGTTCCGCCAGCAGCGTGGAGAGGCTTTCGGCATCCAACCCGAACAGAGGCTTCCGGCTTTCGCCAGCAGAGGTTGACGCGTCTAATGGGACGAATTGGCCAGGGCGAGCGGGCATGACTGGGGTCAGGATAGAGCATTTGGCCGCGTGCTGAAGCGGGCGGGTTGGCCTACAATCAAACCTTGAGGCCACAGATTTCGATTGCAGCATTTCTCATCGGCCTCAGATTTCCAACTGAAGTCAAATTATTTCCAGTCGGCGTCTCCTGTTCGAGCCGGCTTTTTCTGTGTGAGTAGTTTTTCCGTTTCCAACCGTTCCAGTTTTTTTGACTAACGCCTATGAATATTGAGCGAAATCTTCGCCGCACTGTATTGCCCAATGGCCTGATCGTGCTCACGGAGCGCATGGAGCATCTGCGCTCGGTGGCGATGGGCGTGTGGATCAAGTCCGGTTCGCGGTGCGAGCCGGCTGAGACCAATGGAATTTCTCACTTTGTG
This sequence comes from Occallatibacter sp., assembly GCA_036267475.1. Classification (GTDB taxonomy): domain Bacteria; phylum Acidobacteriota; class Terriglobia; order Terriglobales; family Acidobacteriaceae; genus Telmatobacter. The sequence goes on from DATAVZ010000095.1 coordinate 34,621, forward strand.
GAGCACATGCTGTTCAAGGGCACGCGCTCGCGCTCGGCGCAGCACATTGCGCGCGAGATGGACTCGATTGGCGGCAATCTGGATGCGTTTACCGGCAAGGAGACCATCTGCTTCAACGTGAAGTCGCTGGCCGACCACGTGCCCGTTGCGCTCGATATTTTGTCGGACCTGGTGCTGAATCCGGTGTTTGCGCCTTCCGACATTGAGCGCGAGCGCGGCGTGATTCTGGAAGAGATCAAGATCGACGAGGACAATCCGGACGTGCTGGTGCACGAGTTGTTCACGCAGAACTTCTGGAAAGGCCATCCCCTGGGCAAGCCGATTCTGGGCACAACGGAGACCGTGGCGCGGCTTGACCAGCAGAAGCTGTTCGCGTATCACGGGGACCGTTTTCATGGCGGGAACATGGTGTTTTCCGCGGCCGGCAATCTGGAGCACGAACCGTTTACCGCTGCGGTTGCCGCGCAGTTTGCCGCGCTGCCGGCGGGCGAGCCGCTCGATGAGCTTTCCGCGCCGCATCCGAGCGCGCGGATTCTGCTGCGCAACAAGAAGTCGCTCGAGCAGGTGCAGATCTGCATGGGCGTGCCGGCTCCTCCCATCACCGACGGCAACCGTTATGCGACGCTGATTCTGAACACGGTGCTGGGCGGCGGGATGAGCTCGCGGCTTTTCCAGACGATTCGCGAAGAGCGGGGCATGGTGTATTCGATCTATTCTGACCTGAGCCCATATCGGGATACGGGGACGCTGTGCGTGTTTGCGGGAACGTCGGCGAGCAAGGCGCTGGAGGTGGTCAATCTGGTGCTGGAGGAGTTCCGCAAAATGAAGGACACGCCGCTGAGCGAGGAAGAATTGACCCGGGCCAAGGACCAGCTCAGGGGAAATATTCTGATGGGGCTGGAAAGCTCGAACTCGCGCATGGCCAACCTGGCGCGGCAGGAGATGTACTTCCGGCAGTTCTTTACGGTCGACGAGATCATTGCGCGGATTGACGACGTGACCGCGGCGCAGGTGCAGGCCATGGCGCAACGGCTGTTCGAGCCGGAGCGCATTGCGGTAACGCTGCTGGGCCGCTTGCAGGGAGTAAAGCTGGACAGGGAGATGCTGGTTTGCTGAGGCAGAAATCAGGGCTCAGGAGCCAGGGTTCAGGAATTCAGGGATCAGGAACATTGACCGCTGTTGACTGTTTTCGAGCGCCCCGTTTCCTTTCTGCGTCTTAACGTTGTAGCATTTTCACGAACGGGTCTGAAGCGCTTGGCCTGCTCCTATGAGGCACCGGAAATCCATGGACTGCAAGATATTGCGCCGGCGCGACCGAGTACGCGGCCCCAAGACGACGATTGGCACGCCGAACGGCTTTACGCTGATGGAACTGCTGATCGTGATCGCCATCATCCTGATCCTGATGCTGATGGCAATTCCGACGATCGGCGTGATGAAGAAGCACGCCAACGACACATCGGCGATCAATTCGCTGCGCGCGGTCACCCAGGCCGAGATTCAGTACGAGTCGACCTATCCCGCGCAGGGTTACGCCTGCTCGCTGGCATCGCTGGGCGGCGATCCGAACTCGGGTCCGCCGACGCCGCAGGCGGCGCAACTGCTGCAGGCCGACCTGGCTTCAGGGTACAAGTCGGGCTATGTGTTCAGCATTACAAACTGCACCAAGGTGACGGTGAATAACCAGGACCGCGTGACCGGCTATACGCTGACGGCGGTTCCGCAGGCGGTGGGCAAGACCGGCGACCGCGGCTTCTGCACCGACGAGTTTGGCGGGTCGCCTAAGTACGATCCCAAGGGCGGCACCAACTGCACGCAACTGCTGCAATGAGCCTGCCGAAGCTGTGGCGGCGCGGCGGTTCGCCGGCGGCCGTGGTTGCATCGGCGGCTGCGGTTGTGCTGGTGGCTGTGGTTGCGCTCTGCGCGCAGGCGCAGCAGCGGCCGCTGTCGGCGCAGGAGCTGGCCAGGCGCGTCGACCGCCACTACGACAGCCTGCACTCACTCAAAGCCGGATTTACCGAGAGCTACAACGGGCTGGGGATTTCGCGCAGCGAGAGCGGAACACTGCTTTTAGCCAAGCCCGGCCGCATGCGCTGGGATTACAACTCGCCGCCGGGCAAGCTGTTTCTGCTGGACGGCAAATATGGGTGGTTCTATGCGCCCGGTGCTCCACAGGTGCAGCGGATTCCGGCCAAGGAACTGGACGATCTGCGCTCGCCGCTCAGGTTTTTGCTGGGACATACCGATCTTGAAAAAGAGATGGCCCACCTGACGGTGGCTGCGGCGGCAAACGGCGAGTTCGTGCTGAGCGGCCAGCCCAAGGGACAGGAAAAACGCATTACGCGGCTGGCGCTGACGGTAACGGCCGAGGGAACCATCACCGGCATCGAAGTGCAGGAGACGGACGGGGCGCTGACGCGGTTCACGTTTACAGACGAGCAGGCGAACGTGCCAATGGCGGCGGATACGTTCCGGTTCAGGGCGCCGGCGGGCGTGCCGGTTGTGGACGGGCTGCCGCCGGTGTAACAGATCTACCGGATGGAAGCTCTACGGGATGGAAGCCAAAGCACCGGCGATAAGATTGCCGGAGAGCTTTGAGCAAGCAAAAAGGCAGGCCCAGGGGTCTGCCTTTTTGCTTGCCGCTTTTCATTTCCGCTATGGCGGAGCCGCGTTATTTGCCGGGCTTGGCCGGAGCGCTGGCCGGGGCCGGCTTTACGCCTTCCAACACGGAATGGGTGCCGGTGGAGCGCTGGTAAAGGACCACCAGGCTCAGCGAGGTGCACATGAAGATGACCGCCGCCCAGGTGGTCAGGCGGGTGAGCACGTTGGCCGCGGCGCGGGGGCCAAAGGCTGTCTGCGAGCCCTGACCGCCGAAGGCTCCGGCGAGATCGGCCGAGCGGCCCTGCTGGATGAGAACCACTCCGACGAGGAACAGGGACACGACCACGTGGACGAAGATGACGAACCAGAACAGAATCTGCATGAACTTGAACTGCTTTCTAAGGCGCTTCCGGTAAGGCGATCAGCAACCGGTAAGGCCGGACGAGAAGATCTTTTGGTGCGGAGGAGGGGACTTGAACCCCTATGCCTTGCGGCGCCAGCACCTCAAGCTGGTGCGTCTGCCAATTTCGCCACCTCCGCACGAGGTGAACCTTTATGAGTATAGCAAAGAACAGTCGTCGGTTGTCAGGCGCTCAGCCGTCGGAAATCGGGCCCGGAAGTGAGGCATTTGGCTGCCGTTATATGCCCAGTGCAAGGCTGTAAATAGCGGCCGATTCCGAAGCCCGCGCTCTATACTGTGATTCTTAGCACTGGGATTCTTAGCCAATCTCTTTTCCGGAGACAACTCAATGAATTCAGCCTCACGACTGGTGGCCGTTGTGTTTGCGGCGGCATTGCTGCTGTTGCCTCTAGCTGCTCGCGGCGACGATAAGCCTCCGGCGGCGAAACCGGCTGCCACGGAAAAAGCCGCCGAAGCTGCTCCGCCGGCCGACTCGACCACCGAGGGCACGGTGGATGCGGGCGGCCAGCACATTGCGTACACCGCCGTGGCGGGAATGATCACGGTGGGCGCGACGGATGCGCAGGACGCGCAACTGGACATGGACGGAAAGCCGCTGCCAGGCTCGCAACTGGCGATCTCGGCGCCAAAGGATGAGGCCGATGCGCCGCCGGTGGCGCGCATGTTTTACGTGGCTTATTTCAAGAAGGGAACCCGCGCCGACGACCGCCCGATTACGTTTTTTTATAACGGCGGCCCGGGCAGCTCGACCGTATGGCTGCACATGGGATCGCTGGGGCCAAAGTACGTAGCGACCGACAGTGACGAGCATCTGCCGGCTGCGCCGTACAAGCTGGAAGACAATGCCGAGACGCTGCTGGATGTGAGCGACCTGGTGTTTATCGACGCGCCGGGAACGGGGTTTGGACGGCTGGTCGGCAAAGATGCGGAGAAGGCGTTCTGGGGCGTGGATGAGGATGGAGGCGCGTTTACGCGATTCATTGCGCGGTTTATCTCCAAGTACGACCGGTGGAATTCGCCGAAGTTTCTGTTTGGCGAGAGCTACGGCACCACGCGGTCGGCGGTGTTGGCCAAGATGCTCGAGGACAAAGACTCGATTGACGTGAATGGAGTGATTCTGCTTTCGCAGATATTCAACTTCAGCGTGTTTATCGACGTTGCGGAGATGAATCCCGGCGTGGACCTGCCCTATGAGCTGGCGCTGCCGACGTATGCGGCGACGGCGTGGTATCACAAGAAGCTTTCCCCGGAGCCGCCGGCGCTCGAGCCTCTTTTGAAAGAAGTGGAAGCCTACGCGATGGGTCCGTACGCGCACGCGCTGGCGCAGGGGACGGACCTGGGCGATGCGGAAAAGCAGGCCGTGGCCGAAAAGCTGCACGAGTATACGGCGCTGCCGGTGGCGTATCTGCTCAAGGCCAATCTGCGCGTGGAGGGCGGCGAGTTCGAGAAGAACTTCGACGACTCCCAGGACCTGACGACGGGACGATACGACACCCGCTTCACCGGGCCATCGATCGATCCACTCAGCAAGGAGGCGGATTACGATCCGCAGAGCGCGGCAATCTCTTCAGCCTATGTGTCGCTGCTGAATGACTACATGCGGCGGGTGCTGAAGTATGGCGAGGGACAGACGTATCTGGCGGAGATCGATGCGTCGAAGTGGGACTTCAAGCACAACGAAAATCCGCTGAATTTGAACGTGTCGAGCGACCTGGCGGATGCGATGAAGACCAATCCGCGGCTGAAGGTGATGCTGAACGGCGGCTACTACGACCTGGCCACGCCGTTTTTCGGCGCGCAGTATGAAGAGAAGCATCTGCCCATTCCGCAGTCGCTGGCCAAAAACATTCAGTATGACTGGTACGAGTCAGGACACATGGTGTATGTGCGTAGCGAGTGCCGGAAGCTGCTGCATGATCGCGTGGCCGCGTTCATCAAAGGCGCTTCAAGCGTGCAGTAGCGGGATTTCGGTTTTCAACCGTTTTCCCCCGGACACCGCTCCGCGAACGAAGAGTAAGCGGCAAGCGGCGGTGTAAAGCGCCTTGGGTTGGCCGAGCGGACCGGCAGTTCTGGGACAGCAGTTCCGCGGCGGATTCCAGGCAAGCCCTTTTTCTGCAATCGATTACGGGCGCGGCGCAAGATTTGCACAGGCGCCGCGCAGATTTTTCTTGCATCGTATCGCAATCTGCGATATTGTTATTGCAATTTGCAATTGGTCTTCGCGCGAAACAGATGCCGGGCCGAAAGCGGAGTGGAAAGCGAACGGAACGTGGCTATGAAGCTGGGTGAAAAAATCCGCTATCTGCGCGAGGTGGAGGGAAGCTTGCGCGGGCTGGGCAGGGCGATGAGCCAGCTCGAGCTGGTGCGGGCCATCGATGCGGAGACGGGATCGAAGCTCAGCCAGAGCTATCTGTCGCAGATCGAGTCGGGCGCGCGGCCGCACCTGACCAATACAACCCGGCAGACACTGGCGAAGTTTTTCAAGGTGCATCCGGGCTACCTGGTGGACGATCCGGAAGGCTATTCGCCGGAGTTGCAGAGCGAGCTGCGCAACACCGAAGACAAGCTGGATCTCTGGCTGATCGCGGGCGCCGAGCGGTTCCGGCGCGATCCGGAGCTGAAGCAGGCGCTGCTGACGCTGGCCCAGCATGAAAATTCGCGCGAGTGCCTGCTGCTGCTGGAGTCGATCATGGACATGCCGGGACTGGTGCCGCGGCTGGCGGAAGTGCTGCGCAGCAAGGTCAGGGAACAGGAATCGGCGGTCAAGCACCCGGGAACGGCGGGCGCGGCCGGCAGCCGTGAAGCCGCGGCGCGGACCCGGAGCCGCCGGCAGGTACAGAAGAAAGCCGCGGCGAACGGCAGCCGACCGGGGGCGCAAAGATGACGTGGGCGTCGTTCTATCTGATCTGCTTTTTAATGGGGTTGCTGCTGAGCCTGATTTCGCTGCTGGGCGGCATGGGGCATTTTGGCGGACACGTGCACGTGCCTCATGTTGCTCACGCGCATCTGCCTCATGCGGGCGCGGCAATGCCGTGGTGGAACGGGTTTTCGATCATGGTGTTTTTGTGCTGGTTTGGCGCGGCGGGTTATCTGCTCACGCGGCACGCGAGCCTGGTGGCCGCGCTGGTGCTGCTGATTGCGGCAATGTGCGGGTTGATTGGCGGAGCAATCGTGTTTCTGTTTCTGACCAGGGTGCTGATGCGGCACGAGCGGGAGTTGACGGCGGAGGAAACCGGCGTCGTGGGCGCGGTAGGGCGCATCTCCTGGCCCATTCGCATGGGTGGAACCGGCGAGATGGTGTATGAGCAACTCGGCGCGGTGCGGTCGACTCCGGCGCGATCAGAAGACGGAGCCGCGATCGGCAGGCAGGAGGAGGTGTTTGTGGTGCGGTATGAAAGAGGCATTGCGTATGTGCGGCGGTGGGAGGACGGGCTCGGATCTGGACAGTGAGCCGTGGACTGCTTAAGCAGGACTGTGGAAGCGATGGGCTTAGGAATAGGAGGTTGGAAGATCGAGGTATATGACGGACCAGACGATGCTGATTACGAACATGGCGGTGCTGGCGGCGATTTTTGTGGTTGGACTGCTGGCGAAGATGTTTCCGCGCAATGGGCGCAAGTCCGGAACGCGGCACTGACAGGACAGAAATGACAATCCCCACAACGATGGACGAACCAAACCAATTTTCAGGCGCCCGGAAGAAAGGGCCGGGTAAGCAATGATGAGCGTAATGACGAATGACATGGTTTTGTATGCGGGACTGGCGGGGCTGGTATTGATCATCATTCTTGGCATTCTGGCCAGGATGTATCGCAAGGCCGGACCGAACGAAGCATTGATCGTGTTCGGATTTCGCGGACCGCGGGTGATCAAGGGACATGGGACGGTGATTTTTCCGATGGTGGAGAACTGCCGCGAACTGAGCCTGGAACTGATGAGCTTTGACGTAGCGCCGCAGCAGGACCTGTATACCAAGCAGGGCGTGGCGGTAACGGTGGAGGCGGTGGCGCAGATTAAGGTGCGCAGCGACCAGTCATCGATACTCACTGCGGCCGAGCAGTTTTTGACCAAAGCGCCGGCGCAGCGCGAAGGACTGATCCGGCTGGTGATGGAGGGCCACCTGCGCGGGATTATCGGCCAGTTGACGGTGGAGCAGATCGTGAAAGAGCCGGAGATGGTGGGCGACCGGATGCGGGCGACCTGCGCGGACGACATGAGCAAGATGGGGCTGGAGGTGATTTCGTTCACCATCAAGGAAGTGCGCGACAAGAATGAGTACATCTCCAACATGGGCCGTCCGGACATTGCGCGCATCAAGCGCGATGCTGATGTGGCCACCGCCGAGGCGGAGCGCGACACGGCGATTCAGCGCGCCAACGCGCAGCGCGAAGCGGCCGTGGCCATGGCGCAGGCGGATCAGGACCGGGTGATTGCGGAGACCGCTTCGCAGACGCGCCAGGCCGAGGCACAGCGCGACCTGGACATCAAGAGAGCCGAGTACACCGAGCTGAGCAAGCGCCAGCAGGCACAGGCCGACAAGGCCTATGAGCTGCAGACCAACGTGATGCAGCAGCAGGTGATGGCTGAGCAAGTGAAGGTGCAGCAGGTGGAGAAAGAGGGCCAGATCAAGGTGCAGGCTGCCGAGATCGAGCGCCATGAGAAGGAGCTGATTGCCACGGTGCTGAAGGCTGCCGAGATTGAGCGCCAGCGGATCGAGACGCTGGCCGGCGCGCAGCGCATCAAGCTGACGACAGAAGCCGATGGCCAGGCGTCGGCCATCCGCGCACAGGGCGAGGCCGAGGCCGCAGTCATCTTCCAGAAGGGCGAGGCGGAAGCCAAGGCGATGCATATGAAGGCCGAGGCCTATCAGGGATGGAATCAGGCCGCGGTGGTGGACAAACTGCTGACCAACATGGCCGACGTGGTGCGCGCCATGGCTGAGCCGCTGGCCAAGGTGGACAGGATCACCGTGGTGTCAACGGGTGCCGACGGAGCAGCCGGGGTGAACAAGATCACCGGCGACATGACGAAAATTGCAGCGCAGGTTCCGGCGCTGTTTGAAGCGCTGAGCGGGATGGACATGATGAAGTTGATCTCGAACGTGAAAGCGATGCGGCATGCGCCGGCACAGAACGGCGAGTCGGCTGGTTAATGGATACGCCGGTTTCCCAGGTCTCCAAAACAGGCCTGGGAAACGGGTTTTGCGGCTGCGCCCAGGGTTCGGCTGCCGGATTGGTTTTTCGGGTGAGTGGGAACAGGAGGGATTATGTCATTGCTGGAGAGAGTGAGCACGTTGCTGCGGGCCAATCTGAACGATCTGGTGGAGAAGGCCGAGGATCCGGAGCGGATGCTGAAGCAGATTGTGCTGGATATGGAGAATCAGCTCATGCAGGTGAAGACCCAGGTGGCGATTGCGATTGCGGATGAACATCTGCTGAATCAAAAGCGCACCGAGCAGGAGAAGCTGGCGACCGACTGGCGGCGCAAGGCCGAGCTGGCCGTGCAGAAGGACCGCGACGACCTGGCGCGCGAGGCGCTGGAGCGTGGGTTGAGCCACGAGCAACTGGGAACCGGCTTCGGCGCGCAGGCCGAAGACCAGAAGCACGAGGCCGACAGCCTGCGCCAGGCGCTGCGCAAGCTGGAGCAGAAGCTGAGCGAGACGCGCGCGCACTGCGAGATGCTGGTGGCCGAGCATCGCCGTGCCCGGGTGATGGGCCGCGTGACCAAGGCGCGGCAGAACGTGGGCAACGGGCAGGAGGCGACGCTGCATCGGATGAAGAGCAAGGTTCACGTGCAAGCGGCGGAGAATGCGGCGGCCAGCGAATTGCTGGCTCCGGAGACATTGGAAGACAAGTTCCGCGCGCTGGAGAGCGAAGACAAGGTGGAGGCGCTGCTGAACGAGATCAAGAGCCGGCAGGCGGGGCAGAAGTCGGCGTAGCGTCCTGAGTCAAAGTTCGAATCACAAGTACACTGTCATCCTGAACGAAGTTTGGCGCGTTTTTGCGCCAAGCGCAGTCGAAAGGGACCCGCAGTTCGGGGCTTCGGCTCATGCTACGAACTGCTGATTTACCACGCTAGATGCGATCCGCAATATCCTCGGGTGCATCGTTGACCTTGGACAGGACGCGTTTGAGCTTTTCGAGAGAACCACGCGAGGCGCTCGTCTGAAGCCGCGACCAATCGCCGACGCTCTCGTTCACCAGCGCAGCTACCAACCTGTCGACCGAAACATGGTCCGACTCCGCCAATTCCGCAGCGCGCTGGTAAACATCATCGGGAAGTTGGATATTCTTCATGGCAGCTCCTTTAACAGTATAAGGAATTCTTTGGGCGTTAGACAGCGAATTCCGAATCTCAGGCTGTCGGAAAAGTCCCGCTTATTGAAGGTGACAATGAAATCGCTGTGGCTGGCTATAGCGGCTTCCAGCACAAGATCGTCATCAGGGTCGGCCGCGACGGGCCTCCACAGGAAATACAAGCGATGTAACCCGGCCTGAGAACAAATAGGCATCCACAGCGTCGTCGATGTCTTCCTCTGTGAGACCGAACTGCCGACAATTGCGCTTGAGAACGGCTTCATACTCCAGCACCATTGCGACCCTGACATTGGGTCGCCAACGACTATCGCCCAACAAAGTAAGCAGGCGATGGGAAGCGCCGTGCTTTGATCGCATGGCCGCCACCAACACGTTCGTGTCCAGGATCGTCTGATACATATAGAGCTAGTCTAGCGTTCCTTGGCAAAGACGTATTTGGACTAAACTGAAACTGTGATGACTACCACTGCTTTGCGCACATCCATTCAGCCGCGAACGCCGCAGGGCGAGTTTGCGAATGAGCCGTTTGTCGACTTCAAAAAGCCAGAGAACGAGCGCGCGATGCGCGATGCTCTCGAGCGTGTGGCGCGGGAACTGGGGCGCGAGTATAGCCTGATCGTTGGCGGCCAGCGGGTGAAGACCGAGGGCAAGATTCGCTCGCTGAATCCGGCCCGGCCCGCGCAGATTGTGGGCGTGCACCAGAAGGCTGGGGCGGAGCATGCTGAGACGGCGATGACCGCGGCTCTTGGTGCGTTTGAGTTCTGGAGCCGGGCATCGACGGACAAACGGGCATCGCTGCTGCTCAACGCGGCTGCGATCATTCGCGAGCGCAAATTCGAGTTCATGGCGTGGCTGACCTATGAGGTGGGCAAGAACTGGGCCGAGGCCGACGCGGACGTGGGCGAGACGATTGACTTTCTGGAGTTCTATGCGCGCGAGGCGCTGCGGCTGGCCTCGGCGACGACGCCGATTCAGTATCCCGGCGAGCGCAACGAGCTGTTGTACATTCCGCTGGGCGTGGGCGCGGTCATTCCGCCGTGGAATTTCCCGTTTGCGATTATGGCAGGGATGACTTCGGCCGCGATTGTGGCCGGCAATACGGTGGTGCTGAAGCCTTCCAGCGACTCACCCACGATTGCTGCGAAATTTGTGGAAGTGCTGGAAGAAGCAGGGATGCCGGAGGGAGTGGTGAACTTCTGTCCCGGCTCGGGCGCCGCGTTTGGTAACGCGATTGTCGAGCATCCGAAGACGCGGTTTATCGCGTTTACTGGATCGAAGAGCGTGGGATTGGAGATTCACGAGCGCGCGGCCAAGAACAAGCCGGGACAGATCTGGATCAAGCGCACGATTCTGGAGATGGGCGGCAAGGATTCGATTGTGGTGTGCGCGGATGCGGACCTGGACGCGGCGGTGGAGGGCGTTGTGGCTTCGGCGTTCGGGTTCAGCGGGCAAAAGTGCTCGGCCTGCTCGCGGGCCATTGTGGAGGAGTCAGTCTACGACCTGTTTGTGGAGCGGGTGCGGGAGCGGGTGACGAAGCTGACGGTTGGCGATCCGGCGACAAATCCAAACATGGGGCCGGTGATCAACCAGGCGGCGCTGGCTTCGATGCTCGAGTATATTGAAGCGGGCAAGAAGGAAGGCCGGCTGGTGGCCGGCGGCCATGCGCCGCAGACGGCGGAGGGCGGATACTTTCTGGAGCCAACGGTGTTTGCCGACATTGCGCCGGATGCGGTGATTGCGCAGGAAGAGATCTTTGGGCCGGTGCTGGCGATACTCAAGGCAGCCAGCTTTGACGAGGGTCTGCGCGTGGCCAACAACACCGAGTACGGGCTGACGGGCGCGGTGTATTCGAGCGATCGCGCCAAGCTGGAGATTGCGCGGCGTGAGTTCCACGCGGGGAATCTGTATTTCAATCGCAAGTGTACCGGAGCGATGGTGGGCGCGCATCCCTTTGGCGGATTCAACATGAGCGGGACGGACTCGAAGGCGGGCGGACCGGATTATCTCTACTTGTTCACGCAGGCCAAGAGCGTAGCGGAGAAGCTGTAGGGTAATGGTTGCAGTCCGGTTGTGCGGGCGGCCGTTCCTCTATCATTCGTCGGCATCATTCATCGGCTATCATTCATCCATCGGTCAATCGGCAGAGAGCTGTACTGCGATCGGCATGGCCAGAGGCCACTCAAAGAAAATACGCGGCAGGCGGAGACCTGAATGACGGCTCTCGAGTTCTCGGTGGTGGTGTGTGGACTGTCGGCGCTGGCGGGATTTCTGGGCGCGCTCACCGGGCTTGGCGGCGGGGTGGTGGTGGTTCCGGCGCTTACCCTGGCGCTGGGCGTGGACATCAAGTATGCCATCGGCGCTTCGCTGGTGTCGGTGATTGCGACTTCGTCTGGGGCGGCGGCGGCGTATGTGCGCGAGGGATTTTCCAACATACGCATCGGCATGTTTCTTGAGATTGCGACCACGGCGGGCGCCATTGTGGGCGCGTATCTTGCCGGGCGGGTGAGCACGCATGCGCTGGCCATTATCTTCGGCGCAGTGCTGATTCACGCGGCGTATACCTCGCTGGCAAAGGGAGCCGATGGCGCGCACGTGGTGAAGTCGGACAAGCTGGCCACGCTCTTGCGATTCGACGGCGACTACCCGGTGGATGGACAACGCGAAAAATATGGCGTGCGCAACGTGGGCACCGGGTTCGGGCTGATGTTTGGCGCCGGCACGCTGTCGGGACTGCTGGGCATCGGCTCGGGCGCGGTAAAGGTGATCGCGATGGACCGGGCCATGGGCATTCCGTTCAAGGTATCGACCACCACCAGCAACTTCATGATCGGCGTAACCGCGGCGGCCAGCGCGGGCGTGTACCTGAGCCGCGGATACATCGATCCGCGGGTGGCGATGCCGGTGATGCTGGGCGTCCTGGGGGGCGCGCTGCTGGGGACCAAGGTGCTGGTGCGGGCGCCGGTGCGGACGCTGCGCCTGGTGTTTGGCGTGGTGATTCTGGCGCTGGCCATTGAAATGATCGTGAACGGAATTCTGGGGAAGGTGTAGCGGGCATGGACGACAAACGGCTTGAAAGCATCATCGGCCAGTTGCTGCGCGCGGGGGTTCTGCTGTCGGCGGCAATCGTGACGGTGGGCGGGATTCTTTACCTCGTCCGCTTTCACGCTGTACCTGCGAACTTTCACAGCTTCGTGGTGGGCGGAGCGGATATCCGGACGGTGCCGGGCATTCTACGCTCAGCCGCGCAACTGAACAGCGAGGGATTGATGCAGGCGGGCCTGGTGCTGCTGATTCTTACGCCGGTGGCGCGGGTGGCGCTGGCGGTGGTGGGGTTTGCGATGGAGCGGGACCGGCTGTATACGGTGGTAAGCCTGATTGTGCTGGCGATTCTGGCGTTCAGTCTTACCCACGCGGGGTAAGGCTGATGTCTCCGCAATTCATCGCAACCCAAATGCGCAGTCATCCTGAGCGTAGTTTGGCGCGTCGTTTGCGCCAAAAGCAGTCGAAGGACCCGCAGTTGGGGCCTCGATTGGTGCGATGAACCTCAGGGGCGCCGCTCTACGCTACGGCCCCGGAAGTGGCTTGTTCTTCGGCTTCCAGCTTGCTGCCGACTTCGGCGGCGGCCTGGGCCAGAACGCGGTGGTGGATGGTGAACAGCGCCAGCTCCAGGCGGTCGCCTACGCCGGTTTTGTCGTAGATGGAGCGCAGATAGTTTTTGATGACCTGCTCGGTGGTCTTGAGGCGCAGCGCGATCTCGCGGTTTTTGCAACCCTGGACGATGAGAGCGACGATGCGCATCTCCTTGGGCGTAAGGCGGTCGCGGACGCGGGTGCCGACCAGGTCGTCTGCCGGCGAGTCCGGCTGCATGATCTGTGGCGGAACCCAGGTCTGTCCGGCGGCCACCTGGCGAACGCATTCCACTAAAGTGGGACCGGTGACGCTGCGAAAGACGACTCCGCGGAAGCCCTGCTGCATGTAGCCGGCTGCGGCTTCACTGTTTTCCGCGATGACGATTCCCCGGCTTCCCATGCTCTCGATGAGCACGCGCAGGCGTGGAAAATCCGGATGAAGCGACGCTGCGAACAGCACGATCGAAGAAGGGAAGGTGGTAACTGCGTGGTACATACGTTCGAGGTCGGTGCACTGAGCAATAATGCGCAGATCTTCGTCCATGGCCAACACCTTGGCAGTGCCGGCGCGGAAGATAGCTTGAGAATCCGCGAGGATGATTTTATTCATGTCGAATGCCTTATGTACTTCTATCCACGTCTCAGGTCGTTGATACAGCTTAGTTATCCGGCGGTTACCGGGTTGGGGAAGCCCGAGGGCTGGTAAATAGAGCCATTTTCTGCAGTATCGGCATCAACAGGACATTCCTTTGGTAATGTCCTGATTTGCTACACTGCAAGTGTTCTATTCCCTTCTATCTGAATCGCTTGCGCAGGGTCAATGCCACTTTTGTTGGGTGCGGTCACTGTCGGATAGTGAAACGGGGCCGGCGGGCGTATCACTGCGCGCCGCGTCGCCGGCCGCTTCAGAAACAGGCCGCAGGCCGTAAACTGTGGATATATGGCAAGGCCGATACTTCTGGCGGTAGACGACGATATCAGCGTGCTGGAGGCGGTGGTTCAGGACCTGCGCCGTCAATATGGAACGACCTACCGGGTCATGCGCGCGGCCAGCGGCCAGGCGGCGCTGGATACCCTGGACCAGTTGAAGACGCGCGAGGAGCCGGTGGCGCTGTTTATCAGCGACCAGCGGATGCCGGGCATGACCGGCGTGGAGTTTCTGGAGCGGGCGCGGCCCATCTATCCTGAGGCCCGCCGGGTGCTGCTCACCGCTTACGCGGACACTGAAGCCGCCATCCGGGCCATCAACTCGGCGCGGATTCACTACTATTTGAACAAGCCCTGGGACCCGCCGGAGGAGAAGCTCTATCCGGTGATAACCGACCTGCTGGAGGACTGGCAGGCGGGCTACCGGCCTCCGTTCGAGGGGCTGCGGGTAATCGGGCACCGCTGGCTGCTCAAAGACCATAAAGTACGGAACTTTCTGTCGCGCAATCATGTGCCATACCGGTGGCTCGATATTGCGACCGATGCGGATGTGATGAAGCTGCTCACTGACCGGCAGCTCGATCCGGCGCGGCTGCCGGTGGTGCTGTTCGCCGACGGAACCTGGCTCGTCGATCCGGAGCTGGAGATGCTGGCCGGCCGGGTAGGGCTGCGCACCCAGGCGGCGCAGGACTTTTACGACATGGTGGTGGTGGGCGCGGGCCCGGCCGGACTGGCAGCGGCCGTCTATGGCGCGAGCGAAGGGCTGAAGACACTGGTGATCGAGCCCGAAGCGCCGGGCGGACAGGCGGGATCGAGCTCGCGGATCGAGAATTACCTGGGGTTTCCTTCGGGCGTGACCGGGGCGGAACTGGGGCGGCGGGCGCATACGCAGGCATCGCGCTTTGGCGCGGAGTTCGTGGTGCAGCGGGCCACCGGGCTGCGGACCGACGGGCAGTACCGGTTCGTGAAACTGGCCGATGGGCGCGAGGTTTCAAGCCACAGCGTGCTGCTGGCACCGGGCGTGCAGTATCGCAAGCTGGATGTGCCGGGAGCGGAACGGCTTGCAGGGCGCGGCATTTATTATGGCGCGGCGCTGGTGGAGGCCGTGGCCTGCAGGGGCGAGGACGTTTTCGTGGTAGGCGGAGCCAACTCCGCGGGGCAGGCGGCACTGCACTTTGCCAATTTCGCCAACAAGGTGACGATGCTGGTACGTGGCGCCGGGCTTTCCGCCACCATGTCGAAATATTTGATCGATGAGATCGCAGCCACATCGAATATTGTGGTGGAGACGTGCTCGCAGGTGCTCGAAGCCACCGGCGAGGAACGTCTGGAAGGTCTGCGGCTGCGCTGTACGGACGGAGAAAAACAGGTGGCGGCGAACTCGCTGTTTGTGTTTATCGGCGCGGTGCCGGTAACCACATGGCTTCCGCCCTGCGTGCTGCGGGACAAGAACGGATTTCTGCTGGCAGGGCCGGATTTGCGCAGCGAGCCCAGGGTAGCGGAGATATGGAAGGAGCCGCGCGAGCCGTATTTGCTGGAGAGCAGCGTTCCGGGGGTGTTTGTGGCCGGGGACGTGCGCAGCGGATCGATGAAGCGGGTGGCTTCGGCGGTGGGCGAGGGTTCGATCGCGGTGCAGTTGGTACACCAGTATCTGGCTGGATTTTAGTTGAGGGACGAATGGCAGAATGAGCGAAAGCGGAAAACAGATCGAGATTGACCAGGTCTTGCTGAAGGATATTGGTGATGCTCTCTTCCATACCCGTCCCTTTTCCGGAACCGGCCCGGAAGCACTCAGCGGCGTGGTTCGCGTGGAGCGGGTGACGGCGCGGGAAGGCGCCCTGCTGGTGCAGCCCGGCGACGAAGTTCGCTACTACTGGGTGCTGCTGGAGGGCCAGATACGGTCGGAGCGGCCTGAGTCCGACGGATCGCTGACCCTGGTGGGGGTGGCACGGGGCGGCGAGGCATTCGGCGAAGTGCCCTTTCTCACCGGCAAGACGCACTCTTCTCTTCAGGTGAAAACGATTGCTGACTCGGTGCTGCTGCGTTTCTCCGAGGATGAGTTCTGGTCATTGCTGGCCTGTTGTCCTTCGGTGCGCAAGGTGGTGATGGCCGACATGGCGGTGCGTCTGCAGGCCTACCAGACCGAGGCGCTGCACCGGGAGAAGCTGGTTTCGCTGGGCACGCTGGCGGCGGGCCTCATGCACGAGCTGCACAATCCGGGGTCGGCAGCCAAGCGCGCGGCCTCGCAACTGCGCGAAAACCTGATGCGGCTGCAGAAGCTGAGCCTGCGCTACAGCGCCGATGACCATCCCAAGACGCCCCCACAACTGGATTGCATGCGCAGCCTGCTGGAGCACACCATGAGCGGCTGCCGGATGCAGGCGATGAGCAGCTTGGAGCAGTCCGACGCTGAAGAAGCGATGGCCGAGTGGCTCGCTTCGGCTGGTGTCGAGAATGCGTATTCCATAGCGCCTTCGCTGGTTTCCATCGGATTCAAGCAGGGTGAGCTGGCCTGTGCGCGCGAGGTGTTCGATGCGCCACACTTTTCAGACGCGCTGAACTGGCTGGAGGCGCTGGTGTCGAGCGTGTCGCTGGTGTGCGCCATCGAGGAGAGCATTTCGCGGGTGTCCGAGTTGGTGATGGCGGTCAAAAAGTTCGCCTATGACGAGCGCACGCCGGGCAAGGAGCTGGACGTACACGACAGCCTGCAGAGCACTATTACCATCCTGGGGTACAAGCTGCGCAGCAAGAGCCTGTCGATTGAGAAGCGATTCGAGGCGTCGCCTTCGATCATCAAGACGCGCGGCTCGGCGCTGAGCCAGGTGTGGACCAACCTGATCGACAACGCGATGGATGCGTCGCCGACGGGCGGGCAGATCAATGTGTCCACCTGGACCGAGCCGGGCTGGCTGGCGGTGTGCATCGAGGATCACGGCACCGGGATTCCGCAGGAGGTTCTGCCGCATATCTTCGAGGCGTTTTTTACCACCAAGCCGCAGGGCTCGGGAACCGGACTGGGGCTGGAGATTGTGAACCGCATCGTAACCCAGAAGTTTGGCGGCACCATCGAGGTGAAGTCCGAGCCGGGGATTACGCGGTTCATTGTGCGGCTGCCGGCCAAGGAAGAAACAGCCGCGGCGCCCGCGATTGTGTAGGCGCAAGACGGTCAGGACGTAAGGAGATAGTTGCTAACGCACCGTTACGCTGGACTTGAGTGGTGTGCTGGCTGAAGAGTCTCCCACAAGTATCTGAAATTCCCCAGGCGCTACCTGCCAGGCGTGCGCCTTCTCCGACCAATAAGAAAATGCGTGCGCGTCGAGCTTCAGCTCAACCGGTTTGGATTCGCCGGGCTTGAGGTCGATCTTGCGGAAGCCCTTGAGCTGGATGGGCGGCTCGTTGCCTTCAGCGATGGGCGGAAAGCCCAGGTAGAGCTGCGCGACCTCAGCGCCGGCGTGCTGGCCGGTGTTGGTCACGGTGAAGGTCACAGTCGCGTTGGCGCTGCCGGGCTGCTGCGCAACCTTGAGTCCCGCAAAGCTGAACTGCGTGTAGGAGAGCCCAAAGCCGAAGGGGAACAGCGGCGTGGCATTTTGCGCGTCATAGCCGCGATAGCCAACCTCCAGGCCTTCGGTGTAATGCACGGTGCCGTCCACGCCGGGATACTGCCCGGGATGTAGGGCCAGCGTCTGATCCACCGCGCGCGGGAAGCTGATCGGTAGCTTGCCGGAGGGATTCACGTCGCCGAGCAGAACAGCAGCGACGGCGGCTCCGTCTTCTTCGCCGGGATACCAGGCTTCCAGCACGGCGGCCACATCGCCGATCCAGGGCATCAGGATGGCGGAGCCGCTCTTGAGCACAACGATGGTTCTGGGGTTGGCCTTGGCGACTGCCTCGATGAGGTTGTTCTGCGATTCGGGTAGCTCGAGGCTCTGGTCGTGGCCTTCGCTGTCCTGGTCGCCGACCATGACGATGGCGATCTGCGCGCGTTTGGCGGCGGCGACTGCGGTGTCCACGTCGGTGCCGTCGAGCACAGCGAGGCGGGTATAGGAGTTGAGCGCGGCATGCAGGCCGTTATCGGGCGTGATGGTGTAGAGCGGGATAACGTGGGAGCTGCCGCCGCCGCCGGTTTCCGCGCGCACCGCCCACGGCCCGATGAGCGCGATGTTGCGGACGGTTTTGCGATCGATGGGCATCAGGTTGCCGTCATTCTTGAGCAGCACCATGGACTGCTCGGCGATGGTGCGGGCGATGGCGCCATGCGCGAAGGCTGGAATGGGTTGCGGTTTGGGCTGCGGGCCGAAGAGGCCGAACTCGATCATCGTGGACAAGCGGCGCACTAGCTTTTCATCGAGAACGGAGACCGGCACCTGGCCCGCGTCCACGGCCTTGCGCAGCGCGTCGCCGAAGTAGCGGCCGGTGGGCATCTCGACGTCCAGACCGTTGAGCGCGCTGGGCACGGTGCTGTGGGTTGCACCCCAGTCGGAGACGACGAAGCCCTTGAAGCCCCACTCCTTCTTGAGCACGCCCTGCAGCAAGGGCGCGTTTTCGCAGTTGAAAGCCCCGTTGACTCTGGGATAGGCGCACATGAGCGAGGCGGAGTGCGCCTCCTGGATGGCAGCCGCAAAGCCGGGCATGTAGATTTCGCGCAGAGCGCGCTCGCCCACAATCTCATCCACGCTCATGCGCGAGGACTCCTGGTTGTTGGCGATGAAGTGCTTGACGTTGGCCAGCATGCCGGTGGACTGGATGCCTTCGATGTCGGCGGCGGCGATGCGCGAGGTCAGCCAGGGATCTTCGCCGAAGCTCTCGAAGACGCGGCCACCCTGCGGCACGCGGGCGATGTTGATGTCGGGCGCCTCAAAGAGCTGGCTGCCGAGAGAGCGGGTTTCTTCGGCTTCGAGCTTGCCGTAGGTGTGCGCAATCGATGGGTCCCAGGTGGCGGCGACCGCGATGGGCGCGGGCATGGCGGTGGCCGGTTTTTGCGGGCCGGCGCCGCCGGGGCCCACGCCGGCAGGACCGTTGGTCATGTGCAGCGCGGGAATGCCAAGGCGCGGCAGGCCGGGGATAACGCGAAAGTTGTCGGCATCGCGGATGCCGTGCAGTTGCGCGATCTTTTCATCAAGCGTCATGCGGGCCACGATCTGGCGGGCGCGAGCCACGGCTTGCGCGTGCGGAACGCGCTGCTGCGAGTAGAGCGGGGCGGCGGGCAAGATGAGCAGGGCAGCGGCGAGAAGCGCGGAACCGGAAAGGCAATGGAACGCAAAGGAGCGGAAGCGGTGCGATTTTTTCATGATGTTTTTAGACCCCGGCGGCAATGCAGCGAAATTGTAGCATGCTTGGACTAAATCGGGTCGAGCGGGGTTGGCGGAGGATTGCCGCGGTCAGTGGTAGGACCACTGACCGCGGAAGGAGTTATGATGGTTGCGCCGCAAGCAGAGCGGCGGACAAGAGGTTTTGAGCCATGCGAGAGAAGAACAGATCTGGCTGTATGTGTGCGGCATTGGCAATGCTGGCGCTGGCGGCCGCGGCGGGCGCCGCTACCTGCAATGTGCGCGATTACGGGGCAAAGGGCGACGGCACAACGAAGGATACGGTTGCCATCCAAAATGCGCTGGACGCATGCGAGCAGAAGGGCGGCGGCACGGTGGAGCTGACCGCGGGAACGTATCTGAGCGCGCCGATTGTGCTGGGCAGCGACATTACGCTTCACCTGGACAAGAGCGCAACCCTGCTGGGATCGCCGGATCATGCGGATTATCCGGCCAAGGTGGAGTTCAAGGAGCCGGATGCGCAGCCGCTGATCAGCGCGACAAACGCGGAAAACGTTGCCATCACCGGTGAGGGAACGATTGACGGCAACGGGCAGAGCTGGTGGGACGAGGCGCGCCGCGTTCACGATCATGGCGTGCTGGGCAACCATCCGCGGCCCAAGCTGGTGATTTTTGATCACTGCAAGCATGTGCGCGTGGAAGGCGTGACGGTGAAGAACTCGCCCATGTGGCACTTGGTTCCGTACTACTCTGACGACGTGACAATTCGCAATGTGCGGATTCTGGCGCCGCAGCACTCGCCGAACACCGACGCGATCGATCCGTTCTCGTCGTCGCATGTGTTGATCGAGCATGTGTATTCGGACGTGGGCGACGACAATGTGGCCATCAAGTCGGGCGCGATCAACTCACCGGGACCCGATGCGCCAAGCACCGACATCACCATCCGCGACTGCACATTCATGCACGGGCACGGGGTATCGGTGGGCAGCGAGCTTTCCGGCGGCGCGGAAAACATTGTCGCCGAGCGAATTCAATTTGACGGGACCGACAACGGGATTCGCGTAAAGTCCAACCGTGACCGCGGACACGACGTGGGGCACCTGACGTTTCGCGATCTGGTGATGAAGAACGTGGGGAACGCGATCATCATCAGCGAGTATTACCCCAAGGTGCTGCCGCCGGCCGGTGAAGCGCCGCAGCCGGTGGGGCGGCTGACACCGCACTTTCACGACATCACCATTGAGAACGTGACGGCGATGGGCAGCGAGAATGCCGGCGCCATTGTGGGTCTGCCGGAGTCGCCGGTCAAGAATGTAGTGCTGAAGAACGTGAAGATTGGCGCGCAGAAAGGGCTGACCATCGGCTACGCGGATGTGACGGGAACCGGCGTGGTGGTAACGGCTGCCCAGGGCGAGGGGATTGTGAAAGGTCCGGGCGCGGAGGTTGAGCTGCACTGAAGAGCGGCAGCGGGTTCGCGATTGGCGCCGGACAAGGCGATCCACAGAATCTCTGCATAAGTCGATGACATGAAGGGTACGGGCTTCAGCCCGTACATCAAGCCCCGCAGAGTCAACGGGGCTTCAACCCTTGAGGGAATACAGGTTTCGCACCAAAAGCTTGTTCAGAGATTCCCCAGCCCAAAGTAGATCGCTTCCTCTCCGCGGCAACGATTTGAGAATTATTGATTGACGCCGCTGGCCAGAAAGCCGCCGTCGACTACGAGGACTTCTCCGGTGACGAAGGACGCGGCATCGGATGCGAGATAGATGGCCGCGCCGACCAACTCTTCGGTCTTGCCAAAGCGACCCATGGGGGTGCGCAGCAGCAGCTCCTGGCCGCGGGCGGTGCTGTCGAGCAGCTTGGCGTTGATGTCGGTGCGGAAGACGCCGGGGGCGATGGCGTTGACGGTGACGCCTTTGCGGGACCACTCGACGGCGAGCGAGCGGGTGAGCGAGGCGACGCCGGCCTTGCTGGCGGCGTAGGCTGCCACCTCGGTCAGCGCGACGAAGCTGTTCAGTGACGCAATATTGATGATGCGGCCGTAGCCGCGACCGATCATGTGTTTGCCGAAAATCTGGCTGGCGCGCAGGGTGCCGGTGAGATTGGTACCGATGATGCCGTTCCACTCCTCTTCCGACAGTTCGAGCGTGGGCGTGCGCTTGATAATGCCGGCGCAGTTGACCAGGATGTCGACTTTGCCGAAGGCATCGAGCGTCGCGCCGAGAAGCTTTTCGAGCGAAGCGCGATCGTTGACGTCGGAGGCGATGCGCAGGGATCTGCGGCCGCGGGATTCGACTTCTGCGGCGACATCCTGCACCTGCTGTTCGCGGCGGCCGGTGGCAATGACATCCGCGCCGGCGTCGGCCAGGCCCAGGGCCATGGCGCGGCCAATGCCCGAGGTGCCTCCGGTGACGACCGCGATTTTGCCCTCAAGGTTGAAAAGTTGTGTGCTCATGAATTCTCCGTGATGAATCGAAACTGATGTTCGTGTCGAGTTGAACGTGCCGAATTTGTGTTCGTGCTTTTTCATCCTTGAATCAAAAAGGTAATTCAAGGATGGGTCAGCGGACGTTCGCGGGTCGCGTCAGCGTATGCCGCGGCCAAGGAATACGGGTGCGATGTGGCGATCGAAGAGGTTTTCGGTCACGTTCCTCGCAATGACGGGCTCGTTGGCTTCCAGCAAATGGATATAGCGCGGACCCATTTTGGCGGCGATTTTGAAGCCGACGTGGAGCAACTGGCGGACGCTGTCGTTGTAAGCCGGATCGCCTTCGATGTGACGCAGCGCGGAGGTGTACTGCTCCGAGGTCCAGGTGCGTACCTCATCGGCGGAAGGCAGCCGGGATGGATGGATGTCGATGACGGTTGCGTAGGGCGCGCACAGCTCGTCGAGGTGAGCAAGGGCTTCGGCGTAGATTTCCCTGGCAAGCGCAAGGCCTTCGCCGCCCGCTTCAGCCAGGCCGATGAGCTCTTCAAGCCATGTGGTTCCGGCGGTCTTGAGATGAACTCCGGCGCCGGTTCGCTGCATGGTGGCGTAGATGGCGGGATAGATGGAGAACTTGTCGCTGCCGGAGTGGACGCTGAGCTTGAGGTCGGCGGGCAAGCCGTACTGATGCACGGCATAGTCGATGGCGGCGACATCGAGCGCCATCTCGCGCTCAAACTGGGCCAGGTCTCCCACGTAGTCGACGCCCTTGTTGAAGCGGCCGCTAAACTTGGGCGCGATGGTCTGCACGGGGATGCCTTCGTCGGCAATGGCGGCCAGGATGATGAGCAGCTCGACAGGGCTCTGTGCGCGATCGGTCTCGTCCATCGAGACTTCGGGGATGAAGTTGCCCGCGCCTTTGGCGCTTTCCACCTTGCGATAGACTTCGCCGGCTTTTTTTACGGCGGCCAGAAATTTTTGCGCAGTGGAGGTAAGGTTTTCACGGGTGATGTCAAAGGGCTCGTCGATGCCGGCCAGCTCGATGCTGCCGAGCAACTCGGGATGGCGCTTGACGAAGGCATCGATATCGGCCGAATCTGCGGGCTGGCCGATGAAGTCGGCGACGTCGATGGTGAAGAAATCGCAGGGAGCAAGGAACCGGTCGACGGTCTGGGCAGTGATGTGATCGGCGTCGCAGTAGTAGGGAAGCTTCCAGCCGAGGGTCTGCACGGCGGCATCGGCGGCCAGCCGCGTAGAGATTGGCTCGGAGCCGATAATGGTGTGTTCGCGGTTGGACTTGTTCCAGACGGGGACCACTTCAATGCCGGCGGCGAGAGCCTGCACGCAGGCCTGGAGCTGCGCTTTGGCCTGGTGCGCAAAGCGGTCGCCGGTTCCGATGGAAAATCTGCCAAGTTTCAATTTTGAATTTGCCATAGCGGTTCCTATCCTGTTGCAGTAATGCCGGATGGTTCAATTCGGTGCGCGCAGTCTAAAGCCCGTTGCTCTTTTGTGCCTCCAGCGGCGCGATGGAGGCCGCGCCTGGTTCGAAAAAAACGACTCTTGCGGAGAGTGGTTCCGTTCGGCGTGAGGCCTGCCTGGGCGGGTACGCGGTGCGACGCATCTTGTTCACAGACGGTTGCGATGCGCCCAGAGACCCAGCGCGGGATTGGCGACAAAGAAGATTTTTTCCCCGCCGACATCGTTGTATCCGTTGGCTAGCTTGTGCGGATCGTAGCGGGCGAGCATGGTTTTGAGATCGCCGTAGGCGTAGCCCACGCCTTCAATCTCCTGCCGGGTCAGATGGCCGGGACACCAGGTGATCTTGAAGCGGCCCTCTGATGAAGCGTGGATGAGATGCGCGGCGGCGCTCAGCTCTCTGGCAAGGTCGGGATTGTCCTGGACGCTTTTGAGCGTGGCGGGCGTGCCGAAGTAGCCGTACTTGCGAATGAGGGCGTCGATGCTCTTGTCTTCACCGAACTCGTGGACGCCGGGAGCGAGGATGATGAGCTCGGCTCCGTCGGCAAGGGCCATGCGTGTGCGGTAGACGGCCTTGTTGCCGATCCAGGTGCTGTGGAACTCGCTGGGCTCAAGGTAGACGACGGCTTTGCCGATGGGTTCTTCGACGATTTCGAAATTGACCTTGAGGCTGAGTTCGGCGGCGCGCAGAAAACATTCGATATCGTCGCCGATGAAGAGGCCGCGGACGGCAAGGCCGCCGCCATCCTTGCGGCCGACCACCGTGTGCGCGTAGACAATGGGCAAATGACGGAGAAAGTGATCGGAGGCGTAGTTGAAGACGTTGCGGACCGGATTTTCCGCGCGGCCCATGATGCGCTCCATGCCGTAGACGGCGCCGAGATAATGGCTGCGGTTGATGCCTTCGCGCCCGCCGGTTCCCACGACAATGTTCTTGGTGTAGTTGGCCATGCCGATCACTTCATGCGGCACGACCTGGCCGATGGAAAGGATGAGGTCGAAGCCGCCCTGAGAGACGAGTTTGTTGACCTGCGCGGGCCACGGATAGTCGAGCTTGCCCTCCGACTGCTCGCGGATAAAAGCGGCGGGAACTTCGCCGAGCGTCTCAATGTCGGTGCGCCAGTTGTGGACGCGGAACAGTTCGAGCGGCACACCGGTGAACATCTGCGTAAGCTGGTCGTCGCGCATGGGCGTGTGGGTGCCGATGGCGGGCAGCACCGCCTTGAGCCTGTCTCCGTAGTACTCATAGATGAAGCGGGTGAGCGGGCCGGCCTGGGAGTGCTCGCGGCTCTGATCCGGCGGCACGGCGAGAACCGTGCTGCGCGGACCTAGCCGGGCGAGCGTCTCGTGGAGCAGGTCCCTGAGCTGCGCGGGAGAAAGGTCGGTTTCAGGACTGCCGATGGAGCAGTAGAGACTCATGCGGCTAACTCCGCCTTTTTCAATCCTGGAGCCAGCAGGTTGATGAAGACCCATGCCACCAGATACGCGCTGGCGGCGATGGCGATCAGGATCGAATAGCTGTGGGTGTACTTCAATACGTAACCGGCAAAGACCGCTATCAAGGCCCCGCCTATGGCTCCAGCCGTGCCCCCAATGCCCGTTACCGAGCCCACTTCGGTGCGCGGAAACATATCTGAGACAGTGGTGAACAGGTTGGCCGACCAGCCCTGGTGCGCTGCCGTGGCCAGGCTGAAGAAACCGATGGCTGCCCACTCGGTGTGCGCATAGTTGGCCAGGAAGATAGGCACCACCGCGCATGCGCAGAACAGCATCGCAGCGAGCCGCGCGTTATTCACAGACAGGCCGAGCCGTCGGAAGGGCGCCGGCAGCCAGCCGCCGAAAATGCTGCCCACGGTCGAAGCGTTATAGACCACGAAGAGCGGCATCCACAGGTTTCCGAGCGTCAGATGGAATCTCGTGGTGAAGTACGACGGCAGCCAGAAGAGGTAAAACCACCAGACAGGGTCGGTGAGAAACTTGCCGACAAAGAACGCCCAGGTCTGCCGGTGACCAAACAGCTTGAGCCAGGGCGTGGCTGGTTTTGGCGGCTCCGTCATTCCGTCGTTAATGTAATGCAGTTCGGCGGCGCGGAGCTTGGGATGCTCGGCGGGCTTGCGGTAGTTGAACAGCCACCACACGATCCATGCCGCGCTGAAGATGCCGGTGATCAGAAACGCCGCATGCCAGCCGTAGCGCAGCGCAACCCAGGGCACGGCGATTGGCGCCAGGATCGCGCCCACATTGGTTCCCGAGTTGAAAATGCCCGTGGCCAGCGAGCGCTGCTTCTGCGGAAACCACTCGGCTACAGTCTTGATGGCTACCGGAAAGTTGCCCGACTCGCCAATCCCCAGGCAAAAGCGCGCAATGCCGAACTCGATGACCGTGTTGGCCAGCGCATGGCCCATGGCCGACAGGCTCCAGATGCCCATCACCACGATGTAGCCGATGCGCGTGCCCACCTTGTCCACAAGCCGGCCCATCGCCAACATGCCCACGGCGTAGGCCACTTGAAAGGCGGCCACAACATATCCGTAGCCGACTTCGGACATGCCGATGCTCTGCTGAATGGTCGGCTTGAGGATGCCGATGACCTGACGGTCCATGTAATTGATGGTGGTGGCGGCGAACAGCAACGCGCAGATGGTCCAGCGTACATTGCCAAGCGGCGATCCGGGGGATAGGTCTTCATCCGGCCTGGCAAGTTCTTCGGCGTTTATATCCATACACAATCCTTAGGAAAAGACGGTTCTGGGTCGCATTGCATGGAGCAGGCGGGAAGCGTTAGAGGCGGTACGCTTTCTTGACCAGCCCGTAGGTCAGATCGTGAGCCACGGCAAAGGCCTCGTCCTCGTCGAGGCGGTGCTCGGCCACCAGACGGCCCAGAAAGGCGCAGTCGATGCGGCGGGCCATGTCGTGGCGCGCCGGAATGGAGAGGAATGCGCGGGTATCGTCGTTGAAGCCAACGGTGTTGTAGAAGCCGGCGGTTTCAGTGGCCTGCTCCCTGAAGTGCATCATGCCCTCCGGACTGTCATGAAACCACCATGGAGGCCCGAGGCGCAAGCAGGGATAATGGCCGGCCAGCGGCGCCAGCTCGCGGCTGAAAGTGGTTTCGTCCAGCGTGAACAGGATGAGGGTAAAGTTTTTCTCGTTGCCGAAGCGGGACAGCAGCGGGCGCAGCGCATCCACATAATTGATGGCGCGGGGAATGTCGGCGCCCATGTCCCGTCCGTAGCGCTCCAAGATGTACGGGTTGTGATTGCGCACCGCGCCGGGGTGAATCTGCATCACCAGCCCGTCTTCGACGCTCATGCGCGCCATCTCGGTCAGCATCTGCGCGCGGAAGAGCTCTTTCTGCGCCGCGTCGGCCTCGCCGGAGAGAACCCGGGCAAACAGATATTCGGCTTCGGCGGGCGGCAGGTCAGCGGTTTGCGCGGAGGGATGGCCGTGATCGGTGGAAGTGCAGCCAACCGACCGGAAGCGCGCGCGAGCCGCGGCCAGCGCGCGCAGATAGCCGGACCAGGTGGCGGTGTCTTCGTTGTTTTGTTCGCCGAGCCGGGCGACCAGGCCCGCGAAGCCTGGAAAGTCGGGATCGACCACGGAGTCGGGACGGAAGGCGGGAACGATGCGGCCTTTCCAGCCCGAGTCGCGAACGGCGATGTGGTGTTCAAGGGAGTCGAGCGGCGAGTCGGTGGTGGCCATGGCCTCGATATTGAACCGCTCATAGAGCGCGCGCGGCAGAAACTCGGACGTATTGAGCCGGGCGGAGATGGTGTCGTAGTACAGGTCGGCGTTTTTTTCCGACAGGCGTTCGTGCAGGCCGAACTGTTCTTGAAATGCGTAATCGAGCCACATGCGGGTGGGGGTTCCGCGGAACAGGTAGTAGTGGCTGGCGAAGATGCGCCACACTTTGCGTGGATTTTTGACGACCGGCTGGCCGATCTCAAGATCGTCCATGGAGACGCCCTGGCTGTAGAGCATCCGGAAGACGTAGTGATCGGGCTGGACAAAGAGCGTGGCTGGGTCGGGGAACGGGCTGTTGGCGGCAAACCAGGCGGCCTGCGTGTGCCCATGTGGACTGAGGATGGGAAGGTTGCGGACATGGGCGTACAAAGCGCGCGCCACTTTGCGCGCGGCGGGTTCTGAAGGGAACAGACGGTCTTCGTCGATCAGCATGGCACTCATTTTAGTCCTCGCATGGATGGCCCGGCAGCGGCTCCATTGTTGAAACGTCGTTCACACAAAACAGCGCAGGGCGGCGGCAGGCTGCGCCCGGACTGAAAGCGCGGATGCGCAGCTCCGAAACGATCCGCCGCTGTAGAAGAACCGCCGAAAGGCTTGGCCCGCAATGGAGGTCAGACCACAAGTATACATACACGATGCACGAAGACGATTTTCCCCACAGTGTGAGAAGTTTTCGAAACGCGGGCCGCGTTTCGGTGGTAATCTCGTTTTGCCGCCGGTTTCGAGGCAGCAAACGCGGCTCCCCCACTTATGGCACGCACCAAACAAGACGACCCGAATACGCATCGCACAATGCGCGTGGTTAACCACATCCGTTCGCTGATCGAAAACGGAACCCTGCAGCCGGGCGACAAGATCCCGCCCGAGCGCGAGTTCGCGCGCACGCTCAAGATCAGCCGGGCGAGCCTGCGTACCGGCATCGGATACCTGGCGGCGATGGGCGTGATGAAGGTTCGCCACGGCGTGGGCACGTTTGTGGCCGATGGTCCGCCCGAATTCGGGAAAGCGTCGCTCAGTTTGATGGGCGCATTGCATGGTTTTCAATCCTGGCAAATGTTCGAAGCTCGAATTATACTCGAAAGCCAACTGGCTGCGCTGGCCGCCGACCGGGGCAAGGAAGAGCATCATGCCGCGCTGTCCGAAGAGGTGGCGGAGATGTTTGCGTCGATCGATAGCCCGTCGGATTATCTGATCCACGATCTGCTGTTTCATCGCATTATCTCGCAGGCCTCCGGCAATCCTATATTGGCGGCGCTGATTGAGACCATTACCTCGGCGCTTTACGACAAACGGCGCAAGACGGTGGAGCGTTCCACCGACCTGCGCGAATCGGCCGAGATGCATCGCGAGATTTACCGCTCCATTCGGGCGCGCCGGCCGCTGGAGGCGCGCAAACTCATGGAGGAGCACCTGCGCATGGCGCAGGCCGCGCAGGGGATGGAGCGGCCGGCGGAGCGCAAGACGCGGGCCGACGGGCCGAAAAGCCGGCGCGGGCGGCTGACGGGTGTGGCTTCCTGACGGCCTGAACGCGCCTCCTCCATGCCATCCCCGGCCCAACGGGACAGTGGCTGGATCGCACTCCCCTTGAAAGATCGAGACATGCGGCAAACTCTCCTCCAGGCGGCGCTTGCATTGCGGCGAGGGAGATATGCGCGCCGCAACTCTGGTCCGACCATTCACCCCAATCTGAACCCTGCGCGGCCGGCGGCGGCCGGACCGAACAGGCCGCAGTATGGGAAAACGGGCAAAATTTCTTAGTTGACAAAGGCGATTTGGAAGCACGAAAATGATGCGACTTCAAAGTGAGGTCAGACCACAGACCGAAAAACGATTGAAGACACGAACGATAAAACGGCTTTCCGGCCAGGTTGCCGCGGGAGCCCTAATTTGATACGGGGGTAATGATGCGATCGATTGGATTAAGGCGGCGCGCCCTTGCGGGCTGCGCCGGAGTTTTGATGCTGTTGACGCCTTTCCTGCTGCGCGCGCAGATTGCGGGAACGGGCAATATCCAGGGCACGGTGGCGGACTCGACAGGGGCGGTCATTCCCAACGCGGATGTGACGCTGACCGACGAAGCGACCCATGTGAAACGCACCACCGTGACCAGCGGCGCCGGTGTGTATCTGTTTCCCGGCATACCGGTGGGCACCTATGACCTGAGCGCCGCGGCGACGGGTTTCAAGAAGTATGTGCAGACCAGGATTGTTCTGGAAGTAGGCAGCAGCATTGCCGTGAACCCGGCCCTGACGGTGGGCAGCGGCGCGCAGACGGTGGAAGTGCAGGCCGAAGGGCTGGCGCTGCAGACCGAAGATCCCACGTTCAAGCAAACGATCGATCAAAGCGCGGTGACAGAGATGCCGCTCAACGGGCGGCAGATGACCGCGCTGATTACGCTGTCGGGCGGATCGAATACTGCTCCGGCGGGCGATTTTACGGGCACTAAGTACTCGTACCAGACGATCTCGGTTTCGATTGCGGGCGGCGGCGGCAACACGACGCTGTGGCGGCTGGACGGCGGCGATAACCAGGACTACATGGCCAATGGCAACCTGCCCTATCCGTTTCCGGACGCGGTGAGCCAGTTCAGCGTGGAGTCCACAGCGCTGGGCGCGCAGGACGGCGGTCACGTGGGTGGCATGGTCAACGTGGTCACGCGCTCGGGAACGAACACCTTCCACGGCTCGGCCTTCGAGTTCATCCGCAACAACTACATCGATGCGACGAACTTCTTTTCAACCGCTCCGGATACGCTGCATCAGAACCAGTTTGGCGGCACGTTCGGCGGCCCCATCAGGCGGAACAAGCTGTTTGGGTTTGCGGGCTATCAGCACACCATCGCCAAGCAATCGCAGGCCGACCAGCAAAAATATGTTCCCACCGCCGCCAACCTGGCGGGAGATTTTTCGGTGACAGACGGCGTGAACTGCGAAGCGTCCAAGAAGTTTGTGCAATTGGTCGATCCACTGACCGGCGCAACGCTGCCGGGAGATATCTATCCGACGCAGCCGCAGTACAACGCACAGGCGCTGGCGCTTGAGAAGTATCTGCCCGCGATCGATCCGAGCGTGGATACGAGCAATTGCGGCCTGGTTTCCTACTCGATTCCATCCCAGACGTTCGACAACCAGTTCGTGTCACGAGTGGACTGGACGATCAGCCCCAAAAATAATTTCTATGGCCGCTACTTTATCGACGGCTATCAGGCGCCGGCGTTCTACTCGCCCACCAACATCCTGATCACTACGCAGTCAGGCAACATCGAGCGGGTGCAGTCGCTTCTTCTGGGCGATGCCTACACGCTTACGCCGAACCTGGTAAACGCGCTTCACGTTACCGTGATGCGGCGCGTGGACAACCGCGGCTACAACACCAGCGACATCAACGCGGCCGACGCTCTGGGCGTGGATCTGTATCAGGCATCCAAGGCGGGACTGCAGATCACCGAAGGCAAGTTCACCATCGGTGGCGGCACCAACTCGCTTTCGCACTTCAACGACAATACCCTTGCCGTCGACGACGACATGACCTGGGTGCATGGCAAGCACCAGTGGATGTTCGGCGGCCAGTGGGTGCAGAACCAGCTCAATATCGGCAACATCTACGAGGGCAACGGCACCTTCACCTTCAACGGCGAGTACAGCGCCAATGGCCCGGCAGGCGGCAAGGCGATCGGAGACCAGAGCCTGGACTTTCTGATGGGCACGCTGAGCGCATTTCAGCAGAGCAAGCAGCAGCAGAACGCTCTGCGCGGACCCATTCCCAGTCTGTACGCTCAAGATACCTACCATCTGAATCCAAAAGTGACGCTGGTGGGCGGCCTGCGGTGGGGGCCGAACATCATGCCGCACGACTACTTCAACCGCGGCCTGGTGTTCAACATGAGCGATTTCCTGTCGAACACGGTGAGCGCGATCTATCCGAATGCGCCGGCAGGCATTCTGTATTACGGCGACAAAGGGGTTCCGCGGGGATTTACAAAGAATTCGCCCTGGCAGTTTTCCCCGAACGTGGGCGTTTCCTATGATCCGACCGGTTCGGGCAAGACCGTGATCCGCGCCGGAGCGGCGCTGATGTACGACAATCCGAACTTCTTTACAGCGCAACGCAACCAGCAGAATCCGCCGTTCGCCACGGCAATTTCCAACTTGCAGACATCGAACTCGGGGCCGCTGAGCTTCAGCGCGCCGTGGTCGGTTGGCGCCATTACCACCAACCCGTTTCCGCAGCCCGTCGTGCCAACGCCGGCGCAGGCACAGTACTTTCCGCAGTCGCAGTACATCTTTATGCCGCCGCAGTTTCATCCGGCATATACGATTCAATGGACTTTGAGCATTCAGCGCGAGTTTAGCCACGGCTGGCAGGCGCAGCTCGACTACATTGGAAACGCAACACGGCACGACCCGATCGGTCTGGCGGCGAGTCCGGCGGTTTTCGTTCCGGGCGAGTGGGGCGCGAACGGAACGGGCTGCACGGGCATTGTGACGACGGGGCCGGCGGCGGTGACACCGGGCGCGGCGGGAACGGATTGCTCGACGGTGGCTAATGAGGGTTCACGGTTTCAGCTCACGATCGACAATCCAGCGCAGGGCAACCAGTTGCAGGGCGGTGGCGCCGGGTCAAACCTGGTGGGCGACGACGTCAACGCCAGCTACAACGGGTTGGTGGCCACACTGCAGCATCGGCTTTCGGCGACCTTCAGCCTGCTTGCCAACTGGACATGGTCGAAGTGCCTCAACATCCAGGATGCCTCGGGCGATTACACGGGCACAAGTGTGGAGAACCCCAACAATACCAGCATGGATTACGGTCCCTGTGCGTCGGACTTCAGGAGCATCGAGAACGTGTCGCTGGTGACCAAGAGCAAATTCCATGGCCTAAACCGGCTTGGGTCGCTGCTGGTGAACGACTGGGAGTTTGCGCCGCTGATGAGCATCGACTCGAGAGCGCCGTTGAACGTGGTTTCGGGCCAGGACAACTCCCTGACCGATGTGGCCAACGATCGGCCGAACCGTGTGGCCGGGGTGAATCCTTATGCCGAAGTGCATATTCTGCACGCCGGCGGCGAGGCGACCCGCGAGTACCTGAATCCGGCCGCTTTTGCGCAGGTGACCGCGCCGTGCGCCAAGGACTCCAAGGGCAATCTGCTTCCGGGATGCCAGTTCAACGGCACCTACGGAGACATCGGAAGAAATGCTTTCCGCGGCCCCCAGGCCTTCAACCTGGATGCGCAGATTTCGCGCATTTTCCCCATTCGCGAGCGCCTGTCTCTGGATCTTCGACTGGAGGCGTTCAACGCGCTCAACCATCCGAACTTCAGCCTCGGCAGCCTGGGATCGAATATGAACCTGACGTCTTCGACCTTCGGACAGATCTCCTCGGCCAGCAATGCCCGAGTTTTCCAGGGAGCGGTGAAGGTGAGCTTCTGAAGTCACCGCTTTCCGGCATACAAAAACAACACGATTGAAGGAACGGCCGCTCATTACGAGCGGCCGTTCTCTTTGATATGCCAAGCGGCGGAAACGCTGCGGCTGTGTTTGCAAAAGTTGGGCGCGCGGTGTGTCTATGCGCATTGCGCGATGCGGAACGGCGGCAGACGGCTGCCGGTTGTCCGGGATGAGAGGAAATGCGTATAGTTGGTTCGGTGATGAAACAAAACACGCCGCGGGCCGCTGCTGCAGCCGGCTGCGACGATTCGGAGTCCTGATGAAGATGTCTCGCATGGTTGCACTGGTGCTGGCGGCTGCATGTGTGGCGGCTAGCGCGGTTGCGGTTTTTGCCGATGAATTGCCGTGGTCGGAACGCGCGGCCAACGCCGCTATGGTGCGCTGGCCGGATGGACGGTTTGTGCCCGCGGGCGCGCCGTGGGCATGGAATTACGAGTTGGGCACGTTGCTCGAAGGCATGGATGCGGTGTGGAAGAATACGGTGGATCCGCGGTATTTCCACTACATCAAGGGTTCGGTGGACCAGTTGGTGGGCCCGGATGGATCGATTCCGACATTGAAGCCGGAAGAGCATCAGCTGGACAACATTCTGCTGGGACGGCAGCTTCTGCTGCTCTACTGCGTGACGCAGAACAAACGCTACCTGACGGCGGCGACCGCGCTCTATGAGCAGTTGCAGCAGCAGCCGCGCAACGCCGACGGCGGCTTCTGGCACAAGCAGCGCTATCCCAACCAGATGTGGCTGGATGGACTGTACATGGCGGAGCCGTTCTATGCGGAGTACTCGAAGATTTCGCATCACGACGAGAATTTTGCGGATATTACGAAGCAGTTTGTGCTGATGGACGAGCACGCGCGCGATGCCAGGACGGGGCTGCTCTATCACGGCTGGGACGCGTCGAAGCAGGAGCGCTGGGCCAACAAACAGTCGGGCGATTCGGCCGAGTTCTGGGCGCGCGGCATGGGCTGGTACATGATGGCGCTGGTGGACACGCTGGACTATTATCCCGACGATGATCCGGGGCGCCGGCAACTGCTGGCCATTCTCGATCGCGAGGCCGAGGCGGTGGCGCGCTATCAGGACGCGTCGACGGGGCTGTGGTGGCAGGTGATGGACAAGGGCGGCGCGAAGGGCAATTACCTAGAGTCGTCGTCGGCGTGCATGTTTGTGTATGCGCTGGCCAAGGGGGTGCGGCGCGGCTATCTGCCGGAGCATTATCTTGCCAATGCGGAGCGCGGCTATCACGGGATTCTTACCCACTTTGTAAAGACCGTGCCGGGCGACGATGTTTCGCTCACCGACACGGTGAAGGGTGCGGGACTGGGCGGCAATCCGTATCGCGACGGCAGCTATGCGTATTACATCGGCGAAAAGCGCGTGACCAACGATCCCAAGGGCGTGGGCGCGTTTATCCTGGCCAGCGGCGAGATGGAGAACGCGCAGAACGCGAAGCTGGGACGCGGCGACGTGGTGATGGCGGACGGGTGGTTCAACTCGCAGAAGCGCATGGACGCGTTCGGCCACGAGATCTACTTCCACTACAAGTGGGATACGCAGGACATGCCCGGCTACTCGCTGTTCGGACATATCTTCCGCAACTACGGCGCGGAGACCAGGGAACTGGACGCGGAGCCGACGGCGGCAAATCTGAGCGGTGCGCAGGTGTTTGTGATTGCGTCGCCGGACAATGTGGATAAGAATCCGCATCCGCACTATGCGAACGCCGAGGATGCCGACCAGCTTGCGCAGTGGGTGAAGGCGGGCGGCGTGCTGATGATCCTGGAAAACGATACTTCGTTCGCCGACCTGGAACACTTCAACGTGATCTCGGACAAGTTCGGCATCCACTTCAACAGCGTGCTGCGCAAGCATGTGATCGGCACGCAATGGGAGATGGGTAAGATCGCGATCGATGGCAAAGGGCCGATCTTTCATCATCCGCATACGCTCTACATGAAGGACGTTTGCACGATCACGGTGAGCGGACCAGCGAAGGCGCTGCTGAGCGAGGGCAGCGACACCTTTATGGCGGCGGCGAAGTACGGCAGAGGAACGGTGTACGCGGTTGTGGACCCGTGGCTTTACAACGAGTACACGAATGGGCTCAAACTGCCGGCTGTCTATGACAACTATGCGGCGGGCAAGGAACTGGCGCGCTGGGTTCTGGAGCAGGTCCCGCATCGTTAGGCGAAGTGCGGCTGGCGCCTCTGTGCTACTTGGCGATCGTGTGCAGTAGCCGGGCAGTAAAATGAAGTGGGCAATGCAATACGGAGGAATGATGAAGACGGTATTGATGGCTGATCCGGTGCGGTATCCGCGAATGACGACGGATGAGCTTCGCGAGACGTTTCTATTGAATGGGTTGTATGAGCCGGGCGCGATTCGTCTCAATTATGTCGACCTGGACCGCTCGGTGGTGGGCTTTGCGGCACCGCTGGATGCGGCGATTGCGCTGCCTGTGGATGCGGATTTGCGCGCGAGCTACTTTACGGAGCGGCGCGAGCTGGGGGCGCTGAACATTGGCGGCGCGGGCACTGTGAGCGTGGATGGCAAGAGCTACGCGGTGGACAATCTCGACTGCCTGTACATCGGGCGGGGCAGCAAGGACGTGAGTTTTGCGTCGAAGGACAAAAGCGCACCGGCGGTGTTTTACCTGCTGAGCTATCCGGC
Source organism: Occallatibacter sp. (assembly GCA_036267475.1). Lineage (GTDB taxonomy): Bacteria > Acidobacteriota > Terriglobia > Terriglobales > Acidobacteriaceae > Telmatobacter. The sequence continues at coordinate 69,546 of DATAVZ010000095.1, forward strand.
GCATGCGGAGTATCCGGTGACGCTGGTGAAAAAGGAAGCTTCGAGTCCAGTGGAACTGGGCAGCGTGGAGACGTGCAACAAGCGGACGATCTTCAAATACATTCACATGCAGGGCGCGCGGAGCTGCCAACTGGTGATGGGCGTGACCCACCTTGCGCCGGGCAGCAACTGGAATACGATGCCTGCGCACACGCACATGCGCCGCTCGGAGATTTATATGTACTTCAATGTGGCTGCGGATGCGCGGGTGATGCACTTTATGGGGCCAGCCGCGGAGACACGGCACCTGGTGATGATGGACAAGGATGTGGTGGTGTCGCCGGGATGGTCGATCCATGCCGGAGTGGGCACGCGCGCGTATAGCTTCTGCTGGGGCATGGGCGGCGAGAACCAGGACTATGCGGATATGGATCCGGCGCCGGTGGAGACCCTGCGGTAGCGCGATAAACAGGGATCAGGGACGTAAGGACTAGAAAACGGCTGGGTGAGGTTTGTGCTTTCCCAGGTCTCAGAATCGGGACCTGGGGCACCCTTTATTCGTGGCGACGCGAAGTGTCTATTCCTTCTCGTTGCTGCTTTTCAGTTTGGGCAGCGCCGATTCGCTGCCCTGGGTGAGCAGGCCGGCTTCGGCATAGGTGCGCAGTTTTTCGCGCGTGTCGGTGATGTCGAGGTTGCGCATGGTGAGCTGGCCGATGCGGTCGCGCGGCGAAAAGACTGAATCGGTCTTCTCCATCGAAAGCCGCTCGGGCTTGAAGGTGAGATTGGGCGAGACGGTGTTGAGGATGGAGTAGTCGTTGCCGCGGCGCAGCTCCAGGGTAACTTCTCCGGTGATGGCCCTGGCAACCCAGCGTTGCGCGCTCTCACGCAGCATGATGGACTGCGGATCGAACCAGCGCCCCTGATAGAGCAGGCGGCCGAGCTTGCGGCCGTTTTCGCGATACTGCTCGATGGTGTCCTCATTGTGGATGCCGGTGACGAGACGCTCGTAGGCGATGAACAGCAGGGCCATGCCGGGAGCCTCATAGATGCCGCGGCTCTTGGCTTCGATAATGCGATTTTCGATTTGATCGCTCATGCCCAGGCCGTGGCGTCCGCCGATGCGATTGGCTTCCAGCATCAGCTCGACCGAGTCAGGGATCTCGACGCCGTTGAGCGCGACCGGCCAGCCTTCAACAAACCGGATGACGACCTGTTCAGGTTGGATGGCAACATCTTCGCGCCAGAAGGGAACGCCCATGATGGGGGCGACGATCTTCATGCTGGTGCTCAGGTGCTCGAGGTCCTTGGCTTCATGGGTGCCGCCCAGAATGTTGGAGTCGGTCGAGTAGGCTTTTTCAGCGGACATCTTGTACGCGAAGCCGGACTTCTGCATGAAGGCGGACATTTCGGCGCGGCCGCCCAGCTCTTGAATGAACGCGTCATCGAGCCAGGGTTTGTAGATTTTGAGGTCGGGGTTGACCAGCAGGCCGTAGCGATAGAAGCGCTCGATGTCATTGCCCTTGAAGGTGCTGCCGTCGCCCCAGATGCCGACGCCGTCTTCTTTCATGGCGCTCACCAGCATGGTTCCGGTAACGGCGCGGCCGATGGGCGTGGTGTTGAAGTAAGGAACTCCGGCGGTGGTGACATGGAAGGCGCCGCTCTGCAGCGTGGCGATGCCTTCGCGGACAAGCTGTGCGCGGCAGTCGATGAGGCGGGCTTTTTCCGCGCCGTACTCAAGGGCGGCGCGCGGAATGGCGTCGTAGTCGGACTCGTCGGGCTGGCCGAGATTGGCCGTGTAGGCGTAGGGCTTGGCGCCTTTCAACTTCATCCAGTGAATGGCTGCGCTGGTATCAAGGCCGCCGGAGAAGGCGATTCCCACTCTCTCACCGACCGGAAGATTTTCAAGGATCGTGGACATTCTTGGGTGACTCCGAAATTTGTGCGACAGGTTTTTTGAGAAACAGGTGTCCTGTCTATTTTACGGGGCGGCACTGAGCGGCTGTGTTGGTTCAGCGTGAAATGGAGAGAGGACGCTTTCCATTAGTGGGTATTCCGCCTTTCGGGCGGGGATTTTCAAGGCATCGGGGTCTACCCATCCGATGAAGGTTGGGGCAGCGCAAGGAGGTGACCCTCGCGCCGCCGTTCATCGTTTCGATGAGCACACCGAGCTATCCCTGAGCATGGCACTGCGTCCCAGCAGTGCCGCTTCCGTTTCGCCCGACAAAATTAATGCAGCGCCGCCGCAACTAGAGGAGCAATCTTGAGTCAGCCCCTTCATGGAGGAGCGACGCAGGGCTTCCTGGCGCTGTTCAGATCCAGCAGACCAGACCTGGAGCGCGTCGAAACGCCGGCTGATTTGTCATTGGCCTCGGTCTTACTTCAATCCCGCCAAACTCGCGTGCCGGAACAGCAGACCTGACGCGGTGAACAACGCGACGTAGACACCATGCCCGACGGCCATATTCCGCGCAAGGTAGGGCGGCGCGCCCGAAGGCAGCATCACGGCAATCAGCGCAAGTGTCGCCGCCATCGTGAACAATGTGCGAGCCAACCCTCGCGCCTCCAGCCGCGCCAGCCAGGCCCCAACGACCCCCACCGCGAGCACGCTGTAGTAGGCTAGGTTCGCTGGATTTCCCGAGTCCGCGACCTGGACCATGTTGGACCAGCCCAAGGCGAACCCGGCCACCAGCGCCACACCAACGCCCGCCTTGTACGTCCACGCGCCCATCTTCCTCGCGATCAGCGCATACGCCATCCCTGTCCCGAAGAACAGGACATACACGAACACGAAACCTCTCGCGGGCCAGTTCCATCCCTCCACCACCCGCGATGCCACGAGCGGCACCATCAACATAGCCAGCGATCCCAGTGCCACGCGCAGCATCGTCTTGCTCAGTTGCGTCATATAAGTTGTGTTCTCCCTGATGACTCCCACCGACGTCTCGAAGAAGATCCACAGCGCGAGCCCGAACAATCCACGATTGGCGTTTTGGCGCTCCCGGCACAGGTCTAGAAATGTCTGGGCCATCCCCTCGCCGAACCGCTTACGGAAAGGCCGCGGATACAGCCGCAGCAGCATCGCATACCACGTTCGGTAGCGCCGGCCCGCGACGTTAGCGGCCATGCGCCAAACGTCCTTCGGCCACCGCCACCACGCCGCGATACCGCTTCAGCTCCGCTTCCAGTGCCGCCCGGCCCGCGCCTGTGAGCTCGTAATAAATCCGCCGTTCGTCGTCCATCTCCGGATCGACCCGCTTATCGCTTTCCCGGATCAGCCCGGCCGCCATCATCCGCCCCATCGAGCCATACAGCGTCCCCGGGCCCATCTTCGTCTTGCCTTGCGAGTCCGCATGCACCTGTTTCATGATCCCGTACCCGTGCCGTTCCCCCGTCGAAAGCGCCAGCAGGATGTGCAGCACCGCGGGAGTCAGTGGAGCTTGCGCTGTGTTCTTCTTGGCCATGCTCGGATGATATATCCGTTACGGATATACGTCAAGACCAACTGAGTGTCAGGTGGGGCGGACGCCCTCGTTCCTTCTTCATGCGTTCTCTCGATTACCTGACCGGGAGAACGCCTCCTCCATTTTCAGGTGAACCGGAACGCGGCGAGCTTTGGGCGACTGTGAAAGTCGTGCGATTCAAGAACGGCGCGGCTCGCGATATTGTCTCCGGCTTTTGTCGGGAATTGACGAGTTTTGCAAGGTGGTCTGTTTACTCCCTGGTCAAGAGACGAGTGCTCCATCCGTTGCCTGGATATTTGTTTTGAGCAAGTTACGGCGACTGGCCGATGCTGGTGGCGCGTGAGAACGCCGAATGCGAGGGGAGGGGGTGGGGGTAGGGTGATTCTCGCACCACGTTCCGCATACGCAGAGAGTCTTTGCTATCGCTATTGTGCGTGAGTGTGCGGGATTTTTCTGCAACGGTTATTGCGGGATGGGCTTGATAAGTGCGCTCGATGTAGAAATATGATTTTAAGCAGATCTCATCATGCGCCTCCAGCGCTATTTTTTCTTCTTCTGCTGCTTCGGCGCAAAATAGCCCTCACGCGCCTGGATCTTCACGTCCTTTCGATCCACTTGAACCTTGAGCGCATGATACGAGCCATTCTGCTTCACGTCGCTGAGGGAGAGTTCTAGTAGGTACTTATACTCCGGCCCGGCGGCCAAGCTCGCCAATCCACCCTGGAGATCGTTGTTGTTGCGGAAGAACGTTCCCCCAGTTCCGTCAGCGAACGCGGCCATCACCTGCTCGTTCTGGCGCATGGCGTCGCCACGATCCCGGAGGTTTTGCCCGGTAACGAGCGACTGCAACGATTGGTCGCCGGACTCGCTCGCAGGAATCATCGCCGAATAGAGCCCTCGCGCATCCAGAGTGCTGATGGTAACTGCGGAAGCCGCGGCCAGGTTCAACAGCTGCGACTCCGCTGCCATCGATTCCGGCGAGAGGGACAGAAACCCGGGAGAGACCAGGATGAGCGTGCGCTGGCCGGGCAGCCCGGAGATGGTGTGCACCACGTCGCGCACAAAGTTGATCGATTCAACGGCGTCCTGATCGCCCTCCTGCAAGGCAGCCATAGCCGCGCTCTTGGTGAGCGTTTCGGCGAGTGTTTCGGCCGGCGACGCACCGACGGTATCCACGCCGATGTTCCCCGCAGCGCTCGCGGGCTCAGGCAAATGCATGCAGTTTGCGGTCTTATCCAGGGCAACCCCGTACGCTTGGGAGTTATGTTTGTTGAGAATCTGATCGGCCTGGTAGTAATCAATATCGGGACAAGCGCTCGGGGATTTCTGAAATGCTTGGTGGAACTTGATCTTCTCCACCGCGGCCTGCAACGCGGCTCGATTGTGCGTCACTCCCGAGTTGACACCCAGGAACGACAGCACTACCCCGCGGGTTCCATCGGGGAGCGGCTGATCGAGCAGGGCAACCGCCGCCTTCTTCACCAGCGCCAGGTCGCCCACGCTGAGATGCCGGTCGTCGAAGAGAAACACCAGAGTCCGCTCTGGCGTGACCTGCGGTTGGGCAGCTACCGGCTTCGTCCGTGTGTCGCTTGCCAAGGCGGCCGCAGCAACGGTGCTCTTCGGCCCTGCACCCTCTTCAACGGTAAAGCCCGTAATCTCCCGCATCTTTCCCTGGTCGAGGACCTTGAAGTCTCCCTGTTTCAGGTCACCAATGGCGCTACCCTCCGCGTCGCGCACTACCACCGGCACCAGTACGGCATTTACTTGCATCTGCAGCGCGACACCGGTGTCAGGCGTTTGCTGCGGGGAATCCTGCGCGTGCAGAGTCAAGGCAAGTGAGGAAAGAAGGAGGAAGCAGAGTCGTTTCGAAGGGACCTTCATAGCAGTGCGGCAATTCTAGTCCCTCCGCGGGTAGCTTGTTGGACTGCCATGATGAGACAAGTATGTTAGTGGCGTTGGTACAAGCTCAAGCTGTTGGAGACCTAGACGTTGTATGTGCTGGAGGAGACGCGGCCGCCTTTGCCGGTCCAGTTTGTGTGGAAGAACTGGCCGCGTGGCTGGTCGATGCGCTCGTAGGTGTGTGCGCCGAAGAAGTCGCGCTGTGCCTGGAGCAGATTTTGGGGCAGGCGCGCGGTGCGGTAACCGTCGAAGAAGGCGAGCGCGGTGGAGAAGGCCGGTGTGGGCACGCCCAACTTGACGGCATGCACCAGAGCCTTGCGCCAGGAGGCCTGATATTTGTTGACGGCGCGGGCGAAGAATTTGTCGAGCAGCAGATTGTCGAGGCCACGCTTTTTGCCGAAAGCGGTCTTGATCTCGCCGAGGAAGCGACTGCGGATGATGCAACCGCCGCGCCACATGAGGGCGATGCCGCCCATGTTGAGGTTCCAGCCGTTTTCCTTTGCGGCGGCGCGCAGCAGCATGTAGCCCTGCGCGTAGGAGACGATCTTGGAGCAGTAGAGTGCGCGGCGCACATCTTCGATAAATTTTGCGCGATCGCCGACTTTGGCCTTCGATGCGGGTCCGCGCAGGATCTTCGCGGCTTCTACGCGCTCGGCCTTGATCGCCGACAGGCAGCGGGAGAAGACCGATTCGCCGATGAGGGTGACGGGCTGGCCGGTGTCGAGTGCGCTGATGACGGTCCACTTGCCGGTGCCTTTCTGGCCGGCGGTGTCGAGAATTTTGTCGACCAGCGGGGAGCCATCCTCATCTTTCTTGGCGAAGATCTGGGAAGAGATTTCGATGAGGTAGCTGTCGAGCTCGCCCTTGTTCCATTCGGCAAAGACGTCGTGCAGCTCGTCGGGGGTGAGGCCGAGGCCGCGCTGCAGCAGGTCATAGGCTTCGCAGATGAGCTGCATGTCGCCGTACTCGATGCCGTTGTGGACCATCTTGACGTAGTGGCCGGCGCCGTCTTCGCCTACCCAGTCGCAGCAGGGGGTTCCGTCCTCGACCTTGGCGGCGATGGACTGGAAGATGTTCTTGACGTGCGGCCATGCGGCGGGATTGCCGCCGGGCATGATGGACGGGCCGCGGCGCGCGCCTTCTTCGCCGCCGGAGACGCCGGTGCCGACGAAGAGAATGCCTTTTTCAGCGAGCGATTTGGTGCGGCGGTTCGAATCAGTGAACAGGGAGTTGCCGCCGTCGATGACGATGTCGCCGGATTCGAGGTGGGGCAGAATATGGTCGATCATCTGGTCGACGGTGTCGCCGGCCTTGACCATGAGCATGACGCGGCGCGGGCGCTTGAGCAGGCCGATGAACTCTTCAATCGAATGGGCGCCGACGACCTGGGTGCCTTTTGCTTCGTTATTGACGAAGTCGTCGACCTTGGAGACGGTGCGATTGAAGACGGCTACTTTGAAGCCGTGATCGTTCATGTTGAGGACGAGGTTCTGTCCCATGACGGCAAGGCCGATGAGGCCGATATCGCAGGTTGCGTCTGGCATGAAATTCTCCCGAAGGAGATTCTAGCACTGCGTGCGGCGGCGTTTTGGACGAGAGAAGTGGGAGGAGGTCAGACCACGCGCGAGCGGATGTTTCTGGATCAAAATGGGCCACAGCGGCTGAAGCCCGCTCATTTTTTGCGGCGCTTGCGGCATGACTGAAGTCATGCCCTGTTACAGAACTTCTGCTACCCGGAGCTTTTCCGCTGCTTGTGCGGCTGTGATGGCGGCCACTCCGCTACACGGCGATGCCGGCGGAGCGGTAGATGTCTGCGATATAGCCCAGATCCTTGAGGCCTTCTTCGCCGGGGCTCTGCGGCTGGAGGTTGTTCTGGACGCAGTGGGAAAAGTGCTCGGCTTCGGCCTGGAACTGGGAGGGGTCGCGGGCCGGGTTGGGCTCGTCGAGGGTGTCGTGGCCAAGCTGGGCGTGGAGGTGCAGGCCCTCGTAGACGAATGCCTGATCGACCTGAAGCCAGCCCTTGGAGCCGTAGACCTTGAAGTAGCCGGCCATGTTGGCGCCGTAGGTGGTGGCGCAACTGGCAACGATGCCGGAAGGGAAGCGCATGGTCCAGGAGTCGTTCTCTTCAACTTCGTTGAAGCGGCCGTCGTGGTCGATGGTGGAGGCATAGGCGGAGATGTGCGCGGGCTCCTCGCCGGTGAGGTAGCGGCAGGCGTTGAGCGAGTAAATGCCCACGTCGTAGAGCGGGCCGCCGCCAGCCATCTTTTTGCTGAGCCGCCACTCGCCGGGGGCGATGTTGAAGCCGAAGGAGCTGTCGATGGCCTGCACCTGGCCGAGTTTGCCTTCGCGGATGAGCTGGATGGCGCGGAGGTTGGTGGCTTCGTAGTGGCAGCGGTAGGCAATCATGAGCTTGACGTTGGCGGCCTTGCAGGCGGCGATCATGGCCTGAGCATCGGCGACCGAGGTACACATGGGTTTTTCGCAGAGCACGTGCTTGCCGGCTTTGGCGGCGCGGATGGTGTACTCGGCGTGCATGGAGTTGGGCAGTGCGACGTAGACGGCGTCAATGTTGGGATTGTGGGCGATCTCGTCGAAGTTTTCGTAGTTGTAGATAGAGCCGGCGGCCACGTTGTATTGGGCGGCGATGCGGTGGGCCTTGTCGGGATGTCCGCTGACCAGGCCGGTGATGCTGGAGTTGGTAGTACTGAGCACTCCGGGCATGAAGTGGCCGGCGATGCGGCCGAGCCCGATGACGGCGTAGCGGGTCTTGGGCTGCGCGGACTGGGCCGGGAGTGTCGGAGCAAGGCCGGCGGCGAGGCCGAGCGCGCCGAGGCGGGAGAAATCTCTGCGGGTAAGCTGCATGGCGGGGTGCTCCTTTTTGGCGGGGCGCGTGAAGTAAATCGACTTTCGATTGCGAATGCTACCACATTGGGCGGCCGGCACAGGTTTCAGCGGATGCCGATGTCGCCGTCGATGTCGACGACCAGCGCGTTGCCCTGGAGGGTGGCGGAGTGAATCTTGAGGCGGTCCAGGGTAACTCTGTAGCCGGAGGTTGCTGTGGAACCTGCGAGGGCTTTGCGGAGCAGGTCGGCGGCATCGACTTTCATGCTGGAAGGCACCTGGCGGCGCAGGAAAGGCGCGAGGACGAAGTTGACTTCGCGCTGGTCGGAGATGCGGTCGAGGCGGGCGTCGCGGAAGCCGATGGTCTGGCCCTCGGCGTTGGGCTCGAAGGAGACTTCGGCGGGAAGCGTGAGGGTCATGCCGATGCAGGCTCCGCCGACGGAGCGGCCAAGGCGGGCGTGGGTCTTCATGCGGACGACGATGCGGTCCCGCTCGAAGCTGAGGCGCGGATCCTGGGCGGTGATGGAGCAGGGGGTGTGCGGGCCGCCCTTGAGGTAGTAGAGACCCTGTGGGCCGGCGAAGAGCTGCTGGCGGAGGGTGCGTTCGAGGGCGTCGCGGCTTACGGTCAGCTGGCCGGCGCGGCAGGGAACGAGGGCGGCGGCCAACAGGAGGGCGGTGAGAAAAGTGCGGCAAGATGTTGTCATAAGAGTAATCCCCGGCCAATAGTTCGGAGTACTGAGAATATTATCCACAGACCGCGGGTAGGGAACGGCGGGCGAGGGCGGGAATTTTGAAGATAAAGGTAACAAGATCAGACGGTTGCATTTGTATCAACGAAGAATGGCGGGGCGAAGCGGCGATGCTGGAAAGTGCATTTTACTATTGATTTTTGAAGAAAATATACTTAAAATAAGACTTAAGTTACGTGGCGGACTTTGCGTACCTCCCCAGGTCGCGTCGAAGGATCCCAGCAAAAACACCCCTTTTTCTAAGGACACTCAATCAATGGCAAAGCGTCGTGGAAATCCGAATTGGGGCAAACCGGAGCCCATTGGCCCGGTTGTGCCCACAGTTACCTCATTCGAGCAAATTGTGAAGGAGTTCAAGCTTCCGCCGGACCAGTATATCCGGTCGACCCGTCTGCGCGAGTGGGCGCGTCGCAACAAAAACTCCAAATACATCCCTGAGGCTCTTCTGGAAGCCTGGGGCTTCGAAATCGAGTCGACGTTGTAGGCATCTCAAGTTGCCACTTCTATTCAAGACGCCGCCTTCGGGCGGCGTCTTTGCGTTGGGGGGAGTGTTTGAGAGTTGAGGGCGCATGCGGGGTGGCTGGAACAAAATCAGGGAGTGGCGCAGTTTGAAGGAGACGTTCCCTCAGGGGTTAAAGCCCCGTTGATTCTGCCGGGCTTGATGTACGGGCTGAAGCCCGTGCCCTTCAACTGAAGCCTGCACCCTTCAAGTGGTCGACTTATGCAGAATTTCCTATGTGGTGGCCGCATGGCGGACAATGAGCGAGAATAGAGTGGTTTCTATGGCACAGAATGCACGCAATCCCGAGGTTCCGTTTACCGATGTGCCCGGCGCACTGGAGGACATCCGCGCCGGCCGGATGGTGGTGGTGGTGGACGACGAGGACCGGGAAAACGAGGGCGACCTGACGCTGGCGGCCGAGCACGCGACGCCGGAGAAGATCAACTTCATGGCTCGGTATGGGCGCGGATTGATCTGTCTGACGCTGACCGAGGAGCAGGCCGATTATCTGCGGCTGTTCCCGATGACGCAGCATAACTCGTCACGGTTCGGGACGGCGTTTACCGAGACGATCGAGGCGCGGGAAGGCGTGACGACGGGGATTTCGGCGGCGGACCGCGCGCATACGATCCAGACGGCGATCGATCCGAAGTCGACATACGCGGACCTGGCGCGGCCGGGTCATGTGTTTCCGCTGCGGGCGCGCAAGGGCGGAGTGCTGGTGCGCGCGGGGCAGACGGAGGCGTCGGTTGACCTGGCGCGGATGGCGGGATTGAAGCCGTCGGGCGTGGTCTGCGAGATCATGCGCGACGACGGGGAGATGGCGCGGGTTCCGGACCTGATTCCGTTTTGCCGCGAGCACGGGTTGAAGATTCTGACGGTGGCCGAGCTGATCCGCTACCGTCTGCGCCACGAGCGGTATATTGTGCGGGCGGGCGAGTCGCCGATTCAGACGCGGTACGGGGAGTTCCGCATGATCGCCTACGAGAGCGAGGTGCAGGGAGGCGAGAGCCACATTGCGCTGGTGCGCGGGGAGCTATGCGCGGGCGCGGACTCCGACCCGGTGCTGGTGCGGGTGCATACGCGGTGTACGGCGGGCGATGTGTTTGGGGCCGATTGCCACTGCCGCGAGACGCTGGAACAGTCGATGCGGATGATTGCCGAGCAAGGGTGCGGAGTGGTGCTCTACCTGCACAACACGTCGCGCGGATTCGAGATTGAGCACACGCCGGCGGATGCGTTCGGGCCGGGCGGCACGGCGGCTCCGGCGGACCAGGCGAGGGCGAGCGCGGGCCGGCTGATTCTGCACCGGGCGCTGCGCGAGCGCGAGGGTTCGCAGGCGCGGAACGGGCGGATTCTGCGGGCGATTGGACTGGGCGGACAGATTTTGTCGGACCTGGGCATTCGGCGCATCCGGCTGCTCTCCAACACGCCGATGCATATTCCGGCGCTGGAGGGATTCGGGTTGGAGATTGTGGAGCAGGTGGCCATTCCGGTGGAAGAGTGCAGCCGGGTGGGGTGAAATTTATTCGGGGCGGCGGGGATTGCAGTGGGATTTTGATCGTACGGGGAATGTTTTTGACATTGCGGCGAATCCTGGCTGCCAATTGCGGGCCGGCCCTGTAAGATCGTACAGATTGTCCGGCGGGAATACTCGTGTCGGCTATGCGGTGCAAGTGGTTGGCATGGCTGTTACCGAACGCGAATACGCTCTCTGATGCAACCACACCTGCAGCAGGAAAGGTTGGCGCCGATGAGCGTTCATCTGATCAATCCGAGCGATAATTCTTTTGGCACGGCGGTCATTACGCCGCGCTGGCTTTTTGTGCTGGCGGCGGCGACGCCGCGGACGGCGGGTGACCCGATCCTGGTGGATGAGTCGCTGGAGCAGGTCAAGCCTGAAACCATTCAACCCGGCGACGTGGTGGGCATCAGCGTTCACACCGGCAATGCTCTGCGCGGATACGCGGTGGGCAGGATGGCGCGGAGCCGCGGCGCATGGGTGGTTTACGGCGGAATCCATGCAACCTTGTTTCCCGAGGAGCCTTTCGAACGCGGCGAAGCGCACGCGGTGGTGAAGGGCGACGGCGACGTGGCCTGGGGCAAGGTGGTGAACGACTGCATGGCGGGCAAGCCGGAGCGCATCTACGAGGGCGGGCGCATCGAAGGCGAGCAGTTTCTGGCCGCGCGCTGGGACCTGATGGATCCGGAAAAATATATGTGGGCATCGGTGCAGACGATTCGCGGCTGCCCCAAGCACTGCTCGTTTTGCAGCGTGTGGCGCACCGATGGGCAGAAGCCGCGGCAGAGAAAGTTTCAAAGCGTGATTGACGAGATCGTGTCGCTGCGGCGCTTCGGGTTTCGTTTTATCGCGCTGGCGGACGACAACTTCTATCCCGTGTCTTTGACCGACCTGCGGCTGGCCAGGGAACAGAACAACCCGGCCAAGGTGGAAGAGCTGAGCGCTATCCGCAACGAGCGTTTTCAACTGATGGAAGAGCTGGCCCAGCTGCCGAAGGACATGGTGTTCTTTACACAGATCACGATGGAGGCGGCCGAAGACACCGACTTTCTGGACGCGATGCACAAGGCCAACATCAAGGGCGCGCTGGTGGGCGTGGAAGCGGTGACGCCGGAGGGATTGAAGGCTGTGTTCAAGGACTGGAACTGCTCGGGCGATGCGCTGGCTACGCGGCTGCAGACCTTCAAGGCGCACGGCGTGCATGTTCTGGGCTCGTTCATCTTCGGGCTGCCTACGGACCGGGAGGCGACCTTCGACGCGACGGTGGAGATGGCGCTGAAGGCGGGCGTGACCTTTGCGCAGTTTGTGATGATGACGCCGTTTCCGGGCACGGTGGACTTTGGACGCTGGGAGAAGGAACAGTCGCAGAACCCGACGATGGTGGGCGATGTGCCGATTACGCGGTACTGGATGATTCCGACCGAGGTGAGGCCGAAGATGTTTACGCCGCACCCGACAATGAGTTCGGACGAGATTCGAGAGCGCACGCAGAAGGTGTGGGACCGGTTCTACACGTGGGGCGCGATCTGGGAGCGGTCGGCCTGCACGCCCACGCTGCGGGCGCGGTTGGGGTTCATCTTCTTGTCGAAGCTCTACCGGCAGATGTATGCGGGGACGGGCATCTCGACCGACAGCGCGCGGCGGAAGAAGTCGAAGGCGTGGGCGCGGTGGACAGCCAAGCAGTGCAAAAAGCTGTTCCGGGCGCGGCCGATGCCGGAGCTTGAAGGGCCGAAGTGGGAGATCGAGCGGCCCAGGCGGGGTGCCGCTGGCCAGGCGTTTCCGATTATCGGGAGCTGAGGCGTTCGTGCGAGGTTCACGTTCCGGGTGAGACCTGTGGACCTGGGCTGGTCGGGGTTTGTGTTCTCCCACCCTTTTCGCATAGAACGCGAAAAGGATGGGGCAACCGGCGATTCCTTTACCATTGAGAGATGGGGATGGCGCCTTCTGAGATTCTGACTCCAAGGATTCGCTTGCGTCGCCTATGTGAGGACGATTTTCCGGCTTTTGCACGAATGAACAAAGACACCGAGGTGATGCGGTACTTTCCAGAGCCGTGGACTGCAGAAGAGAGCCGTGCCGCATTCCAGTGGATCAATGCCAGCTTCGATGACAGAGGCTTCGGAATTTACGCAGTTGAAGTGAGCTCAGAATTTGCGGGTGTTGTGGGGCTCTCAACCCCATCATTTCAAAGTTGGTTCACTCCATGCGTTGAAATTCTGTGGCGACTCCGGACCGAATTCTGGGGTAAAGGTTTCGCGTCAGAAGCCGCCGCAATGGTTTTGAAAATGGCAGATCATTCGCTTTCACTGGATGAGGTGTTTGCCTTCACAGTCCCACAGAATCTGAAATCGATCCGCGTGATGGATAAGCTTGGGATGATGCCATGCAACCCAAGGCTCTTCGATCACCCTGGAGTGCAGGATCCGAAACTAAAGCAGCATCTTCTCTATAGCGCCAAGTTCCACTCCTCCGAGGCGCACGCGAGCAAGGGACAAGGCTGATCTTTCTCTTTCCGGAAGAGTCCTGCATCGATTGGTATCGGTTCTCCAAAACTCCCCAACAGAAATCGCCTGGGTTCCAAACGAGGTCAATTTCGACGCACGGGGCGCGCGGTGGCGAAGAGCCAGCAGGAAAAAGACTTTTATTCTCTCCGATTCCACATGGTGCCGGTTGGGTGGCTACCAGCCGATGACGTAGGCAAAGATGAGCGGGGCGACGATGGATGCGTCGGATTCGATGATGAACTTGGGGGTGTTTTCGCCGAGCTTGCCCCAGGTGATCTTCTCGTTGGGCACGGCGCCGGAGTAGGAGCCGTAGCTGGTGGTCGAGTCGCTGATCTGACAGAAGTAGGCCCAGAGCGGAACGTTGTTGCGCTGCAGGTCCTGGTGGAGCATGGGGACGACGCAGATGGGGAAGTCGCCCGCGATGCCGCCGCCGATCTGAAAGAATCCGAGCGGTGAGTTTGCGGTGAGGGTGGTGTACCACTCGGCCAGCTCCATCATGTACTCGATGCCGGTGCGGACAGTGTGGACTTTTTTCACGTCGCCGGAGATGCAGTGGCCGCTGTACATGTTGCCGAGGGTGGAGTCTTCCCATCCGGGCACGAAGATGGGCAGGTTCTTTTGCGCGGCGGCCAGCAGCCAACTGTTTTTGGGATCGATCTGGTAGCTCTTTTCAAGATCGCCGGAGAGCAGGATCTTGTACATGAACTGGTGTGGGAAGAAACGCTCGCCGGCCTGGTCGGCGCGGACCCATTCTTTGAGCACCACGTTCTCAATGCGGCGCATGGCTTCCATCTCGGGGATGCAGGTGTCGGTGACGCGATTCATGTGACGCGCCAGCAGCGCGGCCTCGTCGGCCGGGGTAAGGTCACGATAGTTGGGCACGCGCTCGTAGTAGTCGTGGGCGACGAGGTTGAAGACATCTTCTTCGAGGTTGGCGCCGGTGCAGCAGATGCCATGCACCTTGTCCTGGCGGATCATTTCAGCCAGAGACAGGCCCAGTTCGGCGGTGCTCATGGCTCCGGCAACGGTGACGAACATCTTGCCGCCGGAGGCGAGCAGATCGACGTATCCCTGTGCCGCGTCGACCAGGGATGCGGCGTTGAAATGGCGATAGTGTTGCTTGATAAACGATGTGATGGCGGACATGATTTTGGCGGAAAACTCCCGTATTTAAGCTAGCACACGGGCTTCGACGGAATGTGAATTGCGGGTGCATGCGAGGGGTGGATTGCGCGGTTTTGCTGGAAGCACGGGATGACAGGGAATCTCTGAATAAGTTCTGGTTGCGAAGCCTGCATTCCCTCAGGGGCTAAAGCCCCGTTGATTTTTGGGGGGCTTAATGTACGGGCTGAAACCCGTACCCTTCAACTGAAGCCCATACCCTTCAACTGAAGCCCGTTCCCCGATGATGATAACGGGTGGACAAGACGACGACATATTTGGCCGCGCTTGCCGTGGCGCTGGAGGGAAACCGGTATTCATTTTCTCCAGTTAAAGAGGAAAGAATCTGCTTTTCGAAACGGCGCCTAGATGTAATCGATTACCTCCATATTTATGGAGTATTAACCTATAAAAATGCGTCCAACTCAATAATTTTCTTGACAACGTTTACACGAGATCGTAGTTTCTTTTTACAGCAAATTGTAGTCAGTTGTTTGCATTGAGAGGAGAGCCATGAATCGATTGGTAGTAACTGTCTTTCTGTTCGCCATCCTGCTGTTCAGCGCCGTCTCCGGTTTTGCACAAGGCCGGGCCACCGTTTATGGAACAGTGACCGACGGCGCGGGCGGCGCCATACCCAATGCCGTGGTGAAGTTGACGAACACGGCAACGTCGCAGGTTCAGTCCACCACCACATCGGGGCTGGGAATCTACAATCTTCCATCGCTGATTCCGGGGCATTATTCGCTTGAGGTGACGGCGACGGGCTTTCAGACCTTTGTGGCCCAGGACCTGACGCTGGCTGTGGATCAGAACCTGAGCCTGAATCCCAAACTTACCATCGGCATGGTGACCAACCAGGTGGTGGTGAATGAGTCCGACGCGGTGCAGGTGGACACGCACAGCTCGACGATCAGCGAGGTGGTGGACTCGCAGCGCGTGAAAGAGATGCCGCTGAACGGTCGCGATCCGCTGCAGTTGCAATACCTGGTGGCGGGCGCCGGAGCGGTAAGCGCCGGCGGAGGCGGACAGGCGGAGAGCCAGGTGGTCACCATCAATGGAAACCGCGCCAATTCCAACAACTACACGCTGGACGGCGCCGACAACGAGGATCCGTTCTTCAACTCCCCGTCGGTTGTGCCCAATCCCGACGCGCTGGATCAATTTTCGATGAAGACGAGCAACTACGGCGCCAACGAGGGCCGCGGCTCGGGCTCGCAGAGCAACGCGATTCTGAAGTCGGGCACCAACAGGTTGCACGGCTTGCTGTTCGAGTATCTGCGCAACAGCGCGATGGACGCGCAGAACTACTTTCGCAGTCCGACCAAGCCTCCCTACCGTCGCAACCAGTTTGGCGGAACGGTGGGCGGTCCCATTCTGCGCAATCGGCTGTTCTTCTTTTTCGCTTACCAGGGAACGCGACTGAACAGCTCTCCCAGCGGCGTGAATATTACGGTTCCCAGCGCCGCCGAGCGCACGGGCGATTTTTCCGAGATGCTGCCGGGAACGGTGTTGAATCTTCCGGGGACTTCTACGCCGAGCACCGACAACAATCTGACCGCATACCTGAATCCTGCGGTGACGGCGTTTCTGAATGCGTTTGTGCCGCTGCCCAACAAGACCGGCAATCAATTTGCGTACAATCCGGCGTCGACCACCCACGAGGACCAGTACATCGGCACGCTGAACAGCACGCTGCGCAGCAACGATAGTGTGTTTGGCCATATCGTCTACGTGAACAACAAAACGTCGCAGGAGCCGAACGCCTCTAACCTGCCCGGTTTTCTGGCGCAGATCAACTACGAGAACTGGAACGTGGCGGTCAACGAGGTACACACATTCTCGCCGCGGCTTATCAACCTGTTTGTCTTCGGATTCAATGACATTACCCGTCATCAACTGCCCATTGTTCCCGCGCAGCAGACCTGGCAGAGTTTTGGCTCGGGGCTGGTGCGCGCCGACTCCAGCGCTCTGATCGGATGGCAGACGGGCATCAACGGCTATTTCCAGGCTGCGTCGCGCTGGCCGCTGAACCAGCTTCGCTCCGGCTACCAGTTCAGCGACTCGCTTACGTGGACGAAGGGCAAGCACAGCCTGTCGCTGGGTGGGGACCTGCGTCCGCAGTTCACCAATCAGTCGCAGACCTACCTTACGGACGGGGCGCTGACCTTCAGCGGCACATACACCAAGAACGCGCTGGCCGATCTGATTGTGGGCCGGCCCAGCGCTATCAGCCAGGGAACGCCGAACGGCGGCAAGCCGGCCAGCATTACGCCGGACCTGTATGCGGTGGACGACTGGAAGATTTCCTCGCGGCTTACGCTGAACCTGGGCGTCCGGTGGGAGCCATTTGTGCCGCTGCACGATCGCCTGGACCGGGTTTCGCAGTACCGGCCGGGAGAGCAATCGACGGTGATGCCGAACGCGCCGGTGGGCTATGTGTTTCCTGGCGACAAGGGCGTTCCTTCCAACACCTATGCGTCGCGCTGGGGAGAGATTGCGCCGCGCATCGGCTTTGCCGACGATGTGTTCGGCAACGGAAAGACAAGTCTGCGCGGTGGATTCGGCATCTTCGACGCCAGCGTGCGGTCGCAGGCGCTCAACAACCTTTCAAGCAATTTGCCTTACGCGTATACGCTGTCGATCTCTTCGCCGACCGGCGGGCTGAACAATCCTTACTCGGATATTGGGGGCAATCCGTTTCCTTACACGCCTCCGTCTCCGTCGCAGTTCAGCACGACTACCTTCAACAGCCCGCTGGCGGCCATGACCGACTATGCTCCGAACTTCCGCAACGCGCGGGTGGATCAGTGGAACCTGAATATCCAGCAGGAACTGCCCGGGCATACGCTGCTGACGCTGGCCTATGTGGGCAATGCCGGCGAGCACCTGTTTCAGCAAACCGAGTTCAATCCGGCGGTGGCCACCAATCCGGGATCGAGCACGCAGGCGCGCCGCATCAATCCTGGCTTCTCGAGCATTACGCGGCAGTTCTCCGGCGGGCACTCTTCGTTCAATGCGCTGGAGGTAACGTTCAACAAGCCGCTCAGCCACGGTCTGACGGTGCTGACCAGCTATACCTGGGGCCGCGTATTCGATATGGGCTCGGACGATTCGAGCGGCCTATTCGATCCGTTCAATTATCGTGCGGCGCGCGGTCCGGCCGACTTCGATATCAAGAGCAATTATGTTGCGTCGTTCATCTGGGCGCTTCCCGGACCGGAAGCAAACACGCTGCTGAATCGGGCGTTTGTGAAGGGGTGGGAGTTCAACGGCATTATCAAGCTGCAGACCGGGCTGCCCTTTACCGTTTCGTCGGGCGCGGATAACTCGAAGAGCGGCGTGGGCAGCGACCATGCCGACCAGATTGGCCCGATCAAGACATACAACGGCTCGAGCCATGCAGCCGAGGTGGCGAAGTGGTTCAACACCGCGTCGTACACTACCAACGCGGTGGGCACGTTCGGCGATACCGGACGCAACACCGTGGTGGGGCCGGGATATGAGGATGTCGATCTTGGATTCAACAAGACACTGCCGACGCCGGAATCGTTCAAGCTGATCTTTCGCGCCGAGGCATTCAATATGTTGAACCACGCCAACTTCGGCAATCCGGGCGCGAACTACTCGGCGCAGTCCACGTTGGGCAAGATCACATCGACCCGCGCGGTATTTGGCGACCCGCGCGATATGCAAGTTTCGCTGCGGCTGGAGTTCTGAGTGGCGGCGGGTGAGCGCGGGATGTCCGGAGGCGAGCTTTGAGGCTTGTCTCCGGACTCTGTTTGCGCGGCTGCTTGCGTAGGGATTCCAGCGCCTCAACGGTAGGAATAGATGGTTCATGGCCACGATTCGGAAATCACAAGCCCTGGGTAAAGGGCGAAAAAGGAGACAGAAGATGAAGGGACTCTCAATCATCGCGGTGCTTGGCCTGCTGCTGGGTGCCGCAGCGGCACAGCAGCCCGGCGACAACAGCGGGCTGGCGCAGACGCCCCCGATGGGCTGGAACAGTTGGAATCACTTTGCCAAGACGGTGACTGCGGCTGAGGTGCGCGAGGCCGCCGACATGCTGGTGGCTACGGGAATGCGCGACGCCGGCTATGACTACGTGAATATAGACGGAAGCTGGGAAGGCTATCGGGATGGCAATGGGGTTCTGCATCCCAACCCGCAGAAGTTTCCGGACATGAAAGCGCTGGCCGACTATATCCATTCCAAGGGTTTGAAGTTTGGCATCTACTCGACGCCTGGGCCGGCCTCGTGCGGAGACTTTACCGGCAGCTATGGCTTTGAGCAGCAGGATGCGAGGATGTTCGCGTCGTGGGGCGTGGATTTTCTGAAGTATGACCTGTGCAGCTTCAGGGCGATCATGGTTGCGCAGGGCGGCGACGATGTGAGCAAGCAGCAGCAGATCATGGAAGCCGCCTATCGCAAGATGCACGACGCACTGGTTGCTACCGGCAGGCCGATCGTGTTCAGCCTTTGCCAGTATGGGCTGGACGACGTGTGGCAGTGGGGGCCGGAGGTGGGCGGCAACATGTGGCGCACGACGGGCGACATCAAGGACAACTACCTGTCGATGTCCGACATAGGATTTTCGCAGGCGGGGCTGTCGAAGTACGCCGCGCCCGGACACTGGAACGATCCCGACATGCTGGAGGTGGGCAATGGCGGCATGACCGGCGATGAGTACAGGACGCACATGAGCCTGTGGTCGATTCTGGCCGCGCCGCTGCTGGCTGGCGACGATCTGACCAAGATGAATGAAGAGACGAAGAGCATTCTGCTGAACCGCGAGGTCATTGCCATTGACCAGGACCCGCTGGGCAGGCAGGGCGACCGGGTGTGGGCCGTGGACGGGCTGGAGCTGTGGTCAAAACCGCTGCAGGGCGGCTCAAAAGTAGTGGCGTTGTTCAATCGGCTGAATGGGCCGAGCCGGATGACGTTTCACTTGTCCGACATTGGCTGGAGCGGGCCAGCGACTGCGCGGGATCTGTGGAAGCACGAAGACGTTGGCACCATTTCGGACGCTTATTCGGCGCAAGTGCCAAGGCACGGAGTGGTTCTGCTGCTGCTCAAGAAACCTTAGTAGCGCGGGCGCCCCAGGTTTCGAGACCGGAACCTGGGGCGCCCGAGATAATCGGGCCGATCACATAGATATAGATGAGGGGCACGATTGCGCGATCATGCGGTCTGGTTCTTAGACCCTGGTGACGTCGCCGCGACAGCCCGGATGGCCACAGGCGCAGACGACTTCAGTTTTTCCGTCCATGGATTCGCAGTGGGCGCTGCAGAACTTGGAGCCATCGGGAGGAGTGCAACTGCAGGCTGGATTCGCGCATTTCTTGGTATCGGACATTGTGCTCGCTCGGTAGAGGGATTTAACACCGTTCTGCCGGATTGCGCCAGCAGCAACAAGGCAGATAGATGCCGGCTTTCCGCCAAAGGGTAGCTCGCGTGGGCGTGCGTCGTTGCCGGGCGGGCTTACTTTTCTCGAACCAGCCTTCTTGTTTTACCAGCGATAGACAGTCATGTCGTCCAGGTAGACATTGCCCCACGTTGTTCCGCTGCTGTCGCCGTCGATCTGGAAGTTTGTAAGAATGGTTGGCGCCCAGCCCAGTGTGTAGCCGGAGAAGACTGTAAAGTTGAGGTTCTGTTGCGCGCCGTCGAGCCACACCGAATGGTAGGTTACCCAGCCGGAGTCGCTGCGCGAGAAATAGATTTGCACATGGTGCCACTGGTTTGCTCCCCAGGAGTGCACGTTGCACGGAGCATACGAGTGCAGCCACGTATCGTTTGGGTGGGTCGGGGATCCGCCATTCACCGCGTAATCCCATCTCTGGACCCAACTGTCGCACTGAAATCCCATGATGACGGTCTGACCGTTTGCCATTGTCTGTTCCAGATCGAACTCCAGATTTGCGAAACCATTGGCGTTGTTGGCGATATACACCCATGTGTCATAAAGAAAATTCGTTGCATTTACATCGTCAGAGAACTGCACCGAGTAACGTTCGCCGCCAAAATCATTGAACTGATTTGCAAAGAGTCTTGAGGAGCCGGTTACGGATGGCGAATTGCTCATGCTCATGGTGCCGCTCGACGAGCCAGTGGTTCCTGCATCATGAATACTGATCCAGTTACCCAGGGTCTGAAGGCCGCTGACACTCGTTGCATTCGACGGAACTAGTGCCATTGCGCCGGTTGTTGCGACTCCCGCGCCCACCACATCGAGCGCAACATCCGTCACGCACACGCCACCGCTGGAGTTCCAGACCTTGACGTGCAGCGTATGCGATCCGCTGGGTGCAGCTACAGGACCATCGATGCTTTGCGCCTTCCAGGCCGATGTCGAGGCGCTGCTGTCAAGCGAGTAGCCAACCGCGCTCACCGGTTTTGAGGAGCACGTGCTCGCGGTCATATTCAATGTGAAAGGAGAGCTAACCTGCTGATTATTGTACGGGCTGATGATCGTTGTCTGAGCCGATGCGGTCAGTGCGGCAGTGGTGAGCATTAAGATCAGGGAACAGGAAAATTTCATGATTCGCATTCAAAATACCCTCGCAAAGGGGAAATGTGGGACACGCCTGGCGGCTCATCTGTTGTTCGCGTGACAACCACACACCGATTCCGGAATCGAATTGTGGAAGTCCATGCGAGTTCATCTCAATGGCTCCATTTACGCTCAACGATCAATAGACACACGCGCCGACATTGGCACACGCGTGCAAATTGATCTCGCGATTGCTCTCTTTCAAGTGGCACCAGGCATGTAACATCCCTGCCGCGATCTTAAATAGAGCACAAATGTTGTTGGAGCTTTCAGGTGGGCCGTTCAGAGCCTGATACCGACAGCGAACATTCGATTCGAGGAACTCAGCAGGCCTCTTTGATGAATGACCTCAAGCGCAGATCGTTACTCGCGTCCCGCTTTTGGCTCTACATCTTTCAACGAAGTTCTGGCTGCGTCGTATCCGATAGACATCCGAATTACGTCGCGAGCAATCTGTTAAGGTTCTGACCGAAAGGCAATCAGTCGCTTCGAGTGTTAAGCAATTCTATATAGTCCATGGTCGGCAGGCAACCTTTCCACTGCGTCCGACAACGATGAATTTATATAGGAATACTGGATATTGTTAGCGTTATTGAAAGGTGAGTTGCGATAGTCAAATCATAGCGACAGATTGTTTTTATTAGGGCCCAAATAGCCTTTAGCGCGCATTTGGAACGCTGTTTGCGGGCGCGGGGCTTCCGCTAATGCCATTCATTGGCAACTCCAGCGCGAACAGAGAATTTGCTCCCTGGTCTGCGCGCACCCAGATGCCGTGGAATGCGTTACGCAGATCAGGATGCTGGAGGAGAAGCGCGAGCATGATGTCGGTTACTTGCCTGCGTGCTGTCTGAGGATCGCGCAGCAGCGCGGCCTGCGTAGCGTCAGGCTTGTAATGAACCTCGAGGTCCAGCGCGCCAAATGTTGTTGTTGTGTCGATCGCAGTCACTGTGAATGCAGAGCCCTGCGTATTCAGCGTCATCGGATTGGTAACAGGAAGCCCATCATGCTGCACCGCGTCTGATTCGTGCTGCAACTTCTGAAGATTGGGACTGGTCATCAGATCAATCGGATTCAGCAGGAATTCTGCCTGACGGTAATAGAGCCACGCAGCCCAGTCCGATTTTTCCTGGGCAAATCTGCGGGCGGAGACCCAATACCACAGGCCATCGTGACCTGCTTCGGTCATTGGCTTCTCCAAAAGACCGGCAAGCATCCAGTGGTTATCTGACGCCCTGGAAAGAATCAGCGATATTTGTTGGGGTTTGGCGACTCCTGTGGCATGAAGAACAGCCAATGCATAGGCGCCCGGAGGCAGATCGCTGAAAGTTAACACGACGACCGGCGATCCGCAGAAGAATTCGGTTCTTGGAGTGTTCGGCGGATCGGCCGAGGCATCCAGAATGTAAAGCGTATCGACAGTGATCGTAGCCCGTTCTACCAGCGGCTTCAGCATCACGGCAGAATTCATAATTCCACTAAAGTTCGCGGCCACTTCGGGAATCGTATTTGCGCGGAGGCCCTGCACATCGCCGCTTCGGATCTGTGTGACCATGGCGCGGGCTGCATTCGCAAGGGAGACGCGCTGTGCCGATGTCATCTGCGCCTGCGTTGTGCAGGAAGCGCCGAATGCATAAGGCAGCATTACGACAAATAGGGCAGTGGAAAGCAGTTGAATCTGAAATCGTTTGTAATTGGTGCTCGACCGCATGGCGATATGCCTCTCTTGCGCATTTGTCTGAATGAATCTGGAAGAGACAGTGGTTCAAAAAATTAAGATGCGCGGGAGCGACGCTGCGCGGGCGCATGCAAAGAAAAAGCCTTACGACGGCCTCTTCGGCAATATATCGAGGGTATGCCACGAACGCGATCTTGCGAAAAAGCGATTGCTTTGCGTGAGGTAAAAAATGCTGTTCGAAATACGCAAATATCCGCGCTTCCTACATCTTTCGTTTTACACTTTCCCGGTAAAAGTAATCGAGTTAGATTACGAAAGCGTCGTATGATTACTCCTGAAATCACTTGAACCAGTTGCCCCCTGGAAGATTTCAGGAAGTCAAGGTGAGAGAAGCCTATCTCACGACGACCTCTTGATTGAAGCCCGGAAATCGACGCGAGATTCAGATTCGCACACGCTAGATGTGTGGACTCTATTGATCGATATCAGGGAAAGAGGTCGGGATAACCGCAACAGCAAGCATTTGCGTGTTACTCGGAAGCAGCCAGACCCAACACTTATCAAGCCCTGTATCGAGATGGTGTGCACAGGGTAGTCATGGCCGCTAATGGCCGTGCGGAGAATTGATTCGAACCGTGGCGGTTTTGTGTATTCACGCCACTACGTTTGACTTCAGGGTTTGCTCACGCACGCATGAGCAACGCAATTTAACCTGCGCTTTGAAGATAGATGCGGATAGCTGCTGCCATGTCGCCTCAATGAATGGATGTTTCCGCAGAATTAGATCGTCTTGAAGTAACGAACAAAAAGCTTTTGGCCGCACCAAATGCTACCGGGAAATTGGGCAAGGCGCATGGCCAGAAAGGCACGAGCACAATTCAAGGACGATGCGGCAAGTTGGGCGCACTTAAAACCTAACAATTCTACGCAAAGGAACCGAAAAGATCACATGAACATTGTTACGAATGCCACTACTCTCACCTTATTGTTCGCTTCCCTGGCGATCCCAGCCGCTGCAGCCGTTACCGTTGCAAGCCCCGCGAACGGCGCTCAAGTTTCGTCTCCCTTTAACCTGACTGCGAATGCGAGCTCCTGCTCAGCGCAGACCATTGCCGCCATGGGGTATTCACTCGACAACAGCAGTAGTACGACGATTGTCTACAGCTCATCTGTAAATGTGCAGGTTCAGGCCTCGTCGGGAACACACACTTTGCATGTCAAATCGTGGGGCAATCAAGGCTCGGTGTGCGTGAACGACGTTGCAATTGCCGTGCTGCCGGTCACAACAGTTATGACCAATGCTGCCGCCATTCCCTCCAACGCTGTGAGCGTCAGCGGCATTCAGACGCTCGGCAATTGGGCGGCAGCTTCCGATAGTGGCGCTGCAGGTAGCTCGATTGGCGCTACCGCACTGGGTAACTCGCCTTCGCTCAGCGGGACTGCACGCAAATTTGCAACCACATACTCCAACTATGGCGATGAACGTTACAGCGCAGCCTTTGGAGATGACACCGCCTCGACCAACTTCCTTTACGACGCGTGGCTTTACGTCTCTGGTCCGTCAAGCGGTATCGCCAATGTGGAAATGGACATGAACCAGGTGATGCCAAATCACCAGACCGTAATCTTCGGCTTCCAGTGCGATGGATGGGCCGGCACCTGGGACTACACGGCCAATGTCGGAACCCCGCAGAATCCAGTGGACACGTGGCTGCACAGTACGGCCTCCTGCAATCCGCGCCAGTGGAGCGCCAATGCCTGGCATCACATCCAGGTAAGCTATTCCCGCGACAGCTCCGGCAATGTGATTTACAAGTCCGTCTGGTTTGACGGCACCGAGTCCATCATCAATCAGACCGTGCTCTCCGCCTTTGCATTGGGATGGAGTCCAACGCTGTTGACGAATTTTCAGGTGGATGGCGCAACCGCGGGCTCCGGATCGTCTACGATCTATCTCGATCAACTGACAGTTTACCGGTGGTAATAGAGCGATGTCGCAAACGATATGCCTAAGAACCTGTCCAGGAACTCTGAGGAGATGTCGAACGTGGACAAAAAATCGTCCCTCAGGGGCTAAAGCCCAACCTATTTTCAGTTCTTTACGGCACGGCTGAAGCCGTGCCCTTTCAAAACGGTTCTGAGAAGGATGGTTTCTGGACAGGTTCTAAGAAGCTGGATGGGTATGAGTCCCATCCAGCTTCTTTGTTTCCACCCGCCGCGCTGCGTTGCGAGAGCCATTGTCGCCGCCGGCATGCGATGAAGTGGAAAGATCCGCAATTGTATAGCGCAGGATCTCGCGCCTGACTTCGTCGATGTTCATCGACGAGATGATCGTCATTCTTCCTGTCAGATTGCACATGTCCAGATACGCCGCGCGATTGCGAGAGACGAAGTCGAGAGGATACTCCGGTTTTCTCTCGCGGGCTTGCGCAGGATCGGCATCGAGTAGATAGCTCCTCCCGAGCGCGGGAACGATCGCGATTAACAGAAGGACGTACTTGCGAAGAAGGCCATTTCGCAAATTTAGATTTGCCATCTCGTCATAGCAATATCGGTCGAAGATAATGAAATCGGCATCCGATCGCAACGCATTCTTTACAGCGTTGCGCGCTGAGACAGCATCGATAAAATAGAGAACCAGCCGGATACAAGTCATTGGCCAGGATTGAACATTCTTGTCCTTACGCGTAATCGGCGCATCGGGCGTGCCAACCCCCTTGTCTCCTTTGAATAAGGTATGTCCGGCCGATTCCCGGATCGATTTCAGCCTGGCAACATCATCCCAGAACCGAATGGTGACAACTTGAAAGCCGATGTCTTTCAGATACGTTTGCAGAGCTTCGATCTGGGTGCTCTTTCCTGCGCCATCAATGCCTGAAAAACTGACAATATTGGCAGCACTCTTTTTTCCGTGCGGACTCATCGCTCTGCTCCGAGGCATTTTCATTGGGGGCGGCTTGGGCTGCTGTGAGAGAGCGCCGCTACAGTTCCAACCGCGATGCCTACGCCTACAACCACGCCAATGCTGATCAGAATTGTGCGTACGCGCCGCTGTTTTGCGGGGGCGATGGCGGCGCCCGCCGGCCTGGAGCCCGCCACGCCTACAGGCTTTTCAGTGGGCGCTGCCGCCGTGCCCACAGGAGCGGGAGTGCCGGTCTGCCGCGGCTCGGAGCTGGGCTGCGTTCCGCGTGGCTCTGGGGCTTGGGGCACTGGCTGGGCAGGTGCAGCATCTGGAGCGGGAGCGTTTTGTTGCGAGGCCTGCGCCAGCTGTGCTGCCTGGACCGGCGACGAGTGCGCGTCGGACTGCTGTGCTGCTTGAGCGGCCTCGGCAGTGGGCAACACCAGAAGCATTGCGAGGGATATGGCTAAAAGCCGTTTTGCAAATGAGAAGTGCGACATTTCGTGCAGCCTCCAACTGTGATAAGAGATCATGTTTCATGATAATCAGGCGATGCCTTGCGGGTCTCGCATCGGGGCCGCATGCTGATTATCGCGCGGCGTAAAGCCGGCGGCACGGCGCCGAAAACTGGCGACCGCGTCGACATTTGTCTCGTAAAAGCCGAACAGGATATCGGCCTCAGCCGCTTGCAGCGCGGCCCGCGCCTGAGAAGAGACTCCGGCAAGGCGAACATCTCCGTTGCGCTTCATGGCCTCTTCAAGGCAGCAAAGCAGCAAAAGAATAACCGATCGATCCATGTTTGCGAGCCTGGAGCAATCAAGCACAAGATATGGACGATCTATGTCGAGGCAGTTTTTCATCTCGCGGAAAAATTCCGATCTTTGCCGGCCGGAGAATTTAACCGGTAATTGCTTTACGGCTACCATTTGCTTTTCGACCATCGGCGCTCCTCCTGTTCCATGATCGGCATTCGAGCTTACGACGGGCCTTGTAGAAGGCGCGCCAACTCGGCCTCGGGATTGCGGATCATATTCAACAAGATATTCCTGCCGTATCTGAACAGGGTTCCAAGATTGGTGTTGTACCAGCAGCACTCCATCATGCAAGGCGACAGGCCACACATGAATGTGAGTTTCTCGATTTCCTGAGGAGCTGTAAGCATGGCGGCAACCAGACGATGATTGCCATCGAGAACCGTGAGCGGCTCATTCTCATTGAGCCCGATCAGGATGAGAGAGCCAAAGTTTGTTGTCTCTTTTGCTATCCGGTCTCCGATGTTCGCGATCTTGGCGAGAAAGTGCTCGTCGAGAGTGTCGGGGCGCGTTCGCACACCCTCCGCAATTTTAGCCATTGAAAAATTGCCGTAAGCTGGCTTACGCCATTGCGCGCGCGGAAAAGCGCGGACATTGACGAGGTCTTCATACGTAAGCTCCGCTTCATACCACTCTGTTCCATCCGGTATTTCCTTCCACAAAGACAGGTGGCGAATGAATAACAAGGCCCGCCGTTTGGCATTTTCGGCCAAATCTTCCAGATTGGGGTTCGCAACCAGGCTTCGCAAAGGCTCGTGATATTCGCGGAATTCCGAACAGTGGAAGTCGCTTTTCAAAAACTCCGCGATGACCTCATCCTCCGACACATGCCGGATCAGCCGGATGGGGCGATAGTTTTCAGGTTTGATCATTTCTTTAGGATCAGTGAGAGAACTGATGAGAAACGGAACTGCCACAAAGACAAAAAGAATGATCATCAAGACCAACTGAACGCCGATGACTTGCGGGAGTGAAGCGTGAAAGCGGCAGATCCCCGCAATTACAGCACCGCTGAACGCCAGTTGCACCCAACTGGCATTGGCGATCTTGTACGACATTTCAAAGGTGATGATGACAACGCTGAGCGAATAGATGACCGTGGTAGCCGCATAGAGCGCGAGAAGAGTTGAGACGCCATAGGGGCCTACGATCTTGAACCCAGGTCCGAAGAGAGCGGACCAGAGCACAGAGGGGGTGATGAGCAGGCCCAGCGCCAATGCGGATCCGGCCAGGGTTACCAAGACCAGGGAAGTTGCAATGACCCGAAAATCCTTCCGCTCTTCATGGCGAGTTCCGGCGACAAGCGGAAACGTCGTATTGACTACTGCTGATGAGAATGCAAATACCACGCGGCCTACCATTGCCACCGCTGCGTAAATTCCCGCCAATTGTGAGGGAAAAAAGTGATTCACCAACACGATGTCGCAGTTATTGATGAGCACTTGTCCTGAAAAGAACACTACGGCCTGGAATATTTCACGCAGAGCATGCCACAGATTGAGTGGGTTGGCGATATGCGCGGACAGTCCGGGCGGAATGATGAAATAGGCCACTGCGATGGCAGCGGCATTTGCCGCGATAACGCCGCGGACACCGTATCCAAGCTGAAGCAGAAGATAAGAGCCGCCGAGACGCACAGCCCCTTCCGCCGCGAGATTGAGAGCCAGCCGGTAGAATCCATACGTTCCCTGTATGTATCCGCGCCGGCTGCCCAAAGGCACATAAAAGGCCGTACCGATTGCAAGCAGGGCCACCAGAACGGTGTCTGGAAGTTGCAGGTAGTCTGCAATAGCCGCCCGGAAAAGGAAAATGACAAGTGCCGCCGTCAGGCCGCATGCCCAGGCGCTGCGGTGTAGATCCCGATAGACAGCATGTTTAGCTTCGACAGAGCTTTGTTGCGCTACAACCTTGCTGGATACGATCTGGAAGGAGAGCGTTACGGCGGAAAGTATGACCAGAAGCGTGTAAACCGCGGTGGCGTGACCATATCCCTGCGGACCCAGAAAACGTGCGACTACAATGTTGTAGATGAGATTGATTGCGGTGGTCAGTCCGGAGCCCGATAGCAGGATGACGCTCCCGGATATGATCCTGCGCCGCAACGTATTTGCGGTTACCGATGGATTGTGGTCTTCCACGCGCGCTCCAGTTCAAGGCCACAGAAAAGCTGATTTAGATTAGCAGCATAATGAGGGATAGTTACGTGTATTTCGATGCGAAAAGCCTGATTCTGGCTGTACGGAGCGGCTTTACGGCTGATCCCTTCCGAGGGCGTCGTACCAGATGCCTGACAACCCGAATATTTCAGGTCGCTTCTAACTTTGTTGAGCCATGTTCAATCGAATTGTTGTGATGCTGTGTTTTGTCCTTTCTTTGCCTCGCGGCTGCACAAGCCATGACGCTGCCAAGGCTGCGCACCTGCAGTACCGCGCTGTTGGCAATGCACCCGAAGTCATTGCCGTTTATGAGGCGTGGTTTGGGCATCCGAGGCATATCTCCGTCGGCTATTCTTCGCATGATCCAGTCGTGATCAAACGGCAGATTCATCAGGCGAAGGCGCGGGGCATTTCAGCGTTCGTGGTGGACTGGTACGGCGACCGCGAACCTTTTATCGATAAGAGTTACGCTCTGATGCAGACCCTGGCGCAGAAAAATCGGTTCAAAGTCGCGATGATGTACGACGAAACCACTCAGGACGATGGGGCCACAGATGAGGCTATCGCGGATTTTACGATGTTTCACGATACCTATCTTTCGCCCAAGGCGCCTGGCCATCAGGCGTATCTCACTTACCAGGGACGTCCTATCATCTTCATCTTCCCCACGGGCAAGCACACAGACTGGGGCAAGGTGCGCGCGTTGGTGGATCAATGGGATCCGAAGCCATGGCTGATTTATGAAAATCTGCCTGGTCCGAATGCCGCGGCATTCGATGGCTTCTACGCATGGATCAACCCCGGCAGCGGCGGATGGGCTGCGGATGGCAGCAACTGGGGTGAGCAGTATCTAAGCAATTTCTACGAAACGATGCGGTCCAAATATCCAGACAAGATCATCGTGGGTGGCGCCTGGGCCAGCTTTGATGACAGCAAGGCTTCATGGGGGCTCAACCGGCATATTGCAGCTCGCTGCGGGCAAACCTATAAGGACACTATCAACTTCTGGCGCAAAGATTTCGCGCCGGCTGATCCAATCCCATTTCTGATGGTGGAGACGTGGGATGACTATGAAGAAGGCTCAGCGATCGAACCAGGAATTCCAAGCTGCGACTCGCCGGGCAATTCCAAAGGGTTCTGAGGGGCTGTTGTCTTGCTGAAATGTCAGCTTCGCTGATTCGACTAGTGAGCCAATGCCGCTTATAAACCGTCGTGTCAGGCTAAGAATGGAATCAATTCAGGTTGGGTCATCCTCTGACAGAGAGATGCTGGTGGACAGAGATGCTCGTGGAATCGCCAGGCTGTTGCCTTGTTATCCCACCAGCGTCTCAAAATAGCCGAGAAGCCAATTCAATTATTCCCTGCAAATCGGAAGACTCTGAAGATCAGCGCAGATCACGCCGACGAACTGCTATTCGCCGCATTGCGGAAAGTCTATATCGATGAATCAATGACATTCAGCAAATTCCTGCGAACTTCGACGACCGCTGCGCTGCCCGATCTAACAGCTTATACAGCGCTGATCTAACGATCTATGCAGCCCTGGTGGCGCCCGGTCGGCCCGACAACTGCTCGGGAACCCCAAAGCCACCATTCTGGAGAGCGATGAAGCCCGCCTGGGCTGCAAGCGACTCTTCCGCGCGGTGAACCTGGCTGATGAGAGAAACCGGCCGGTTACGCACTTCGTCGTACACGCGACCGACATACTCTCCCAGCAATCCCATGGAAAGAAGCAGCAGACTGCCCACAAAAAACACGGCGCCCGCGACTCCAAAGCCCGCGGCCGCCACCGGGCTTGCCGAGAACAGCATGGCTGTCATCATGATCAAGGCCACGCAGCTCGACAAACCAAAGAGCACAAAACTGAGCCGCAGCGGTTTATAGCTGAAGCTGGTAATCGCGTCCATGGCGTACTTGATGCGGCTGATGAAGGACAGCTTGCCGTCGCCGCCTCCGCGATCCTGCCGATCGTAATACACAATGGCATTGCGATAGCCGACCCAGGCTCGCAGGCCCGGCAGATAACGATTCCGCTCCCGCAGAGCGACGATGGAATCCACAGCCTTGCGGTCCATAAGGCTGAAGATGCCGGCGTTTAGAGGAATTGGATAGTCGGAGAGCATTCCCAGCACGCGATAGAACAGAGGGAAAAGCGCGGCAAGTAGCTTGCGCCTTTCTTGCCGGCTGCGGCGAACGCCGACTACAACCTCTGCTCCATTTCGCCATTCATCGACCAGTTGCGGAACGATGTCCGGCGGATCCTGGAAGTCGCCGTCCATGAGCACTACCGCATCGCCCTGTGCCACATGAAGGCCTGCCGAGATAGCGCCCATGTGACCCCAATTGCGCGACAGTTCTACGATGACGATACGAGGGTCCAGGCTCTGGAGTCCTTTCAACAGATCAAGTGAAGAGTCCTTTGAGCCGTCATTGACATAGACAACTTCCCAGTCGTCAGCCACTGCTTCCATGGCGTTGGCGACAGCCTCATGAAATCGCACGATAATTTCTTCTTCGTTGTAGATGGGGATAACTAAAGAAATCATTGTTGGCTCCTGTGCCGATGTGATTGATGATCCACATTCTTTGTCTTTCTTTTCACTTTGTTCTGTGCTACCGATTGACTGTTATTTTGTGCGGTAGAAAAATCGAAGGATCAGTGTCAACTTTGCGTCTGAAAAACGCGCACCTTCCAGCGCGCTTCTGTCGGGGTCAGGACCACCACATAACGTGCGTGCATTTGCTGGCTCCCGATAACTGCGCCATGATCCTCAACCTGTACCTCGTACTCCACAGTGTCCGTCAACTCGATCGACAATCCTTCCGGCGAATAGAAGACGATCTGAATGTCATGCGAGCGGTCGTGATAGTGAGTGGTAAGACCGAGCGTGGCCTGCTCCCGCACCGTGTCTCCCATTTTGTCGCGAGCTGTGCCCACAAAATCCGTGTCGAGCAAATTTGCACGATTCTGTTCCAGTGCTGCGCTTAAGCTATGCCATGACTGAAGGTAATCGTGAATTACAACTGATGCGGTTTGCGGTTCTAGAACACGCGAGCCCTTAAGACTGACTGATGATTCGATGCGCACATTCGCCTGCGCGGCTGCCTGACCCGCCGTTGCGTTCATGAGTGTGTTCATGAGAATGACAAGGGCCAGCAGAGATTTCAACATCACTGTTTCTCCCAGCGAATCTGATTCCCAAGCACTACCCCGCTGGCGGCGGAAAGCAGCGCCCCGTTGTGGGCGGGCATATCCACCTGTGCAACACCGCGCTTGAGAGGTACGTCGACGGTTGCTTGCGCATCCGCATAGCTCTCAGTAAAGGTCACGATGGTCCCGTCAGGTACGGTATTGCCGCTGCAATCGCGCAGTGGCTCGGTTTCAAGAAGAATTTGCCGGCCGGCGGGCTTGGCGGACATTTTGATTCCGCATGGATCGCCTGGCACTTGCCCCACAATGCGCGTGCTGTCGACATCGCCGACGCGGGCCGTAAATTTGTCGGCCCCCTGCTGCCGAGTTGAATCCATCGCGGTAAATGCCGAGCCATTGTGTGTTGTCACCACCTGCGTCTGCTTTGTTCCAGAAGGATTCAACAGCTCAAACGTGACTGGCGCTGGAACTGTAATCAGGTTGTTGTATACGTCAAAGACGTAGACTGCGCCGGTGATGCCGTCATGAAGATCGACAGGCAGGCGGGAAGGCCTGGCAAGGAAGCTCACTTCAGAAGGTTTGCTCGTGGCTGTTACGTTCAGCTCGCTCTTCTCCGTTGAATTGTCCGTTTTGAGAAGGACCAGGTAGTGGCCGGCATTGTAGAGGCTTCCCGGCGCAAAGAAAGTCGATTGTCCAAGCTCGATTTCACGCTTCAATACCTGATTGGGGCCAACAATATAGAGGGCAGCTTTTCCACTCCCAGCGCTTTGCAGCGAGAAGCTCGAGCCAGCCTCGATCGATTGCGGAACCTGCACGCCGCCGTTCTGCGCGAACAGACACGACGCGGCAAGCAAAAGGCTGCCCGCAAGCGCTGAGAAAGCGGACCTCACAGTGTGCCTCCCGCGCTGTAGGAGGCGACGATTGCGCGCTCACTGCTGATCTTTCTCGCAAGATCCTCGGGAATGTGAATGTCGAAAGGAACCGGAGTCTGCGGAAGCAACGCGGTATCGACGTAGCTGTCGGCAACCCAGACAATCTGGCCGTTTTTGTCATAGAAAGTTCCAAGCACGTGGGCCACGTTCACTATCTGCCCGCTCTCGTCGATGAGCTGCCCTGACAGAGACGCTCCTGGAGCCGGGTTGAGATGTTCATTGTCAATCTCGATGACCGGGTCTGCCGAGGCCGAGATCAAAGTCGAAAATGGCGTCATCCGGATGCTGGCAACACTTGAAAGAGTTCGATCGGGAAACTCAATCAAGAATGGAGTGACCTGTTTGGGCAGCAACAGATGAGAAATTTTGTCAAAGCTGCCGTCTGTGGCGATGGTAGATCCATCTTTAGCCAGCAGAGTTGCCGTTACAGAGACATAAGCCGGCACGACATCTTCGTTGAGAAGCTCACCCAGAATCATCACGCCGGCAGCTCGCTGAACAGGGTGCATGTCTACGATGCGCACATGTGGAGCTTCAACATCCTGAGCGCCCCAGTCGTCGCCTGCGCCGCGGTAGATCACATCCCAGCGCAGGTAATTGACCGGGATGACCTGAGGTGGAACGATAGGCCGCTTGCTGATTGGCCATGCAACGTGCCATTGGTCTCCACTCTTAGTCACATGAAGGTCGCGGCTCACTGCCGAGATTCCTACGACTGTAGACCAGTACAGCATGAGCCGCATATCTGCATCGCTTGAAGAAGAATGAAGAGGCTGCACATCGAAGTGATCGAGCGTGGCATAGGTCAGCAGGCTGGGATAATAGCCTGTCAGGTCATGGACGAAGTCCGTCTCGGTAAATTGAGCCTTGTTGGCAAGGCTGGAATATGCTTTCTCCCATGACTGCGCGTGAATGTCCTCGCCGAGGTTCTTCACAGCTTCTTCCGGTGTGGATGAAGACTGCAGAAGGTGCCGTCCTCCCGCATAGGCCACCGCGGAAGGAATCGGCCACACTGTTCCAACGACTACCAGCGCTACGGTCGCTGCCATCAAAGTTGCGGCAAGTAATCCTCCTTTACTCACGATGCCAGCCTCCCTGGGACAACATCTTCAGCGGTGGCAGCGTGGCGTCCGATTGCGGCTTGAGTCCGGCGCTTGTCTGGGATAAATAGCACGGCCATGGCAAGAATGCTGCTGCCAAAGGGGAAAATTCCCCACATCACGCCCTGCCAGTGGGGAGGAATCTGTGACGTGTTGACGGGAGTTGCCGGCGGCACGCCGTCCTTGCTCCATACGATGATCGTATTGTCTTCAAGACTATCCACCGGGCGCCAACCCGCGAATGAAAGAAGAGGATCGTAATACCTATCTCTCACGAAGACCCACTTCATGCCGTAGCGGTTGGCATGCGCCAGCATTGCGCGCAGTGAGTCCATGCCGTTGGTGCCGAAATATTTTGCACTGGTCAACTCTGCGCCGCCGTAGCGGGTAAGCTCCGGCAACATGCGGCCAGAATTCCATTCCCCATCGACGCTGCTGGCATCCGTCATCATTGCCAATCGCGCAATCTTATTGCCGAATCCAAGCGTGATGTACCTGTACTGGTCATGGCCGTCGCGGTTAAGCCAGGCTGCCACTGAATCCACCTTGAAATCTTCGGCATCCGCGGGATGGTAAGTTGTCCATGCCACTGCCGACGCGCAACTGATGGCTCCCAGGATAAGAAAGCCGATGGCCGCGGGCCTATGGTATTTATCGACAAATTCGTCAACAAGCAGGCCGACGAAGGGCAGCGCAAGCAAAGTTGCCCAATAGCTGAATCGCTCCATGGTCAACACTTCGAAGGCGCGTCCAAGCAGAAGATGACCTACTGGAGTCGTTCCACCGAGGCCTAGCAGGAATGCCAGCCAGAATCCAAACAGCAGCGGACGCAAGCGTGTATTCATCGCCCCGCGGATAAAGATGAAAGGCAGCGCCAGAATCAGCGGGCCATAAGGAATTACAAAATAATTCAGGCCCCACTGCGGGCTCAGAATGTAGTTCGAACGGCTCTGGTGGGGGATAGGTGTCTGCGTAACGGGATAACGGATCAGCGCAATCCAGAATGGGAGCAAAGCGATTGCAATTGCTGCGCCGGTCACCAACGCAATAGTCACCGTGCGAATCCCAAAGGCCGAAGCTGAAATCCGCTGGCCATCCTGACGGTCAAGAAGAGCTAACACCAAAACGGGGGCTGCGAAGAAGACCGATCCGAAAAGCAAGGTGGCATGATGCGCTGCGGCCGCAGCCGTGAACAATGCGCACGCTTTAACGAATGAACGCCAATTGCCGCTCCTGATCCAATCGAAAAAAAAGGGAAGGGCGTTGAGATAAATCGGCGCGGCGAACGTAGTGCCAAGCTGCCCCGCGGAATAGATCAGGAAACTCTCTGAGCCGAGAAAAATGCTGGCGAATGCTGCGATGGATGCAGCACGTGGACTCACCCACAGCCTGGAGAAGCGGTAGACTCCAACGACCAGAAGCAGAATAGCGATAAATTGCACCGTCATGTATGCCAGATCCAGGCCCAGGACATTTGAAAACACAGCTGTCCATTGCTGCGGAAGCGGCGGATAAGTCATCTGAGAAAAGCCGGCGTACCACTTGGTATTCCACGGGTCGAACCAGTGGTGCAGATAATGAGAAGCAAAAAATATGTGGAAGTTCGTATCGTAGGACTTCAAAGGCAACTTCATGAGAAGCAAGGGCAAGTGAACCAAAGCCGCCGCAGCAAGCAGATACGCAATTGGTATGGGCCGCGGCGACGCTTCAATCTGCGTAGAGTTTTGCACCAAAAAGTACCTCATCAACTCGAATCGTGTGGTTTGTAAACCCCATCGAGAATCCGGGCCGGCTTTTGCCGGCCTTGAAGGAAGATATTTTAGCCTGCTGCGATATTTAGAATTACAAAAATACTCTAGGGTTGCCTTGCCAAAGGCAACCTCTTCATATTGTGACAAAAGTTTGAGAGTATTCATCAAATCCTTTTGATATAGCCAACATCAGCGGGATTTAGGGCATCACAAAACTATGCTTGAACTTCTGCTCAAGGTGAAATCATTTGAATGCCGGACCGCGAGTGCTGCAGGTGTTGTTTGTATCCGCTTGTGGCGCATTTGCGTGGATTGCAAATGCGCAAACTTATCAATTGAGCCCAGCACCGAATGGCTCTAAAACGCCTCAGGCAGATGCAGGCAAGACGTCGTCTTCAGATCAGCAATTGGGGTGGGGATCGAATATTCAGAACGCGAGGCTCGCGCGGGCAGCCCAGTTGGCCCTTCAACGTGGAGATCACGCCCAGGCGTACGAGTACGCTCAGCGGGCAGCGCAGGCCGCGCCCAACGATCCGCAGTTGTGGTTTCTGCTCGGCTACGCGGCGCGGCTCGACGCGAAATATCAGCAGTCGGTGGATGCCTTCCAGCGTGGTCTTCAACTGAGCCCATCTTCCGCTGACGGGATGTCCGGTCTGGCGCAAACCTACAACCTGATGGGCCGAACCGCCGAAGCAGAACGGCTTCTGAAACAGAGCACCTCATCCGACCCGCGACGCAGAGACGATCTTGTTCTTCTGGGCAATCTCTATCTTCGCTCGAAGGATTATGCAGATGCTATCGATTCTCTCGAAAAGGCTGAACGGCTTCAACCCGGTGCGCGTTCCGAGCTTCTGCTTTCCCTCTGCTACCAGCAGACAAAGCAGATGGATCAGGCGAATCATTATCTTCAACTGGCCGAGCGACGCGCTCCAAACGATCCCGATGTGCAGCGAAGCCTGGCTGGCTATTACCGCGAAGCCGGGAAATATGCAGAGGCAATCGCAGAGTTAAAGTCCATCCGCAATCCAAAGCCAGACGTGGTGGCTGAGCTTGCGTACACATACGAGCTCAATAGCGACCTGAGCAGCGCGGCGCATTATTACTCTCAAGCCGCAAATGCGCAGCCTGGAGACCTGGCAATGCAGCTTTCTGCAGCACAGGCGCAGATTGCAGTGGGCTCAGTTGACGGCGCGGGTTCGTTCATTAAGCGCGCTGCCTCTCTTGACGCCAACGACTACCGGGTGCATGCAATCCGCGGACAGGTAGCTCAACTGAAGGATCAAGATGCAGAAGCCATCAAGGAATACAGTGCGGCGGTGGCAAATTTGCCTCAAAGTCCAGCGGAAGGGCCGCTGTACGGAATTCAATTGCACATGGATCTGATGGAACTCTATCGGAAGTCCTCCGATGGTGAGGCCGCTCAGCGGCAATTGCAGACCGCCTTGACAGAGATCGGTTCAGTGGATGGTTCCGGTTCTGGCCGGGAGCAGTTTCTTCGTCTGCGCGCGCTGATAAGGATGAACGCCGGAGATCTGAACGGCGCTCTCGCGGATGTCAACGATGCGCTGGCAATCAACGCGACGAGCCGCGACGATCTACAGCTGAGTGGTGACATCTTGATGAAAATGGGGCGGATCGAAGATGCCCTGACGGCCTATAAGAAGATTCTTGCCGCTGAGCCAACAAATCGATTCGCACTCACCGCGGCAGGATATGCGTCTCGCGCGGCGGGACGAGATGAAGACGCTGAGAAATATTTCCGGCGTCTTGCTCAAGCTGCTCCGTCTCTCTACGTCCCTTATCTTGCGCTCGGCGATCTCTACACAACCCGTCACGACTACAAAGCTGCCCAAGCGTCTTACAACAAGGGTTATTCCATCGCTCCGAACAATGCTTTGATTGTTGCCGGAGGAATGAACGCTGCGATTGAAAGCCACAATCTGGCCCTGGCAGGTGTGTGGATGAACCGCGTTGCCGAGCCGATGTTGAGTGAGCCCGAGGTGCTTCGCGAGAAGGAAAGATACCT
Organism: Occallatibacter sp.; assembly: GCA_036267475.1. Classification (GTDB taxonomy): domain Bacteria; phylum Acidobacteriota; class Terriglobia; order Terriglobales; family Acidobacteriaceae; genus Telmatobacter. The sequence goes on from DATAVZ010000095.1 coordinate 107,216, forward strand.
GAGCTTCGATGGCAAGTATCAGGAGTCTGCCGCGGTCGGCGAGCAGGCGATCAAAGTGCTTCCTGACGATCGGGATGTGGTGGTTTATCTCGGATATGATCTGCTGCGCCTGGACAGGTACAACGAACTCCTTGCTTTAACGGAAAAATATCGTGACGTGCTTCCCAAGGAAGCGGACATTCCTCTGCTCGAGGGTTATGTACACAAGCATCAGGGACTCAAAGAGCAGGCGAAAGATGATTTCACAGAAGCGCTCAAGCGAGACCCGAATGTGGTTACAGCGTACGTCAATCGGGGATACATGCTGAACGATCTTCATAAGCCGCAGGCAGCGGCCGCGGATTTTAGAGCCGCCATTACCAGAGAGCCTGGTGATGGGGAGGCGCACCTTGGCTTAGCCTACAGCAGTCTCGATATGCGTGAGCCGCACATCGCGTTGGAACAAGCGGACCTGGCGGAAAGAGCGCTGGGCGATTCAAGAGATGTCCACGTGATTCGCGCCACTGCCTATAGCCGGCAAGACATGCTGGCGAAGGCTGTGAGCGAATACAGACGGGCTTTGAAGTTCACTCCGGATGACGGCGATCTTCATTTAGCGCTGGGCAGCGTGTTCCTGTCGGAGCGGGAGTATCACGAAGCGATCGACGAGCTGGATACCGCTCAGAAGCTGATGCCCGATAACGCCGACACCTATGTCTTGCTCGCACGCTCGTATGCCAGTATCGATGACCGCAATCGCGCGATGCAGAACATCCAGCTCGCGGAGCAACACATTCAGTCCATGCCTCCGGAAGGGAAGAGCAGCGTATTCATTTCCGCAGGCCAGGCGCTGAGCCTGCTCGGCGACCAGAAAGCTGCAATGGACCAGTATCGGCAGGCTCTGGAAGTCCCCAACAGCGATCGTATTGGCGTTCGACTTGCAATTGGTCAGCTGATGGTGCAGCAAAATCACGCGAGCGATGCAGAACGGCAGATTGCGCTGGGATGGATGGAGGCAGCCGCGGGCGAGACCGAGCAGCCGACTGGCAGCCAGTTTATTGCCGCGGCGGATGTGTTCCGTTCGGTGCATGAGTATGAGCTGTCGCAGAGCTATCTTCAGAGGGCGAAGCTGGCAGGCGCCCCGGACGCCGAGGTCCGCATCGGCCTCGCAGACAACGATCTGGCAATGGGAAATACGGCACGGGCCGAGGCGGAGCTCTCTGCAGCCAAAGCCGGAACAGACAGCGCCGCGGATTATCAGTATTTGCTGGGAGAGGCAAATGTCTATCGTCAGGAGCACAAGAATGCCGAGGCATTAACCGCTTTTGCGCAGGCATCGAACGCGGCAGGCGACGACCAGACGGTTGAACGAAACATGCTGCAGGTGGGTGCGGATGAAGGCTTGAGGGTTACACCTTCGATAAGCCTGCTTGCAGATGTTTCCGTTCAGCCTGTCTTCGAGGATACGACCGTGTATGTTCTGGACTCGAAGCTGGATACTACGTTTCCTGTGCCAAGTTCCGACACTTCGCTGCTTCCGCCTCCGCGTTCCTCCATCCAGACGCAATCGACCGCGGCTTACCATCTGCATCTGGTCAAGTTTCCTACCATCGGCGGCTTCTTCCAGGTGCGGAATGCGCAAGGACAGATATCGGTGCCTGCGACCAATTCCATCGTTAGCCGCAATACCCTGGACTACGTGTTTAACACCGGCGTGAATCCTGTGGCCCATGTAGGCGGCAACGTACTCGTCTTCAATGCGGGTATTCAGGGCACCGTGCGCCGTGATACCGAATCCCCGATTCAGATGAACCAGAACCTCTTCCGCACATTTGCTTATGTGTCGTCGAGCTCATTCTTTAACGCGCTGTCTTTCAGCGGATACGTGATTCACGAGTCCGGCCCGTTCACGGAAAGCAAACTGCACTCACGTACCCTCACAGCAGCGCTCGATTTCCGGGTAGGCGCCCCCTGGGACAAAACTGCTCTGGTCACCGGATGGGGCATGAACGACCAGTCGTTCTCGCCGGTCAAATACGAGGACTACAGCACGGCGTCCTACGTTGGCATTGAACGTAAATTCTTTGAGCGAGTGAATATCCGCGCCATTATTGAAGATCTGCGCTCATGGCGAACCGTTGGAGTCAATTCGGGCATCGCGCAAAATCTACGCCCCGCCGGATCGATTGATTTGTCGCCAAAACATAATTGGGAGATACAAGCATCGAGCGCCTACTCCAGCAACAGGGGATTTCATGTCTATGACGCGCTCCAGAACGGCGTCTCGGTGTCTTATGCGCGGCCGTTCCACCGTATGTTCAACGATGTGCCGGGCGGTGTTCTCCTCGAGTACCCGATTCGATTTTCCGCAGGCATCCAGCAAGAGACGTTCATGAATTTCTCTGGGGCTCATAGTGAGGAATTCAGGCCCTATGTGGAGATCAGCGTGTTTTGAAAACAACGAGGAATGCAATGAAAATTTGTCTAGTTGCCACGTTTCCACCTAGCGGGCGTCAATTAAATGAGTACGCATACTATTTAGCTCGGGAGCTTCAGGCCAATCCTGAGATCGAGTTAACTATTCTTGCGGACGAACTCACTCACTACGACTTTGCCACCGACAAAGACGGCAAGCCATTGCACGCCATGCAGCAGGCAGAACTGCCCGGCTTTCATGTGATCCGCTGCTGGAAGTTTGGCAGCCTGGACACGCCCATGCGCTTGTTGCAAACCATTCGCAAAGTGAAGCCCGATGTTGTATGGTACAACCTCGTCTTCTCCAGCTTTGCCACGCCTGAAGAACCATTCGCCGCATTTGCAGGACTTTCCTGCCCTGCGCTTACGCGAGCCGCGGGGTTCTACACGCACATCACTCTGCACCACCTCATCGAGCATGTGGACTTTTCAGCCGCAGGTGTAAAACTTGAGCGGCTATTTCGGATTGGCACAAATCTCACCACGCGCATTTTGCTGAAGGCCAACTCGTTGTCTGTTCTGCTGTCTGGATATCATCGAACATTAAGAACGAAATATTTTGCCCAGAACGTACTGTTGTCCACGCATGGCACCTTTGGCAGTGTTCCCACGCCGCCCGATTTCAGCAAACGCGGCAATCCCGATAAGCGCATTCTGGCCATCGGACACTGGGGCACATATAAGCGTCTGGAAACGCTGATGGAAGCATTTCCACTGGTACTGGAGAAGGTTCCCAACGCGCGGTTGATCGTTGCCGGAGCGAATCATCACACGAAGGCCGGATACTGGGAATCTGTGCGGGATGCTCAACCGGGACACCTGCCGATCGAGTTTCGCGGATATGTGGCCGAAGAGGATATTCCCGAGCTCTTTGCGTCCACTTCAATTGTCGCAATCCCATACGATTCAGCTACAGGTTCGAGCGGTCCGGCTCATCAGGCTTGCGAGTACGGCGTTCCCATCGTGTGCGCCGACATTCATGACTTTCGCGCGATGGTTGACGACGAGGATATGGCGGTACGCTTCTACAAATCCGGAGATGCCGCCGATCTGGCTGAACAGTTGATGGCGATCCTGCAATCGCCCGAACTCGAATACGAGATGGCAGAACAGAACTTTGTGGCTGGCCTCGAGATGATGATCGGCAATGTTGTCAACAACTATCTTCGCTGGTTCAGGCTTCAGAGATGCAAGAGGACACTGCGGAGATCGGAAGTGAAGGACAGGGGTTCGCGTCAGAACTCGTCCTCTCGAGCGGCGACGCACAATACAGGGCGAACAGTCGATCATGACGATCATCGAATGACGAAGCATCGCGCGGATGCCAATGAATTTTGAAATCGCGCAATCACGCGCTTGGCACCGCTGACAGCCCATGGAATCACGAGGGTATGGAAAAGTCATCCGGTCTGGGCATCCATCGCAACTGCCAAACTCATCTTATTACTTACCAAGGTGTATTTGCGCTTTGAGCGCAGAATGTCAAGTCCGTCCTGCGATTGTCGATGTGAGTGAGCGCAAATCTCTGGCGTATGTGCAAATCAGGCTCATCAGGCTCAACGATGAATTACTTGGAAGGTCATACCGTGCCGAAGAAGCGTGTGGCCCATACCCTCTGTCTTGTTGCGGTCTCGGTTGTGAGTGGCTTACTTACCCTGATGCTTTCCGGATGCAGCGCCAATGTCACCGGCAGCAGCAGTGGCGGCGGTGAGTCCTCGACGCCGGCACCAACGGTCAGTATTTCTGCAAATCCTACGACCGTCACCACAGGTGCGTCATCCATGCTCACGGTTACCGTGAGTAATGCTACCCAGGTGAGCGTGGCTGGTTCCGATGGCAGCTCATACAGCCTGCAACCCGCGGGCGGGGTGCAATCCGTGACTCCTGCGGCCACTACCACGTACACCGCGGCCGCGACCGGCGCCGGCGGCAAGCAAACGGCGAGCACAACTGTAACGGTCAATGCGGGATCGACGGGAAATGAAGATGCAATCAATCACGTAATCTTCATGCTGCAGGAAAACCACACCTTCGATAACTACTTCGGTATGTTGAATCCTTACAAGAAATCGAACGGATGGGCCGTTGGCAGCGATGGCAAAACGTACCTGGTGGACGGTATCGACGATAAGCTGTCGACAATCAGCAACCAGGACGATCAGGGTGATTCGTATTCATTGTTCAAATTCACGAGCAGCTGCGTTGACGATATGAGCTCCGATTGGTTGGCAAGCTACGGAGACGTGAATCGCTATGACTTCTCGTTGACGCGCCCAATCAACATGGACGGCTTTGTGCACAATGCAGAGGGTTATGCAAATAGTTGCTCGGCGCCAGGGGCCGCAGGCTCGTGTGCCAGAACTTTCACCGACACAACAGGCCAACGTGCAATGGGATATTACGATCAGGATTTTCTCAATTACTACTACTACATGGCGTCGCAATTCGCGGTCTCAGACCGCTGGTTCTCGCCACTATCGAGCAAAAGCATCGACAATCGCATTGCCACGTTTACGGGCGGCACGACGCAAGGTTTGGTGAAAGATCCTGGCGGCGATGACGGCCTTGACCAGCTCGACATTCCGAATATTTTTCAGGAGCTCGATCAGGCAGGTGTGACTTGGAAGATCTACTACACCGTGACGCAGGGATTCTGTCTCGAAGAGGATGATTGCCAGGGATCGTCGGACGTCAAATATCCCGCGACGGACTTTTCAACTCTGTCTTACTCCTATCAGTACCTCTACGAGAATCCATCGGGCGCGGCATGCACCGCGCCTACACAGCCATCGAGCGTTGTGGGAGACACGTCAAACTCCTTCTGCATCGATCCGAATCACATTGCGCCTTTGTCGACGTACTTCACTGACCTGGACAACGGCACGCTTCCGAGCTTCGCCTTTATCGAGGCGGGCTATGGGAATAACGACGAGCATCCAGGCTCGGGCCAATCGATTCTTCAAGGCCAGGCAGAGGTCGCAAAGATCGTGAACTCACTGATGTCGAGTTCTTCCTGGAAGGACTCGGTATTTTTCCTGAGCTACGACGAGGGAGGTGGCCCTTATGAACATGTGCCGCCGGTGCCGGGCCATTCCAATGACTTTACCGACGCATCTCTCGGCACAATTCCGGATATCTCGCAGATCACTGTCAATCCCGACAGCTACAATCCGTGCCTGCCGCCCGGCGGCATGCCCACGACGCACTGCGATCTTGCCTCTATCGATCCCGGAGCGAGTCCAGGCGATGCTCCTGCATCGCAGGGATTCGCCGCGCAATTGGGCTTCCGCGTGCCGGACATCGTAATTTCACCCTTCACGCGGAAACATTATGTCTCGCACATACCTATGGATCATACCGCTGTGATCAAGTTTGTTGAGAACCGTTTCATCGGCAGTTCTGCTCATTTGACCGCACATGATGCGTCCCAGCCCAATCTGCTTGATTTCTTCGATTTCAACAATGTTCCGTGGGCCACGCCGCCTACTCCGCCGACACCGGTAACGGATGAATTGCTTGGATACGATTCATGCACGCCGGCAGACTTTGCGCCCTGAGATCATCAGGCTATGACTTCGAATGGGCGCATCATATCGTTGTCTTCGTGTTCGAGCATGTGGCAATGAAACACGTATTTTCCGGTGTATCCTTCAAAACGGATCAGTATCGTGAGTACGTCTCCCGGATTGACTACCGCCGTATCTTTCCACCCAGCTTCATTGGCCGCGGGCAGCCGCGGAGCGCCCGCAAGCTGGAGCTTGCCGGCGCGAAAAGCGCCGATATCGAACCCCTGGCGGTGGAGGATTTGAAATTGCACCAGATGCAAGTGCATCGGATGCGCATCATCGGTAGCGTTGATGAATCGCCATTTCTCAACGGTGCCCAACTTCACGGATTCAGTCACTGGATCGTCGTATCTTTTGCCGTTGATCAGCATTCTGATCGAACGTCCTTCCGCATCCATCTGTTCCGACAGCACAAGGTCTCTGGTGACAACGGCTGCATCCTCAGCCAATGCGGCAAAGGGAATCGACGTGGCCATATCTACGGCCGTTTTTTTACCGCTGGCAGGAAGAGCAACGCGAATCTGCATCAATTCGGGTAGCAGGGCGTGATGCGCGGTTGAGAACGCCCATCCAGGGAACGGGGCCGGCGCATCGTTTGAGAGAATTACGGTCTTGCCTTCGAGTCCGGAAAAGTCAATGATCAGATCCGCGCGTTCCGCCGGTCCGAGCAGCAGTTTATTCAACTGCACCGGCCGGTGAAGAAATCCTCCGTCCGTCCCAATCTGATGAAAAGCCACAAGCGCCGGTATATCGGTAGGACGCATAGCCAGATTGAAAAAAAGATGGAAGAATCGCGAGTTCGCGCCATTCAATATCCGCAAACGGTATGGCCGAGGCTCAACATCCAGATAAGGAAGAATCGCTCCATTCACGAGCGGAAGCTCGCCAAAGAACTCCGAGCCCCAGACGCCGGCGGCAAGCGGTTTGCCATCATCGAAGGTTGGCGCGTACACAAGCTGTCCATTTTCATCGAGTGTACGGTCGTGAATCACAAGTGGAATCTCATAGTCTCCGCCAGGCAGACCCATGCCACGTTCCGTTTCGTCCCGAAGAAGAAAGAATCCTGACAATCCCGCATGGACATTGAGGCGAGTAACGCCTGCAGCGTGATCGTGATAGAAGAGCGTAGCGGCGGCCTGATCATTTGCATAAGAATAGCGAGCCGAATTTCCCGGCGTGAACCACTTTTCCGGCAGCCCATCGCTCTCTGAGCTGGTGCGGGCGCCGTGCAGATGAGGCACTGTTCGAACTGCCGGCGCCGGCGGCATTGCACCGTGTATCTTCGGGTCGATCTTAAAAATATGCTGGAGCGGCAACTGATTTTGCCAATGAATCTCGATCGGCCTGCCGCGCTCTGCTTCTATCGTCGGGCCGGGATATTGCGCCTCGTAGCCCCAGAGTCTTGCCGGAGGCAGTCGAGAATGCAAGGAGCGGCTGAACTCCAACATTCGAACCTGATAGATGTCCCTCCCTTTATAGGTTTCTGCGGGAGTCAATCGTTTCGGGATCGGAAGCGGATCGATATAGCGTTGCAACGTGCTCGGCACGAGGCCTTTTGTCTGGGAGTTCGAAGCATCAAGAAAGTTGTCGGCGTGCGCCTGGCGGTGAGGAAGCAAGAAGGCAGGTACACATTGAGCGCCTAGTTTTAGAAAATTACGTCTATTCCATGAACTCATGCCGCCTCAATCAAGCGCCCGGGCCGTTGACAAACGGCGCCGAGCAAAGAAATCCACACTGCACACGCAACCAGGTTGCCTGTTGAATTGATTATAGAGGGCGAAATGGGGATTCGAAGAGGCTGTTTATCGCAGGATATCGCGAGCCGCAGTTGCCTTCAATCGACAATCTGCTCAGTTCGCAGCCAATTCGTTCGCGACAAAATTGGTCCCGTTATAAGCTGCTCTGACTCTTAAGCGATCTCCCGGGTGAAGGGTATGGCTCTCAGGAAAGAGCGTGGCGTTGAAGACAATCTGGTAGTTTTTCTCATCGGTGGAATTGGTCAGCACCAGCAAGCCAGAGTGCACATCAATCGAGACAAGTTTGCCGCTGAAGTAGAACGAACTCCCGGGAATGGCCAGTACGGTGATCGTGTTTGCGATGGCGTGGCCCGGCTTCTGCGACTGAAAAGTGACCGATACAAGCGACCCCGGTGCAAGGTCAGCTGGTCCGGATTGCGCGGAAGTGAACTGGGATTGACCCCTGCGTGCAAACTTTGTATTTGTCGACACGAAAATTTTCAAGGGATCGCGTGAGGAACTCGCACGGATGGATAGTGCGCCCGTGGAGGGGTTAAAACTGGACACGCTTCCCTGGTATTGTCCTTCGGGGGCTTGCGACAGGATATGAATACTGACTGCGAAAACAGAGGATCCGTCCAGGGTTGTTTCCACAGATGCATGATCCTCGGGTCCAAGATCGCGCAGTTGCATCTTTGTTCCGTCGCGGAAGACATGGGTGCGCTCATCGAAAAGAACGCGCATCGGGTGTTGACCAACTACATTGAGCATGAACTGATCGCGAACAGGATCGAAATTCCGGATGGAGCCGCCGAAAATGGTGGTTTGTCCTTGAGGTGCAGGCGGCAACTCCGCAATACCGGCTGGCGTTCCATCAGACTTTACTGACGGCAGAAGGGCGGATTGCGCATGAAGTCTCAGCGCCGGGCCAAAGGCGAACAAACTCAGTGCTGCAGCGAGGAAAAACCTATCGATAGCGCTCATATTCGGAGTTCCAACTTTCCTTGATAGTTAGTTTTGATGACGTGGAAGGCATTTTGGGTGGTCTGCGTATAGATGTTGTGAGAGCAACACCCTTTGAAAATACGCATCTAACGGGTCATAGTGCTTTATCCGAAAATCAGGCAAGGCTGAATCAAGAAAGCCCAATGGTCAATTCTCTGAAATTAGTGGTCGTTGCAGCGTCGATAGTGGTCGTCGCCCAGGCAGGATGGGCGCGCGGTCGGGATACCATTGCGATCACGATTCCCCTGCACAGCAGACTGAGCCTGGTTCAACGGCTCAACCGCGATGGCGTTGAATTGACCCAAAAAAAGCAGTTCGACAAGGCGGAACAGCTCTTTCTGAAAGCCTACCTTTACGATCCAGCGGACCCGTTCACCCTGAATAATCTGGGCTACATTGCGGAATTGCAGGGACAGTTGGACCGCGCGCACAAGTTCTATGAACTGGCCTCAGAGCAGAGTTGTAACGCTGCCATTGACCGAAGCAGCGTGAAAGAGCTTGAAGGAAAACCGATGAGGGTAGCTATCGACGGGCTTCAAAATAGCCCGATGCGGGTCAATAGCTGGAATGTGGAAGCCATCCGGCTTCTCAAGCAAAACCGCGGCGATGACGCTTTGGCTCTGTTAAAGCAGGCATTGAAGTCTGATCCGCAAAATCCATTCACTTTGAATAATCTTGGAGTCGCCAGCGAAGCCACTGGCGACTACCAGTCAGCTCTCAGGTACTACCAGGCTGTTGCCAGTCAGCACTCGACTGAAGCTGTGATCGTTACCGACGATCATGTGTGGGGTGGAAAATCGGTGAGCGATATGGCGGCGACGAGTGCCAAGCGGCTGAAGAAGTTAATGGAAGACAAGGGGCCCGATTACGCGCAGGCGGCCATGTTCGATCGCCGCGGCGTTGCTGCAATCAACAACAATGATTGGAATGCCGCGCGGAAGGAGTTTCTGCGGGCCTACTCTCTCGACCCATCCAGTGCATTCTCGCTGAACAATCGTGGCTATGTCGCGGAGATGGATGGCGATCTCGAGACAGCGCAATTGTTCTATGAAAAAGCCGCGAAAGCCACAGATGCAGACGAGCACATTGGCCTGGCCACAAAAAGCGCCGCCCAGGGCGAGCGGCTCTTTATAGTGGCCGGAGATAGCAATAGCAAAGTGGATGGCGCGCTGGAGCAATATAGCGAGCAGCGCCACCAGCAGACAGCGCCCATCGAATTGACGCCGCGCGGTGCCGCTTCCACCGACGATACTGCGCCCTTGCAAAACAAGCGTTTGAACCCCAATGGATCACAGACTCCCGATAAATGAGGCCAAGAGTTATTTATGGAAAATAGCGGGCAGTTGTCATCGCGCGATCACATGAGCTATCTCTCACAGCTCTTGCTGTGGCCGCGCGCCGTGCAGAGAGAAGAGCTGAAGCAGAAGCTGCTTTCTTTAAGCCAGGAAGAGTTCACCCGTTTTCTGGAATTGGCTCACCTTAACCACGTAGTTGTGCGCGGTCTGGATGGGCTCCTCAATTCAGGGAGCCTGGATGGTTGCAATGACGATCGCGTCAGGCAGGCACAGGAAGCTCTCGACGCCGAGCACGGCCGCATTCGCATTGCCGTACTTTTTCTGCACGAGGTTTGTCAGGCTCTTGAGAAGCACGGACATCGTGCTGTCGTCATCAAATCTCTCGATCACTGGCCCGATCTGGGCAGCGACCTCGATCTCTACACAGATTCGGATCCGAAAGATGTATGCAAGTTCATGATGGAACATTTCCGCGCAAAGATGGCTCCGCGAAGCTGGGGAGATCGTCTCGCATGCAAATGGAATTTCCTGCTTCCGGGCTTGCCGGAGGCGATTGAGATCCACATGAGACGCCTGGGACAAACGGGCGAACAGGCCACAATTGCATCTTCCGTGATTGAGCGCTCAAGGCTGATCCAGATCTACGGTCAGACGTTCCGTGTCTCGTCCGTTGCGGATCGCATCATGATCTCTACGCTCCAGCGCATGTATCGGCACTTTTTTTTCAGATTGTGTGATGTCGTCGATAGCGCCCTGCTGATGGAATCGGGCCTCATTGACTACGAGGCACTGCTCTTGCAGGCAACGATGGCGGGTATTTGGGAAGGGGTTGCAACCTACCTGATGATTGTTTCCGATTACGTGGCGAAATATCGCGGATCGGGCCCGGAACTTCCGCAGATCGTAAAGACTGAGGCGCGCTTCGGTGGCGAAAAAGTCTACTACGGAAATAGCTTCCTGCGAGTCCCGATCATGCCGCAATCCGCCGGGCTTTATGGGACGCAACTGGTTGGTGTGCTGAAAAAAGGTGAATTGCAGAATGGCGCACGTCTTAGCTTGTTGCCTTGGCTTGCTACAGCCGCTGTGCTCGGACAAAGACTCACTGGAAGCGATAAGGGGATCTGGTAAACCGATCTCTCGTCGTCTCTCTTCAAACGAAAACCATCGATCAGTAGATTGGATGAAAGCTAATCGTTAGAACAACCGAGAGAGGGGAGTGCCGGATAGTTGATGCTTGCGGCAAAATACTATGGACAATTCGACACCAAAATCTAGCAGGATTATCGCGCGCGGCAGCCAGTCGCCGTACAGCGGCGTTACGCAGCCGCCAGACGCGGAATGTTACAATCATTCCTCTCTCGCCTTCGATACACAGGCAGCATCACCGTCGTCGAACCTGGCGCCTGTGACGCCCATAAGCCGAAGGCCATTGACCACTTATCCCCACTCCGAAGCGCTTATCTGGAAAGGGAATAATCCGCTCGAGTTCAAGCGAGATTCAAACTCCAGCACGATCTCGTTCCTTCTTCATGTCGTTGCAATTACGCTTGTGCTATGGCTTGGCGCCCTATCGCGTCATACTGTAGTGCGTGTCGATGACACCGTGACACCGATCCACTTCACGCTGTATGCTCCTCCCCCTCCTGCAGTGATGCAGACTGCAAAGATTACCGGTGGCGGCGGCGGCGGCGGTGCACATCAGGTGATCGAGCCCACCAGGGGACATCTGCCGAAAGTCGCGAGGATTGAAACTCTTCCTCCGCAGATTGCAAGGCTTGAGCATCCCAAACTCGCGGTTGAGCCTACCATGCAGGTCAAGATACCTGACAGCTCCAATATGCCAAATTTAGGGATGGCTCAATCGCCGCAGATCATGCTGGCTTCTCAGGGAAGCGGCAGTGGATCCGGATTCGGGCAAGGCATGGGCGGTGGCATCGGAGTGGGCCACGGCGCCGGGGCTGGCGTAGGCAGCGGCGGCGGATATGGCGGCGGACTCATGAGCGTAGGCGGTGGAGTAAGCGCTCCGGTCGTCACCCACTCAGTTGAACCGGAATTTACAGAGACCGCCCGTTCCGCCAATTATCAGGGAACAGTTTCCATCCAACTAATTGTGGACTCGCAAGGAAATCCGCAAAATGTTCACGTGGTCAGTCATCTCGGCATGGGGTTGGATGAAAAAGCCGTCGAGGCTGTGAGGCAGTATAAGTTCCGGCCGGCAATGTATCAAGGGCACCCTGTGGCAGTGCAAATGGTCATCGATGTGGGCTTCCACTTGCATTGATCCGCGCATCGCCATTGGACGAAAAGAGCTGAGCATCCTGCTTCAGCTCTTTTCATTGGGATCTTTCTCGGCTCCTCGGAATGGATGTGAATCGAGAGCGCATTCTCAACGGCTGCTGAAAGTTGCTGCTAGCAGAGCTGTTGGACAGGATGCGCGTGCCTGCGTTCCAATCGAACCGCTCATGCATCCCCACAGGATTGCGCCGCGGGTGTTTGCGGTGAATTAAGTCGCCGAGGGTTAATGTACCGGCGAAAGCCCGTACCCTTCAGCCGTCGATTTATTCAGGGACGCTGTAGGGGCGTGATTGCCGGCGCGAAGGGTAGTAGCCGAATTGGCCGGTTCCAGTTACGGCTTTGCTTGCGCCGTCTGAGCGGGCTGCGCTGTCCCGGCGAAGTAGCCGCGTTTTGTCCTTACGTTCAGATTGCGGTGCTCCGGCGATTGTGCTTCTACGCGCACAGAGCGGTAGCCGCCAAGGCTCATGGGCCTGCTGGAATGATAGGAGACGATATATTGATTGCGGATATCTCGAGCTACTTGCTGCGCAATCGTATCGAGATTTTCTAAAGAAGACGGGAAGTAGGCGACGCCGCCTGTCTCTTGTGACAGCCGCTCCAGCGCATCTCTCGCGCGATCCGACTCTGTCCTTCCCGTATCGAATAGCAGTCCGATGGTGTAAACAACCGGTCCGCCAAGATTCTGCACTCTACGGATCGTCTGCTCAAGGGTGAGCTCGGATGCGTTGTCCGCTCCATCCGTGATAATCAGCAATGCCTGCTTGCGCTCTTTGGCGTGCGTGGCTAACTCATCGGCCGAAGCTGCGACCGCGTCGTATAAAGCTGTTGTCCCTTTGGGGCTAACGCGCGATAATCCTCGATCTAATGCAACCAGGTTAGAGGTAAAGCCCTGATCGAGATAAGCCTTTTCAGAGAAATTGACGATAAATACCGCGTCCCGTGGGTTGGACGACATGAGCAGGTGCATCGCAGCCATGTTCGCCGCTGCACGTTTATCCAGCATGGACCCAGAATCGTCGACCAGGATACCCATCGATACGGGAAGGTCCTGGTGCTGAAGCGAAGTGACCTTCTGTTCCACACCGTCTTCCCATACCCTGAAATCCCCTTGATGCAGATCGTTGACGGTTTGTCCTTTTCCATCAATCACCGTGCAGTTCAGAAGCACTTCATCCACATCAGCATGCAAAACGTAGGTTCCATCCTGACGTTTCAGTGGGCCGCCCGCCGCCGCGGCGCCTGGCGGCAATGTGGCGTCTGCATGCTGAACAACATCAGGATCGGGAGATGGCACCGGATCGCGATCTACATCCAGACTCGGTTGAGCCTCTGGCAAAGTCGGATCATGCAACTGGAGTGGCATCGCCGGCTGTTGCGCGTGGCCCAGCGATCCCGTCGAGTTTTGAGCAGCCAAGTTGGCTCCCGGTAGCGAAACGAAGGCGAATACCAGCAAAGCAAGAATCGGGCGACGAGACATTGTTGGAAATAGGCTCGAGTGCATCAAAAAGTGCCTTCCTAGCAAGAAAATCTTACCTTTTAGATGCAGATAATGGATTGCACAAGGGAAACCACCCTCAAAAAATGTCTGCGGAAGCCGCCTTCGTCGCCTGCGGCCGTGCCATTGCCTTCTTCTCTGGATATTCCGGGTGCGGCACGACTGCTCTTGATTGGCGATCCGAGAGTATTCAAATGAGGGAAGGCGAGTTGTCAATGAAGAAACGCGCGCTGACAATTGGAGTGGAAGCCAAGTTGTTGGATGGGAGAGTTACAGCTCGGTCAAATGCCGCCGCGCGCAAATCCATTTGGCAAGACACGGAAATCGCCAACGGGGCCGAGTTTGATTCCTGAGTTTGATCGCTCAAGGGCGCATCTAGGCGAGCAGGTTTGTCTGTGATTGGAGCCTGTTTCTATTCCTCGATCTTTAGCGGGAAGAGGACGGCTTTCTGCTACCGGAGCGGCGATGGTCCAGCAGGCGCTTGGGTGAATGTGTTGACTCCCTGACCACAAGAGTCGGCGCAACGCGCACTATCACTGGATCCCCGATCAAGCTGCCTTCGATACGGTCCATCAGGATGGTGGCAGCGCGCGCGCCCATCTCGTAACTTGGCTGCACCACTGCAGTGAGGTGCGAGTACGATGGATGATCCAAAGTGAGATCGTCGAATGTAGCGAGCGAGATATCTTTCGGGCAATGTACCCCAAGTTCATCAAATGCGTTCAAGGCGCCGAACGTCATGACGCCGTTGCACACAAAGAGCGCCGTAGCCTTCATTCGGCTCTGTATTACTTGTTTGGCGAGCCGGTTGCCGGACTCATAGCGATAGTCGCCCTCGAGGATCAACGCAGGATCTATCGCAATGTCCGCCTCGTTCAACGCTTTCTTATAGCCCTGAAGTCGCTCAAGCGCGTTTTGTGCTTTCAAGGGACCGGTAATAATGGCGATTCTGCGATTGCCGCATTGGATCAAATGCCGCACGCACTCTCGTGCTCCGCCAACATTATCCAGCAGCACAGCATCCGCACTAACGGCAGGAACCGGCCTGTCCAGGAATACAACCGAAACGCCGGATGCAATGGTACTTCGAATGTGAGCGGGGTCGCCACCAGGCGCCGAAGCCAGCAGGATGCCGTCCACACGGTAGGATCGCAACGCCGAGACAATCCGGCGCTCCCGGGCAATTTGTTCATCGGTATTCGCGGTGATAAGGAAGTAGTCGCGCTCGAACGCAGTGTCTTCCGCACCTCGAATGATCCCCGGAAAGAAAGGGTTCGTAATGTCCGGGAGCACCATTCCAAGCATTCGAGTCTGCTTCACCTTCAGGCCGCGCGCAATTGCATTCGGATAATAGTCCAGCTCGCGAATTGCGGCGCGGACTCGCTCCTGCAGCTCAAGACTGACTTGCTTGGTACCACGAATCACGTTGGAGACAGTAGCAATTGAAACCGAGGCGCGGCGTGCAACCTCGACAATGGTCGACATTAGTCAGGCCTCAATCTGCGCAGTGTTAAACGATTCAACATACAGTGGAAAAGTGAAAACCGAAAGTAGAATCTTCTGCGCACACTTGGGGACGTTCACACTTCCTTCGGCTCCATTGAGCTCATGCGCGAACCAAGGCTGCGCTCCGCGTACAAATGAGCTTTCCGCGTCTGCAACGCAATTCTAATTCATAAAAAGACGTTTTCGCATTCCGTTTTGTGGCGCAATCCGAAGAATCGAAACTTTGCGGGATCGCTTCAGATAGCCATTTTAGCGGACTTTCGGTGTAGATTCTCCTTTCGCCATGTCCGGATCGATCTGGCCGTCCACTTGCAAGAACAAGAGTGAAGATCGTGGGAAAACTTTGCAATCGGTCTTTTGTCACCGGCGCCATGCCGCTGCAGAGCATGCAGGGAAGCGATCGTCAATCGCCCCGAACTGGGCAGCATCATTTTGGATTTTTCTCTTGACAGACGTGCTGACTCAGGGGTTGAATGGTCTGGGTTAAAACGTTTAACAGGCAAAGATCGATTTGGCTGACAATCCCCAATTGCAGTTCAGCGCTTCGAGTGCGGTGGAAATTATGGCGATGCTCACGAAACCGTTATCGTTTTCGAGCACACCCGCGCCATGGCGGCTCAAATCTCGCGAGAAGACATCGCCTTCCATCAGAGGTCTGTAGAGCTGGCTGAGGGATACATCTTTGCGGGGTAAGGTCGCCTCAGAGGCGACAAGACTTCGAAGACCTTCCAGATTCCACATCGGCTGCTGAAAAAGCAGCCAAAATCGCAACGCGGCAGACAACAACTATTTTGGAGGTGCGTATGACCAGGAAAGCGATTCTGTTCTCGCTAGTTACCATGCTGCTGTTCTGTGGCGGGTTGAGAACGCTGCGTGCACAGGTGACCGCACAGATCGTGGGGACTGTGGAGGACCCGCAGCACGCTGCTGTGATCGGAGCGAAAGTGGTGATTACCAACGAAGCGACCGGGCTTGAGCGAAAGACCGTCACAAGCGACTCGGGTGCTTACGCCGCTGCGCTGCTGCAGCCGGGATCATACCGGATCAACATCGACGCCCCCGGATTTCGCGCGCTCAGCCGCTCAGGTATTTTGTTGCAGGTGGCGCAGACTGCCACAGTGAACTTCGAGTTGCAAGTAGGCTCCAATGTTGAAACAGTCAGCGTTACGGACGAAGTTCCGCTTCTGGACACCTCGACGGATGCGATCGGCGGCGTGGTTTCTCCACAACAGGTTGAGAACCTTCCCATGCTCGGCCGCAATTCAAACTCTCTAATGGTGCTTGAGCCTGGCGTGGTTGCCACAAGGCAGACAACGGCGAACCCGGTGCTGGAGAGTCATTACCAATTCTTCTCGATCAACGGTTCAAGGCCGGACCAGAGCCAATTTCTTCTGGACGGCGGCAATGACACCAATCTTGCTTTTAACGGGCCCGAGTACACTCCAGGCGTGGAAGAAGTCCAGGAGTATCGCATCCAGACGAGCAATTTCAGCGCCGCATACGGCAACTCCGCCGGCGGCGTCATCAACATCTCCACCAAATCTGGAACCAATGAATTTCACGGAAGCGCGTTCGATTACTTGCGGAACGATATTTTCTCCGCGAATAACTTCTTCTCAAACCAGGCCGGCGTACCACGGGCGAAGCTCCGCTATAACCAGTTCGGAGGAACTGTCGGTGGCCCGATTCTCAGAAATCGCGCGTTCTTCTTCTTTTCGTACGAAGGGCTAAGGCAGATTACTCCCGCCGTGGTAACCACGAGCGTCCCCACGACCCTGCAAAGAAACGGTGACTTTTCGCAAACCTATAACAGCGCGGGAAATCTGCTGACAATATACGATCCGAACTCGACCATTCCGGACCCCAATAATCCTGGCAGCTATATTCGAACCGCATTCCAGGGAAACAAAATTCCACAACTGCGGCTCGATCCAGTTGCGCTCGCTATCGAGCAATACTTTCCAGCGCCCAATCAAGCGGGAAGCCCGGGCAGCGGACTCAATAACTTCCTATTCAGCGGCGGTAACATCCAGCATACGAATAACTATTCGGGCAGAGGCGATTACCAATTGAACGCCAATACCCAGATCATGGGCAGGTACTCGATTGAAGAGCTTAGTCCCTGGGTTGTTCCCGCCACATTTGGAGCGAGCGATATTGCCAGCCCCGGATACGTCACAAAGCCGCAGCATCATCCGTATGCTCTGGGAAAGGTAATTCGCACCTTCTCGCCGACCCTCTTTGGAGAATTCCATGGATCATGGGCCCGCTGGTTTTATACATCGCGCGGTCTGTCCAATGGATTCGATCCGACGCAGTTGGGTTTTCCGGGATACGTGTCGGCAAACAGCTCAGACAATCTTGGTTTCCCAGCTATCAGCCCTGGCGAGATGTCGGGTCTGGGTGGGTACTATAACGAGAACGACAGCACCGATCGATACGAATTTGCCGCGAATATCTCCAAGATATGGTCAAAACACACACTGAAATTCGGCGGACTTTACGGTCTCGGGTTATACCCCGTTCACACGGTCGATAACACGACTGGATCCTATGCATCGACCAACGCCTTTACCCAGGGTCCCAACCCGCTTTCCGCCAGCACTACGTCCGGTTTCGGGTATGCCTCATTCCTTCTTGGAACCATGAGCTCCGGCACCCAGGACCCAACCCGGATTATTGGAAGCTACAAGCAGCCCTACTACGGGCTCTTTGTAGAAGACGACGTGAAAGTGAATCGCAATCTGACGGCGAATCTCGGTTTGCGCTGGGATGTCGAGTCTCCTCGGATGGAGGATAAAAACAGGATGTCGAACTTCGACTTCACAACGACATCTACTCTATCGAACGGCACTACCGTCACAGGCGGGGTGAAATTTCCTGGCGTCAACGGCGTATCGAGGGGCGATTGGCAAAGCAATAACAAGAACTTCGCGCCTCGCGTAGGCCTGGCTTACAGCCTGAACGCCTCAACTGTTGTAAGAGCTGGATACGGCATCTTCTTCGGCAACAGTTGGGGAAACGGACGCAATAATAACTCGATGCCGCAGTATGGCTTCTTCTGCTCCACGCTGGTTAACACAAGTAACAATAATGGCTTGACGCCGGCGGCGACTCTTTCGAATCCATTTCCGACCGGTTTCTGCACGCCAAGCGGTAGTTCGCTCGGCCTTTTGACTGGTCTTGGCCAGACCGTGTACTTCATTAATCGCAACTACAAGACGCCGTATCTGCAGTCCTGGAATCTCGACATTCAGAGAGCATTGCCGGGCAATATGGTCGTCCAGATCGCCTACTCGGGTTCTCGCGGCGTTCACATGTCGGCAATTCGCGAATGGAACCAGCTCGATCCCAAGTATTTCAGCATGGGAACGGCATTGAATAGCCAGGTAACCAATCCCTTCTATGGAGTAATCACGTCCGGACCGCTGGCTGGCCCCACTATTACATTGGGGCAGTCGTTGCGCCCGTTCCCGCAATATACCGACGTCTCCAGCAGAATGGAAACCTACGGCGAGTCGTCTTACAACGCAATGTTCCTATCGTTTCAGAAGCGTATGTCAAATGGCTTCTCAGTCTCAGGATCGTGGACATGGGCCAAGGAAATCGACAACGTGCCGCCGGCCCCGAATGGATTTTCGGGATCGTCGTTCTCGGGCTCCAACGCCCAGAACTTCTACAATCCGCGCGCGGAGCGGTCTGTGTCGAGCTTCGATACGCCGAATACGGTTGTAATCTCCTATATCTATGAGCTTCCCTTTGGGCCGGGCAAGCGTCTCTTGAACGCCGGAGGAGCGGTAGGTAGGATCGTCGGCGGTTGGCAGATCAATGGGCTAACAACTTTCCAGAGCGGAACTCCATTGCAGGTTAGCGGAGGAAACAGCAGCGGAAGCTTTGACGGCACGCAGCGGCCTAACTGGACCGGGAAAAATCCAACCCTTGGCGGCCCTGTGACGAAACGGCTCAACCGCTATTTCGACACCAGCCAATTCACCTTCAATGCGCCTTTCACGTTCGGAACCGCGCCTCGGCTCATTCCCACGCTGTTTGAGCAGGGGATCGATGACTGGGACATGTCGGTCATCAAGGACACAGCGATTCGCGAAAATGTGAAGGTGGAGTTCCGCGCGGAGGCGTTCAATACTTTCAATCGCGTGCAGTTCTCGCCACCCAACCTCAACATAAATTCATCGGCGTTTGGTGTTGTCAGCGGGCAACAGAACAGTCCCAGAACCATGCAGTTCGGATTACGGGTCAAGTTCTGACACGACTCCAGACAGCGAAGCAGGAACATGCCACAGAACGCCGCTCTTGCGGCGTTTTGTGGCTAAACAAGGGTGTACTGTCCGATATTGATTCCGGGGGCATTTGTTCCGGCGGCAGACTTCATGGCGGGTCGGTCTCGCAGAGCAAAACTGCCGCACCGTGTATTCCTGGAGCCGCAACCGGTTACCTATGAGGTGCGGCAGATGCAAGTCCGGGAGAAAAGCGCGGGGATCGGATTGCCGATTTCAGCTTGACGCGCTCGGGAAGTCGATGGCCTAGGGCGTTGAATGCGCGGAAGCTCAACTTGATTGCGTGTCGAGATCGAAGGAGTGAGTATGACGGATAAGTTATCGCTGAATCGCAGAAATTTTCTCAAGCAGGCGGCGGGCGCGGTGGGAGCCGTTACGCAGACAGAGCATTGGACTAAGCCGGCGACGGCAGAAGAGTCCCATGCGGCAAAAGAGCGGAGCAGCGGGGCCCTAGACCTCAGTTACCCTCGCCAGTTTCGCGGACGGCAGTTGAAGATGATCTCTTTCCCGCTGGGCGGAGTAGCCGCGGGCAGCATCGGGCTCGGCGGTCGCGGGCAACTGATCAACTGGGAGATGTTCAACCGCCCAAATAAGGGATATCGACCGTCATACGCGTTTCCATCGATATGGGCACAGGCCGGCACTGGAGAGCCGGTGGCGCGGGTGCTTGAGTCGCGCATTTTGCCTCCTTATGAAGGCCAGGACGGCCTGGGCTCAAACAATGCTCCAGGGTTGAGCCGGCTTGAGTCGGCAACGTTTACTGGGGAATATCCGCTGGCGCACATCGATTTTCAAGACCATACGTTGCCGGTAAAAGTGGAACTCGATGCCTTTTCGCCTTTCATTCCGCACGAACCGGAAGACTCGGGACTGCCGGTGGCTA
This sequence comes from Occallatibacter sp., assembly GCA_036267475.1. Taxonomy (GTDB): domain Bacteria; phylum Acidobacteriota; class Terriglobia; order Terriglobales; family Acidobacteriaceae; genus Telmatobacter. The sequence continues at coordinate 127,746 of DATAVZ010000095.1, forward strand.
TTTTGCGCTACCGTGTGACCAACCCTGGCCGTGTATCCGCCAAAGTGGGTATCGCGTTTTCAATTGACAATCCCGTGGGCACCAGAGAGGACCGCCGCGGAGCCGCGGTCCAAAGGACGAATGAGGGGCGGCAGAGCGAGTACCGTACCGGCGACGGAGTTGCCGGACTCGTGATGACCAATCCGAGCCTGGCGGCCGATGATCCCATGGCTGGAGATTTTGTGCTGGCTGCGACGACGGATTCCGACGCGCAGGTTTCACAATGGGCGGGATGGCCTCTGGGCCGGTGGTGGAACTCTCCCTTGCTTTTCTGGGACCAGTTTTCGAAGACGGGGAATCTGGGCGCACAGCCTGATGCGCACAACGCAGTGGGTGTACTTTGCCTGCAGCGGACCATCCCTCCGGGGCAGTCCGCAACCTTCCAGTTTCTGCTGGGGTGGCGATTCCCCAATCGGACGCCGGAGTGGTGTGGCTGGGCAGCGCCGGCGGGCGAGGGGAAGACGGTCATAGGCAATTACTACGCGACGCGCTTCAAGGGCGCATGGGAAGCGGTGACCTACACGGCGCAACATCTTGAAGACCTGGAAGGCCGCACACGCATGTTCACGGCTGCTTTGCGCGCCACTACGCTGCCTGCCGCGGTGAAGGAAGCGGCTGGCGCGAATCTTTCCACGCTGGCCACAACAACCTGCTTCCGCACGGCGGACGGCGAGTTTCACGGCTTTGAGGGAAGCGACGATGCACGTGGTTGCTGCTTTGGCAACTGTACCCATGTATGGAACTACGAAATGGCGACTCCTTATTTATTTCCCTCCTATGCCAGATCGCTACGGCGAAGCGCCTTCGGTTATTCGATGGACGAATTGGGAGGGATGCATTTCCGCCAGATGCTGCCTGACGGCAAGGAGCGCTCGGGAGTGGTTGCGGCGGACGGTCAGATGGGGCAGATCATCCATGCGTGGCTGGATTGGAAGATATCAGGCGACGACGAATTGCTGCGCACCACCTGGCCGCGCGTCAGCAAGGCGCTGGAGTTTGCATGGATTCCCGGCGGATGGGATGCCAATAAAGATGGAGTGATGGAAGGTGTGCAACACAACACCTACGATGTGGAGTTTTATGGTCCGAATCCTATGTGCGGTATCTATTATCTTGGGGCGCTGCGGGCCGGCGAAGAGATGGCGCGCGCAGCGGGCGATACGGCTTCTGCGAAGACATACCGGGCGCTGTTCGAGCAGGGAAGCCAATGGATCGATGCGAATCTGTTCAACGGCGAATTCTATATCCAGAAGGTGAAGGGATTCCGCAAGGATCAGATTGCCGATAGTCTGCGCAGCGGCGCGGGAGCGGGCGACAGCGAGTCTCCGGAATATCAGGTGGGCGCCGGGTGCCTGGTCGATCAACTCATCGGTCAATACTTTGCGGACCTGGGCGGCCTGGGACCGTTGGTGTCTGCCAAGAATATACAAACGACGCTGAAGTCCATTTATCGCTACAACCACAGACTAAGTTTGGCCACACACGACAATGTGGAACGAACGTACGTTCTGAATGACGAGGCGGCGGTATTGGTCTGCGACTATGGAAAGGCCGAGCGCCCGCACATTCCATTCCCCTACTTTGCCGAGGCCTGGACGGGGCTCGAGTACCTGATAGCGTCCCTGATGATTTCGTGGAACATGGTGGAAGAGGGCATCGAGATTGTGCACAATGTCCGGCTGCGCTATGACGGCGAAAAGCGAAATCCCTGGGATGAAGCGGAGTGTGGACATCACTATGCGCGCGCGATGTCGTCGTGGTCGACCTTTCTTGCGCTGAGCGGCTTCTGCTATGACGGCATCGCCGGATCGGTGATCGCGGCGCCCAAGGCTGTTCATGCTGACTTCGAATGCTTCTGGGCGACGGGCACCGGTTGGGGCACATTCTCGTTGCGGCGGCGGACGGGCAGCACGGTCTTCGCAATCAAGGTGCTGTCTGGAACGCTCTACTGCCGCTCCTGCGAGATCCCCGCATCCGGTAAAGAGGCTAGCGTTGAAAGCGCCGGAAAGAAGGTCGAAAGCCGGGTGAGCCGCAACGGAGACCGGATGGTCGTGACATTTGGCGAAAGCCTGCGCCCGGCAGCAAAGGGTGAGATCAGGATCGAGGTGCGTGGATGAACGAGAAACTCGAGAAGAGGCCCTGCATTGTTGTCGTCGGCGGCTTTCTAGGATCGGGGAAGACAACTCTGATTCTGGCCGCGGCGCATCTGCTTCAACAGCGCGGTATGCGCAGTGCGGTGGTTCTCAACGACCAGGGCGTGGAACTTGTGGACACACGCTACGCTGCCATGGAGGGCGTGCCGGCGCGCGAGGTAACTGGCGGTTGCTTCTGTTGCAGGTTTTCAGGGTTGATGACGGAGATTGAAGCGCTGCGCAAATTTGCTCCACATGTCATCTTTACCGAGCCCGTGGGTAGCTGTACGGATATCTCGGCCACGGTTCTGGGCCCGCTCAAAGAGGAGTTCGACCATTACCGGGTAGCGCCTTTTACAGTGCTGGTGGATTCGGCGCGAGCCGCCGAACTGCGCAGCAGCGATGCGGACCCCGACCTCGCCTTCCTTTTCGAGAAGCAATTAGAGGAAGCCGATGTGGTTTGCATGAGCAAGGCCGATCTTTATCCGGACGCGCCCGGTATTGCCGGAGTGCAGGCGCACTCTCTTAGCGCAGTCACCGGCAACGGCGTGAGGGAATGGCTGGATGAAATTCTGGGCGGAACGATCGAGCCTGGAAAAACGATCCTCGACATTGATTACAAACGCTACGCAGAGGCAGAAGCGGCTCTGGCATGGCTCAATCTCAGTTTCATTTTCGAGCCGTCATCCGCCATCACGCCGGCCGTCGCGGTTGGCCCGTTTCTCGATGGTGTGGACCAGGCTCTTACGACGGCTGGAATTCCGATTGTTCATTTGAAGGTCTTCTGTAACTCGGCAGCCGGGTGGCTCAAGGCCGCAATCTGCGCCAACGGAGAAGAGCCCAAAGTCGATGGCCAACTGGATGCATCGCCGGCCAGCCGCCATGAGTTGCTGCTGAACCTTCGCGCAAAAGGCGACCCTGAACTGGTGCGGCGGATCGTCGCGGGGCAGTTGCGGGAATTGGATGGGAAAGCAAGCGAGATTCGGCTCGATTGCTTCAGCCCCGCCCCGCCAAAACCGGAGCGCAGAGTTGCAAGAGAGCCGATCATCTCCGAAGCGATTTCTAAAGCCGGCTCTCTCCATCACGCCGACACACCTGCTTAAACAACACGGCACTGAAACCGGGGAAGGTAACAATCCTCTACAGAATGAAAAACTCTCCCAATGGTACGAAGACGAGATTTGCTTTCATAGTTTGCGGCGATGCAGCGAAGCGAATTTGCCGGCTCTGGCTGTTGCGACCCGTGACCGCCCATTGCGAAAGCCCACATGCGGACATGGCGAAGGGAACGCGATGACAGCGTGCGACTCCGCTGCTTGCGATGCAGAGAGAACTCGACAAGATGGGGTGGCGATGAAGCAATCCCTGCGACGTCGCATCATTGCAGAGTTCATTGGAACGTTGTTTCTCCTCGCTGCCGTGGTTGGCTCCGGAATTATGGCGGAGCGATTGTGCGGGGGAAATGTGGCTCTTGCCCTGCTGGCGAATACCATTGCGACCGGTGCTGCGTTGATTGGGCTGATACTCGCCTTCGGGCCAATTTCAGGAGCTCACCTGAATCCCGCCGTGACTCTCAGCGACGCATGGCAGGGCGGCATGGAATGGCGTGACGTTCCCGGCTACATCGGTGCGCAAGCGGCCGGAGCCTTCGCGGGGGTCATCACGGCTCATCTGATGTTTGGACTGCCTTTGCTTACGCCTTCGATGCATGTCCGTAGCGGGGCCCCTCAACTGTTCAGCGAGTTCGTTGCAACGTTTGGCTTGCTCGCCGTGATTTGGGGATGCGCGCGCCATCGGCCTTCTTCCGTTGCCTACGCCGTTGGAGCATACATCACGGCGGCTTATTGGTTTACTTCATCCACGTCGTTCGCCAATCCCGCCGTGACGCTGGCGCGATCGATGACCAATACGTTTTCGGGAATTCGCCCGGTGGATTCGGCTGGGTTTGTGGTGGCGCAACTCGCCGGCGCCTTTGCAGCAACGCTTGTTTTTCGGTGGCTCGTGCCTGAGCTCAAGAAAAATCCGGGCGAACTGCTCGTGGAGCGCGTTCAGCCGCAGACCGTGGCGCGATGACGTTAAGGCTGGTGGCAGGGCATGGACAGTCGTCGGCTGAATGAGCAACTGAGCAACTGTTCTTTGCAATCCATGTATCGACTGACTCGAAATATTACATAATCGTGCGCAGCCAAGCGCACGGATACGCATGGTGCTCTGCATAAACATACATGCACCAGAACAGGCACTGATCTCGACGAGATCATCTGAACTCGTCTGCCGAATGGCCTCTAAATCGCCCAAATTCTTTGGTTTGAATGGTGCGCCCGGAAGGATTCGAACCTCCGGCCTACTGATTCGTAGTCAGATTTTGGCTACTTTGCAAGACATTGCATGGAGTCGCACAACGTAGATTAAAGCCATTATATTCAGCATTTACATAAAATATGATCTTTGCATTGTGTTGCACCGAATAGCGCCAAATAAGAAGCAGAACAGCCACCAGAACAGCCACCAAAAAACCGGGACGCTTGGAAACCAAAAAGAAAGTCCGGGTCAAATGACCCGGACTATGAAGTTGCCTTAAAGCGAGAATGCCTGAGAGGTGCCAATCCATCTGTGAGATTGGTCACACGGTCTTATGTTACTAACGGGTCATGCCGCTTGCTTTCTCTTGACCGGCGTTTTCTTGGCCGTTTTGATCGAAACAGGTTTGAGCTTGGTCATCTTGCCCGCAAGGTCGTACCTGTCTCCAACCGTGGTGAAGTTTTCGTCCGTTGTAGAGCCGGGCCATCTACGAAAAACGGCCGAAATTGAATCCAACGGCTCCAATTGCTTGGCATCAAGGAAAACCATGCAAACCTGTCCAATCTTTGTTTCGGCTTCGGTCATCCGGTTGAGTTCTTCTTCGCAGCATCGGTCAAACAACTCTTCCGAAACGGCGTCTATGTCCCGCACAATGCGGGCCATTTTACGTTGTAATTGATTCGTGGTCATAAATACCTTCCTTTATGCGTGAATTAGGGGAGACTTTCAAAAAGCATAGCCTAAAACGGGTCTAAAATGCAACTGTAACTACTTTGATATCAATAAGTTAAGCGCCACGTTCTCACGCCACGTTCTCAAGCCACGTTCTCACGTCCCGTTATGAAGTCCCGTTCTCGCGCCACGTGCCTTTGGAGCGGCTGTGGGCGCACCTTTCGGGCCTGTTGCCACCGGTTGATAAACCGCAATTAGTTCATCGCGTCCCCTTTTCATGTCCTTTTTCGCGTCCCTATTTGTGTCTGGGGGTCTGCCGATACTGGCCCGGCACGGTTAGAGATTAGTAACGGTCTATCCAACACGATCCAGAATGCCTGCCACCGGCATGGTGTACAACTTTTTTGTGAGTGAGCAGGGCTACGTTTCAAAAACTTCCGTGCTACCTTCTGAATGTGGGCAGTAAAGCAAGTGCCCGACAGCAGCGTTAACGCTCATCGAGAAAATAAAAATTATTCGGACGGGGAATTAAACCGGCAGCTCTGGTACAGTCACAATCGAACGGGACACAAAACCGGGATGCTCATCGAGAAAATAAATGTTATTGGGGATTCAGAAAGCACCTTGTTTTCAGGTACAGTGACGATCAAATGCACTGCCGTGATGTGACAGCGAGATGCGTTAACGTCCACCGAGAAAATAAAAATATCCGCGCCCTCACAAAAGGCATCGAGTTCGGGTACAGTACAACCGAAACGCAAAAATCGAATGTTTGTATGGCGTCAAGCAATCATGCTTAGACGCCAATTTTATGCGCGAAATTGAGGGTCAACAATGACAACCGCGAACACACCGGATAGATTGCACTCCGTCTCTAGCGCGGCGGCCCTGCTTGGTGGTATCAGCCCCTCGACTATTAGAGATTGGCTTTGGAAGAAACGGCTAACCCGCGTCAAGGTTGGCCGCCGCACGATGGTCCGTGAGTCAGAACTGCTCGCGCTGATTAAGCCCCTGCCGCGATAGATCGTACCGAACGCAAAAATCAAAAGGAGTAGTCTATGCAGCCCTTTTCAGTGCGCGCAGCAGAGGCGGCGCGCGGTTCGCAGCTTGTCCTCCAGGTGCTTTTATCGCCGGATAACGATGACATTGAACTGGTGTGCATAACGGCAGCATCGGCAGGGCGGCCCTTCCCGATTACGGCGGAAGATTTCACGGCACGCAAGCTGCGCTCCGTAGGCTGTGTGGGCGTCAGCCTTGGCTTGGACGGATTCACACCACACGTTGCCCTCATTGAGCCGTTGGAGCCACACGTTATTAATGCGATGGGGTGCGCGCTCACCGAGTACATCCGTGTGTTGGTTGGCAATGCACTCATTGAGCAGATAGCGCTGGCCGAAGTCACGGAGCTAGAGCGCATGTACGTGCTGCCCGATTCGCGCACATACCATCCTCTCTTCAACGCATAGGCAATCACAAGTTTAAGTGCAGCTCACGTAAAACGGCGTGGGCCAATCATGACGGCTGCCGGTGTACTCCGGACGTGAGGCATGGAATACGCACCTACGGCGAAGCTAGAGGGGAGCGCCGTTGCAGTGCGGATGTAAACGCATGTCTACCAGCGGGGCCTGAGCAATCCCGTGGACCGTAGAGCCGCGCCGGGTGAGAGGGCGCGTGTGACTTCGGATGCAAGACCGGGAAACCGGAATCTCATCCAAAGGAATTTTCCAATGAATTTAGCAGAATTGAAGAAACAGCAGCAAGATGCTCTCAAAGTGGCCGAAGCACTTCTCGGCACCAATGATGGTCACACAATGACCGAAGCAGAGAATGCGGGCTATGACATGTCTATGGCAAAGTACAAGGACCTCAGCAGCACCATCAAGCGGTGTGAGGCTGCTAGCACCATCCACGCTGTATGGCCGGACGGAAGGCCCGGTTTGACGGCCCCGATTGACTTGCGGACTGGCCGTCAAGTCACTGCCTTTACCGTCGCTCAGAAACCGATGTCCGATGCCTATGTAGACTCATTTATGAGCTACCTTCGCGGCGGCATCAAAGGTGACGGATTGGCGGAAGGCTTTGACCCGCTGTTCCAAGGCTTCGCTCTGCCTGCGCTGCCCGGTGCCTCTGCCGCCCTCTATGAAGGCAGCAACAGCGCGGGCGGGTATGCCGTCTCCGTTCCAACTGAAAACCAGATAGTCCCGCTTGCGATGCCGGACTTGGGCGTGCGCAGCATTGCAAGTGTGCTTGCCACGGCGACAGACATCAAGATTCCAGGGCAGAGCAGTTTCAGCACGGCGGGCATCAAGGCAGAGTCCGGCGGCTCAACCAACACGTTTACGGAGTCCAACCCGGCGCTTGCACAATTCACCTTGAGCGCGTACATGATGGGCCTCTCGCATACGGTTAGTTGGGAACTGTTGCAAGATGTCGCAGTGCTTCAACAGTTCGCCATTGGCGATCTTTTGTCCGCGATTGACATCTTGGAAGACGGATACTTTGTCACCGGCTCCGGCAGCGGTCAGCCGCAGGGCTTGATTGGCAACGTGGGCACCGGCACCGGCTCCGCTGTGGCTGTTGAGAGCACGGGCGCGTATCTCTTGCAGTCCACACTCGACGTGATTGGCACCCTCAAGGCCAGCTATTTTGGCAAGGCGAGCTGGCTGATGACGCGGGCAACGGCCACTGCCATTCGGAAAGCGCAGATGCAATCGAACCTGTTTGCACAGGCGTGGACGCGGGAGAATGGCCGTGACTTCCTGTGGGGCTTCCCGGTGACGTTCTCTCAGAACATGCCAGCGATTCCCACAGCCACAACTGACGGTGTGACGCCCATCCTGTTTGGCGATTTCAACGCCGGATACATCATTGGCGATAGGGGTGGATCGGGCGTGTTTGTGAAGATTCTGGACCAGCCGCTCGCCACTGCCGGGCAGACCATTCTGTTGGGCTACAGGCGTGTGGACGGGCGTGTCCGGCGCGCCGAAGCCATTCAGGGAATCTCAATAAGCCACAGCTAACCGTCTTTGCGGGGGAGATTCATACCCCGTTGACAGTCGGGCCGTGTGCGGTCCCCGCAAGGCTTCGCCAGCCTATCTGAGCCGCACACGGATACTGTCTTCCAATTAGCGCCCGGTTGTGGTTTGCGACCCACAGCCGGGCTATTTTTCTTGAGGTCTGTATGACCGTGCAGCCCGTGAGCACTTCGGCGCGTTTGCTAAGTGCAATCTAGCTTGAAAAGGGGAACCAACGATGTCAGCACCAGTTTGGTTACTTTAGCGTTGATTTACAGACCAAGACGGCCACCTTTACCACGGGCTTGGCCGATGCCGCCCGGTCTGCCCGTTCATCATTCAAGCAGATCGGCGACGATGCCGGAGAAATGGGTGGCCGGGTAGGCCGGTCAAGCCTTGACATCCGGCACGGCATCGGCCTTGTGGACAACACCATTCGCGGTGCGCACAGCATGGCGATGGTTGACTTCATCCGCTTGTTTTCGGACTCTGCCCTGGTGATGAACGCCTTGCCGTTCGCAATGACGGCGGCAGGCTTCGCCTTAATTGCGGAAGTGGTGGTTAAAGGCGTCCAAGCCTACCAAGCGTACAAGCTGGCAATGGAGGCGCTGCGCACCGAAACTACCAAGTTCCACACGACCGTCCAAGACACCTTCAACGGCTTGAACGACAAAATTCTTGAGGCTCAGAAAGAGACGGACGAATTAAGCGGCAACCATCTCGGTGCCCTGCATAATGAGCTGGAATTGATCGACCATCAAAGCCTGTCAGAATTGGCGCACGCTTTTGACACTGTAGCTAAGTCCGCTGATACGCTTTTCGGTGACTTAAAGGCGAGCTGGTATCAATTTGGCATTGGCAGTGCGGGTGCAAAACATGCCCTCGATACGTTCCAAACTCAATACGAAAGCCTGCTTGCACAAGGCAAGGACAAAGACGCATCGGACCTGTTGGGCGGTACGCTTGCAAGCGCAAAGCAAGTCCTTCAACTCCAGCAGGAGTTAAAGGCGCAATCCTCATATACGCCCACCGGCAACACAAAAGCAGATGACGCCAGTTACAACCGGATTGAAGGGGAAAAGATAGCCCTGAAGAAAGCCGGGGTTGGCTGGACGGACAAAGAGGTTGAAAGCCAGCAGGCGCTAGTAGACGCGCTTTCCGCTCAAGTAGAGATTCATTCCAAAATTACGACGCTGCAATCCATTCAGGATAACAACGCCCGGACACAAACCGCTCAAGCCATGAGCAAGCAGGGCAACGGCATTGATTCAAAGGTTGCCGATGGCCGCGCCAGAATGATGGCGGACCTGTACGGGCAATATCAGCAGCAAGTCCAGATCGTGCAGGACGGTGAGCGGCTGACGATAGACGCGACCAAACAGGGGTCAGCAGAACGTCTGCAAGCCGTTGAAGATGCCATGCGCCGGGAAGAAGCGGACGGCCTGCAAGACACTGCCTTTTACAAATCGCTGGCCGCACAGAAGCTAGATGTCGAACAAAATCTGAGTGACCAAGAGGCGCAGTTGAAAGCGCAGATGGGCCAGGAAGACGCGGAGCAGGGCCAGCGCATGGGCATGCTCAAGCTTGCGGCGGAGCGCGAGTCTTTGGAGTCCATCCGTGCCCAAGTCCTGATGAGTGGGAATGAGCGCATACAGGCTGAGATGCAGATTGCAAATCAGGAATATGAGATTGAGCACGGCTCACTCCAATCGCAGCTTGAGGCATTAGACCAATTCGCCCAAGATTATGCGGCGAAGAAACAGCAGTTGAATGACAAGATACAGCAGCTTGACCAGCAGCACGCCAATCAGGAGCAGGCGAGCCAAGATAAAGCCTCAAAAAACGAGATGGGTAAATTCACAACCCAGCAGGCGCAGCTACTCCAAATCTACAATCAGGGATTCGCACAAGTAATCACGGGGAAGCAAAGCCTGCTCCAGATGATGCAGCGGATTGATTCGCAGATTGCTGACAGCGCGATTCAAAATGCGTTGAAGGACATGGAAGCAGACAACATGACAAGGGAGCGGGACGCGGCAGCAGCGGCCCGCAAAGCATTCCTTGCCGGTTGGCACTTTCCGTTTCCTGCAAACATTATTGCCGCGCCGGTCCTTGCTGCCGGGGCCTTTGCGGCTGCCATGGCGTTTCAAGACGGGACTGACCGCGTGCCGGGCGTTGGCCGTGGGGATGTCGTTCCTACGATGCTAGAGCCGGGTGAAGGTGTGGTCCCTGGTGGCGTGATGGATGGCTTGCGGCATGTAGCCCGGCATGGCGGGTTTGATGGTGGCCAATCAGTGACACACATTCACGTCCATCAGACGAATCATGTACAGGCGTTGGATGGCGACGGTTTGACGACTGTTCTTAATAAGCACGCGGATCAACTTCAAGGCCACTTTGAGCGCAGTATGCGGCGGATGAATAAATGACCGTGCTGAAAACGCCGCTGGGGTGGTAGCGGAGTAGTCCTACAAACGCAAGGACGGGGCCTCCACGCTCGATTACGGGGCCTTGTAGACACAAATGCAGCACAACCAAACAGGAGGAATTCAAAAATGGACATGCAGAAACCGGTCAAAAATAGTTGGTATTTCATGGGGTGCAAGCCGGAGTCAGATGCGACGTGCGGGCAATGCAACGCAGATGCGGAAGTGATCCACAGCTTAGAGCTGCATGGGACCGGGCAGCCGCAAATACCACACGCTAGAGTCTGTCTGGAGTGTGCGGAAGAGCTAGTGCGGGAGATTGATAAGGGACTGCCAACGTGGGCTGAGTCCATAACAAAGCAGGGTGGCTTAGGCTATCAGGGCTGGACAAGCCGTTGGCATTGGGAAGACTTCAACGGCCCGTGGGGGAATGCCCGTGGATAATCTGACGGAGTTTCGGGAATATGCGCGGCGTGTAGGAACGGCACCAGAAAACATCCGTCATCTGCGCGAGATTAACGCCGTGCGGTGGCGCATACCTGCCTCCGACTTTAACCGGGAGCTGGCCGCCATTGAGTCCGATCCCACTGGCGCAATGGCACACTTTGATTCTCTGGATTCGATATTGAACGCTCCGCCGGTGGAGCACATTATCCAGGGGATTCTGCCGAAAAATAGGTACACGGGTATCGTGGCTCTAAGTGGTTCGAGAAAGACGATTGTGAGCTGGAATATAGTGCGCTCATGTGTCACGGGTGAGCCGTTTATGGGCAAGTTTCCCGTGGTGAATACACCGGAGCGCGTCTTGTTCTTTGCTGCGGAATCAGCCCCAAGTGAGATTAAGGAAAAACTGGAAGGAATGGACCTCGTTCCTTTTGCGAAGTCGGGTAAATTAGCTATCCGATCCGCAGCAAATGAGGCAAAGTTTCACCAGGACATGCTGCCCGGCGAGTTCATCAAGGACACACTGATAATCTTCGACACGTTCGCCCGCTTCTATGACGGCGCGGACGAGCAAAGTTCAACTGAGACGCGGAAATTCACGGCACAAATGCAACGGCTGGTAAATGCCGGTGCGTCCGTGGTTGTGCTGTTCCACGCGCCCAAGAATGCAAAGGGGAATGACTTGTCCATTGAGTCAATCCGGGGGAGTGGTGAACTGGGGGCGGGGATGGCGTGTGCGTGGGGCTTGTCCATGCTTGGTGACACGTGGCAAGACAATACGCGGATGGAGCAAATCAAGAAGCGCGAGTTTCAATGCGATCCGCCACGCTTTGATTTTTCCTGCGATATACCAACGGCAATTTGTAGCTATGTGGGTGAGGCCGTCATTGGTGCGAAGAAACGCGGGCCAAAGAAAAGCGCAGAAACGCAGGCTGAGGATGCCACCGCAGATGCGTTCATCTTAGCCAACTGGTCAATGTCCAATCGTGCGATCTCTCGGGAATTGATGAAGCGAGGAATTGACCGGAGCGAGTATTGGGTAAGAACCGCTAAGCAGAGACTCAAACCGGGGTCAGAGCACACTGAATAGGGTGCGATGTGCGATGAGTCCCTAGAGAATAATAAATTGCACGCAACACTCAATCCAATACCCCCACCTTCGGTGGTGGGGGTATTTTCTTGGGTTATTGATCTCAAATGCTCGCGGGTGCGATGGGGCAGATAAACACATCTCGCATGCGGCACATACAGGCGCATGGCCGGACGTTACAGCCGCTAACGCACAGACACCCAAGCGCACGTATTCATTCTGATTTCGTTTATGTGCAATGTTTTCTACAACGTACAGCGCTGGAACGCACGATTAAGACACACATAACGTTGTGAATTTCAAGCCAACGTTACGTCATAAACACTGCATTATCAACACGATAAGGTGGGGTAGGGTCAAATCTTGAGACCATACCTCTACAGGCCCTCCGTAGCCCATATATTTACATGAACAAGTTATTTCCGAAAAAGTAGAATTTTGTTGCTTTTACTTTCCTTTTATATGTTTTCATCAAACTCTCCCGGTTTCAGAGGTACAAACCACACATTTAAGGGCACTTATGGAAATCCGACTCTTGTATGACCGGAAAACAGCCGCACGACTGCTCTCCATCTCCGTCCGGTCGCTTGACTACATCATCGCGGGCAAGCAACTGGACACCCGGCGCATCGGGCGCAAGGTATTGGTCACGCGCGCGTCACTGGTGCGGTACGCGGCTGCTAATCATTACGCGATAACAAGCCGCTCTGACGCTGATGCCGTGGCCTCCGGGGAGAGATGTGCATAGCGAGCGGCCATGGTAATCGTCTTGTGACCGGCCAGGACTTGAATCTCTTTCGTGCTCACCCCGGCCATTGCCAACCATGAGCAGAACGTATGCCGGTTGTTGTGCCAGGTGTAGTCCGTGATCTTAGCCTCCGTCAGAGCAGGCTCAAACCACCAGCGGCAATCCGACCTTGGGCCAGGACGCGGAAACACCGGCTCACTGGCACTGTGCGGTACGGCAGCCTGTTGCCGCGTGAGAGCGTCCAAGGCAATGCTATTCAGTGGCACATTCCGCGCGGAGCCATTCTTTGTCTTTGTCAAGCGGATTACTTTCCGCTTGAGGTCCACTTGTTCCCACTCCAGGGAGAATTGCTCGCCCCATCTCATGCCCGTATAGACACTCGTGATGAACGCGGGCACTTGCTCGGGATTGTCACGCTGGATGATGCCCAACAGCTTGGTATGCTCGTCCCGGCTGAGAAAACGCATGCGCGCGTTGTGCTCCGTCCGCGCTCGCACCAGCCGGGCCGGGTTGACCATAGTTTTGCCGTTCTCCATTCCAAGTCTGTAGCAGAGCGAGAAGTATGCACGATAACGATTGGCCGTTGCCGGTGTCTTGCAATGCCGCGATAGGAATTGGTCAATCTCCTGCGGCGTCACGGCGTCCGCTGGACGCTCTCCGAATGGCTCACGGAGGATGATATCCTTGGCAACGTAGTCATGGGTTGTCTTAAGGTGAGTCTTGGCATGCTCAACTGCCATCGCCGATAGGTCACCGAATCTCACAACCTTGGATGGTTGCAGCTCGGGGAGCTTCTTGCCCCGGAGCGTGTCCGCCTTGCGAATCTGGTACAGCTTGATAGCGTCACCGCGACGGCCTACTTTTTCCCGGTGACGCGCTCCGTCCGCGTAATAGACAATCCACCACACCCCGGACCCGGCTGGACGTTCGAAGACGCCCCGGACCTTCTCTTCTTTCTGTCTCGCCATTCCCGTCCCGCTTTCGTGTGGCTGTTGCCACGGACAGAATATTAGCACAAGTCAGCAGTAACAGCCACCAGCAGTGCGTACAGCCACCGGACAGCCACCGGCATCCCCAACAGCCACCAGAACAGCCACCAACGTAAAAAGAGCCAATCGGGAGATTTTCCCGAACAGCCCTTAAACTATTGTTTTTCTTTGGTTTGAATGGTGCGCCCGGAAGGATTCGAACCTCCGGCCTACTGATTCGTAGTCAGTCGCTCTATCCAGCTGAGCTACGGGCGCATGGCGGTGCGTTCTGTGAGAAGAACCTCCATTAGATTAACAGGGTTCCAAAGCCGGCGCAACGCGGGTCAGGAGGCTGCGGGAGGCGGCGCGGGCTGCGGTGGGGGCGGCGCTATGAGCGGCAGTTCCTCGGCGATCTCGAGGCCCGCGAGCAGGACCAGTTTGGTCACCGTGGCGGCGTTGAGGCGGGTCGCGTCGAACTCGACGCGCAGGGTGTGTGCATGGCGATCGAACGCCACGTGACGGATGCCGTATACGTCGCGGGTGCGCGCCAGCGCCAGGGCCACTTTTTCCGTGGGCGGCGCGGCGCAGCGGTAGAGGATTTCCACCGTGGTCATGTTTTCATCTTATCAAGATGCGGGCGTGCGGCTCAGGCATCTGGTCTCCGAGCGCATAGTTTTGTTTCTTCGATTCGTGGTCTCCCAGGTCTCAAAAGCGAGACCTGGGGCACCCAGATTGGTACATGTTCAAGCGGTCAGAGTCCTACAGAGTTTTGAGAAACGCGCGGATCTCGGGGCTGGACCAGTCTTGCGCTCCTATGAATTTGCGCTCGATGTAGCCCTGCTGGTTGATGGCGTAGGATTCGGGCCACATGTCGGTGTGGAAGAGCCTGGGCGCGGACTCGCTGGCATCGCGGACGGTGATGAGATCGATGTGATGGCTGGCGATGAAGGACGAATAGGCGGCGGGATCGTCGTCGATGCTGACAGCCAGGATGACCAGGTTAGGCATGTCGCGGTGAAGCTGCAGGAGCGAAGGCAGCTCCTCGATGCAGGGGCCGCACCAGCTTGCCCAGAAGTTGAGCAGCACGGGATGGCCGCGGTAGCTGGCCAGATGGACGGTGGTGAAGCCGTCGGAGACGGTAAAGTCGGGTGCTCGTTCGTTGAGCTGGGCGGGATGCGCGCCGCGATTGCAGGCGGCCAGCAGGGCGAGCGGGAGAACCAGAAGCAGGATGGGGAGTCGCGGGAACTGCACATCCTTATAATACGGAGCGAGAGAGCAGAAAGAAAAACGGTGCGGAACGATGAGCAGGGATGAGGCGGGAGAGAGCGGTTTCAAGCCGGTGCTGGGGCTCTCCGATGAGCCGGACGAGGGGGCAGGGCCGCGCCTGGACTGGCGCGAGCGCGCGGCGATGGCCGGCGCGGGTACGGTGTTTGATCAGCCGGAGCCGGCGGAGCTGATCGAGCTTACGGTGATTGTGCCGGCGCGCAATGAGCAGGACTGCATAGGGGCGTGTTTGCAGTCGCTGGTGGGCCAGTCGGAGGAGATCTTCGAACTGGGCAGGGACTGGGAGCTGGTGGTTGTCGATGACCACTCGACCGACCGGACGGCGGAGATTGCGCGCGGCTTTGCCGGGGTTACGGTGATTGAGGCCGACAAGCTGGAGTCGGGATGGACGGGCAAGACCAACGCCGTATGGACGGCGGCGCGGCGGGCCCGCGGGCGCTGGCTACTGTTTACCGACGCCGATACGGTACACGAGCCGGGCGGTCTGCGGCGGGCGATCCACGAAGCGGAGCGGCACAAGGCGGGGATGCTGAGCTACTCGCCGCGGCAGGTGGTGAGCGGGCTGGCGCAGCGGATGTTGATGCCGCTGGTTTTCAGCGAGCTGGCGCTGGCGTATCCGCCCAACAAGGTGTCAGATCCGGCGCAACGGATTGCCGCGGCCAATGGGCAATTTTTGCTGGTGGAGCGCGAGGCTTACCGGAAGCTGGGTGGACATGCCACGGTGGCCGACAAAGTGCTCGAGGATGTGGAGCTGGCGTTTGTGGCCAAGCGGCGCAGGGTGGGGTTGCGTTTTCGCTATGCGGCGGATGCTGTGTCGACGCAAATGTATCGATCAAACTCGGCAATGATTGAGGGTTGGAGCAAAAACCTCGCGTTGTTGTTTAACAATTCATTGCTGCTGGCGATGTGGCGTGCGCTGGACTTTGTGCTGCTGTTCGGGCTGCCGATTCTGGCGGCCGAGTTGTGGAATGCGAGGCTGGCAGCGCGGTCGCTGGCGTGGCTGGGCGCCGGGTGGATTCTGGGGCTGCTGTGGGTGCGGACGCTGGTGCGGTTTTACGTGCGGGTGGCCAAGTCGAACTTCCCGTTTATGGATTGCCTGCTGGCTCCTCTGGGGCTGCCGCTGTTTGTCCGGCTGCTTTGCGTGAGCTGGTTTCAGCACCGGGTGCGGAAACGGGTAAGCTGGAAGGGACGCAGTTACGGGACTTAGAGCAAAATCGGAGTTCCTGTGTGGGTGGCGAAAATCGCGCCGGATTTGAGCGGAAGCGAGCGCTGGGCATGAAAATCCGGTGGGAAATGTTGATGAAATTCAATTGAATCTTGATTGTGTGAAGCCAGGGCGGGTTTTGCGGCATCCTGTAAATGTGGCTCAACACGGTCGTTGAGGGATTAGGCATGGTTTTTTTGACGCGTCGGGCGACGTTCTCCGCATCGCATTACTACTGGAATGACGCCTGGCCGGCGGCCAAGAACGAGCTGGTGTTTGGCAAGTGTGCCAACCGCAACGGCCACGGGCACAACTACACGCTCGAGGTGACTGTGGGCGGTGATCCGGACCCGGTGACGGGCTTTGTGGTCGATCTGAAATGGCTGAAGGATGTGATCGAGCAGGATGTGCTGGCTGCCTACGATCATCGGCATCTGAATCTGGAAGTGGAGGAGTTTGCGGCGGGCAAGCTGATTCCGACCACCGAGAACATTGCGGCGGCGGCCTGGAAGCGGCTGGAGCCCGCCGTGAGCGCGGCCAAAGGCGCGAAGCTCAGCCGGGTGAGGGTGTATGAGACGCCGGAGATATTTGCCGAGTATCGAGGAGAAGCGTGAGGGGAGAAGTATGAGGGGCGAAGCATGAGGGCGTATTTTGGCCGCCGATATGGGCTGAGCGCCAGCCACCGGTTGCATGTGGACACCTTGAGTGCGGAACAGAATCGAGCGGCGTATGGAAAGTGCAATAACCCGCATGGCCACGGGCACAATTACGTGGTGGAGGTGCTGGTGGGCGGCGAGCCTGCGGCGGACACGGGGATGGTGGTGAATCTGGCGGACCTGGATGCGGTGGTCAACGCGCAGGTGGTGGAGCGCTTCGATCACAGCAACCTGAACCTCGATAGCGCGTTTGCAAGCCAGGTGCCGACGACGGAGAACTTTTGCCGGGTGGTGTTCGGCTTGTTGCAAGACGCGCTGCCCGCGGGCGAACTCGAGTGTGTGCGCGTGGAAGAGACGGAGAACAATTTTTTCGAGTGTTACCGGGCCTGAATTGTACGGGCCCAAATTTTACGGGCTTGAGTTGTACGGGCTTGAGTTGTACGGGCTTGAGTTGTACCGGCCAGCGTGTGGCGTGACCGGAGTGTTTTTCGGCCTGATCGAGCGACCTGATCAGCGAAAGGATTAGGGGAAGATGGCGCATCCGATTGCAGTGAGCAAGGCGATACGCAGGGCTGCGGAGTCCGGCGAGGGGCTGAACGGGTTCAGCACGGAGGAGATGTATCGCGAAATTTTGAGCCGGCTGGGAGAAGATCCGAACCGCGACGGACTGTTGTCGACGCCGTCGCGGGTGGAGAAGTCGATGGCCTTTTTGACCAAGGGCTACGACCAAGACCCGGCGCAGATTCTGCGTGGTGCGCTGTTCGATGTGGACTATGACGAGATGGTGATCGTCAAGGACATTGAGATGTTCTCGCTTTGCGAGCACCACATGCTGCCGTTCTTCGGCAAGGTTCACGTGGCCTATATTCCCAACGGGAAAGTGATCGGCCTGAGCAAGATTCCACGCCTTGTGGAGGTGTTTGCGCGCCGCCTGCAGGTGCAGGAGCGGATGACGCGGCAGATCGCCGATGCGATTCAGGATGCGATTGAGCCGCAGGGCGTGGGCGTGGTGATCGAGGCGCGCCACCTGTGCATGATGATGCGCGGAATCGAAAAACAGCACTCCTCCACGGTAACCAGCGCGATGGTTGGATGCTTCAGGGAGAAGGAGACGCGGACGGAATTTCTGTCCCTGCTCAGGCAGCCCGGTTCGGCCGCCCTGTAAGCGCGTGGCCGGCGGCGGGCCGCTCAGAGGTCGGCGGTTTTTTGCGAGGACGCTCGGCGAGATGCTGGGCAGCACGCTCAAAATATTGACTGCGAAGCGTGCCGGCGGCACTGAGCGCTGCACGCAGCTTTTCGTCGGCGGCAGCTTCGATCCCGGCAAGCAGGTCGCGATCCTGCCGCCCTCCCATTAGCTGCGTCGCCGGTAGCTCTGCCGCGGCTTCATAGAGCAACTGCCAGTCGTGCCATGCGCCGATGGCGTCCTTGGCGGCTCCCAGAGCGTCGATCACTGCGCGATCCGAGCCGTTGGAAAGCTGTAGCACCGAACGCAGTTCTTTGACCTTGAGACGAAAGGCGTGAAGATTGCCCGCGGTGAGCGCGGGCCAGCGCTCCAGCTCGGCGGCCAGATGCGTTGCCAGGGATTGAGCCTGCTGTTCGGCATGGCGCTCGACCGATGCGGAGACCTTCGCTCGCTGCAACTGCTTTGCATAAAGCCTGAGGTGCTCGCGCGTTGTCTTGCGACGCCGCTCCAGCATTTCCGCAAGTTCGGCGGCATACTTTTTTCGCGACGCATCGAGATGGCTCTCGATAGGGTCGATCAGGCAGGTGACGGCTTCACGCTGAATCTCCAGAGGCAATGTGCGTGCCAGGCCGGCGAGCACGTCCATGTCGCGCACGCCGCCGGCGGCCCTGCGCAGGGACTGGATGGATTTGAGCAGGCGGCGCGCGCGTTTTTCGCCGCAGGGCGGCAGCACCATGGCAATGGCCTCCACCTGGCGCGCGCGGGTGCGCAGCTTATGTACCGCGGCGGGGGCCGGGTTTGCAGGCAGCTTGCGGAGCAGTTTGCGTAACCGGCGCAGAGGCTTTTCCATGCGGTCGAATGCGATAGCCATTCTGAATAGCTTGAATCCATTGAGCGAGATTGGCAAGGGGCAATGCTGCGGCTACTGCATTTTCGATGCCGCTCTTTAGAGAAGGAGCGCTGTCGAGTGGCGTTTTCCATGTAAATCGGGGCTTCCGCGGACTTTGTAAATGTGGCGGAAGGTGAAGCGGCCGGGTGCATCGCTGCAAGGACAACATGGGAAGCGGAAATGCTCTACATTGAATAAGTGAATGGGCTATTGATTGTGGACAAACCGGCCGGCATGACCAGCCATGACGTGGTGGGCAGGCTGCGCCGCATTACCGGCGAGCGGTCCATTGGACACCTGGGCACGCTGGACCCCATGGCCACCGGCGTGCTGCCGCTGCTGGCAGGCAAGTACACGCGGCTGGCGCAGTATTTTTCGGCTGCGGAAAAGAGCTATAGCGGAACCATCCGGTTCGGCTTTGCCACCGATACGTATGACGCCGAAGGCACGCCCGCCGGGCCTGACCTGAAGCCAGTGCTGGCGCTGGAGGCGGTGCTGGCGGCGGCAGCGCGTTTTCAGGGCGAGATGGAGCAGATGCCTCCGCCGTTTTCCGCCAAGAAAATCGACGGCAAGCCGGCTTACAAGCTGGCCCGCGAGGGCAAGCCGGTGGAACTGAAAGTTGCGCGCGTGCGTATTGTGAGTTTTGAGATCGCGCGCGTGCAGGACGCGGAGGCCGATTTCACCATGACCGTGAGCGCTGGGGGCTATGTGCGCTCTGTAGCGCACGAGATGGGGCAGGCGCTGGGCTGCGGCGCACATTTGAGCCGGCTGCGGCGGACTTGCGCAGGCGCGTTTACGATCGGCGAGGCGCACACGCTCGAAGAGTTCGAGGAGTTGAAGGGCGATGTGGTGGAACTTGAGGCGCTGTGCGTGCATCCTCGAAACCTGTTGCCTGAGATGCCGGCAGTCACGGCGGGCCAGCGAGAGTTGGGGCGGCTGCGAAACGGAGCGCAGGCCAATTTGCCGGAGTTCTCCGAGGCGGCGATGGTGAAAGTGTTTGAGGGGCAGCGCGATCTGGCTGGAATTGCGAAACGCGTGGCGGGAACGCTGTTTCAGCCCGCGGTGATTTTCAGTGGACAGTGAATAGCAGTGAACAGTGGACAGTCGACAGTGGACAGTGAATGAGAGTGAACAGTGAACAGTTTTTTCCTGCTGATCGCGTCTGCTATGGATGAAATTCGGTTTTGAACGTGAATGCTATTCACTGCCCGCTATTCACTGTCCACTGTCGAGTCACTGTTCGCGGTGCAGCAGCGGCTTCAAGGCTGGCAGCAGCGTATCGGCCAGGATGGCGGAGCCTTTCGCGGTGGGATGGATGCCGTCAGGCTGGATGGTGCCGTGGACGTGGATCAGGTTCTTGTAGATCATGGGCACAAAGGCGACGCGGTGATGCGCGGCCAGCGTGCGAAAGACCTGCTGGAACGACTGGATGTAGTCCGGGCCGTAGTTGGGAGGCAGTGTGATGCCGGCGAGCAGCACTTTGATGTGTGCAGCTTCAAGCGCGGTGAGCACCTGGTCAAGATTACGGCGGGTGGTGTCGAGCGGCAGGCCGCGCAGTCCGTCGTTGCCGCCGAACTCGACGATGACCACGCTGGGATGGAGCGCAAGAATACCGGGCAGGCTGGCTACGGCGTCGCCGGTGGTGGCTCCGCTGGTGCCGCGGTTAAGAACCTTGTAGCGATAGCCGGCCGCGGTGAGATCGCGCTCGAGAAAATCGGGATACGCCTGTCCCTGCAGCAGTCCGAGTCCGGCGGTGATGCTGTCTCCAAAGCAGACCAGCGTGCGCGTGACGGCAGCGGCGGGCCGAATGAAAGCCAGCGAAAAAATAAGTGAGACGAGAAAGGCGCGGCGAACGTCCACGGGAATAGTGTAGAAGAACGGGCAGGGAATCAGGAATGGGAAATCGGCCACAAGCTGCGGGGAGTTTTCTTGAGCGGCATGTTGAGTGAGAACCTGTCGACGGCTGCATGTAGTTTTGAGCGGGGTTTGGCTTCGCAGCGGATTTTTTTGAGCCGTGCCGGTATGGACATGGCCAGTGTCGGAGACTCGGAGGAATTTGCGTGATTGAGGTTCGGGGCGCGAAGAAGTGGATTCAGAACGGCGCGCGGCGCGTGGATATTTTGAAGGGGATTTCGCTCACCATTCCTGCCGGGCAGTTCGTCGCCATTGTGGGCGCGAGCGGAAGCGGCAAGAGCACGCTGCTGGGTCTGCTTGCCGGGCTTGACACGCCGAGCGAGGGCGAGATCGGGATCGATGGCGTGCCGATTCACAATCTAGTGGAGTCGCAACTGGCGGCGGTGCGTGGGCGCAAGATCGGATTTGTGTTTCAGTCGTATCAGTTGATTCAGACACTCACGGCGCTGGAAAACGTGTTGCTGCCCTACGAACTCAACATGGAAGGCAACGGGCTGTCCAAGGCGCGGCAGTTGCTCACCGAAGTGGGGCTGCAAGATCGGATGGATCATTATCCGGTTCAGCTTTCGGGCGGCGAGCAGCAGCGTGTTGCGCTGGCGCGCGCGTTCGTGATCGATCCGCCGATTGTGATGGCCGACGAGCCGACGGGCAACTTGGATTCGACGAATGGGCTGCTGGTGCTGGAGCTGCTGCTGAAGCGCAATCGCGAGGCCGGCACCACGCTGGTGCTGGTTACGCACGATCCGGAGGTGGCCAGCCATGCAGACCGGAAGATTGTGCTTAAGGATGGGCTGATCGCGGAAGACACGCTGCCTTTTCGGGCGGCGGAGGCGCTGGTTCCGAGCGAGGAGCGCCATGGCTAAGCGTGCACTGAGCTGGAGGCGTGCGGCGGACATTGGATGGCGTGATCTGAAATCCGCGCCGGGCAAGTTTGCGTTTGTGGTGCTGAGCGTGGCCGTGGGCGTGGCGGCGCTGGTGGGTGTGCGCGGATTGAGCAACAGCTTTCGGCGCACGCTTTTAGGAGAGGCGCGTTCGCTCATGGCCGGCGACCTGAGCGCGCGCATCTTTCATCCGCCCAGCGACGAAGAGCAGAACAAGATTGCCGGCGTGATGAACCAGGATGCCGGAATGCGCTCGACCTGGGTAACTGAGACGATTTCCATGGCGTCGGTTCCGCAGAGTCAGACGCCGTTGCTGGTTTCGCTCAAGGCCGTCGATCCGAAACAGTATCCGTTCTATGGAACGGTTGATCTGCAGCCGTCGATGAGTTTGCAGCAGGCGCTTGCGGGCGACTCAGCCGTGGTGGCCGATGAGTTTCTGATTCGATTGAACGCGCACGTGGGTGACACGCTGCGCCTGGGCGGGCTGAACTTTCACATTGCCGCCGTGCTCGAACAGGAGCCGGACCGCATTACGTCGGGAGCCGGATTGGGACCGCGGGTGATGATCTCGCAGGAGGCGCTGAAGCAGACCGGACTGGTGGCGCCGGGCAGCAGAATTAGCGAACGGCTGCTGGTGAAGCTGCCGGAGAATCCACCGCATGGGCTCACGGCCGACGCGGAGACGGCGGATGCGCGCGCAAAGCTGGAGAGCGCATTGCCGGATGCGCAGGTGATGGATTTTCGCGAGGGGAATCCGGCCTTGAGTCGGGGGCTGGATAATGCCACGTCGATTCTGAGTCTCATTTGCCTGGTGGCCATGGTGCTGGGCGCGATTGGTGTAGCGATGGCGATGCATGCGCACCTGGAGCAGCGCATGGATATGCTGGCGATTCTGAAGGCGCTGGGCGCGGGATCGAGCGACCTGCTGCGCATTTTTCTGCTGCAGACCATGGGGCTGGGGCTGGCGGGCGCGCTGCTCGGAGTGGCAGCCGGTGTGGGCGTAATGGCGGCGCTGCCGTCGGCCTTCGGCAATCTTCTTCCGGTGCGCGCGGCGCTTGTGATTCCATGGCAGTCGGGGCTGGCGGGGCTCGGAACCGGCTTGTTGACCACGCTGCTGTTCTGCCTGCCGCCGCTGCTCGATGTGCGCGGAGTGCGGCCGGTGCTGGTGTTGCGCAGGCTGGTGGAACAGGGGCCGGGCGGCATCCGTGGATTCTTCGAGTGGTGGATGAGACGCTGGCCGCAGTTGCTGCTTTCGGTGGGACTGCTGATTCCGCTGATCGCCATCGCGTGGACGCTGTCGGATTCGGCCGCGGTGGGCGTGCGGTTCGGTCTGGCGTTTGCCGCCGCGCTGATCGTGCTGCTGATTCTTGCCGCAGTGACGCTGCTGGTGCTACGCCTGCTGCTCAACAGCGTGCGGCTGCGGATTCCTTCCTCGCTGCGCCATGGATTGGCGAATCTTTACCGGCCGGGTAATCAGTCCGCGCCGGTGCTGGCTGCGCTGGGCACCGGCGTCATGCTCATCCTGACTGTTTATCTGATTCAGGCCGACATTCTGCGCGACCTGCGCGAGACCGCTTCTCCCAAATTACCGAATGTATTTTTTGCCGATATTCACCCCGATCAACTGGCCGGCATTAAAAACTTTTTCGCGCATCAGCCGGGATTGCAGGACGCGCTTGACACCATTCCGGTGGTGATGGGGCGTTTTGTCTCCGTTAACGGCAGGCCGGTTGCGCAGCTCAGGGGTCAGCATTTTCCGCTGCGGATGCTGGAAAGTGCGGAGCTGAGCTGGGCCGACGCACCGCTGGCCGGAGACAAGGTGACCGCGGGGGCGTGGTGGAAAGACGGCAACGCGACCGAGATTGCAGTTGGCGAGGGCGTTGCGAAGCGGCTTCATCTGAGTCCGGGCTCGAGCATGGAGCTGGAGACTGGCGGCGTTACGCGCATGCTGAAAGTGGGCGCGATTTACCGCGCCGACGGACAGCACCTGGGCTCGCGCGTGGAGTTTGTTGTGCCGTCGGGACTGGCGAGCGATCAGCCGTCGACGTGGTATGGCGGCGTGCGCATCGATCCGAACCAGGTGGGCGCAATGGAGCGCGGCTTGTTTGCCGCTTATCCCACGGTAACCGTGATCAACGTGGCCGATGTGCTGGTGCGCATTGAGAGCGTGGTGGATCAGATCACATTTGTGGTGCGTCTGCTGGCGGGCTTCTCGATTCTTGCCGGTTTGATGATTCTTGCATCGAGCATTGCCAGCACGCGGTTTCGGCGCATGCGCGAGGCGGTGGTGCTGAAGACGCTTGGCGCCACGCGCATGCGGATTGTGCGCACTTTCAGCGTGGAGTTCAGCGTTCTGGGGCTGCTGGCCGGCGCAGTGGGCGTGGTGTTTGCGAACATTCTCACCCACGTGCTGCTGAGCAGGCTGGATGTGGCGTTCCGCATCGAGTGGGGCGCAACGCTGCTGGCGTTGTTTGGAACGGCGGTGCTGGCCACGGCTACCGGATGGCTGGCGAGTTACCGGATTCTCGGGCTACGACCGCTGGAAGTTCTGCGCGAAGAATAGAAGTCCGCCGATGCGCCCGACTTCGTAGTGGAAGATCAGAAATCCTCATTGGATTCCACTGGCGGCAGCACGTCGTCTTCGCGGGCCATCCACACATAGAGCGTGGGCAGCAGGAAGACGCCGATGACGAGATTGGCGAGCAGGCCGCCGACAATGACGATGGCGAAAGGCCGCTGCGAATCGGAGCCGATGGCGTGGGAGAGCGCGGCCGGCAGCAGGCCCAGCGTGGCCACCAGCATGGTCATCATGATGGCGCGCAGGCGCAGGACCGAGCCGTCGACCGCGGCCGCGATGATGTGTTCCTGATTGGACTCCTCCATCCCGCGGCGGCGCGCGCGCAACTGGTTGATGAACTCGATCATGATGACGCCGATTTCGACTGAAACGCCGAACAGCGCCAGAAAGCCCACCGCCGACGAGACGGAAAAGTTGGTGTGGGTGATGAACAGCGCCAGCGGTCCGCCCACCGATGCCATGATGACGCTGACCAGAATCAGGATGGCCCACTTGAAGGAGCGGAACATGGTGAAGAGGATGAGGAAGATGGCGAGCACGGTGACGGGTACCACAATCGCCATGCGGCGGTTGGCGCGCTGCTGGCTTGCAAATTCGCCGGCCCATTCCAGATGGTAGCCGGCCGGCAACCGCACATTGCGCGTGACCCGGTCGATAGCCTCTTTTACCGTTGAGCCAAGGTCGCGGCCGCGTACCGAATACTTGATGGCAATGTAGCGCTGGCCGCCTTCGCGATAGATTTCTTCCGCGCCGTCGTCGGTGGAGACCCTGGTGAGTTGCGCAAGCGAGACGCGCTCTCCTGAAGGCGCCAGCAGGCGAATATTGTCGATGGCTTCGCGGGTGTCGCGATACGGCTTTTGATAGCGCAGCGTCACGTCATAACGCGCTTCGCCCTGCTGCACCTGGGTAACGGCGTTCGAGCCGACCGCGGTCTGGATCGCATCCTGAATGTCGGAGACATTGATGCCCCAGCGGGCGGCGGCATCGCGGTCAACCGTGTAGTTGAGATTGGGCTGGCCGATGATGCGGAAGATGCCCAGATCGGTAATGCCACGAACTGTGGCCATCTGCGCCTGAATCTCTTCGGCCTTATGCTCCAGCTCGCGCAGGTCGTCGCCATAAAGCTTTACGGCGAGCTCGCCTTTAACGCCGGAGACAGCTTCTTCCATGTTGTCGGAGATGGGCTGCGAGTAGTTCCAGATAACGCCGGGGAACCGCTGCAACTGCTTGTCCATAGCGGCGATCAGCAGGTCTTTGTTCTGATGGAAGACGGGACGCCATTGATCCATGGGCTTGAGATCGACAAAGTACTCCGTATCGAAGAAGCCGGTGGTATCTGTGCCGTCATCGGGGCGGCCGGTCTGGCTGACCACCTGGGTAACCTCGGGAAACGAAGCCAGAACGTCGCGCGCCTTGTTGGTAAAGTCGATGCTCGCGGTTGGGCCTTCACTGGGCGGCAGCGTGCCGCGCACCCAGATGGAGCCCTCGTCGAGATGCGGCAGAAACTCCGAGCCGATGGGGCCGCCAAAGGAAAGAAAGATGGCCACTGCAAAGGTGAATGCGGAGAGGCCGACGGTCCAGTTGCGATGGAGAATGGCCGCGCGCACCGCAACGCGATAGCGATTGGTGATCCACTCCATGACCGGATTCTTCCACTCTTTTGCGCCCTTGCTGTAGATGACGCTGGCCATGACCGGTGCAACCAGGATGGCGAAGATGAGCGCGCCCAGCAGCGCGAAACAGACAGTCCAGGCCATGGGCTTGAAGAGCCGGCCTTCGACGGCCTGCAGGGTGAAGATGGGCAGATAGGACGCAATGATGATGCCGCGCGCAAAGAAAACGGGTCGCTGCACCTCATGCGCGGCTTCGCGAATCTTCTGCGCCGGCGAGCGGGTGTCATCGGAGTGCGCGAGCTGGCGGACGATGTTTTCGATCATCACGACCGAGCCGTCGACTACCATGCCGAAGTCCAGCGCGCCCAGTGAAAGCAGGTTGGCTGGAATATGGACGAGATTGAGGCAGATGGCGGCGAACAGCAGCGCGAAGGGAATGGTGAGCGCCACCACGATGGCGCCGCGCACGTTGCCGAGAAGAAGAAGCAGAACAACCAGAACCAGGATCATGCCAGCAGTCAGGTTGTCTTCAACCGTTTTTACGGTAAAGGCGACCAGCTTTGACCGGTCGAGGAAGGGAACGACCTTTACGCCTTTGGGCAGGATGCCGTTGTTGAGCTTATTCACTTCTTCATGAATGCCCTGCAGTACCGGATCGGAGTCATCGCCTTTTTGCAGCAGCACGATGCCTTCCACGGTGTCGGGGTTGTCGAGGATTTCGCCCTTAGGCAGATGCGTGGAACGGCCGATCTGGCCAAGGCGAATGCGTGCTCCCTGCACAACGGTAGCGATGTCCTTGATGCGGATCGGCATCCCGTTCTGCGCCTTCACGACGGTGTTTTCAATGTCCTGCACATTGCGGTAGAGGCCGAGCGATTGAACGTTGACCTGCTGGGTTCCTTCCTCGATAAAGCTGCCGCCGCCGTTGGTGTTGTTGTTGGCCAGCGCCTGTTCCACCTGTGCGATGCTGAGGCCATAGGAAACAAGCTTGTCGGGATCGAGACGGACCTGGTACTCCTTGGTGGGACCGCCGAAACTCGAGACATCCACCACGCCCTCGACGCTCTTGAAGTCCTTTTCAAGCGTCCAGTCTTCCAGGGATTTTTTCTCCATCACGTCGTAGGCGGGGTTGGTGCTTTCGAGCGTGTACCAGTAGATCTGGCCCACTGGGCTCCAGTCGGTACCCATCTGCGGAACCAGGTTGGCGGGCAGGTTTACCTGGCTCAGCCGCTCCAGAACATGCTCGCGATTTATATCGCTGGTGGAGTTGTCGTCGAAGATGAGCATGAGGCTGGAAAGCCCAGCCAGCGTAGTGGAGCGCAGATGAGTGAGGTGCGGAATGCCGGCCATCTGAATTTCGACGGGCACGGTAACCTGTCGCTCGATTTCCTCGGCGCTGCGGCCGGGCCACTGGGTGATGATCTGCACGTAATTGTTGGCCACGTCGGGGTAGGCTTCAATTGGCAGGCTGCGAAACGAGACGATGCCCCATGCGGTGAGCACCACCACGCCGCCGAGGACCAGCCAGCGGTTCTTGAGTGCGAAATCAACCAGTGCGCGGATCATTTATTGGTTCCCCGCGGCATCGAGCAGCAGTGCGTTGGTTGCGATTTTCTGTCCTGGCTGCAGGCCGGAGAGAATCTGCTGGCGATTTCCGTCGAGCATGTCGCCAGCGCGCACCTCGACGCGGCGGAAACGATTGCCGCCGGCGGGCTCGTAGACCCAGTCGCGGTCGTGGAGATGGAGAACGGCGTCGGCGGGCACCACGGCGAAGGTCTGCGAGGCGCGGCCGGTGAACGTTGCCGTAGCGAACATGCCGAGCTTGAGAAAGCCGGGATTGGCAACCTGAATGCGCACTTTGGCTGCGCGCGTAACGGGATCAAGCACCGGACCAATGTCGCTGATGCGGCCGGTGAGAGGACGATTGGGATATGCGTTGACCGTGATGTGCGCCAACTGGCCGAGCTGCAGTTTGGGAATGTCGTTTTCGTAGACATCGCAGAGAATCCACACATTCGACAGATCGGCGATGGTGAATGCAGTCGCGGAGCCGGAAAGGGTGACGCCCGCGGCAGCCGCGTCGGTGACGTTCTGGGCAATGATTACGCCGGAGATAGGCGCGTATACACTCACCACGTTCGAGGGGTGATTCTTGTCAATGCCCATCACGCGCAGTTGCTCTTCGGCGGCGGTGAGATCGGCCTTCGCGTCGCTTTCGGCATCCACGCCCTGATCGAGCATGGCCTGTGAAACCGCGCCGTGCTGGAACAGGTCCTGGGCGCGGATGAGCGATTTATGCGCGAGCTGTTCGTCGTTGACGGCTTTGAGATACGCGTCGAACGCCGTGGATGCGTCGGCGCTTTGCACCTTGAAAAGCAACTGTCCCTTTTTCACGTCGTCATCCAGGCGCGCCTTGATGTCGACCACGCGCCCGTTGGCAAGCGAGATGACGGGGACCTCGCGCGAGATGTCGGGAGAGACCGAACCGGTGGCAGTGAGCGTGGAGGCGGCTTGCATTTGACCTGCGGTGGCCAACGGAAACTTGGGCACTTCGTTTGGATCGATCGCGATGAGGCTCATGTCGGAGACCTGCACCACCTGCGCCGGCGGCGGCGCGCCATCGCCGCTGACTTTGCTCTTGCAACCTGCGAGCAAGCCGGCAAGAGCGGCAGCGGAAAGCAACGCACACGCGGTGCGAGACGATGAGAGAGAAAAGTCGAGCATCATGGATTTACCTCGCGTCCGACAGCAAGATTCAGTTGGCCAACTGCGGTGAGATAAGCGCCGATGAGCTGCGCGTAAGCAAGCTGCACCTCGCGGTAGCCGCTCTGGGCATTGAGAAAGTCCATGAGCGATGCGCCGCCATGCTGGTACGAGTAGGTCACCGTGTCGCGCACGCGCAGGGCCTCGTCGTTGTACCGGGCTTTATAGGGCTTGAGAAGATCGATGTCGCTCTCCACCTGCGCATAGGCCGTATCGACATCGCTGAAGACCTGCGCCCGCGTGGCTTCAGCCGCCTGGCGGCTGCGATCGATGTCGATCCGGGTGCGCTGCTTCTCGCCCTGGTTGCGGTCGAAGATGCGCAGCGGAATATTCACGCTGAGGCCCAGCGTCTGGGTCGCATTGGAATTGTTCGTCGACGCGTTCCACGTGTACCACGCGCCGAAAGTTGGATCGGTTGAGCCATTGGCCGCGGCCAGCTTGTGGTTGGTGACTGCCTGCAGGGTAACTTGCAGGGCCGCTCGCAGGTCAGGTCGCGACTCAATCGCCACCTGGTGATAGGAGTCGAGCGGCTCGATAGCTTCAGAAAAATCGAAGGGGCCGGTTACGTCGAACTGTTCGATGGGCGTGTGGTCATTCAATAATTGCAGGAGCTGGATCTTGGCGGTGCGCTGATTGACGATGGCTATCTGCAGTTCCGATTCATACTGCACGCGCAGCAGCTCGATGCGGTCCATGTCGATTTCCGCAATGTCGCCGGCTTTGAAGCGGTCCTGGCTGATGGCGATGATCTTGTCGTAATAGGCAAGATCGGATTGAGCCAGAGCCAGCACGGTCTTGGCTTCGAGAGTCTGCACAAACGCCGCGCGCAGCGTGTACTCCAGGGTGCGCTGCAGGTCCTGGTGCTCGGACTCGGAGATGCGCGTGCCTTCGCGGGCGCTCTCAAGGCGAAGCTCGCGCTTGTGATCCCGCTCGTGCAGGTAGGAGAGATTGGGCGAGACAAACGTTCCCTCCAGCGGCTGCCAGACTCCGCGATTGGGCGCGATCTGGGTGCCGTCCGCACTGACGGTGAGCTGCGGATTGGGGCGCAGGTAGGCGGTGATCTCTTCGGCGCGCATCTCGTCCACGCTGTCGGCGTCGGCGCGCAGCACGGGGCTGCTGGCCTCAAACCTGGCTTTTACCTGATCCCAGGTGAGGCTCTGCTGGGAAGCGGCGAACGCGGGCGCAAAAGCAAACAGCGCCGTGACTGCCGGAGCAGCAAATGGCAATATCGACTTCTTCATACACAACCTTCGCGCCCTTCAACCCATGGCGCGCAGAGGAGAAAAAATGAGTAACTGACCAGGAAGGAAAAACCGGAGAGAAGGGAATCAGGCAGCGGGAGGCGGGCGGTTTTGGACTGCAGCCCGTGCGGGCGAATCCGTAATCGGGTGTGGAAGACGATTGACTTTGATTAGATATGCAACCTGGAAAGACGTGCCGCTGAAAGCGGGCAGCGGCGGCGTCAATACGGCCGGAAAGATGGAATGCGGGTTGGTGTAGTCGTGATCGCGCCGCAGGCAGCAATCCACTTCCGCCGGGTTCTGCGCAGCCAGCAAATCGTCGGTCATGGAAATTGCCGGCAGCAGAATAAAGATCAGCACAACCAGCGAGACCAACTGCATGCGCCGGTCAGAACCTTCCGCGGGGGTGCAGCGCAGCCACTGCCAGAGCAGAGTGCCTGCCAGCATGACCCACACGAAATTGAGAAAAAGTTCCATCCCCGGTGCAGATTGTATAACGTACGCTACGCGAAGTTGATGACAGTATCTTCCTTCTTAGACGTGGCTGTGTGGCATACAGACCAATAATCAAAGAATAAATTGAAGTTACTGGCGAACGAACTGCCGCGCTTGATAAGAACGGTGATGAAGCCGGGAGCAGCGTTTTTGTCGGCACAGGCGCGTTGCTTGGCTACGAGCGGCTGGTCGGGAGCCAGAGAATGAGGGCAGAGGGCGGCGGGTCCGGAAATTGACCCATTCGGCAAATGCCCGTATGATGAACAGGTTGGCCTCTTGGCCACGGCTCTTCTCCGTGGCTGGCGACCGTGTGGCCGCACGGCATAGCTGCAAAGAGAGCTTCTCTGTTGCTGCCCCCTCGTTCAATGGTAGGACAGCTGACTCTGGATCAGCATATCGGGGTTCGAATCCCTGGGGGGCAACCAATACAGTACTTCCTCGAACTGCCCCGAATCACTCCGAACCTTGAAAACTATTTATTTTGTGTGATTTGAAGAATTTTTGCGTTCGCGAAGATGCGACGGTATCCGGCTGAGACCGCCGCTACACTAACAATCGAACTGGCACAAGAGATCGGGCAGACCAGGCGTGGTCTTAACAAACGCGTAGACGATTGATCGTATTTGGAGAGAACAGAACTAGGCGCGCGCACACGAACGGCTGGCTGCGATCCTCAGAGCCTCCAGCCTCCACCGGAGTTCCTCGCGGGCGTTACTTCCTGGGTTGCGCCGAAGGCGGCAGCATCCCGTTGAGCCTCAGGTAGGCAGCCATCTGGGAGTAGTGGTCCGCTAGGTCGACCGGCAGCGTCAGCAGCGCCGCTGCCCGTGGCATTGCACGGTGGAACAGGGTGATGGTCTCCCCAAGCTTCGCGTCCGTCAGGCCGTCGAGCACCGGGCCGCAGAAGTCGAACGAAGCCTTCAACCCCGCAAGCAGGTCAGCCTTCGAAGCCGTCTCGCTCACGCGCACCGCCGTCGGCGCAGTTGTGCCCGACAGCGCCCCGCACAGCCCTCCATTCGATTGCGCAATGTGCGCAACGAGCTTCCCGAACGTCCATTGGTCGGGCGTCGGGTGGTAGCTGTACTTGTCTTCCGGCATCTCTTCGGCGGCAGCGATCATGTTTTTCGAATCGCGCAGGTAGAGCATCTTCGCGCTCCACACTACTGGGTTCGCAGCCGCTTCGGCGGGCAGCGCGGCGGGAGGTGCCTGTGCCAACAGAACCGTCTGCGGGGTCAGAGCCATCACTGCCACCACCGACAAAACTCTAATCGAGGCTCGCACAGGCATCGTCTCCTTATTGCTGATTCAATTGTGCCGCTTGTGAGAACGCAGGGAAAATCCTCTGACGGCCTCAGCCCACAATAATAGGAGCCGCTTTTTACATGTGTCAATTGCGCGATTATGCCGGCGGCAGTTCCGAGGAGGTCGCGAACTGATTGCAAAAAATGAAGGAAGAGTGGGGATGCGGTTTTTTATTGCCGGCACCGATTCCAGATAAGAAGCCTGGTTCGATGGTTGCCGCGGCGATTCTGGGCTTGTTCTTCACCTTCGTCACGAGAGGTTTGTAAGTCCCGGCGACAACCCCTGCACCGCGGTTGTGAGATTTCAGGAGGACTGTCTGTCTCATCGGCACCGGGAAAGGTCAGGATTTTAATGAACTCTACCGAAGATTGGGTTGCAGTACGTATCCTCAATGCGGTGATGAAGGGGAAATCATTC
>DATAVZ010000096.1:0-27673 GCA_036267475.1 Occallatibacter sp.
GGCCCCGTCCCTTCGGGTTGCGGGAAAAATCCGGCCATACTTCATTCTCGCCCTCGACGGTGGACCCGCCACAGCCTTCGGGCTCGGCTTCGTCTGGCCGGATTTTTCCTCGCAACGCTGTACCCTCAGAATTTGATGACAAGCCCTAGGTTCGAGCGTGAAAATGAATGAAGCCGGACCAACCAGACACAGTGCGAACTCTGAGGCAAACAAGCCGCGCCTGCTCAAAGGGCTCACCGTCAAAGACGGACTGATGCGTCATCCCTTCGACCTTGAGTACGGCGTGCGCACCAGCGGCCTGGTTGCCGGACGTCATCTGCTCGCCGGCCATCGCCACGACCGCTATGCAACGGCATACTACGCGGTAGCGCCCTCCGTCTTTCATGGAATCATAGTGCGCTGGCGCCGTTGCAAGCCCATCGCGCCCATCGATGAATTCACCTTCATCGATATAGGCGCGGGCATGGGCCGCGCCATGCTGCTCGCAGCCGAATACCCGTTTCGCGCCGTGATTGGTGTCGAGTTCCATCCCACGCTCGCCCGCATCGGCCGCCGCAATCTGGCCCTGTGGCGCGCCACGGGCCGCGCCCACGCGCCAACCCGCATGCTCTGCCGCGATGTGGTCGAGTTCGATCCGCCGTCCGGCCCCTGCGTCGCGTTCCTCTTCAATCCATTCGGCGCGCCCGTTCTGCGCCGCCTGCTGAACAGTTGGACTCGCAGCCTCGCCGGACGCAACGGACAACTCGATCTGCTCTACGTCAACAATGAACAGGAACACGTCCTCGAACAACAGTCGGGATTCAAACGGCTGTTTCACGGCAGAATCCGGCGCTCTCACGCCGACCTGCTTGCCGATCGCAAGATTCTCAACAATCAGCCCGAGGGAGAATATGGAGCCATGGCCTGGGAGGACTGCTCGATCCATCGCTGGACCGAAAAGACCGCTCATTAACGGGCCGGAACTCCGCGCCGACACACCGCGCACGCCGGTCGCCCCAAAATCACCGGAATGAATATGGCCTGCAACCGCCGCACCAGCAAACGTCAGGAAAAACCGAGTGGACAAACCGTATCTCATCCTTGGCATCGGCGAACTGCTCTGGGACATCCTTCCCGCAGACCGGCGCGCCAGCGGTGTGCCTCTTGCCGGCACATCCGCCACCGGCTTGCTGGGCGGCGCGCCGGCCAACTTTTCCGTCCTTGCCGGCCGTCTGGGCAACCACGCCGCCATTCTCAGCCGCATCGGCCGCGATGAGCTGGGCCGGCAGGCCATCGACCAGCTCGATCCCATGCCGGTTGACACGAGCGCCATCGAAATCGATCCGGTCCACGAAACCGGCCGCGTCACCGTATGCTTCGTCCACAATGAGCCGCACTACACCATTCACGAGCCCGCCGCATGGGACTATCTCGAACTCGCCGACGAATGGGTCCGGCTGGCCGAGCGCGCCGATGCAATCTGCTTCGGCTCTCTGGCCCAGCGCTGCCTCGCGTCGCGCAAGACCATCCAGACCCTGGCCGCAAGCACCCTTGCCTCCTGCATCCGCGTCTTCGACGTCAACCTGCGCGCGCCGTTCTACTCGTCCGAGGTCATTCAGGAATCGCTGGAACTGGCCACGGTTGTCAAAATGAATGAGGATGAGCTTCCGCTGATCCTTCACCAGCTTGGCCTCTCCGTCGAAGCCGAGCCGCAGTCGGCGCAGCCCGAGGCACACCATCAGCGCGCCGGCGCCGCGCGCCTGCTTCGGGAGTTTCCCTCACTTGCGCTGGTCGCCATTACCCGCGGCGGCCGCGGCAGTCTGCTGGTCAGCCGCGAAGACTGGAACGACCATCCCGGCTTTCCCATCTCGCTTGCCGACCCCATCGGCGCCGGGGATGCGTTTACGGCCGCCATGACTCATGCCTTGCTGCGCGGCGCCAATCTCGCCGCGCTCAACCGCGCCGGCAACCGCTGCGGCGCATGGGTTGCCTCGCAACCGGGCGCCATGCCCGCTCTGCCCAATGACGTCCGTAACGCAATTACAGCAGCCATCGAGCCAAAAGCCTGAGTTCACCATCAGCAGGCCCATCGTAAAGCTGGCTCGGAAACGTTACCGTCCAGCCCGGACGATCCTGGCAACCGTTTTGTATTCGAATTGGGAAAGCGTTTTCCCATTGTCAGCCGCTATGGCTGGGCGTTAGTATGGCCACGTTATGAACAAAGCCAGTCTTGTTGCCGTAGCCCTTGGCGCGCTCGTGCTGCCCTCCCTGCTCACCGCGCAGTCGCCATCACTCACCATTCACGTCGATCAACCCACCGTCAAAGTGAGTCCCATGCTTTATGGCCTCATGACCGAGGAGATCAATTACTCCTATGACGGCGGCATCTACGCGGAACTGGTGCGCGATCGCGCCATTGGCAGCGGTTTCGGATCGTTGTCGCACTGGACCATGGTTGCCCGCGGCAACTCGCAGGTCAAAATCTCCGCAGACGATACCACCGGCCCCAGCGCCGTGCTCACGCGCAGCCTTAAGGTCAGCGTCGCCGACGCCACTGCCTCAGCGCCCGCCGGCGTTGAAAACGACGGCTACTGGGGCATCCCCGTTCGGCCCAACACCGTCTACAGCGGCTCCTTCTATGCCAAGACTGACTCCGATGGCGTCCCCGTCACTATCACTCTCCAGAACGATCAGAGCGGTGCAGTCGCGGCCACAACCACCGTATCCGGCCTTAACGGCGAATGGAAGCAATACACCTACACCCTGAAAACAGGCGATGTTCCCGTCTCCAAAGACAATCACCTCATCCTTACCGTCGCGCGCCCGGCCAATGTCTGGTTCAACCTCATCTCGCTATTCCCGCCCACTTATCACGACCGCGTCCACGGCGACCGCATCGATCTGATGGAGAAGCTCGCCGCCATGCATCCCAGGTTCCTGCGTCTGCCCGGCGGCAACTATCTTGAGGGCGACCACATCTCCGAGCGCTTCGACTGGAAAAAAACCATCGGCCCCTGGACCAACCGGCCCACCCATCCCAGCCCGTGGCGCTATCGCTCATCCGATGGCATGGGTCTGCTCGAATATCTGGAATGGTGCCAGGACCTGAAGATCGAGCCCGTGCTCGCCGTGTATGCCGGCTACTCGCTCATGCAAGAACACGTCGATCCCGGCCCCGCGCTCCAGCCTTACGTGCAGGATGCCCTCGATGAAATCGAATACGTGACCGGCAGCACGGATACCAAGTGGGGCGCCGAGCGCGCCAAAGACGGCCATCCGGCTCCGTTTCCGCTACACTACGTCGAAATCGGCAACGAGGATGAATTCGATCATTCCGGCTCCTACGACGGCCGCTTCGCACAGTTCTATCACGCCATCAAGCAGAATTATTCCGATCTCCAGTTGATCGCCACCGCGCCGGTCAGCAGCGTAACTCCCGACGTACTCGATGAGCACTTCTACATGGCTGCCGAAAAGGCGTTCTCCGATTCGCATCACTACGACAACCACCCGCGCACCGGCCCCAAGATCTTTGTCGGCGAGTGGGCCACCCGCGAAGGCGACCCCACGCCCAACCTCGAAGCCGCGCTGGCTGATTCAGCCTGGATGACCGGCCTCGAGCGGAACAGCGACCTCATCATCATGGCCAGCTATGCGCCACTGTTCGTCAACGTGAACCCCGGCGGCATGCAGTGGGCTACCGACCTCATCGGCTACAACGCGCTCAACAGCTATGGCTCGCCCAGCTACTGGGCGCAGGTCATGTTCGGCACCCATCTAGGCACTGAAGTGGTGCAGACCAGCCTTGACAACGCCGGTCCGCGCATCTACGCCTCGGTCACCCGCGATGAAGCGCACCATAAGCTCTTCATCAAGGTGGTCAACGCCACGTCGACTCCGCAAACCCTGGCCATCGATCTCGACGGCGCCGGAAAAGTCGCCTCGCGCGCCACACTTACCACCCTGAGCGGCAAGACGCCGAACGCGAACAACAGCATCACAGATCCGCGCGCCCTAGTTCCGATTGAGCATTCCGTCACAATTGCCGGGTCCAAATTCTCGCAGACCTTTGTCCCCTACTCCATCAATGCGCTCGACGTGAGTTATTGAGGCGCCTGGCGCATACCTCACCGGGTCTCTGGCGGCTTGAATCTTTACCAACCCGATGCGACAGGTTCAAACCAGGCCGGCGACAGATCTTCATCGCCGGCGCGGTTTAGGACCTGGAAAAACACGAATCACTGCGCGCAAAAGCGCCACCGAAATTCGGCCTTCCAAGCGCGGCATCCATGCTGCCCTCCGCAAGCCATTCTTCTCCTCGCAAGCACCGGGGTGTATAACGTTCCAGAGGAACCTGTTTCATGCCCCGGCGCACTCTTCTCCTGCATCTTGCTGCTCTTGCCCTGCCTCCACTCTTGCTATTCCCGCTTTGCGCCTCTTCACCACTGCGAGCCCAGGATTCCATCGCGCAGTTGCATGCGGGTTTTCTCAACCCGCCCGATAACGCGCGGGTCATGATGCGCTGGTGGTGGTTTGGGCCCTCCGTTGTAAAGCCCGAGCTCGCCAAGGAGCTTGAGACCATGCGCGGCGCAGGCATTGGCGGCGTGGAAATTCAGCCTGTCTACCCGCTTGTACTCGACGATCCGGCCAAAGGCATCGTTAACTTTCGCTATCTATCTCCCGAGTTTCTCAGCGATGTAAGTTTTGCCAACCGGAAAGCGCGCGAGTTAGGCCTTCGAGTCAGCATCACGCTTGGCAGCGGGTGGCCCTACGGCGGCCCGAAAACAACCCTGGCGCTTTCTGCCGGCAAATTGAAAGTAATCGCTCTTCCCGTCCATAACTCGTCTGTAACTCCACCGCAGATAGCCGCGGGAGACAGCCTTGTCGCCGCCTTTCTCGTCGACGGAAGCGAAACGTCCTTCAACCCCGCAACCGCCCGCCGCTTCGATCCCTCCGCTCCGCTGCCCGCCGGCACCAAAAGCGAAACCGCCCTCTACTTCATCTCCAGCCACACCGGCCAGATGGTCAAGCGCGCCGCCTTCGGTGCGGAGGGATACGTCCTCGATCACTTCTCCCGTGCCGCAATCGACGAACATCTCACCGATGTGGCCGATCCGCTGCTGCGCGCCTTCGGCAGCCAGCCTCCCTCTTCGGTCTTTTCCGACTCGCTCGAAGTGTATGGCGCCGACTGGACCCTCGCTCTTCCCGCCGAATTCAAAAAGCTCCGCGGCTACGACCTCATTCCTCATCTTCCCGAACTGCTCGCCGGAGGAACGCCGCAGGCCGAAGCCGTGCGCCACGACTGGGGCGAAACCCTCTCCGATCTGATCAGCGCAAATTATCTCGATCCGCTAGCCCAATTCGCATCAGCGCACAAAACCCTGTTCCGCTCGCAGACGTATGGCACCCCCGCTGTAACCTTCGCCGATGAAGCCATCGCCAATCTGCCCGAGGGCGAAGGACCGCAATGGCGCGCCTTCTCCTACACCCGCTGGGCCAGTTCAGCCAGCCACATCTATAGCCGCAACGTCACCTCCGCCGAAACCTGGACATGGCTTCACTCGCCCGTCTTCCGCGCCACGCCGCTCGACATGAAGGCCGAGGCCGACCGCATGTTTCTTCTTGGCATCAATCAGTTCGTCGGACACGGCTACCCCTACTCGCCGCCAGCGGTTGCTGAGCCGGGCTGGGCCTTCTACGCCGCCGCCGTTTTCAACTCGCACAACCCCTGGTTTCCCGTCATGCCGGATGTGATGCGATACATGCAGCGCGTAAGCTGGATTCTGCGCCAGGGCCAGCCTGCGAACGATGTCGCTATTCTCCTGCCTGAGGACGATGCTCAGGCCGCATTCAGTCCGGGACACGTATCGGTCACCGACGAGATGCGCCAGTTGATCTCTCCCGAGCTCATGAGCGCGATCCTCGATGCCGGTTATAACATCGACTATATTGACGCCGCCACAATCGATAAGTTGGGAGTAATTCCCTATCCTATCCTTGTTATCCCGCCCACCGATCGCATTCCGCTCTCAGCCTATGAGAAGATAGGAGCCTATGCGGCCACTAACAAGCTGATCGCCATCGGCAAGCTACCTTCCCTTGCGCCCGGATGGATGCAGCAGAGCGAGTCGCCTCAAGTCTTAGCGCTATCGAGAAAGCTCTTTCAGTCCAATGGCAATAAAGGCATCCATCTCGATTCATTGAGTGGGCTGCCCGCCGCGCTCCATCAGGCGCTTTCACCCGACCTTGATGCAACCGGACAAACCGCGGGACTGGGCTTCATTCATCGCCGTCTCGCCGGTAGCGATATCTATTTCGTGGCCAACACCGGCAATCGGCCCATCGACGCACAGATCAAGTTCCGCGCCAACCGCCCGTTTCTTGAGGCATGGGTTCCGGACTCCGGCCAGGTGCTGCGCGCTCAACCCATTTCCAGCGGCGCACCGATTCCCTTGTCGCTTGCCCCGTACGAATCCCGCATCTTCATTCTTTCCAGCCAGCCCCAACCCGAAATTCATTTCGCGCCCGCCCGCGAGCAGCAGATTGCCAGTCTGAACAGTGGCTGGCAGATCCAGTTCGCCGGCGCTTCATCCAGCCACCCGCTTGCGTCGCTCGCTTCGTGGACCGGCATGCCCGGGCGCCGCAATTACTCGGGCGAAGCCGATTACACGCGCAGCATCGAGCTGGGCCGCGCGCCTAGTGATCATGAGCGCATCCTGCTCGACTTCGGCCACGGCACTCCCACCACAGACGACCGGCCCATCTATGCCAACGGCCTTCACGCGCTGCTCGATCCTCCCATTCGCGAGGCTGCGATCGTCTACGTAAACGGCCAGCGCGCCGGCTCTCTCTGGCATCCGCCTTACCGCATCGACATTACCCAGCTTGTTCACTCAGGGGACAACCGCATCGAGGTCCGCGTCTACAACACGGCCATCAATCTGCTCGCAGGCGAGCCACCGCACGATTACTCCGCCCTCTACGCAAAATACGGCAAGCGGTTTGAGCCGCAGGATATGGACAAGGTGCGGCCCATTCCATCGGGATTGCTAGGCTCGATTCACCTGCTGCGCGAAACTCCCGAATAACCCGGCCCGATAAAACACAAAACGCGCGAAGCGGTAGGCCGCCTCGCGCGTTTCTCTTCATTCGCCATGTCCTTCTTTATGGATAGAGCTTCGCAGGAACAATATCCGGATCCACCTCGCCGGCCGCCACCATCAGCTTCTTCAGTTGGTCGCGCAGTTGGTCCGACTTCTCGCGATATTCTTTCCGGCCGGCCAGGTTCACCAACTCGTACGGATCGTTGCGCTGATCGTATAACTGATATTCGTGATAGTTGGTGCTGGTGGGCTCATTCGTCATGCCGGTCGGGTCGGCAACGCAATACGTCCAGTCCCTGGTGCGAACCGCGCGGCCGGTCATCGACTCGCTGATCTGAATCAGTTGCGCGTCAGGCCACGCGGTGCGCGCGCCCGCATCCCGCAGCAGTGGAAAGAAGCTCTTGCCCTGCACCGAATCCGGAATTGCCGCGCCGGCAGCCTCAAGCAGCGTGGGAGCAATGTCGACAATGCCCACCACTTCCTGAATCTGCCGCGCGCTTTCAAAACCCGGCCCGGTAACCAGCAGCGGAACACGCAGCGAGCTGTTATGCGTGCTGCGCTTGTACTCCTGGTTGCGCGTCATGAAGTGGCAGCCATGATC
The DNA here is from genome assembly GCA_036267475.1 of Occallatibacter sp. Classification (GTDB taxonomy): domain Bacteria; phylum Acidobacteriota; class Terriglobia; order Terriglobales; family Acidobacteriaceae; genus Telmatobacter. The sequence goes on from DATAVZ010000096.1 coordinate 7,684, forward strand.
GCTCATGAAGACGAAGATCGTGTTCTCCGCCAGACCCTCCTCTTCAAGAATTTTGCGCACGCGGCCCACTGATGCATCAATCGCTTCGCATGCGCCGTAATAATCCGGAAGCTGCTTGTGCCAGTCTCCGGGAAAATTGCGCAGGTCCGCCGGCACAAACGCGTCGATAAACCGCTCGGCCGAGCCCTTGGGCCCAACCATGCGGGCCAGATCGTTCTGCTGGTGCGGCTCCAGTTGCGAAATCATCAGCAGAAACGGCTTCTCCTGCTTCTGGCGCAAAAACTTCTCCGCGCGGTCGGTAAGAAAGTCCACGCGATACTCATCCTGGAACGTGATCGGATTGTTGTCGCGATCCCAGATTGTGCCGTAATAGGGATGCGTCGTAAACTCAAGCTCATTCGATGCCTCCCAGAAATCGAGAAAGCCTCCGCGATGCTCTTCTTTCACCGCCCCGCGTCCGCCGCCTGCGGCCGCCGATCCCGGCGCCATGTGCCACTTACCAATGTAATTGGCTGTGTACCCCGCCTTGCGGAGTTCGGTAGCCAGTGTGGGCAGATCCTCGCGCAGTCCCAGCCCGTTGCGCCAGATTCCCGTCTGTGTTGCATAGCGGCCCGTCACCAGCACAGAGCGCGAAGGCGCGCACACCGGCTGATTGGTAACCGCATGATTGAAGTTTGTTCCACTCTCTGCCAGCGCATCCAGGTTGGGCGTATGCGTGGAACTGTTCAGCCCGTTCGCGCCCACAAAGTCCCAGCGGAACTGGTCCGAGTGGTAGATTACGATATTCGGTTTGGACCCGGGCGCGGCAGAGTTCGCGCTCTCGCTCGCGCCTGAAACAGTGGCTGCAAGCCCTGCCTGCGCGGCAGCCGCAGCCGTACCAAGAAGAAAATTCCTGCGATTGACCGTCAACGTATTTCCCTCTGTTTCCCTCGCTTCGTTGAAACGTGCGTTAAATTAGCTCTTCAGGCCCTAAAAGTAGTACTTCAGGCTCAATTGAATCTCACGCGGATCGTCCGGATTGTCCCGCGTCGAGCTGATCGACGCGAATGTGTTCGGGGTAGTGAAGTTCAAACTGCCCGGCTGTGCAAAGTTGGGCGTGTTAGTTACGTTAAAGACTTCGGCGCGAAATTCAAAGTGCGTCTCAGCCGGAGCCGGAAACTGACGGAACAGCGAAAGGTTCAGCCTGCGATAAGGCGGGCCACTCACCTGCGTCGGCTTTCCACCCAGGTTGGCGATCGAAGCCGAAGTCGCGGTAGCCGCCGGAGGATTGACAAATGCGTTCGGATTCAGAAACTGCTTGGCGTTGTGGCTTCCAGCATAGGGGCCCTGTCCCGCCACCTTCAGCGCGTTGCATCCCAGCCCGGCGGCATTGCTCGTAGTGCAGGCAATGGTCTGCGGCTGTCCATCCGTTGCGCTGAAAATGCCGTTGAACGACCAGCCGCCCGCAAGCCAGGCTCCGGCTCCCGCGTGAAGATAACGCTGGTTCCTGCCGAACGGGAGCTGATAGATGCCGCTGGCGTGCACAATACGCCGCGAGTTGATGTCGCAGAGCCCGTAGTCGGCGCTGAGACCCATTCCCGGGACATACGGCGCGCGATAGCTGCCAATCCCGTTATCAAGCAGATCGCGCGTATCGCCCAGGCACTTGGACCAGGTATAGTTGGCCAGAAGACTGAAGCCGTGGCTGAAGCGATGTTGCCCGTCGACCTGCAGACTGTTGTAATTCGTCTCTCCTGCCCGTGCAATGAAAGTTCCACCCACGGCAAAATCCGGGAAGAACGAGTTCGCTTTCTGATTGGCTGAAGCGGGCAGAATCGTGTTCAACGTATTGGTGCTCTGCCCCACCTGCACGTGCCTGGACACGGTTCCCACATAGCCGGCTTCGATCACCGTCTGCGGGCTCAGTTGATATTGAACCTGCAGGTTATACGCTTCCGCATAGGAAGTCTTCGCATGCCGCGGCTCGCCCAGCAGCGACAGGCTTGCGTTTGTCGAAGTTGCCGCGGCGGCCGCGGTAAGCGGCACGTTCAGCAAGCCGTTCTGCAGCGTGCCCACCGAATTATCAGGGGTAAGCGGCGTCGACGAGTTCGGATCCGTATAACTTGTCGTGATCTGGAAGGGGAAGTTGACGTAATTGCTCACGCTCAACCCATGGTTCTCGTTACCCTGATAAAAAATACCCCCGCCGGCGCGCAACACCAGCTTGGGAACAATCTGATAGGCGAATCCAATGCGCGGCGCAAAATTCGTCTTCTGCGCAATGATCAGGCTGTTCCCATTCACCGGCGTGAACGTAATGCCATCCTGCGCCAGCAGCGCCTTGATCGCCGCCGGCTCATTGGCCACCTGCGACTGCGGTATGTAGAAGGTCGAAGTGCTTGCGGTTCCGGCCTGCGCAGGCACCATATTTGCAAAGCGGCCGTTGGCTTCCTCCGGAGCGCCGATAAAATCCCAGCGAAGCCCGAGGTTCAGCGTCAGCTTCGAGGACACGCGCCAGTTATCCTGCACATAAGCGCCAAAGTAAGGCCGCACCAGCCGGAACGCGGGCGGAAAATTCGACGCGCTCATTGCGTTGGCGCCGCCTACGTTATCAACGCCGCCGTAGGCCGGATACGCAGCCGCCTCGGGATTCACAACAAATTGCGCGCGGTCCGTCGACGTATCGGTCACATTCACAATAGACGTGTAGATGCCGTTATTGGTAAAGCTACCGCGAGGCGTTGTGGGGGTAAGCGTGGGAAAAGCGACGTATTGATACTCGTCGCCAATGCGGATCTGGTGGCGTCCGTGATCGATCGAGAGATTCTCCGATATCTGGAAGATGTCGCTCGCCTTGCTGCTGGGAATGGTTCCTGCCGCTCCCATCGTCGAAATGGTGCCGAAGTTGAGCGTCGGCAGCCCTCCATTAGTTAGAATCTGCGGAATGCCCTGGATGCCATATTTCGCGGGTATGCCCAGCGTGTTCGCGTCGAACTGAATACGCAGATCGGCCACCCGGCTATAACCCGCGCGAGCCTCCAACACCACCCTGGGCGAAAAGATATGAGTCTCGCTGATTGCTTCGTTTTGCGACTCGGTCCAGCCGGTGCCCGGCCTTGAAGGCGCGCCATCGGCCACACCCGGAAACGGGCTGGGCTGGAACTGGCTGCTGTAGACGTAGCTGTAGCGTGCAAACGCCGAGTCTTTCGCGCTGAAGTTCTCATCGAAGCGCAGATCGAAGCCGTCGATATCGGTCGTCAGATTCGGGCTGACCGTATAGTTGTTGGTCAGAGCGGACGCTTTGGTAGGCGCAGGCAAAAGGTCGAGCAGCGTCACCGCGGCCGGGTTGATGCGGTTCATCGGGATCTGGTTCATCTGCGCTTCGGCCGACGCCGCGGCAAAGTTGGTCGTGTTGCCGACCGGAGTGGAGAAGAACGGATCGCGCACAAACGCGCCTGGCGTGCCGGTCAGCGTGGTCACCGCATCATAGCCGGGGTCGGCCGCTGTGGTCGATGGGAGCTGCCGCGTTGTCGCCGGATCGAAGACTGCGCCGCTCGGAAAGGTGCGGCCAAGCGCGTCGCTCTTCGTTCCGGTCTGCAGACTGATCAGATCCTGCAGATTGGTAAAGCCGCTCTGATTCTCCGCGGCCGTGGGCACAGTCTCCGTATAGGTCTTGCCCTGCACAATGCGCGTGCCCTGGTAGTCGGCAAAAAAGAATGTCTTATCCTTGCCGCTGTAAAGATGCGGAATGGTCAGCGGGCCTCCGATGGTGCCGCCAAACTGGTTCAGCCTGTACTCCGGCTTGCGCTGCCCGCTCTGAACAAAGTAATCCTTTGCGTCAAACACATCGTTGCGCACAAACTCCCACAAGTCGCCGTGAAAATTGTTCGATCCCGATTTGGTGGTCACGTTGAGCACCGCGCCTGCGGCATGTCCAAACTCCGCCGAATAGTTGCTGGTCTGCACCGTAAACTCGCGCAGCGCATCCGGCGGCGGCAGCACCACAAACTGCGACTGATTCACCAGGTCGGCAATGGCGACGTTATCGTCCATTCCATCCAGAAGATAATCGTTCTGTGTGCGCCGCGATCCGTTGGCCGTGAACGATCCGCTCGCCTGCAGTCCGCGGCTGTCGTTCTGCGCCTGATTTACACCCGGCGACAGTTGCGCAAGAAACACCGCGTTCCGTCCATTCAGCGGCAGGTCGTTGATCACTCTTTGATTCACCAGCTGCTGGATCGACGAGCTCTGTGTTTCGAGAATCGGCCCCGCCGAGCTCACCTGCACCTCCTGCGTTATCTGGCCCACTTGCAGCTTGGGGTCGATCTCCAGATGTCCCTGCACCGTCACTTCAATGTGCTGCTGCACCAAAGTCTGAAAGCCGGTTTTCTCCACGTCATCGTATACTCGCCGATCTTCAGCGGGCTGATCGAATAGCTGCCGTCCTGGCCCGACTGGAGAATCTGCGTCCGCCCCGTCGACTCATCCTTGATCGTGATCTTGGCCTGCGGGATGATTGCGCCGGTCGTGTCCGTCACCGTGCCCACAATCGAACCCGTATCCACCTGGGCCTGTGCCGGACGTTGTCCTATAGCCAGGGCCAGCAACAGGCCCCCCAGGACCCAATGCAGTCGCGCAACAACCTGCCGTGCACGAAGCCGCGGCTTGGCTTTAGTTTCTTCCTTCGCAGACAACATCATATGGCTTGGCCATCCTGAAAACTCCTTCATCGAAATTGAGTCTATTCTCTGCTTCTTTTGAAAACCATTGCAGCGTTGAGTAAGAACCCATTTTGAAACCGTGAAGGCTGAACCGTCTGTAACACTTTCTTCCTGGTAATCCGCGGATCGCGCGCAAACCACGGATCCGGTTGCGCTTTACCCGCTCACGTCCCCTCACCCGCTCTTCGAGCGATCCTTCCGTGCCTAAGCAAAGCTATCGGCTGCGTTCCCTGGCCTGCGTATCCATCCGCATCAAGCACGCCGCATTAAGCGCGTGCAAACTCATACGTCCATTTGCCGCTCGACACCGGCTGCTTGGCATTGAGCAGAATCCGGTAGATCTCCGGTCCCCAGCTCGCGCGCAATCCCCGGTCGGCCAACTCGATCGTCTCCACCTTGGGCTCAATCGCCGCCGCGTCATAGTGCAGTTGACTCGTGGAGCCCTGCCCCGACGCAAGCTTGAGCAGGATGTTTCCGTTCGAGTCCACGCTCACTGTCCGCGGCGTCATCACCGTCAAGCTCACCGGCACGGCCCGCTCCAGCTCAAAATTTTCCTCCACAGTGATCCGGTCGCGCACCCGATCGAGCGTAACCGTCCGCACCCACGACTTAACGCCGGCCTCTTGCGGATACGTCTCGGCAATGTTGAACGAGTACGTAGCCCGCTGGTCGTCGCTCGAATACTTGCGGTCGGTCGCCTTGAATTCCACCCCGTTGTGCTGCATCACGCCGCCAATTGTGGGCAGGTTGTGATACGCCGATTGCATCGTCCAGATCGTATACCGCTCCGGGCTGAAGGTCTTGGCCGTGTAAGCCTCCACTCCCACATCGATCGCCACCGGCTCGCAATCCTGATAAATAATGTAGCTGCCCGTGTCGTTATGGCTGTGGCTGCGCCCGTTGTTGGCCGCCAGCACGGCAAAGTACATCCCGTCGGAAGAATCGGCTTTCAGCCGAGCCGTCACCAGCCCCAGATCCGGATACCACGAATCGCGGATCAGCACATCCTCGCCGTGCGCCGCGCGCAGTTCGCTTGCTTCCAGCACCGCGGGCAACGCCCGCGTCATGGTCGGCAGCTCGAACCCCCTGCGTCCCTCGCCGCTGTCGCCGGCGGTAGAAGTGAGCCCGCGCTGGGCCGCGCAATAGGCCCCGAAGGCCTCCAGTTGCTCGTCGTGTACCGCGTTGCCATAGCGATAAAGCAGGTCGCCGTCCGGGCCCGCGTGCACGTGCGCATCGCCATAGTCGATGTAATTGTTTTTGCAGATGTGCGCATTCAAAATGTAGCGCGCCATCTTATCGATAAAGGGCGTGGAAAGAATATTCGTCTTGTGCCCCGTTGCCGCGTCGATCATGCTCACCGCTTCAAAGTAGCGCATCGGTGAAGCGCTGAAGTATCCCGGCCCTTCTTCCTCGCCCGCATCCGGCCAGTACTGGTTCAGATACAGATCCAGGCTCCGCAAAATCCGTACCGTCTCATGCACTCTTACGGTCGGGTCCTCTTCCAGAATCAGGTTCGCCACCAGAAGATTCGAGTTGATCCACGGCGTCCAGTTGTTCAGGCGCGAAGTGCGCGTGGTCGCTTCAAATCCCATCCACCAGAAGTCGTTGCGCTCCCGGGCCGGCTTCAGAATGTGCCGCTCCGCCTCGATCACGATCCGCTTGTTGATCAGTGGCGATACCGTATCGAGCTGTTCGGCCAGCAGATACTTGGTCCACGCTAGCAGTTGCACCGTCTCGGCGCCAAACAACTCCACAACCGGATCGGTCACATCGGGCAGTCCCGGTCCGCCCTTTTGCATATACAAATGCGCGGGCGCGCCCCAGTATGTTTCTTCGCAGATGAGCCATACCCCGTTGGCAATGTCGTCCATAAAGCGGCCTTTGCCCTCAAGGCACTCCGCCATGACCACATTCCTCAGATGACCGCGCCGTCCAAAGCTCTGCGCCTCAAACCGCGACCGGTTGCCGTTGCGCTTGTACTCCAGAAAACTCGAGGCCAGCAGCGCATGCCATCCCGCCTGCTGATCGGCCTCGGCCTGCGTAATGATCCTGGCGCGGATATCGGCCGGCACCGCCTCCCACGGCGCGCGCTCGCCCCAGCGCGGATAAGGGTGCCACTGATCGGCCGTTAACAGGTTGCTGGTAAGAAACTGCTCTGTAAACGTAGTGCTCAGCAGATTCTGTGGCGAAGTAGCCGGCGGCGCGTTCTGCCCCGCTATCGACAACGGTCCCATGGAGCGAACCAGCTTTTGCTGCCCGGCAAGGGCCACGGTTCCGGCAAGAAAATCACGGCGATTCATTTGTGGAATTCCTCTTTCGTATTCAGGTTCGCGCTCCGGCGTCCGCCCACAGTCATGGAGATATGGCTAAGCGATTAACTCGCTTAGCCAATCCCGGTAATTTTCGTGCTTATGTCCGGGGCTATCGCTCAACCGCGTGCCAGTATACCCTCCGTACTCGCTCCCGTCTCCGGCTCCAGTCCCGCATTGTGCACGAGATCAGCCCTCGCGTCTCCGCTTCCAGTCCTGCCATCCATTCAAGTAAAGTGTGTGCAAGGTGATCATCGATTTCGCCAGGCGCGCGCACGACCACAACTGGGAGCTCGATCCCATTACACGTTCGCTGCTCGACACCGACTTCTACAAGCTGCTCATGCTCCAGTTCATCTGGAGAAACTTCCCGCATACCCGCGCCACCTTCACGCTCATCAACCGCACCTCTTCGGCGCGGCTCGGCGACACCATCGATGTGGGCCAGTTGCGCCAGCAGCTCGAACACACGCGCAATCTGCGCTTCCGCAAATCGGAAATCATCTGGCTGGCCGGCAACAGCTTCTACGGCCGCCGCGGCATCTTTGAGCCCGCATTTCTGGAATGGCTCGAAAGCGGCTTCGCACTCTCTGACTACGAGCTTTCCATTGAAGATGGCCAGCTCAATCTCCGCTTTCACGGTCTCTGGTCGGCCACATCCATGTGGGAGATCTACGCGCTTTCCGAGATCGGCGAACTCAAAACCCGCGCCGCGCTCAAACAGCTCAGCGAACTCGAGCTCGACATCCTCTACGCGCGCGCCAAGGCCCGGCTTTGGGAAAAGATGGCGCGCTTGCGCGGTGTGCCCGGCCTGAGCGTGAGCGACTTCGGCACCCGCCGCCGGCACAGCTTTCTGTGGCACGAATATGTCGTGAACGCCATGCGCGACACCATCGGCGAAACTTTTGCCGGAACCTCCAACGCCTATCTCGCCTACAAGCACGATCTCGAAGCCATCGGCACCAACGGCCACGAGCTGCCCATGGCCATGGCCGCCATGGCCGGCGACGTTCAGCAATTGAAGACCGCGCAATATCGCCTTCTGGATATGTGGCAGCAGAGCTACCAGGGCGAGCTGTTGATCCTGCTCCCCGACACCTTCGGCACCACACAGTTCCTGCGCGACGCGCCCGATTGGGTGGCCAACTGGACCGGTCAGCGCATGGACAGCAAAGATGCCTACGTCGCCGGCGACGAATACATCGCATGGCTCACGCGCCACGGCCGCGACCCGCGCCAGAAGCGCCTCATCGCCTCCGACGCGCTCGATGTCGAGCAGATTCTCGGCCTGCACGCCTACTTCGGCGGGACGCTTCTCAACGGCGCCTCGCCCGACGACTTTCATTCCGCCGCCGACTTTCTGGATGCGGGCCGCTGGGTTCCCGAGCGCCGCATCCGCTTCAGCGCCGGCTGGGGCACGCTGCTCACCAATGATTTTCGCAACTGCGATCCGCGCGGCAGCGACGCGTTCAATCCCGTGAGCCTGGTGTGCAAGCTAAGCGACGCCGACGGAAAGCCCGCCGTCAAGCTCTCAGACAACTACGCCAAAGCCCTCGGCAATGCGAATGAAACCGAGCGGTACCGGCGCATCTTCGGCGTGGCCGGAGTGGCGGACGTGCCCGTGCTCACCTGAGCGCGCAGTCATCGCGTTCTCCACCGTTCAGGGCGCGTTGTAGACTCATCGCTATGGCGATGCTCTCAGGCTGGTATGCGTCGCAGCTCCGGCAGGAGCTGATCGTGCGCAACCGCCGCCACGCCCATGGCCGCGCGCACGTCGAGAGCTATGGCAATCCGCCGGTTATTGTCTACGCGCCCGAAGATTGCGCGCACGGCAACTTTTTCAGCCCCGCCTACGCCGCCATCGCCGCTTGCCCGCAATGGATGCGCCGCTTCGACAAGATTCACGCGCAGGCGGCTCGCACCCTGCCCAAAGCCGAGCGAAGATGGCGCGAGCTCGACTCCTGCATGAGCTCCGATGCGCTCCTGATGAACGTCTTCTGCGCGCCCGGCGTTGCGCAATCCACAATCCTGCGCAACGCGCTGGGTCTGGATCGCAATGCCGAGCCCGATGCCGATTCAGATGCGGAGATGATCTTCGGATGGAAGGCCCGCGTGCCGCTCAGCAACGGCCGCTTCGATCGAACCGAGGTCGATCTGCGCTTCGGCTCGCTCCTGGTTGAGGCCAAACTGACGGAAAACGACTTCCAGACGCGCATCGGCTCCATTGTGGAAGCCTATCGCGACTTCGATCTGGTCTTTGATCGCGATCTGCTCCCGCGCGTCGAAATCGCCACTGCCCGGCCAAGATCAACCAGCGAGTTCGCTGAAAACTACTCGCAGGAATTTGAAAGCGTAACTGCCGACCCCGATTCGTTCTCTGTCATCGATGCCGTCGCTCGCCCTCCCGGCCAGTCCGGCTATGCAAGCTATCAGCTCATACGCAACGTGCTCGCGGCCCAGGCCGCTCAGTGCAGCTTTTGCGTGCTGCACGACGCCCGCAGGCCCGATCTGCGCGAGCAGTGGTTCCGCGTCATGGCGGCGGTAAAAAGCGCAGACCTGCGCGCTCGTCTCAAAGTCCTCACCTGGCAGGAACTGGCCGCGTACCTGCCCGCCGACCTGGCACAGTTTCTCGACTCGAAATATGGAATCGCGGCTCCGGGCAAAATCCCGTCGCCGTTGCGTTGATACAAGAACCGGCCTGAGACTCCCGCCGAGCCGCTTACAGCCCGAGAATTTTCCGGTTGCGCTCCGCATCCGCCGCGCCGCCGGCAAAGTCGTCAAAAGCCCGATCCGTCACGCGAATGATATGGTCGCGCACAAACACCGCGCCCTCGGCCGCGCCCGCTTCCGGATGCTTGATGCAGCACTCCCACTCCACTACCGCCCAGCCGGGATAGTCGTACTGCGCCATCTTGCTGAAGATTCCACCGAAGTCGATCTGCCCATCGCCCAGCGAGCGGAATCGCCCCGGACGATCGATCCAGTCCTGATAGCCGCCATAAACTCCGGCGCGCCCGCTGGCATGAAACTCCGCATCCTTGACATGAAATGCGCAAATGCGATCGTGATACAGATCGAGAAAGGCCAGGTAGTCCATCTGCTGCAAAACCATGTGGCTTGGGTCAAAGAGAATGTTCGCCCGCGGATGATTCTTGACCGCCGCAAGAAATCGCTCAAAGGTGGCGCCGTCGTGCAGGTCCTCGCCCGGATGCAGCTCGTAACAGACGTCCACTCCGGCCTCGTCAAACGTGTTGAGAATCGGCGTCCACAGCCGCGCCAGCTCCTTGAACGCTTCGTCGATCAGCCCCGCCGGCCGCTGCGGCCAGGGATAAAAAAACGGCCACGCCAGCGCGCCTGAAAACGTGGCATGCGCCGTCAGTCCCAGGTTGCGGCTGGCTGCGGCCGCATACCTCAGTTGCTGCACTGCCCATTGCTGCCGCGCGTTGCCGTCGCCGGCCACCTCCGCCGGAGCAAATGCGTCCAGCAACGTGTCGAAGGCCGGATGAGCCGCTACCAGTTGTCCCTGCAGATGCGTCGAAAGCTCGGTAATCGCCAGCCCATGCTTCGCGGCAATGCCCAGAACCTCGCCGCAATATTCCTTGCTCTCCGCCGCGCGCTTCAGATCGAAGAGCCTCCCATCCCAGCTCGGAATCTGAATTCCGGCATAACCCAGCCCTGCCGCCCACTCCGCCATGCCGTCGAGCGTGTTAAACGGCGCATGGTCGCCGGCAAACTGCGCCAGAAAAATCCCCGGCCCCTTGATGGTCTTCATCTCTCGTACTCCTTATGAAATATTTTGTGAGTGGATCGCTGCAAATCGCTTGCGCTACTTTCCCTTTGCGTCTTCGCCGTGAGTCAATAACTCGAACACCATCATGTGAGGATCCACAGGCACTGGCGCTGTCAGCAAGTGGTTGAGCCATTCGCGCGTTTCCGGCAGCGGCTGCCCAAGACGATTGTGATATTCGTTATAGCCGATTCCGAACGTATATCCTTTTCCGTAGCGGATCGTGCCGCCGCAGACTGAGGCCGGCACCGGATCTTTGCGCAGCAGCAGATGCGCGTGGAATTCAAGCGCTCCCATCAATCTCGGCTCCTCACTCTCGTACAGCCTGTCACCCTGAATATGCGCCGTCTCCGCCGCTGCCATGGTCGCGGCAATCGAGTACCCCGTGTGTCCAAGGTCCCGGCAGGTCTCAGCCGAAATTCCGTTCGTGCTTTCGTTGAAGGTCGTCTGCCCGAACCATCCCTTACGCGTCTCGGGCACCAGTTCCTTGGGATGATCGCCATCGAGCTTTGCATTATAAAAATAGGACGGCACGCGCTTGCTCCACATCTCTTCCGCATGGACCAGCAGAGCACGATCGTCGGTAAATACGGCAATGCCCGTCATGCCCTCGATCATGCTCAATTCCCAGTTGCCCACGTTATGCCGAGCCCCATCGTGAATCAGCGGCAGAATGACTTTGGTCAGCATATCGCTGAATGTCTGCACGTCTCCGCGCTTCCATCCGGCATGGCTGTAGCGAATGATTTCCGCCGCGCGAGGCCACATCTCCGCGCTCCATGCAGCCTGCAAATGCGTGTTCGCGCCGGTGTAGTTCTTCAGGCTGCGGCTATAGGTATTCATAATGCGGATCGCGTTGTCCGCATAGCGATGATCTCCGCTGATCCACCACAACACCGCCTGCAGATAAGCCGCGCTCGCATCCGCGTCCTCTGCATGGCAGCCATGATCGGGGTGCGAATAAGCGCCGCAATCGATAATGCCCGTTTCCGGCGGTCCCAGAACTTTGTAATCGAGAGCCCCGTACGGGCTGGCAACAGCCTTCAAATATTCGCCATAAATCGGGCCCTTCTTCTCCTTTACCTGCCGCTTGATAAAGTTCAGTTGTCGCCGGCTCACCAATACTCCCGGATGCTTCATCGCCTGCGCGGCGGCCACTCCGCACATGGCACACAACACCAGAACAAGACTCAGTCGCAGTCGCATAGTTGCCTCACCTGGGAAGAGCAATGAAAGGAGAACGTGGAAAGCGCAGCAGTCACGCCCTTAAAACTCCACCCAGCCCTCTTTGCCGTTGCTTTCGACCACGCGTTCGATAAACCGCATGCCGCGCACCCCGGCCGCAATCCCCGGCAGCATCGCGGGCAGCGGATTTTTCTCACCCTGCTTCCATGCAACCAGCGCGTCCGCAAACTCGCGATACAGAATCGCAAACGCCTCCAGATAGCCCTCCGGATGTCCCGACGGCACCCGCGCCACTGCCAGCGCATCCTTGCTCAGATAGCCGGCCGCCGCGTGATGAATCTCCTCGGGCCCATCGAGCCACTTCACGATCAGCCGATTCGGGTCCTGCTGCCGCCATTCGAGCGAGCCGGTTTCGCCATAAATCCGCATCCGCATCTCGTTCAGCTCGCCCGCGGCAATCTGCGAGCAGGCCAGCGTGCCCGCGGCGCCTTTGCTCATGCGCAGAAATGCATTGCAATCGTCGTCCAGCTTGCGGCCCGGCACCACCGTGCGCAGCGTCGCGTTGATCGCCGTCACCTCCAGCCCGCTGATGTACTCCAGCAGATGAAACGCATGCGTGCCGATATCGCCGATCGCGCCGCCCTTGCCGCTCTGCGCCGGGTCCGATCGCCACGCGGCCTGCTTGTGCCCCGTCGTCTCCAGCGGCTTGCTCAGCCATCCCTGAAAATACTCCACCGCAACCTTGCGGATGGCGCCGAACTTTCCCGCTGCGCACATCGCGCGCGCCTCGCGCACCATCGCGTAGCCCGCATAAGTATGCGTCAGCCCATACGGCAGCCCCGACTTGCGCACCGCCGCTTCGAGCGTCAGCGCCTCCTCATAGGTAGCCGTCGCAGGCTTGTCGCTCATCACCGGAATGCCCGCTTCAATCGCGGCCAGCGCCACCGGCAGGTGCAGATGATTCGGCGTGGTGATCACCACAAAATCGATTCCGTCCGCGCGCCTGCTCTCCGCCGCAATCATCTCCTCATAGTTCGCGTAGGCCCGCGCCGGATCGATGCCGAATTTTTCGCCCGCCTCGCGCGAACGCTCAGCGGACTGCGAAAACGCCCCCGCCACCAACTCGATCCTGCCATCCAGTTCCGCCGCAATGCGATGCACCGGTCCGATAAACGCACCGGGCCCACCGCCCACCAGTCCCATGCGCAGTTTGCGCCGCTCCGTCATTCCGCCTCCACTCCTCTGTCGCACATCGCCGGTTTTACATCGGCTCGCCGCGTCGCAATCGCCCGGCCAGCGCCCACAGCAGTGTACGCCGCCGCCCCGCCTCCAATCATCCGCCCGGAAGACATCCGTCCCACACCGCGATTCACTCACAGACTGCGCACGGCGCAATGCGTTAAATTATTGGGTGACCATGAACTCCATCTCCATCCCCGATTCCTCGCGCCGCTGGGACTGTCTCAGCCTCGGCGAAGTCATGCTCCGCCTTGACCCCGGTGAAGGCCGCATCCACACCGCGCGCCAGTTTCAAGTGTGGGAGGGCGGCGGCGAGTACAACGTGGCTCGCGGTCTGCGCCGCTGCTTCGGCCTGCGCACCGCCATCGCCACCGCGCTTGCTGAAAATCCCGTCGGCCGTCTCGTCGAAGACTTCATCCTGCAGGGCGGCGTCGATACCTCACTTCTCAAATGGGTGCGCTACGACGGCGTGGGCCGCGCCGTGCGCAACGGCCTCAACTTTACCGAGCGCGGCTACGGCGTGCGTGCTGCCGCCGGATGCTCCGACCGCGGCCACACCGCCATCAGCCAGGTCAAGCGCGGCGACTTCGACTGGGAATCCATCTTCGCCCCCCACAACGGAACTGGGAACGGAACTGCCGCCGGCACCCGCTGGCTTCACACCGGCGGCATCTTCGCCGCGCTTTCCGCCTCCACCGCTGAAGTGGCCGTTGAAGCCATGGACGCGGCCCGTAAATACGGCACGCCCGTATCCTATGACCTCAACTTCCGCGATTCCCTCTGGAAATCCATCGGGGGTAAAGCCAAGGCCCAGGAAGTCAACCGCGAAATCGTGCGCAAGGTCGACGTGCTCTTTGGCAACGAAGAAGATTTTTCCGCGATGCTCGGCGTCCAGATCAAGGGCGTCGGCGAAGACTTCGCCGAGTTGCCCATCGCCGGCTACGAAGACATGCTGCGTGAAGTCGCCGCCGCCTATCCCAACCTGAAACTCATCGCCAGCACTCTGCGCACCGCGCACACCGCCAGCCGCAACGCCTGGGGCGCCATCGCCATCTATGAAGATAAAATCGTCCATGTGCCACAGCGCGACATCGACATCCTCGACCGCGTGGGCGGCGGCGACAGTTTCGCCTCCGGACTCATTTATGGACTGCTCGCCGGCAAGGGCATGGACTGGGCGCTCAAGTGCGGCGTAGCCCACGGCGCGCTCGCCATGACCACGCCCGGAGACACCAGCATGGCCACGCTCTCTGAAGTTGAACGCATCATCAAAGGCGGCTCCGCGCGTATTGCGCGATAAGCCACCCGGCAACGAAAGTAGGAAACATGCCAGAGACCACACAGGAAACCATTGAACGCGTCGGGCTCATCCCGGTTCTGCGCGCCAAAAACGTCGCCCAGGGTCGCGCAGTGGTTGAAGCCATGCTCGCCGGCGGCGTCACCATCGTCGAAGTCACCATGACCGTTCCCGGCGCTGTCGACTTACTCAAAGAGCTCAAGAAGGAATACGGAGCGAAGCTCCTGCTCGGCTCCGGAACCGTGACCACCGGCGACCAGGCCCAGGCCACCATCGACGCCGGCGCGGAGTTCGTCGTCAGCCCCAGCCTTCACCCTGAAGTCATCAAGGTCACCAAGGCCAACAACAAAATATCCTGCCCCGGCGCGCTCACGCCCACTGAAGCCATCACGGCATGGAACGAGGGCGCGGACTACGTCAAAATCTTTCCCTGCTCCGCGGTCGGCGGCTCCAGCTACCTGAAAGCGCTGCTTGCGCCCTTTCCGCATCTCAAGGTAATTCCCACCGGCGGCGTCACGCTGCAAACAGCGGAAAGCTTTCTCCGCGCCGGCGCGCGCGCTCTCGGCGTGGGCAGCGATCTGGTCAATCTCGCCGCCGTCGATGCGGGCAAACCCGAAACCATCACCGAAACCGCCCGCGCCTACCTGGAAGTGCTGGCCAACGTGCGCAAGAACTGACATCCCGCCATGCCTAACTCATCCACATCGCAATCTTTTGCTCTCGATGGCCGCCATGCACTCGTCACCGGCGGCGCCAGCGGCATTGGCGAAGCCACAGTCAAAGAGCTGGCGCGCGCCGGCGCTTTCGTCTGGATCGCCGATATCAATGTCGCCGCCGCCCAGGCTTTGGCCGCGTCCATCGGTTCGGCCAAAGCGCTACTTCTCGACGTCACCAGCCTGCAATCGATTCAAACCGGGGTTGCGCAGCTCGACCGCCTCGACATTCTCGTCAACAACGCGGGCATCGGCCACGTGGGTTCCATTGAAGCTACCGAGCCTGAAGATTTCGACCGGCTGATGAACGTGAATGTGCGCTCCGTCTATCTCGTCACGCGCAGCTTTCTCCCACTGCTGCTCGCCGCAGCGCAGCACCATGAGGCGGTCGGCTCCATCGTCAACATCGCCTCGGTCTCCGGCCTGGTCGGCATCAAACAGCGCTTCGCCTACTGCACCACAAAAGGCGCGGTCATCGCCATGACCCGTCAACTGGCCGTCGAATATCCAAAAACGCTGCGCGTCAATGCCGTCTGCCCCGGCACCGTGCAAACTCCCTTTGTCGAGGGCTACCTCGAAAAGTTTCACAAGGACAACAGGGAAGAAACCCGCGCCGCCCTGCGCACGCGCCAGCCGGTCGGACGCCTCGGCCGCCCCGAGGAAATCGCCTCCGCCGTCCGCTATCTCGCTTCCGATGAAGCCGCCTTCGTCAGCGGCTCGCTCCTCACCATCGACGGCGGCTGGACAGCCGCATAGCGCTCGCACTTCAACTCTGTTTCCGATTCTGGAGGGTTTTGCATGAAGCTCGTCACGTTCTCCACTGCCGGCGGCCCGCTCCGTCCCGGCGCGCTGCTTGAACACGACAATCAGGAGCACGACAATCAGGTGGTCGATCTCTCCGCCGCCGGTCACGCCGATGCGCTCGCCGCTATCACCACCGGTGTGACGAATCCAGACAAGTCCGGCGCGTGGTCCACCCACAGGCTCAGCGACGTGCGCCTGCACGCGCCGCTCGCCAATCCTCCGCGCCTGTTTGCTATCGGCCTCAACTACCGCGAGCACGCCATCGAGTCGAAGATGGCTTTCCCAAAATTTCCGGTTGTCTTCTTCAAGCTGCAAACCGCCATCGTCGGTCCCGGCGACCCCATCGTGCTGCCCAAAAACTCATCCGAGCCCGACTACGAAGCCGAGCTGGCATTCGTCATCGGCAAGGGCGGCTTTCGCATTCCCGCCGCGTCCTGGCGCGACCACGTCTACGGCTACACCATCATCAACGATGTGAGCGCCCGCGACATTCAGATGTCCACCTCGCAGTGGTCCATGGCCAAGAGCTTTCCATCCTTCTGCCCGATGGGCCCGGCTATCGTCACCGCCGACGAAATCGCCGACCCGCACAATCTGGCCATCGGCCTCAGCATCGACGGAGAAAAGCTGCAGAACTCCACCACCAGCGAGCTGATCTTCAAAATTCCCGAGCTTATTGAGTACCTGTCGTCCATCGCGCCGCTGTTGCCCGGCGACATCGTCTCCACCGGAACGCCTTCCGGCGTAGGCATGGGCCGCACCCCCAAGCGCTGGCTCAAGCCCGGCGAAAACGTAACCGTGACTATCGAAGGCCTCGGCTCACTCACCAATCCCGTCGTCGCCGAATAGGCATCTGCTCAAATAGCGACCACGCGCATCAGGCAGCTCCGGCCGCAATCTCTTCCGGTTCCGGACTGGACAGGAACCACGCGTAGATTGCCACTCCCACAAAGCACGCCGCCGGCACCAGGTAGGCGCGCGCCACACCGGGAACCACCCCCATCAGCGGAGTGAGCGCCGCGCCGCCCACAATCGCCATGACAATCAGCGCTCCGCCCGTCTTGGTCCGCGCCTCCAGACCCTTGATGCCCAGAGCAAAGATGGTCGGGTACATCGTGGACATGAAGAAGCTGACCGCGATCAGGCACCACACGCCGGTCCAGCCGGGCCGCAGCACCGCGACCAGGCAGATCACGGCGTTCAATGTGGAATACACGCCCAGCAGCGTGGACCCCGACACAAAGCGCAGCAGCCACGTGGAAACAAATCTTCCCAGCGTAAACGCCGCCAGCACGCCGGTAAGCCAATAGCCGGCATCGCGCTGCGTCAAATTCGTATAAGTGGTGGCGTAGCCGATAAAGAAGCTCCACGTGCCCACCTGCGCGCCCACATACAAAAATTGCGCCACCACCGCAAACACAAAATGCTTTCTGGCCCGCAGCGGCTTGGAATGATCCTGCGCATTCTCAGTAGCCGTGTAATCCAGACCCGCGTGCGGAAACGGCGTAATCGCAATCAGTACGGCCCACACCAGCACCACCGCGCCCAGCACCAGGTAGGGATTGATCACGCGCAGGGTCTCGGAGCGCAGATAGGCCTTGTACGCGTGCTGCGCCTGGAGCGCGGCCACTTGTGCCGGCTTCAGATCCACTCCGGAAAAGATGAACCGGCTGCCCACCAGCACCGCCGAAATGCTGCCCAGAGGATTGAAGGCCTGCGAAAAATTGATCCTCTCTTCAGCGCTATGCGGATCGCCGATCTGCACAATGAACGGACTGGCAGCGGTTTCAAGAAACGAAAGCCCGCTGGCAATCACGAAGAGCGCCATCAGGAAAAACCAGTATTGGGTAATCAGCGCGGCCGGCCAGAAAAGCAGGCAGCCGGTGCCATACAGGCCCAGCCCCACCAGGATGCCGGCCTTGTAGCCCGCCTTGCGCATCAGTTGCGCCGCAGGCATGGCCAGCAGAAAATATCCCATGTAAAACGCCGACTGCACCAGCCCGGCCTGCAGGCGGTTAATCTCAAACGACTTCATGAACTGGCTGATGAGAATGTCGTTCAGATTATTGGGAACGCCCCACAGGAAGAACAGAACCGTCACCAGGATGAACGGCAGCATCCGGCCGGCAGGAACCAGCCGCGCCTTCGGTCCCCTGCTGCCCGACGAGGTCGGATTCGTTTTGCCAATCGGCCCGGCGGAGATGCTCAAAGTGAAATTCCCTCCTCAAGATTGGGACAGGCGCGCCAAAACCGTATACGTTTTCGTAAGCGCTTTCGGTTTCAGCGTCGGACGCTCCACTCTTTCTATCGAATCTGCGCATGGGTTGGCAAATCGGGACAGAAGAGGTCGTGTCTGAACTTGGCTTGGTTGAGGCACGAAAATTCCTGCGCCGCTTCCGAGTTGCCGACCAACCCTCGGAATGCCGTGTTGCCGTATTGCATTGTCACTTTCGGAATTCACTTAAAGGTTTTCTTCTCGCAGAAACGACCGCGTGGGGTCGCGCGGATTTACGTAGACCTTTACGGTTTCACCTTTGTATGAATTCGCCCAGGCGTTGGCCTCATCCTTGTTGCCAAAGTCGCGACTGTAGTCACCCATCTGCTCCTCAGGATTGCGATAGACGTAGGTGAGAGTGGCGCGGTAGCTGGGAACACTAGCGTTGTCTGTGACATCAGCGACACTTACAAGGCCAATGTTCGCGGATGTTGTCGGCCAGTTGCGGCTACGAGTGCGCTCAATCCGCTTTCTGACGATTACCTGCAAGATGGTCACGAGTACAACGAGTCCAACAGCCAGCATGACAAAGATGAAGGTGTAGATGGTAGCTGGGCCGATGGTGCTGCTCATAAGGATGATAGCGATTGTCATATTCACTGTCAGACTTGTTTGATTCAGTCTATATCGGCAAATGGGGATGACTTGCAATATCACTGTTTCAGGCGCATCACCGGCAATCTGGAAGTTAAGTCTTGATCGAACAAATGGCCGAAGATTGGTACGACTGTTAATTCCCCTAGTTTCAAACTGAGACAATACGCAAAACTATCCTTGCGCAACCCGATCCCTGAAATCTGCCCTCACAGCACCCGCGCCAGCCACTTGCCGGTGTGCGAGTGCAGATTCCGGGCAATCTCCTCCGGCGGCCCCTCGGCCACAATTCTGCCACCGCCCGCGCCGCCTTCGGGCCCCAGATCGATCACCCAGTCCGCGCTCTTGATCACGTCCAGGTTGTGCTCGATCACGATCAGCGACCCGCCGCCGTCAATCAGTTTTCGAAACGCCGTCAGCAGCTTTGATACATCGTCAAAATGCAGCCCCGTTGTCGGCTCGTCCAGAATGTACAGCACGCGGCTGGCCTGCGAAGGTTTCGCCGTCGCGTTCGCCGCGCGCACCGCGGACAAGTGTGCCGCCAGTTTCACGCGTTGCGCTTCGCCGCCTGAAAGCGTCGTCGCCGATTGTCCCAGCCGTAAATATCCCAGCCCAATCTCATCCAGCACGGCCAGCTTCTCCACCAGCCGGGTCTGGCCTGCAAAAAATCGCAGCGCTTCCTTCACGGTCATCTGCAGAACTTCGTGAATGTTCTTGCCCTTGTATTGCACGCCAAGAACCTTCGCTTGATAGCGCGTGCCATTGCAGTCCTCGCACGGCAGCTCCACGTCGGCCAGGAACTGCATCTCCACCGTCACAGTCCCATCTCCCTCGCAGGTGTTGCAGCGCCCACCCGGCACGTTGAACGAAAAATGTCCCGGCGTCAGCGAAAGCCTCTTCGCTTCTGGCTGCGCCGCAAACAGCTCGCGCACCAGGTCGAATCCCTTGATGTACGTAATCGGATTCGATCGCGGCGTGCGCCCGATCGGCGTCTGATCCACGAGCACCACGTCGTTCAGCCGTTCGGTTCCGGTCAACGAACTGAAAACGCCGGAGGGATCGCTGCCATCTGTCTGCCCCAGCGCCC
>DATAVZ010000097.1:0-16364 GCA_036267475.1 Occallatibacter sp.
GTGGAAACCAGATTCTAAAGCATGCGATTCCCACCCCTACCCACTAAATCAACCATCCCGCGGATTTTTGCAAGAGGCTCCCAGGTCTCGCTTTCGGGGGTCACTCCAGACTACAAACATTCGCGGTCGCAGTACTAGAGCAAAATCGGAGTTGGTGCAAGGCGAGTTGACGCGGTAGACGGCTCTATCACGGGCACTACTGCGACGGAGTCAGGCCATGACGCCGCATCGTTTCCCCGATGGCGGCAAGGTCCGGAGGACCGCCGGCCGCGGCTGCCAGAATGGCCGCAATCTCGCGGAAGTAATCGGGCCCGAGCAGGCCGGGGGTGACGACCGCGAGCGCTTTGGCGCTGGCGGGATGCAGATTGTCGAAGCGATGCACCACGCCGCTCGGAATGCAGAGCGCATCCCCTGGATGGATCTCGTGCTTCTCGCCGTCCAGGGTAAACGTCATCACGCCGGCTAGGCCGTAGATGGTTTCCTCGTACCCGTCGTGACTATGCGCGATGGGCACCTTGGCTCCCGGCGCAACCTCAAACTCGAACATGGCGACGGAACCCGCCGACTCCCGGCCCTCGACTAGAAAACGGATGGCAAGCTGGCCGATCCTGATCTGTTCACCTGTCCCTGTCATTGCGAATGCACTCACCTTTCAGCGTCTTGGGCACGCCCGGATGTCGCATCTCCCGTTCATCCATTGCGCCGGAATCACGCGCACCGGAAGCACGAAGGATAGTAGAACACAGCGCCGCTGCAAAGCGCGGCCGTTTCACTGTCCACTGTCCATTGTCCACTGCTCAATGCCAGCCAACAGCATAGAAGTTGATTCTTCCTCACAGAGCCGCGTGCACTCTGAACAGTCTGACTCATTTGGGTTGCGACGAACCGTTAGCGCGGCTTGCCGCTTTCATCAATGTTGGAAGAATGATCTTCGCCATGATGGTATTCGGCGGAGTGGACGCCGCGTTGTAACCACCGCCCGTGAAGACGGCGACCAGGTCGTACTGCGGCACGAGATAAATCTTCTGCCCGCCATTGCCCTGTGCTGCAATCACGTCGACGTGCTGCGAGCCTGCTGGTGTCTCCACATTCAGCCAGGGACGCCACCAGAAGTAGCCATAGCTGACATTGTCGACATGACTGTGTTCGGCGAGAGACGCGCGCACCCACGATTCGGAGACGATCTGCCGCCCGCGCCAGCGACCGCCGTCCAAGTAGACGATTCCGAGCTTTAGCATATCGCGGGGGCGCAAGTGTATCTGCGAATACTCCGTGTCGGCGTTGGTCAGGTTATAGTTCCACTTCCAATCGGCTTGCGAAATTCCCAACGGCCCGAGCAGATTGGCCTGCGCGAATTCAGGAAGCTGCATGTGAACCGCGTTCTCGATGAGTCTGCCAACGACGGAAACGCCGCCCGAGCAGTAGTAGGCCTTCATTCCAGGATCGTTGATCATGGGCAGATCGAGAGTGGCCTTCACCCAATCAGGCTTATCATCGATCACGGTCTCGCGTCCCGGAGAGGTTGAGCTATGGTCGTTGCAGTCCAGCCCCGAGCTCATGGAAAGGAAGTCGCCAAGGGTCATCGCCGCCTTGCGCGAATCGGGATTGGCATAGCTTGAGTAGCTCATCCGCGGTAGCACGCGCTCATTCACTCCGGAGAGTGCGCCACGATCGATCGCGATCCCTGCAAGTGCGCTGACAACGGTCTTGGTTGCTGACCGAAGTTGATGCGGACGTTGCACACTGTAGCCGTAGAAGTACTCCTCCATCACCAGCTTTCCGTGTTGATAGAGCAGGATGCTGTGCACGTCCTTGTAGGCGCCTGCGAGGATGGCGCGCACAATGGTATTGGCTGTGGCAACCCCGAGGTCTGAGCGGGCAATGTCTCCAACGGCGATTCCGTCGTGCAGATCTGCAGGCCGGCGGTAGCGATAGTCCGCGGGGGAATCCTGCCCTTTGAGGCGTGGCCGGGCCAACGCTGCGGATTCAGGCGTGATGGTGGTGGACACGCGAGGATGGAACTTGCCATCCTGCTCATACCCTGTCACCTTACCGCTTGCGTCGCGCGGGAACGAGACCACTTGACCGGTGATCGTGGCGAACTTATCCACGCCATACGGACGAAGCGGGTACTTGGCTTCATCAACAACCGCGAATAGTCCATCGCCGTCCGCGATCTCAATGGTATGACCGGGGGCATCGGCGTAGGCGCCAACATAGTCTGCTAGGAGCGGACCGGCGATTTGCTGTGCTTTAAGCCCGCTCGCCAGCATAACAAGAACGATGGAGAGCGCCACCAAACGCAGACGCTGCCTTAAGCCACCTCGCATCGCCAACCTGTAGCCTCATCTCTCTTGTGTTGAAGGAGTGGAAATTGAAGAGCCGGGTCCCAGTCTACGATGCCCAATCGGCGATTGCGCTAATCCGGGGATGGAACCACCAACGATTCTACCGGCAAGCGGGACCATCCTCGGATCATTTGAAGGATCTCCCTGCCATGTTCAAACCAAAACTGACTTTCAATTAGCGATACCGGCCCCACCCCTCATCGACTGGGGCCAGAAGGAGCATCTACTCCGTCTTCATCAGCGTCGCTATCAGCGAATCCCTGTGTCGGTTAGCGTTGTCATCTGAGTAGTGCAAGACACGCATCCAGACAAGTGATGCGCCCAGGGCCAGGGCCAGGAATATGGGGACGGGTAGCCAGCGGTTCCCCGAAGACCAGCAGAGCCAAAACACCAGGAACCCTACTCCGAGCACTCCCGACTGAATCAACATGGCGGTCAACGTATTGGCTTGCGCTCCCGCCGGCCGCGTGATTCGGCCGGGATTAATCCGGTACGGCATTGTGAGTGAAAAGATGATCCCCGCAGTTAAATTGCACGGAAGCGCAAAAACAATCCACGCGCCGGTAGCCGCCAGCACCGCAAAGGGCGGAACTCCCAACCGAAGGCAGCTCAGGACGCCAGCGGCGCACCCGACAAGGACGAACAAGATGGAGTGAAACAGATTCTTGGCCAGCAAGACTGTCCTGATCGGTGTAGGAGAAAAGAACAACAACTGAATTCCGGGTCCTTCAGCGCCCAGATTGTTGTAAAACAATCCCGTAAATCCGAGGAGCGCGTACGTTACGCACAAAGGAAACGCATACGGAAACGACTTCATGTGGCTGGAGGAGCTGTGATGAAACACGCCTGCAATTACAAGCACGAACAGCAAAGGGACACACACAGCCCAGAGTAATGGCACTGTACGCATCAGACTCCGCAATTCCTTTTCTACAATTGCGGCAAAGGGACCAGAGCCGCCCAATGTCCACCCGCCGCCCACGCGTCCGATAGCTTTGTCGCGGCTTGAGGCCCCACTCAAGTTTTGTCCCCGATACTGGGCCTTGAGACGGCCTGCCAACGCACCTCCCGCAAGAACCACCCAAAGCCCGAGGATATTCAGTGACCAAAACCCGGCCAGAGGCTTTTGCTCCACGACCTGCTGCAACGAGCGAGCACTCAGCCCAGGGGGTAGCCATTGCTGCACCTGATTCGCTGTCTTCAGTAACGGCGCATCTTTGACCAGTGCCTCGCGTAAGGGCACAGTCTGTTGCTTTCGGCTCTTCAAGCCCTCATAACGCTTCTGGTTCCATACGGAATTGATCACCACCAGGCCCACTACAAGCAGCATGAATACGGCGCCTAGAATCTCCCGGGTCTTTCGCTGCGCCAGCCAGCGGTCAATCCAGGCAAAGACAGCGCGCACTAGCAGAATGTTGAAGGCCGCGAACACCGCCAGTCCGAGCAACGTCCACAAATACAAATCCGGCCGCGCCATGACGATTCCAAGCCATACACCGAAACAGCAGAGCATTCCTACAAATGTGGAAGCATCCATCAGGCCGGATATCAAATACAGGAGAAAGTACGACCCGAAACGAACCGGAAAGCGCAGCAGAATTCCCAGCTCGGACTGCTCTTGAAATGAAGTTACAGCTATCGGAAACATGAGCCATAGAAAGCTCGTCACCCAAAACAGGATTGGCAAATACTGCCATGATGCGCGTGATGCCAACGAGTAAGCGGCAGCACAAAGGCCAGCTCCCAAACCCAGCCCAAAGATGGCATAGAACATCCATGCAATCCCGGTGGCGCCCAGATCAAACAGACCGTGAATAGAGCGGAGACCATTCATAAACATCCGCCAGCGCATTCGAGACATGGCCGCGTACTGCGTCCGGGCTTCGCGGCCGAGCATTCCTCCGCCTGTCCGGTTCACGCGCACTCCGGTTACGCCAGCCATGAAAGTTCCTGCGTCGACTCTCGGTGACCGTCCGCTCCCAGAATTGCCAGAAAAATCTCCTCCATCGTCAGCCGCTGTTGTTGTTCGGAACCGGGTAGCGTGCTGGCCACGCCGGTCCGCAGTTCCTCCAGAGATCCAGCAGCCACGATTCTCCCTTGCGAGATGATGGCCACATGGCTGCACAGCCGCTCCACAATTTCCAGCACATGAGTAGTGAGAAAAATCGTCGCCCCGCGGTTGATCATCCCTGTCAGCATGTTCTTCAGCATCCCCGCCGCAATCGCGTCGACGCCCTCAAAGGGCTCATCGAGAAATAGCACCTTTGGCCCATGAATCACGGCGGCTGCCATTGCCAGTTTCTTCTGCATTCCGTGCGAGAAGTCTGTCACAAGCTTCCGGTGTTCGCCGGCCAACTGCATAAATTCAAGTAGCTCTTCCG
The DNA here is from genome assembly GCA_036267475.1 of Occallatibacter sp. Lineage (GTDB taxonomy): Bacteria > Acidobacteriota > Terriglobia > Terriglobales > Acidobacteriaceae > Telmatobacter. Next base: position 4,730 of record DATAVZ010000097.1, read on the forward strand.
TTCGCTGATGGGTCGTCGCCGCATCCAGGCCGTACATGCGGCCCACAAAGTGCAGATACTCCGTTGCGGTCAGCCGTCCCAGTAATGCCATCCCCTCAGGCACAACGCCGATCTGCCGTTTCAACTCCCGGGTTTCGGGACCAAACCGCTGGCCCAGGATTTCAACGGTCCCTGCGCTTGGCTCCAATAACCCGGTCAGCATCTTGATCATGGTAGATTTCCCCGCGCCGTTCGGCCCCAGAAAGCCAAAAAACTGCCCTGGAGCAACGCTGAGGGTGACATCCTCCACTGCGGCAAGCGCACCGAAGAGTCGCGTGAGTCCGTTGGTATGAATTGCAGGATTTTCCATCGCTAGAAGACTAGCAAAGTGGCTCTGATTATGGAATAACGTTCTGGTTCGTCGCAGTCAATACGCGAGAAGGAAGCGGCAAAATGGGCACCCGGCATTCGTTGAAGCTCGTAGTGCCAAATCGCAATGTGGGCGAGTCACCGCAGGGCCAGCGTTGCGAGGGAATCGACAGCGGCACCCCGCGCCTCAAACGCAAAACGGCCACCCCGAAGGGCGGCCGAATTACTGTCCACTGTTCACTGAAAACTGATCACTGCCGGGTAAGCGGTGATACTCCCGCGACCAGCCCCATCGAATCCCCGAGCGCGTCGGTGAGTGACGAAGCGACCTGGTACGAATGGAAAATTAAACTCGGCGGCCCCAATTGATTCATCGCCCTCCACTCTATCCCGCGCCTACTCGTAGCGAATCGCCCTCATCGGATCGAGCGCCGCTGCTCGGCGCGCCGGAAGCCAACAGGCAAACAGCCCCACCGATGCCAGCAACGCGCTGACAATAATCAGTAAAACCGGGTCAGATGAGGGTGCGCCTATCGGCATGCTCGCCATCAGACGCGACACGGGAAATGCCGCGGCCAGGCCCAGCGCCAGCCCGGCAACAATCTGCCACAGCCCGCGCTTCATTACCAGGGCAACGATATCGCGCACGCTCGCTCCCAGGGCCATACGCACGCCAATCTCCTGCGTGCGGCTGCTGGTGGCCTGCGCAATCACCGCATAGATCCCCACCGAAGCCATGAGCAGCGCGATCAGCGCGAAGCCCGTAAACAGCTTGCTGAACACGTGCAGATACCACTGCTGGTGGTCAATCGCCTGCTGCAGCATGTACACATCGCGCAGCGGCAGGTCCGGGTCCAGGCTTTCCACCGCCGCGCGCACGGCGGCAGTCGGGTTGCCCGCGGATTGAACCACGAGCGCCACGCCGTTCCAGCCCTCCTGCAGATAGGGCACAAACAAGAGAGGCTTGGGGTCCTTGTCGTCCAGTTGCTGCGCGAGGCTCGCCGAAACGCCGACCACCGTGGTCCAGTCGCCGGGCTTGTTCTTGTCGTCGTAAAAACGGAACCGCTTGCCGATCGGGTTTTGACCGGGCCAGAAGCGCGCGGCGCATTCGCGGGTCAGTATGGCGGATTTGTGATTGGCCGTGCCGTCGGTCCGGTTGAAGTCACGGCCCATCAGGATGGGCAGACGGAGCGTATCGAGATAGCCCGGAGACGCAACGACAAACGCCGCAGCAGGCCGATGCGCCACGTCCGCAATCGCCGCCGAGTGCTCGATATCGATCGGCCTCGTGTTCGCTCCCATGCCGGGCAGGTCTGAAGTGAGCGCCACGCGCGAGACACCGGGGATAGCCCTCAGCCGCGGCAGTAGCTGATCGTAAAACCGCTCGCGCGCATCGGCGTCCTTATAGTGCGCATCGGGAAAGTCGATACGCGCTGTCATGATCTGCTGCGTGGGTACTTCAGGGTTCGCCGCCAGGCTGCGCAGCAAGCTGTGCACAAAGACTCCCGCGCCGGTGAGCAGCACCAGGGTGAGCGCAAACTGGAGGACAACCATCGCCGCGGAAAGCCTGCCGCCGCGCTGTTTGCCCACGCTGCGCGCACCCTCCTTCAGCACTTCATTGAGCTCCACGCGCGACGAGCGTAACGCCGGAGCCGTGCCGAACAAAAGGCCGCTCAGGATGCACAAAGCCGCGAAGCAGCCGAACACCTGATAATCCATGGTGAATTGGACCCAGTAGGGCTTGCCCACGTTCTGTGTGGAAAGATCGAACCAGCGCACTCCCAGCTCAGCCAGCGCCAGGCCCAGCACGCCTCCCAGTACGCTGAGCAGGACGCTTTCGACCAGTAGCTGGCGAACGATCCGCCAGCGCACAGCGCCGAGCGCGGTGCGGATAACCATCTCGCGCTGCCGGCCAAGCGCGCGGCTCAGCATCATGTTCGCCACGTTCGCGCAGGCGATCAGCAGCACGAAGCCCACCGCCGCCTGCATCAGCAGAAACACCATGCGAATGTTGCCGCCGTTGTATTGCTCGTTGAATGTGAGGACGCTCACGCCAACATCCTTGTCGGTGGCGGGATACTGCGCCGCCTCCCGGCTGGCAACTCTCCCCAGATCCATCCGTGCCTGCGCGATAGTCGCATCTGGCTTGAGCCTGGCAAAGAGCTGCAGCGACCGGTTGGTGCGCTTTTCCAGCTCCGGCGTGGGCACCAGAGGCATCCACATATCCACTGTCGTGGGAAACTTGAATCCCCTCGGCATCACGCCGATAATCGTTGCCGGCTTTTCGTTCACGCGCACCTGGCGGCCAATCACACGCGTCGAACCGCCGTAGCGATCCTTCCATACGCCGTAGCCGAGCAGCAGAACTGGCGCCGCGGCCGCCTGGCCGTCGCTCGGAATAAATCCGCGTCCCAGCATCGGCGGAATGTGCAGCATCTCGAAGATGCCCGGAGAGGTCCGCTCCATCTGGTAGGCCTGCGGCGGAACGCCGTTCTCACTCAGGATGCCCTCTTCGTCGCTCGCCGCTTCCAGTGCCTCGAACGATGAGGACTGAGCGCGGTACTCAAGGAAGTCCGGGTAGGAGACGCGCATCGCGTTGTCGTCCTGCGCCATGCTGCGGTCGCGAATGGCAACCAGACGCGAGCCCCCGGGAAGGGGCACCGGCTTGAACAACGCTGCGTTGGTCAGCGTGAAGATCATGGTGTTGAGCCCGATGCCCAAAGCCAGCGTCACCACCACGGCGGCTGAAAACCAGCGATGGGCGAGGATCATGCGCACAGCAAACCGAAGGTCGTGTGTCATCACAAGTCATACGGACGAGGCGCTGCCAATGTTTCATCATTCGTCACAAACATCGCTCGTCCGCTGCCAGACCACCAACATGGCCACGATGGCGGAATCCCGTTGGGTCAGAGCCAAATCGACATTGCAACGGATTCGATAGCGGCATCGCAGCCTCAAACGCAAAACGGCCACCCCGAAGGGCGGCCGTTTCACTGTTCACTGCCAACTGTCCTTGCAGGGAATTCCAGAACATGTCGGCGAGCGATTAGGCGATTTGGCATCATTCCAGAATTAGACTAAGCAGCCAGGGAGCGTTTCCAGAGCATTTCACCCCAGAATACGGAAACCAGGTAGAGGGCGAAGGCAACGGCCAAGACCCAGAGTCCGATCCTTGCCGCTCCGATTCCAGCTAATCCACCCAAGAGAACCTGTGCTACCCCGAAACGTGGATCTCCTCCGACGAAACGCCATCTACGCTGGTTCGCCCGCTGCCTCAGCGACGGGTATCGCCCGACCGCGATAGCGACCAATCCAAATGCAATGCCTGTTCGTAGACTTAGGAGTGAAACCATGACGGCAAGCGGGATCAGGAAAGTCATGTCCTGCGTGACGAGCAGCTTCCACCCTGCTATCGGTAGGAGACGATAGCGCAGCAATGCGCGCCCCTCATCCAGACAGAGCATGCGTTGCCCAATCGTGCTCATTGTAATACCCACGAATAACGACAGCATCGGAAATGCTTCGGGCTCTGGTGCCCGACCGAACAGTCGATAAAGGGTTCCGCTAACAGCTATAAGCAGCGCGGTCCAAAAGTCTAGGGTTCCCTGCAGCTCCCGCCACATTTCTTGCGCGATTCCGCCGACCTTCACGGGCGTCCTTGAAATGTTGAGACCTGCAGGCGTCCTTAGCTCGAATGAGAGACGGGCAACGGCGTATACCGTCCCATGGACGATTAGTGCCAGTAGAACAAAAAAGAGACCCGCGGCTAGGCCCATCCAGAACAGGTAGCCAAAAAACAACACTATAAATAATGGATTCAACGCAAAACTTACGGAAGTGAGCAAGAGTCTTTGTGTACATGTCAGCGGCCACGTAGCGACTCGCTCCGGAGGCAACCTATGCTGTGTATCTACGGAAAAAGTAACAAGCAGAGGCGCAAGGAGGACAATTTGAAAGAAGAGCGTACTCCAGAATGCTGCTTTCGGTGCCCCGCTTTCTAAACCCGCGGACATAATAAAAAGGATGGAGAACAGGAAGTTGTTGAAACGCACGGAGGAAAAGCTGTTCAGTTCCTTCAACATCAGTCTCTTCAACAAGAACAGAAGGGCTAGGATCTGAGCCAATCCAGCACCTCCGGCTGTGGTTCGCCAACGATGCTGAAATACGCCTCCTCAACTCCTTCGTCTGCCGTGGATGGGTTGAAATCTGATTCAACTCGACCTTGGTGAAGAATGACTACGCGGGTGGCTATCTTTTGCACGATCGACAGAATGTGAGAGGTGAGCAAGATCGTAGCGCCATCGCCGCAGAGTTGGTCAAGCAGCATCTCAATGACCGCGGACGATGAGGGATCAATGCCTTCAAACGGCTCGTCAAGCAGTAGGACCCTCGGCTTGTGCAGGAGGGCCATGGCCAAGGCGGTCTTCTTCCGCATGCCGAACGAACAATTGCGTGCAACGGTGTGGCGTCCTTGTGTAAGATCGAGCAGTCCTAGCAGGTCCGCTGCTCGAGCTGCTGTTTCGCTCTTCGTGAATCCATAAATAGGTCCAACTGCCATCAGGTTCTCAATGACCGTCAAAGACTCGAACAGCCCGAGCCCCTCGGGGAGCACACCCAAATTCCGCCGGATTTCAACTCCATGGTCCCGGAAACCCAGTCCGCCGATGAACACGGAACCACTGTGTGGCTCCTCTAATCCTGAGAGCAGGCGTAGCAACGTGGACTTGCCGGCACCGTTAGCCCCTAATAGGGCACAAATGCCAGGTTCTACAACGAGGTCTATGCCTCGGAGAACGGGTTTAGAGGCATAGTTCTTCGTCGCAGCTCTGCAGTCGATCACTCTGTTTTTCCCACTCATCAGTAAACATACTCCGGCGAACGGCTTTCTCCGAGTGTTCCGCAACCGAATCAAATATCCGGGAGGATGGCCGGCAATCCGGAAGCAACCCTCGATTGACGCTAACAGGCCAAGCCACTCATGAACTGGGTTTTGGGGCGGTTTATCGCCTAATCGTGAGCAATCAGACAATTAACACGTCGTAACAATAGAGCCCTGTAGCGTTGACGGCGGCCCAGCATTGCAACGGAATCGATAGCAGCTTCGCAGCCTCAAACGCAAAACGGCCACCCCGAAGGGTGGCCGTTTTACTGTTCACTGATCACTGACAACTGATCACTGGCAACTGCGTTTACCGCTCGTTCTTGCGCCAGTTGATCAGGTCGCCCAGGGTTGTGGTGGAGCTCGATACCGGGTGCTTGTGGGTATCGGACTTGTAGCTTTCCACCTGGGCACGGCTAGCCTCGTGGCCGCTGACCGCGCGCAGGCTCAGGCCCACCTTCTTTTCTTCCACGTTGATCTTGATGATCTTGAACTCGTGCTCCTGGCCCTGTTCGAGCTTGGAGTGATCGCCTTCGTCGCCGGCCTCGGAGATGTGGCACAAACCCTCCACGCCTTCCGCGATCTCGACGAACGCGCCAAACTGTGCAGTGCGCAGCACCTTGCCGTGCACCACGTCGCCCACGCGATGAGTAGCGAAGAAGCTCTCCCAGACGTCGGGCTGGAGCTGCTTGATGCCCAGGCTCAGGCGGCGGTTCTGCGGCTCCACGCCAAGAACGACTGCCTTCACCTTTTCGCCCTTCTTCACCACTTCAGAAGGATGCTTGACGCGCTTGGTCCAGCTCAGGTTGGAGACGTGAACCAGGCCGTCGATGCCGTCCTCGATCTCGACAAAGGCGCCGAAGTCAGTGAGGTTGCGCACCCGGCCCTCGACGAGCGTGCCCGAGGGGTAGCGCTCCGACAGGTTCTCCCAGGGATTCTCAAGAAGCTGCTTCATGCCCAGCGAGATGCGGCGGTCCGCGGGATTCACGCTGAGAACCACGGTGTCAACCTCGTCGCCCGGCTTGACCAGCTTGGAGGGATGCTTGAGCCGCTTGGACCAGGTCATCTCCGAGAGGTGAACCAGTCCTTCGATGCCTTGCTCCAGCTCGACAAACGCGCCGTAGTCGGTGACCGAAAGCACGCGGCCATGCACGCGCGCGCCCACCGGGTAGCGCTCCGTGGCGTCCAGCCACGGGTCAGGCGTCAACTGCTTGAAGCCCAGCGAAACCCGCTGCTTGTCCTTGTCGAACTTGAGAACCTTTACCTGGATCTCGTCGCCCACGTTGACCAGGTCGCGAGGATGCGTCAGCCGGCCCCAGCTCATGTCGGTAATGTGCAGCAGGCCGTCGATGCCGCCCAGGTCGACAAACGCGCCGTAGTCGGTCAGGTTCTTCACCGTGCCGGTCAGCACTGAGTCCTCGCCCAGGTGCTCCATGGTCGTCGAACGCTTGGAGGTGAGCTCTTCCTCCAGAATCTCCTTGCGGCTTACCACCACGTTGCCGCGCTTCTTGTTCAACTTGATCACCCGGACTTCAATCTGCTGGCCCAGGTAGCCGTCCAGATTGCGCACCGGCCGGATCTCAAGCTGCGAGCCGGGCAAAAATGCCTTCAGCCCGATATCCACCGTCAGTCCGCCCTTGACCCGGCTCACCACCGTGCCGATCACAGGCGTCTTGTCATTGGCAGCCTTCTCGATCGAGTCCCACACGCGCAGGCGCTGGGCCCGCTCGTAGCTCACCAGGTAACCGCCCTCGGGCTCCTCGCGCTCAATCACCACGTCGATCACGTCGCCGGGCTGAAACTTGACCGCGCCGGTGTGATCCACCACCTGCTCCAGCGGCACCAGGCCCTCGGACTTCAGGCCCACATCCACCACCAGGTGCTTTTCAGTCTGCTTCAGCACGGTGCCGGAGACAACCTTGTCTCCGTAAGCCTCGACGGCGGCAGCCTCGGCGGCCTGCTCGCGCTCGAACGCCTCAAGCGCGGCTGAGAAATCCTCCGCGCCCTCCTGCGTGGCTACCGGCTCCGCCTCGGTGGGCGCTTCGGCTTCCATGGCAGCTACGGCTTCAGCTTCTGCTTTGGCTTCAGCATCGGCTTCGGCTTCGGCTTCGGTTAGGTTGACATCGGCGTCCAGGGTGTTGATTGCGGGGGCCTCAGCGGTTTCGAGGTTGGACGTGGATTCATACGACGGCTGCTCCAGCTCCGTCGCAGGCTCAAGGGTAGGGGTTTCCAATTCGGTGTTCAGGGTTATGCTCTCGGTTTCTGAATTGAGGACGTTTGCCATTACTGCCAGCTCCGGGATTCCTTGCTCCTGCGGTGAACAGCGCCAGCCACCGCGGCGAACCGCAGCTCAGGCGTGTTTGAGCCGTTCCCTCAACCGGGTCTGCCTGGGTCGATGTGCAAAGTTTTTTCCGGAGCAGCATCCTGACCCCTTGATTGCTCACTGGGCTGGAAAGTGCTGGTCTCCTTGGGAAAATACCCGGCAGATGACGGCGTACTGTCAGGGCGGCTGCAACTCACTGCTGGAATCCGCGCAGGAAGCTACGCTCACGAGTGTAGCAACCTCGGCAAGGCAGCGTCAAACCATATCGCCGGCCACAGGACCGTCATCCCGCAATGCAAACTCAATGCGCACATCGCAAACTGGGGAGCGCTCCGCTCGCGCACTATACTGAAACCGGACTGAAACCTGACTGAAACCGAACTGAAACCGGCGGCCGCCTGCGCATGGAACACTTCTGGACTCCCTGGCGTTACAACTACGTCACCAAGGCGGACAAAGCGGTGCGCGCCGGCGTTCCACCCCTCCTGGCCGCCTGGCCCGGCGACCACGGCTGCGTGTTCTGCAACCTGCTTGCCGCGGTGGACTACGCCATTGCCGGCGGCATGGACCGCGCTCAGGCCGAGGCTGCCGGCGGCATTGTGCTGCGCGGCACCCACTGCTTCGTCTGCCTGAATACCTTCCCCTACACCTCGGGTCACGTGATGGTGATGCCCTACGCGCACCTTGACCGGATGGCGGCGCTGCCGGTTGCGTCCGCGCATGAGCTGGTGGAGCTGGCGCAGCGCACCGAGCGTGTGCTGGAGCGGGTGTACGCCCCGCACGGATTCAACTTTGGCATGAACGTGGGCCAGGCGGCCGGCGCGGGCGTGGCCGGGCACATCCATCTGCACGCCATGCCGCGCTGGACGGGCGACACCAGCTTTATGACCACGGTGGCGGAGGCGCGGGTGTTGCCCGAAGAGCTGGAAACCACCTGGAAGCGCCTTCGGGAAGCCTTCGCGGCGCAGAAGACAGAGCCGGAAAACGGCTGAGCGGAATAACGGAAGATGAATATCAACTTCCCTCCGGCATTTCGACAAGTGCGGCAAACGCCCTATGGTTTTGTCCACGAGCGATGGTCTTGTATCAGGGCGCGGCTTCAGCCGTGCCGCAATGCCTTGTGGTCCTGTGTCAGGCACGGCTTTAGCCGTGCCGCAATAAGCGCAAAATGAATGCGGGCTTTTAGCCCCTGCGGGGTTCTTCCTTTCGCGACTATGCCCTTCGAGCCCATCCTGTTCGAGCCATGCTGGAACCGACGGAACAAGATTGATATTCATCCAGTGATTTTTACTGGCCCGGTTCGCGCTCCGGAGCCAGGTGCCGGTTGTCCAGGTGCCACCGAGTTATCCACGAACTGCGCTTGGCATGCAGCAGCGGCGACAGAAACTCCAGGCTGACGTTGCCCGCAAAATACGACAGCAGCCCGAAGTTGCCCATGCGGAACGCATCCTTGGCGTCATAGCGCGAGGGATACCACGCATACACCGCCACCAGGTTGGCCACATAGGGCGCGGCGATCACCGGCAGCGCAAAGGCCCGGTGCCCGTCCGCTCCCTGATGCAGAAACACCGTGGCCACAATCGAGTGCCGCAGCCGCGGCATCACGCCCTTGCAGGTGCAGCGGTAGTAGAGCGTGTCTTCATCGAAGGCCCGCGCCAGCGCGTAGCGGGTGGTGATATTGACCACCGAATTGCCGAAGTCGGAGGCATAGCGCTGCCCGTAACCGGCCCAGCCCTCCCGCCAGTCCGGCGGATTGTGCCGCGCCTGGTGCCATCCCGCCACCACGTTGGTCGTGATGATCGGATAGGGACCGAAAGCCTCATTGAGATAGTTGCTCAGCTTCTGCTGCCGGGAGGGCTGCACGTAGTCGACCACCCGGCCCGAGGGCGTGGTCAGGGTGGGCACAGGGCTCGGGGCTGGCGCAGGCTCCTGCGCTGGCCCAGACTGCTCGGCCAGCATAGTCTGCTGCGCTGACACAGGCTGCTGGTCCGGCAAGGGCCGCTGGGCCGCGCCATGCGGCCAGGCTATCGATGTAAGGAATACTGCGCAAAGAAAATAGAAAGCTCGCAAATTGTAATCCCACCCTTTCGAGGTGAGATGCAATCTGCGAGCCAGATGATCTGCGGGGCACAAATGCCCCGCGATCCGCGCGAAATAAATATGGCCGCCGGGGCTTCCGCCCGGGAACGGGCAGGACTGCCGAGACCGGTCGGGCCGCCTCAGTAGCTCCGCACCCACTCCAGAATCGACCGCACCGCGATGCCGCTGGGACCTTTGGCGATATAGGGCCGGGAGTCCTCCACCCACGCCAGGCCGGCAATGTCCAGGTGTATCCACGGCGTCTCCTCGGCAAAGGCGTGCAGAAACTCCGCCGCGGTAATTGCGCCGCCCCAGCGTCCGCCGGTGTTTTTGATGTCGCCGATGTCGGACTTGATCATCTCCATGTACTCGTCGTCCAGCGGCAGCCGCCAGAACTTCTCGCCGGAGACCTCGAGCGCCGCGTCGAACTTTTCATAGGTCGCGTCGTCGTTGGAAAACGAGCCCGCATTCACCATGCCCAGGGCCACCACGCATGCGCCGGTGAGCGTGGCCGCGTCGATCAGGTGGGTAGCGCCAAGCTGCCGGGCGTAGGCCAGCCCATCGGCCAGCACCAGGCGGCCTTCGGCGTCGGTGTTGATGATCTCGATGGTCTTGCCGCTCATCGCTGTCTGCACGTCGCCGGGCTTCTGCGCCTTGCCGTCGGGCATATTCTCCGCCGCGCACACAATCCCGATCACCCGCACATTGGGCTTGAGCAGCGCAATGGCGCGCATGGCGCCGATCATGGCCGCGCCGCCCGCCATGTCGTACTTCATCTTCTCCATGTTGTCGGCCGGCTTGATGGAGATGCCGCCGGTGTCGAAGGTAATTCCCTTGCCCACCAATCCGAGCACGGGAGCGTCCGCGGCCGCGCCCTTGGGCTCGTAGCGCATCACAATCAGCGCGGGCGGCTCCTCGGAGCCCTGCGAGACGCTCCAGAACGCGCCCATCTTCAGCTCGTGCAGCTTCTCGGTGGAGTGGACTTCGGACTGCAGGCCCACTTCCTGGGCCATCTGGGCGGCGCGCTGGCCCAGCACCGTGGGGGTCAGCTTGTTGCCCGGCTCGTTCACCAGCGTGCGAGCAAAGTTCTGGCTCTCGCCCACAATCACGCCCTCGGCAAAGGCGGCTTCCAGAGCCTTTTTGTCAGCCGAGGCGGGCGCGGCCAGCGTGAACGTCTGCACGCTCAGGTCCTTGCGGTCGCTGCGATAGGTGTCCGGATCGAAGTCGCCCACCAGCGCGCCCTCCACCGCCGCCCGGGCGCTGGCCGCGTCGGGCATGGTCTCGGCCACCGGCAATGCCACAACCACGGCACGAATGCCGCGCGGCTTGGCAAACCGCACCGCCGTTCCGGCCGCGCTGCGCACCGCATGGGCCGTCGCCTTGCCTGCCTTGCCCAGACCCACAACCAGCAACCGCCTGGCCTTCAGGCCCGCCGGCGCGTGCAGCAGCAGCGTCTCATTGGCACCGGCCTTGAACTCGCCGCTTTCGAGCACCGGCGCGGCGGCCTTCTTCACAGCCTCGTCGCCCGTCAGCAGCGCCGGAGCCGGTTTGGCGTCCGCGCCCTTGGCCGTCTGTGTATCGGCGGCAAAAACCGCCAGTAGTTCCGTCTCAATTCCCGCAAGGTTGGCAAAGGAAAGCTCAGTCTTCATGGCTCATATTCTTTCACCACCGCCCCGGCCCGTGGCAAGCAGACGCACGATCCGGTAGTGTCTAGTTGAATTTGGATTGCCACTCGGAATGAAGCGATAAACCCGGCATAGGCCATGACAGCCAAAAGACAATAACCTGTCGCTCCAATCGCAACTCCTATCGGAGCAAAACTTAAGCCCTGATAGATGTCCCCATTCTGAAACGCTTTCAGGCTCTTAGAACCTGTCCAGAAACCATCCTTCTCAGAACCGTTTTGAAAGGGCACGGCTTCAGCCGTGCCGTAAAGAGCTGAAAATAGGTTGGGCTTTAGCCCCTGAGGGACGATTTTTTGTCCACGTTCGACATCTCCTCAG
>DATAVZ010000098.1:0-98441 GCA_036267475.1 Occallatibacter sp.
ACCATCCTTCTCAGAACCGTTTTGAAAGGGCACGGCTTCAGCCGTGCCGTAAAGAGCTGAAAATAGGTTGGGCTTTAGCCCCTGAGGGACGATTTTTTGTCCACGTTCGACATCTCCTCAGAGTTCCTGGACAGGTTCTAAAATTCGCATCAAAAATGCGTTGTCAACCTAAGCGAAGTTTGGCGCGCTTCTTGCGCCAAACGCAGTCGAAGGACCCGCATTTGGGAATGCCGGACTGATGCACCCAACTTCGGAGACACATCACTACCGCGTCTCCGCGCTGATCGACATCGAAATGTCCGCCGCTTTCGCCGAATGGGTCAGCGCGCCCACGCTGATGAAGTCCACGCCCGTCTCGGCATACTTGCGGATATCTTCAAGCACAATGCCGCCCGAAGCCTCGATCGGAATCCAGCGGCCCTCCCGCCGAATCCGCTCCACCGACTGCTTCACAACCGCCGGCGTCATGTTATCCAGCAGAATGGCGTCCGCGCCGCCCTCGAGCGCCTCTTCAAGCTGCTGCGCGGTGCGCACTTCCACTTCCACGCGCTGGCCTGTCTTGCGCGCTTCGAGCGCCCGCGCCAGAGCCTTCTTCAACCCTCCGCCCAGCGAGATGTGGTTGTTCTTGATCAAAATGCCCGAGGCCAGATCGATGCGATGATTGGTCCCCCCGCCGCACAGCACCGCGTACTTTTCAAGCGCCCGCATCCCCGGCACCGTCTTGCGCGTATCCAGCACCCGCGCATGCGTTCCTTGAATCGCGTCCACATAGCGCCGCGTCAGCGACGCAATCCCGCTCAAATGCTGCAGCAGATTCAGAATTACCCGCTCCGTGCTCAACAGCACTCGCGCGTTGTGCCGCACCACCGCCAGCACCTGCCCGGCCTGCACGCGCACCCCGTCGAAGATCTCCGGGTGGCTCACCACCTCAAACCGTGTGTGCGCCTGCGGACGCGGATCGAGACGCGCAAAGATCTCTAGAAACTGCGGCACAGCGCCCAGGCCCGCCACCACCAGCTCCTCGCGGGCCAGAATCGATGCCGTAGCGCGCAGGTCGGGATCGATGGTCAGGTTGGTCGTCGCGTCTCCGGCGGCCTTGTCTTCGGTCAGCGCCTGTTCCAGCAGCGCTTCAATGCGGTGACTCTTCCACTCCATATCGGTTCCCCGTCTAAAGATGCTCCTGCGGCCTCTTTTGTTGAAGAAAGTTATAGATCACCTTCTTTACACTGTCATCGGCCTGGCTGGCAATCGCATAAAAGAGAGTTCCGTCGCTGCGGTAGATTTCGAGCGCATACTTCTGTTCGGTCCCCGAGATCTTCTCGATGAGCCGATGCCACAGCGGCAGCTTTCCCTGCCTGCGCTGGTCCACAAAGCGCAGCTCGCCCAGGTCGTCATACCACAGCAGCGACAGCAGGTTCTGCGCGTCGCGCAGGTAAATAGCATGCCGGCTGAAGAGGATGTACTGCGACAGATCGCCCAGCGGCGACCCATGCCGGGAAAGGTCCACCAGCGCCAGCGCCCGGTCCGGCTCGCGCACATGGCTCCACGCAACTTCCAGAGCGCGCGGCGAAAAATCCGGCTCGGCATAGCAGCCGGGCGCGCCGCCAAACCGGAGCTGCGGCTCGTTGTCCACGCGTGCCGGCCGCATGAACGGTTCTCCGGCCGCATCCTCCATCGGCGGCTCAGCGGGATTTTCAAAATGCTCCGTCAGCTCGCTGTAAGCCGTCTGGATGGCCTTGAACTTCTCTTCCGCTTCCAGCCGCTGTGCCGGATCGTTTTCAAACCGGTCCGGGTGCCATGCCTTGGCCGCCTCGTGATACGCCTTGCGGATGGACGCTCTGGAGTCAGCCGCCTCCGCAAGCCCCAGTGTGCGGGCGTGTTGAACGCATTGCGCGCAGACACAGGGCATCACGCACCGTCACTCGGGCAGCGCGGCAAGCGCCACGAGGGCCTTAGCTAGCAGCATACCTGTCTCCTGCGCCTGCCTTTCCAAGCCCGTTCTAATATGCGCCGGAGCCTTCTCTAGAAAGCTCTTGTTGCCCAGTTTAGCGTTGGCCGCCTGCATGCCTTTTTCGAGCCAAGCAATTTCCTTCTTCAGGCGTTCACGCTCGGCTGTCACGTCGATCTTACGTTCGTAAACCACGGCTACTTCGAATTGCGCTGTTGCTCGCTTAGCGAATCCTTCCGTCAGCACGTCTGGAAAACGCAACTCGCTGACGCGCGCCAGCTTTTCGATGATGACCGCATTTGCCTCGAAAAAGTCTTCGCTATCCATATCGATTCGGATCTCGATTGGCACAACTGCCTTCTCTTCGACGCTGGCCTCTTTACGCAGGGCACGCACTTCGGCGATTAGGCTTTGCAGCAGTTCCATCGCGGCAATCACCGCGCCATCAGTCGATTCGCCGCTCTGTGGATACCGCGTCAGCGCAACTGACTTCGCCGGTACTTTGCCGTCGTAAACGGCGTGCCAAAGCTCTTCCGTGAGGAAGGGCATGAAGGGTGACAGCAGCCGCAGCGCGGCTTCAAACACACTCACCAGTGTGGTCAGCGCGGCTTTACTCTTCGTCTTACCCGCATCCTTTGAGAAGTCCAGCCGCAGCTTGACGATTTCCAGATACCAGTCGCAGAAGCTACCCCAGAAAAACTGATAGATGCTGTTGGCTGCATCATCAAAGCGGTAATTTTCGAGCGACTGGTTCACCTTTGCAGCCGCAGCGTGCAGCTCGGCCACAATCCAGCGCGCTTCGAGAGGAGCATAGGCATCTGCCGCTGGCATTCCGCCCAGCGCCGATGTGTCCACCGCGATCCCCGCCTCCGCAGCCTTCTCCACATTCATAAAAATGAACCGCGCCGCGTTCCATATCTTGTTCGCAAACGCGCGATAACCCTCAGTCCGCGCCACGTTGAACGCAATATCGGTCCCCGGAGAGGCCATCGACGCCAGCGTAAACCGTACAGCGTCGGTTCCGTACTGCTTCACGATCTCGATCGGGTCGAGTACGTTGCCCTTGGTCTTGGACATCTTCTCGCGGTTGGCGTCGCGCACCAGCGCATGAATGTAGACATCGCGGAAAGGCACGGACTCGGCCAGCGGGCGCGGGCTGCCGTCCGGCATCGCCACGTCGGCTGAAAACCAGCAGCCGAGCATGATCATCCGCGCCACCCAGAAAAACAGAATGTCGAAGCCGGTCACCAGCAGGCTGGTCGGGTAAAAGGCGTCGAAATCCATCCGGTTCTCGGCCGTAATGTTCGGCCAGCCGAAGACCGACACCGGCAGCAGTCCGGAAGAAAACCACGTGTCCAGCACGTCCGTTTCCTGCGTGATCTTGTCCGATCCGCAGTGCGCGCACGCCGCCGGATTCTCCCGCGCCACCGTGATCTTGTGGCAGACCGCGCAGTGCCACGCCGGAATCCGATGGCCCCACCACAACTGCCGCGAGATGCACCAGTCGTAGATGTTCTCCATCCAGTTCAGGTAGGTCTTCTTGTACATCTCCGGCGTAAACCGGATGTGACCTTCCTTCACGGCCGCAATCGCCTTGTCGGCCAGCGGCTGAATTTTCACAAACCATTGCGTCGACAGACGCGGCTCCACCACCATCTTGCAGCGGTCGCAGTGGCCCACGTTGTGAGTGTGATCCTGGATGCCCGCCAGAAGCCCCTGCGCTTCAAGATCCTCCACGATTTTCCCGCGTGCCTCATAGCGGTAAAGCCCGTTGTACTGAGCCCCGTTGTACTGGGCGCCGTCGCCTCCGGCCGCCGGGTCCAGCCGGATATGCGCGGTCTCGTCCATCACGCTGATCGAGGGCAGATTGTGCCGCTGCCCCAGCGCAAAGTCGTTGGGATCGTGCGCCGGCGTCACCTTCACCGCGCCGGTGCCGAACTCCCGGCTCACCCACTCGTCCAGAATGATGGGAATCGCGCGGTTCACCAGCGGCAGCCGCAGCTTTTTGCCGTGCAGATGTTTATAGCGCTCGTCCTCGGGATGGATCGCCACCGCCGTGTCGCCCAGCATGGTTTCGGGTCGCGTAGTGGCCACCGTTATAAACTCACCCGAATCTCGTCCGGAATCGTTCAGCACCGGGTAACGGATCTCCCACAGGTGCCCCTTGTGCTCGTCGTACACCACTTCGAGGTCGCTGATCGCCGTCTGGCAGCGCGGGCACCAGTTCACGATGTACGCGCCGCGGTAGATCAGCCCCTGCTCGTAGAGCCGGACAAAGGCCTCGCGCACCGCGTCGGACAGGTGCTCGTCCATGGTGAAGTACTCGCGGCTCCAGTCCACTGACGCGCCCAGCCGCTTCATCTGGCCCAGAATCGCGCCGCCATAATGCCGCTTCCACTCCCACACCCGCTCCACAAAGGCTTCGCGTCCAAGCTGCTGGCGGGTCGTGCCCTCTGTGGCCAACTGCCGCTCCACCATCATCTGCGTGGCAATGCCCGCGTGGTCGGTGCCCGGCACCCACAGCGCCCGCCGGCCGCTCATGCGCTGCCACCGGGTCAGGATGTCGATCTCCGTCTGGTTGAGCATGTGGCCCATGTGCAGCCGCCCTGTCACGTTGGGCGGCGGCAGCAGAACCGTAAACGAGGACTGGCCGTCCTCTTCGCCGGGCGTGGGCTGGGCAAAGAGGTTCTCTTTCACCCAGTACTCGGCCCAGTGATCTTCAATCGCGGTGGGGTCGTAGGCTTTCGGCAATTCTTGGGGCATGTGGGCTTTTGGCGGGTCTCCGCTCCCTGCGCCGATGCCGGCTGCAGAGGCTGATTCTGAAGTGGAGACCACGCTTCACTTTAACAGAATGGGCAGCTTGCGAAATGCGCAGCCCCCGCCGCCTGCCGGCCATCGCATGAACGCTTTTTGTTTGCGAGTCACGTACTGTTTGGGCGTATCAAGAACTGCCACGGTGACCGCCGCGGTCGACACGCCTGTGGCGAAGCCATTCACGGTAAGGATGCTGGATTGGAGATCGTCTTCGCCCACGATGTTCCGTCCCGGAGGGACGCGCCGAGGATAGCCCAGGACAAGCGAAGCGCAGTCCTGGGAAGGCGGAATTGCAGGACAAGGCAGCCCCGTAGGGGCGGCGCGAAACCATTGCGCAATTCGTCTCACGTTCATGCGATTGCCCGGCCCCCAGCCATTTTGAGCAGCAAAACGGCCGCACCCCCGAGGAGTGCGGCCGCTGTTTTCAGAATCGCCTTCGCTTCTTAGAACCTGTCCAGAAATCATCCTTCTCAGAACCGTTTTGAAAGGGCACGGCTTTAGCCGTGCCGTAAAGAGCTGAAAATAGGTTGGGCTTTAGCCCCTGAGGGACGATTTTTTGTCCACGTTCGACATCTCCTCAGAGTTCCTGGACAGGTTCTTAGAACGGGTTCAGCTTATCCAGCCCCTTCTTCTTTTTCTTCTTGCTCGACGACTCGTCGCTCAGGTCGGCCTTGGGAGCCTTCTTCTTCTTCTTGCCGTTCGCAGCCTGAACCGGCTGCGTGGTCGGCACTTCGCCGGGCTTGATGTCGTTGATCTGCACCGGTGCCTCGGCCGGCTTGTCGACCGCGGGCAGCGCGGTATTCACCGGTCCCACCGGCTTCACCAGCGCATTGGGATCGGCCGCCGGAGTGCCCCCTGGCGCACTCACAATCTCCGCACCCACCCCGGTTCCACCTGCCGGCGCGCCCAACTGCAGTGGCGCGTCGGAAGGCCGGTCGCTGGTCGGCGGCTCGTTGGGTCCGGTGGGCGTGGCCACTGTCACCGGAGCTACGGGCTTGCCCGCATTCTCGGCTTCCCGGAACAGCGCCACATTTTCCTTGGTCACATCCGGCGCCAGCGTGCGCTGTGGGTCGGTCAGGGTTGGCTCGCCTACGTGCGCCGCCTCCACCATGGTGGGACCGCGCTTGATAATGTCCAGGGTGCGATCGGTAAAGTGCAGCGGCTGCCGGCTCCGCTCCTCGGCGTCGTTTTCGGCAATTGCCGTCTGGGTCGGTTCGGGTACCGCGCGATTCATCGCCACCAGCCGGTCGCGTGCATCTTCCACGTGCGGCGCCATCGGATACCGCGTAATCACCTTGGCGTAAGCCGCCGCGGCCTTATCTTCGTAAACCGCCGCCAGCCGCTCCCGCACCGCTCCCGGCAGCCCGGTGGCAAGCTGAATGCCATGCGCCTGGCCCGCGTACGCGTCGCCAATGGCGATCAGCACCTGGTCGCTCTTGGAGTAGAGAGGATAGGTATCGGCCACCGTGTCCAGCCGGGCGATCGCCGCGTTGTAGTTTTCCCGGCTCTCGTAATAAAAGCCGATATCGGCCTCGCGCTCGGCCAGCACTTCCTGCACATCGCGCAGTTTCTGCTTGGCCTGCGGAACCAGCGTCGAGTCCGGGAACATGTTGATCATCTTGCGATACTGTTCCTCGGCCGCCTGCGCATTGGTAAAGTCGCGGTCAGGCTTCTCCATCTGCTGGTAGTAGATGTTGGCCACCTTCATCTGCGCTTCTGCCGCCTCGGGCGTGTTCGGGAAGAAGGTGATGAAGTCCTGGTATTCGGCTTCGGCCTGGGTCAGCGCCGCCGACCCGCCCTCCTTGTACCACGTGTCGCCCACCGACAGCTTGGCGCGCATCCGGTACTCTGACTCCGGATAGGTGTTCAGAAGCGTCTGCAGATCCAGCCGCGCCACGTCGTAGCGGCCCTTCTTCAGCGCCACCATGGCCTTGTCGTAAAGCTCCTTGTCGGGCTGTTTCGACTGCACTTTGGCAAGCGGATTGGCGCTCAGGTCGAAAGTCTTCTTCTGCTTCTTCCTTCTCGCTGCGTGCCCTGTGGCGCTCGTCGCCATCAGCGCGGCCATCGCCGCGACGGCTGCTATTTTTGAAAACCGGTTCATACCACCTCATTGAAGCCGCGGTCCCGTGCACAGGTCCGCCCGCTCTTTGTTTGCCTGCCGAGAATCTTACCTGTCAGAGGGCCGTTTTGGCACTCTCTGCCGCGCGGGCCATCTCCAGCAGTTCCCGCGCGTCGCGTTCCGCCTGCCCGGCGCCAAAAACGGCGTTCCCGGCCACCAGCAGTTCCGCTCCAGCTTGGACGACGCGGGCAATCGTGTCGTGAGCCACGCCGCCATCCACTTCGATTCTAAATCCCAGCCCCAGCTCGTCGCGCATCCCCGCCAGCCGCCGGATTTTACCCAGTGAAAAGGGGATAAACTCCTGCCCTCCGAACCCCGGATTCACGCTCATGATCAGCACATGATGCAGCATCGGAAGGACTTCCTCGATCGCCTCCACCCGCGTGGCCGGATTCAGCACCACCCCCGGCTTCATCCCGTGCTGCAGAATCAGCTCCAGCGTCCGGTGCAGGTGCGGGCACGCCTCGTAATGCACACTCACCCAGTTGGCCCCCGCCTCGGCAAAGGCCGGAATGTAGTCGTTGGGGTTCTCGATCATCAGGTGGCAGTCCAGCGGCAGCCGGGTAACCTTGCGCAGACTCTTCACCACCGGCGGTCCCAGCGTGATGTTGGGCACAAAATGCCCGTCCATCACGTCCACATGGATCACCGTTCCGCCGCCGCGCTCGGCCGCGGCTACTTCGTCGGCAAGATGCGCAAAATCCGCGGAAAGGATCGACGGAACCAGCTCAACCATAGGCCTTTGCAAACCACTACCCACACGCCCAGTGTATCAGGCGGCGCAGTTGGAAACACGCCCCAGCCAGCCCACTTACAGGGCAATTGCATGAACGCCTTTTGCTGGCGAGTCAGGGTGGGCGAGTCAGGTCTGGCAAGTCAGGCTTGGCAAGTCAGGTTCTGTCCGGGCGTATCAAGCAATGCCACGGCAAGTGCCGCCGTCGATTTCGTCGAGCGCCACGGCAAGTGCCACGGTGAGCGCCGTGGCCGTTTTCGTCCCGGAGGGACGGATCGATACTAGCCCAGGCCAAACGAAGCGCAGTCCTGGGAACGCGAAATCGCAGAGCAAACCCGCCCCAGAGGGGCGGCGCGAACCCATTGCACAGTTCTTCCCACGTTCATGCGATTGCCCTGCAGCCCGTTGGCAATCGGCCGCAGCCTCACTCGCCCCGCCCCCTCGCTTGACAGCGCCGCGCCGCGCCGATAGTTTGTTGTTCGTATTAAAGCTCCCGGTTCTGGCCCGCTGAGATAGCATGGGAATCGTTTGCACAATCCTTTCTGGAGTTCGAATGAAAATCAGTAAATTTGCCCTGCTCGCAGGCCGCGTCTGCGGCGTTCCTGCCCTCGCCATCGCCGGCGCGCTCTCACTTGCCGCGCCGCTCGCCGCGCAGGCAAAGCCCAAGATTGCGCCGCCGGGAGACACCCTGCCCACCGCCGGCCCGCTGGCGCACCTTTCGCCCAAACTCTCGCGCCGCGACCTGTCCAAAGCCATGAAGCTGGTGGCCGACTGGCAACTCAGCCGCCTGCCTGCCGAGCCGCAATATGACTGGACCTGGGCCGCGCTCTACGCCGGCTTCATGGGCGTACCGCACAAGGTGGCCGGCAACAAGTACCAGAACGCCATGCTCAAGGTGAGCAGCGAGCTCAACTGGCAGCCAGGCCCGCGCGTCATGATGGCCGACGACCAGGCCATCGGCCAGACCTACCTCGAGCTCTACATGATCCACAAAGATCCCAAAATGATGGGCCCCATGAAGGCTCGGCTCGACGAAGAGATCGCCACGCCCGACCCCACCAATCCCAAACGGCCGCTCTGGTGGTGGTGCGACGCCCTGTTCATGGCTCCGCCGGTCTATGCGGACATGGGCAAGATCACCGGCGACGACAAGTATGTCAAGTTCATGGATCACGAGTGGGACATCACCACCAACCTGCTCTACGACCACGACAAGCATCTCTACTTCCGCGATGCCTCCTATCTTGAAAAGAAGGAAAAGAACGGCGAGCCGCTGTTCTGGTCGCGTGGCAACGGATGGGTAATGGGCGGCACGGTGCGGGTGCTGAAGATGCTGCCCGCCGACTCGCCGCTGCGGCCGAAATATGTGGCCCTGCTCAAGGACATGGCCGCGGAGATGCTGTCGATCCAGGGCAGCGACGGCCTGTGGCGGCCCGGCCTGCTTGACGCCGACGCCTATCCGCTGCCCGAAATCTCCGGCAGCGCGTTCATTACGTATGCGCTCGCCTATGGAGTGAACGAGGGAATTCTGGACAAAGCCACCTACGAGCCCGCGGTGCAGAAAGCATGGGCCGGAATGTTGACCCACGTCTACGCCGACGGACGCCTGGGCAGCATTCAGCCAGTGGGCGCAGCTCCCGGAGCCTTCACCGAAACCACCAGCTACGTCTACGGCGTCGGCGCCTACCTGCTGGCCGGCTCAGAAATCTACCGCACCGCAAAGTAGCCTAACCGATCGTCGAGTCAGGCGGCAGGTGGCCCGGTCATAAAATAACAAGCAACGCTGTGTGCCCCATCCATCCACAGTTTTATCGTGGATGGTTGGGAGACCGCGAACCTGAACCCGTCGTGTTCAGAACTGGCTTACGATAGGACCATGCAGTCCGGTCTGAAGCGGTTCCACAGGACAGAATCCCTTCACTTCGTCACGTTCAGTTGGCGGGTGTGGACCAGCTCTCAGGGAATTAAATCCACCACGAAAATGGGTGGCCCAGGTCTTAGGGCGTTAAAATCCACCACGAAAATGGGTGCCCCTGGGTCTCGCTTTTGAGACCCGGGAAAGCACGAATCCATTCCATCCTGCATTTGCTTTGCACAAAA
This sequence comes from Occallatibacter sp., assembly GCA_036267475.1. Classification (GTDB taxonomy): domain Bacteria; phylum Acidobacteriota; class Terriglobia; order Terriglobales; family Acidobacteriaceae; genus Telmatobacter. Next base: position 9,715 of record DATAVZ010000098.1, read on the forward strand.
TTTCCGTACCCAGGCTCACAATGGAATCGAGACGACTCAACTCTCCGGCCCAGCGCCAAAGAACGCACCCCCCCCATACCCCCCCGGTTTTGGAGCGAAAATGCCCATCCCGCGAACCAATTACAACCACCAACCAACTGCAAAATCAACAACTTACAGCATGAACCCTTCGCGATCTCACGGCTTCACCACACTGCAATACCCTGCAAAAACCATACAAATCCCTGCATCTACCCATATCTCACACTCAGTCGTGGTCAGGTGTCAGGGAATTAAAAATGCAGCACGAATCCTTACTTCCCCTCGCTACTTCCCCTCGCTACTTCCCCTCGCTGCGCACAATCTCTGAAGCTCCGTTCAAAAATCCCGGGTCCATCTCGGCAATATCCACCCGGTAGCTGACCGTCTTCGCGGTAGGAAAATCCGCCGGTACTTTCTGCGTGACTTTGCCCGTGGCCGCCCACTCGGTTCCGCGCTGGTAGATGGTCATAAAGCCCACGCCGCTCAGCGCAAAAACATCGTGGCCCATGGGAGTGTGAAAGATGCGGCCCTTGCCGTAGTGCAGCACCATGATCATGGGCTCGTCGCGGCCGGTGCCACGGTTTTTGGAGTCGGAGTGCGCCGTGGCCAGCACCGTCATGTTCTTGCCCGGCCCGCGCAGCGCGCCGTAGAGCTCGTCGTTGACGTGCATCCACACCGGCGGCAGGCCCTTCATGATCGGGTTGCCGGCATCCCGCATCGTCACCTGAAAGGGAAGGCGCGCGCCGTGCTCGCCGGCCGAACCGGGCGTGGTGTCGCCCACCATCTTTCCGTCCTGCCAGTACCAGTGCGGCCCGGCATTCTCGTTGCGTTTGCGCCAGCCGCCCACGCCGATCATCTCGTTGAAGGCCGGCCAGCCGGGGAAGGCGTTGTCGGCCGCGTGTATAACCACCAGGCCGCCGCCATCGCGCACATACTTTTCAAACTGCGCGCGCAAATCGGCGGGCCAGTCGGGCGCGTCGTAGTTCATCACAATAGCCTTGTAGCGGCTGAACTCGGGCTTGAAGTTTGAAAAGTCGCCGTCCGAGGGCGGAGCGGTGATCACCGTCACGTCGAACAGGCCGGTCTCTTCAAGCTCCCTTTTAAGCACCTGCGTGGTCAGCCGCCAGTTGTGGTAAGCGCCGCCGCTGGCGCCGTCCAGAATGGCCACGCGAATATGCCTGGCTTCAGCATGCGCCAGGGTAGCCAGAAAAAGTCCGCACAAAAAAATTGCCGCCAGCCGTCTCGTCAATCGATTCATTCGTTATCCCCGTCGCGCGCTGAGAAAATCCCGCGAAGAGGAAGAATACTCCAGCCGCGCGGGTTCGGCGCGCCGCTGCGCGAGGTCGAGAAATGGTGGAAGGCCGCGGCTTCAACCACGGACAGTGCCCGGCTGATTCCCGCGGAGCGCGCAACTCCGCCAGCCAGTGAAAATGTCTGGCGGCGCTGGATCCAACCGAAGCTGGATCCAACTGAAGCTGGAAAAGGCTGCTTGAGGCGGGGTTATTTCGAACTCTTGCTGCGTCTGGAGCGGGAGACGGGGATCGAACCCGCAACCAACGGCTTGGGAAGCCGCTACTCTACCATTGAGCTACTCCCGCTTCGACCCTAATTATACTGCGGAATCAATGCCCTTCGACCCACGCCCGAGCAATCGGCCCAGCAGGTAGCAGTTCGACCTATCCACTTTTTCAGTCAGACACCGGTTGCCCAGAACGAGCGTTATCCAGAACGAGGCGCATCAGGCCACCGCAGCCTCGGCCGTGGCAAACCAGTCTGCCTGTGACGAACAGGATGAATGTGCGCGCCCGGTTTCCAGATTGCGGTCAACGGCTGGACGGGTGGTGCGTCTATATGGATAAGGTGTATGGATATAGGTGTGCGCACCGGATACGCTATGAAAACCTCCCTCTTTTCCGCTCTTGCGGCCACCGCTCTCGTTGCGCTTGGACAGTGCGGGCTGTGCGCGGCCCAAACGGTCCCGGCGCATGGTCCCAGCGCCGACCAGCCCGCAGCCACACTCAAGGTGCAGGCGCGCGAGGTGCTGCTGCCGGTAACCGTGCGCGACAAGCACGGCGCGCTAATGACCAACCTGACCGCCGGCGACTTTACGCTGACAGAAGACAACCGGCCGCAGGTGATCAAGAGCTTTTCGCGCGAAAGCAACCTGCCGTTTCTGCTGGGGCTGATGGTAGACACCAGCCGCAGCGTGCAATCGGCCATGGACAGCGAGCGCAAGGCGGCGGAGAAGTTCACAGACTCGATGCTGCCCGCCGATCCCAAAGACGCCAAGGCCGGCGATCAGGCGTTTTTGCTTCACTTTGACCGCGAGGTGGAGCTGCTTGAGGACTTTACCAACTCGCGCGCCAAGCTGGACCGCGAATTAGAGCAGATGGGGTCGACCGCCGGGGAACATAACAGTCCGCAGGGACCGGAGTCGAGCGGCGACAACGGCACCTACGGACAGCACGGCGGCGCGCGCGGCGGAACCCAGCTCTACGACGCGATCTACCTGGCCGCGGACGAGCTGATGAAGCCAAAGACGGGACGCAAGGCGCTCATCATCTTTTCCGACGGTGTAGACCGCGGCAGCCGCGAGACGCTCAATGAGGCGCTGGACGCCGCCGACCACGCGAACGTTTCAATCTATACCATCTACTTCAGGGGCGAGGGCGAGCGCGACCAGAATGGATTTCCGGGCGGTGGCCGTCATGGCGGTATGGGCGGCGGCATGGGCGGCGGATTTCCGGGCGGCGGTGGCGGATGGCCCGGTGGTGGCGGCGGACATCGACGCCAGGAAGAAACCGGCGTGGACGGCAAAAAGATCATGGCGCAGATCGCCACACGCACCGGCGGCCGCTACTTTGAGGCGAAGAAGAAAGAGAATCTCGACGACATCTACAACCAGATTGCCGAAGAGCTTCGCGGTCAGTACCTGCTGAGCTACACACCACAACCGGCAGACAACGACGGCGGCTATCACAAGATCGCGCTCAAGGCCAACAAGGACGACCTGATCGTGATCACGCGCGAAGGCTATTATGCGCCCGGCGGAGATTCGCAGTGAGCTCCTCTCCGCACTTGCCGTGCCGCGCTATTCCGTGAAGGCGCGAACCAGGTACGTCTCTTCCGGGGCCGGAGCCTCTTCCCGCGTAATCACTTCGAACCCGCGTAGCGTCGCCTCGCCGAAGGACGTGGTAATAGCCACATCCGAGGCGTCACGCCCCACCGCCATGAGCACCCGGCCCACCTGCGGCGTGTTGTGGCGCGCGTCGAAGGTCCACCAGCGGCCGTCGAGAAAAGCCTCGAACCACGCGCTGAAATCCATGGGACCGCGCGAGGGAATGCCGATGTCGCCCAGATAGCCGGTAGCGTAGCGCGCCGGAATATTCAGCGCGCGGCAGAAGGTGATGGCCAGGTGCTGAAAGTCGCGGCACACCCCGGTACGCTCGGTAAACACGTCCAGCGCGGTCTTGGTGGGGCGGGCTTTCTGATAGTCGAAGACCACCGAGTTATGCACCCATTTGCAGACCGCCTCCACCCGGCCCCAGCCAGGAGGGATCGCGCCAAAAAGCTCGGTGGCGATTGTCACGAAGCGATCCACCTCGCAGTAGCGGCTGCTGAGCAGATATTGAAGTACCGAGTGCGGCAGCGCTCCCACCGGCGTCTGATGCGCGGCCTCGTTGGCTTCGTCCGGCCAGCCGGAGTCGCGGATCAGCGCAGAGCTGCTCAACCGCAGCGGGCCTGCTGGCGCCACAAAGCGTGTACAGCGGTTGCCGAAGCCATCCTCGTATGTGTCCATCTTGATCTTTGGCTCAACAACTGCTTCTTCCGACTCAACCAGGTCCCACTCGCGGGTGGGATGCACGCTGATCATGGCGATCATGGCGGCTTCCGCCGGGAGATCGAATTGAATGTCAAAACCGATTCTTATCAACATAAAAAGTCCTTGTGCCTCCTGCATCGCTGCTGCGCGGCCCAAGCGTTTACCTTATTGAAGTTTACCCAAATGAAGGCGAGCAAGCCTATCGAATAAGATGCGGCCCAAACGGTGATCGCAGGCGCGCAGACCAGTAAATTCGCGGATTTTAAGAGGGACAGAATCGCTTGTTGATGAGAAAACAGGGTTGTGCAGAAAAAGGGCGCAGCCGGAGGCTGCGCCCTTTTTCTTATGTTCTTCAGTCGATGTTACTTGGAGCCCTGGTGAACTTCCTTGCCGGCCTTGGCCTGCTCCTCTTCCAGCGCTGCCTGCGCCGCGGCCAACCGCGCCGTCAGCAGCCGGAAGGGCGAGCAGGAAACGTAGCTCAGGCCGATCTTATGGCAGAACTTGACGCTCTCCGGATCGCCGCCATGCTCGCCGCAGATGCCCAGTTTGATCTTGGGCCGCGTAGCGCGTCCCTTTTCCACTGCGCCCTGCACGAGCTGGCCCACGCCCGTCTGGTCGAGTGAGGCGAAGGGATCCTGCTTGAAGATGCCAGCCTTGAGATAGGCAGGCAGGAAGTTGTTAATGTCGTCACGCGAGATGCCGAAGGTGGTCTGCGTGAGATCGTTGGTGCCGAAGCTGAAGAACTCGGCCTCTTCGGCAATCTGATCGGCGGTGAGCGCGGCGCGCGGCAGCTCGATCATGGTGCCTACCATGTAGTCGACCTTGACGCCTTTGGCCTTGAAAACCTCATCGGCGACGCGGCGGACAATGGCCGTCTGGTTGCGCATCTCCTCGATGGACCCGATGAGCGGAATCATGATCTCCACGTGCGGATTGCCGCCCTTGCTCTTCACCTGCACAGCCGCTTCCAGAATGGCCTGCGCCTGCATCTCGGTGATCTCGGGGAAGGTAATGCCCAGTCGGCAGCCGCGCAGTCCGAGCATGGGATTCATTTCGTGCAGCTCTTCCACACGCGCCAGCAGCGTGCGCAGGTCCTTCAGCTTGGGCGACCTCGGCTTGCTCTCTTCCAGCCGCGCAATCTGCACCAGCAGGTCTTCGCGCTTGGGCAAAAACTCGTGCAGCGGCGGATCGAGCAGGCGGATGGTGACCGGCAGCGACTCCATCGCCTTGAACAGGCCGGCAAAGTCAGCCCGCTGCATGGGCAGCAGCTTCTTGAGCGCGGCGCGGCGATCCTTCTCGCTGGTTGCCAGAATCATGGTGCGCATGTGGCCAATACGGTCTTCGGCAAAGAACATGTGCTCGGTGCGGCACAGGCCAATGCCTTCGGCGCCGAACTGGCGAGCCTGCTTGGCGTCGCGCGGAATGTCGGCGTTGGCCCGGACTTTGAGGCGGCGCAGCGGATCGACCCAGTTCATGAACTTCACCAGATCGGCATCGTCGGGTTGCGCGTCCAGCGTCTTGAGCCTGCCCGCGATCACCCGGCCGGTGGTGCCGTCGAGCGAGATGTAATCACCCTCCCGGTAGGTCTTGCCTTTTACGCGCAACTCTTTCTTCGCTTCGTCCACCACGCAGTCGCCGGCGCCTGCCACGCAGCACTTGCCCATGCCGCGAGTCACAACCGCCGCGTGCGAGGTCATGCCGCCGCGCGAGGTGAGAATGCCATCGGCTACTTCCATGCCGGCGATGTCCTCGGGAGTGGTCTCGCCGCGCACCAGCACGATCGACTTATAGGAGCCGTTGCCGTGGTGCTTCACCGCGTCTTCGGCGGAGAATACGATCTGGCCCACGGCGGCGCCCGGCGATGCGGGCAGGCCGGTGGCCAGCACTTCGATTTTTTCGCCCTTTTCCACCAGGCGCGGAACCAGGAAGTCGTAGAGCTGGTTGGGCTCGACGCGGAAGATGGCTTCTTCCTTGGTGATGAGGCCTTCCTTCACCATGTCGATGGCCACCCGGACCGCGGCCAGGCCGGTGCGTTTGCCGTTGCGGGTCTGCAGCATGTAGAGCTTGCCATCCTGGATGGTGAACTCGAAGTCCTGCATGTCGCGGTAGTGCGTTTCCATCTTCCGCGTAATGTCCTTCAACTGCTCGAAGCACTGTGGCATCGCCTTCTCGAGCTCGCTGATGGGGTTGGGCGTGCGCACGCCGGAGACCACGTCTTCGCCCTGCGCGTTCATCAGGTATTCGCCGAAGAAGACGTGCTCGCCAGTGGCCGGATTGCGGGTAAAGCCCACGCCGGTGCCGGAGTTTTCGCCCAGGTTGCCGAACACCATGGCCTGCACGTTGACCGCGGTGCCGATGCTGTCGTCGATGCGGTTGATGCGGCGATAGGTCTTGGCGCGATCGTTCTGCCAACTGCGGAACACGGCATTGCGCGCTTCCTTGAGCTGCTCGATCGGATTCTGCGGGAAGTCGTTGCCGGTTTCCTTCTTCACCAGCTTCTTGTACTCGGCAATGATCTGCTTGAGCGTGTCGGCGGTCAGATCGTAGTCGAACTTGATCTTTTTGGCCGTCTTGAAACCGTCGAAGATGTGCTCGAACTTCTTCTTCGGCACATCGAGCACCACGTCGCCGAACATCTGGATCAGGCGCCGGTAGGAGTCGTAGGCGAAGCGCGGATTGCCGGTGAGCTTGGCGAGCGTTTCCACGGCCTTGTCATTGAGGCCGAGGTTGAGGATGGTGTCCATCATGCCGGGCATGGAAAATTTGGCGCCCGAGCGCACCGAGACCAGCAGCGGATTGTCGCCCGCGCCCAGCTTTTGCCCCTGCACCTTTTCAAGCTGTTCGAGCGCGGCCAGCATCTCCTTGTCGATCTGCGGGCTTACCTTGCCGCGCATGTACTCGCGGCAGGCCTCGGTCTGGATGGTGAATCCGGGAGGGACGGGCAAACCGGCGAGAGTCATCTCGGCCAGTCCTGCGCCCTTGCCACCCAGCACATCCTTCATCTTGCCGTTGCCGTCAGCCTTGCCGCCGCCAAAGGAGTAGACATACTTGGTTGGACCTGCGTTTGAGCCTGCTTTTGCAGCAGGCGCTTGCTCCAGAACGCCCTGCGTCATGGGGTAAAGCCTCCGTCTTTGTTTGGATTGCGCGGGCGGGTCGATACAAGAGGGTGGCGAACAGAGGCTCAACGGCTGGATTTCAGACGGCCATAGCGGTTTGTCAATTGCTTCGTCCGAAGACCACGGATGCTGTGCGGAATTTCCCGGTGGGAAAGACCGCCCTCCGTGATCATCGGAAAAGGCGCCTGATTGTGGAACCGCTCTGAACTGAGCATGCGCGCGTCATCCAGACATCGGACTTCGCCTTGCGGCATGTCGCAAATACAATAGCCATTCAAGTATACGTTTCGCGGTGCCATTCGTCACATGGCGGCCGTGCGCGCGGGGCAATTGCATTTGAAATTCGTTGCGAGCCGGTTGCCGCAGGGCGTGTTTTCCATTCAAAGTCGAGGTTTTGTATCAATCTAGCTAGGTTTTGTAACAGGGCACGACTTCAGTCGTGCCGCATCAGGCCACAAGAGCGATAGGGCTTTAGCCCCTGCCAATGCGCGTCTCCATCAATTGAGCTTTTGCAGCGGCTAAAGCCGGTCGGATCGCAGCCCCACCGGCGGCACGACTCAAGTCGTGCCCTGTTACAACGCACCCATCAATCTGGGTTTACAGTTTGCAAGGTTTAGAGTTTGCAAAGTTTACTGTTTGCGCGATGCTGGTACCCTCATAAAATCCAAATGCAATTGCCCTGGGCGCGCGCCATATAGGCTGGGACAAATTTCCGTCGCCCCTTCGCTATCTGGGACAGGCGGCGTTACTGGTACGCGGCTGGCGGCTCAGGCCGCGTTGAGCACAAGCTCGGGGCAGGGCTGCGCGGCCTCGTGACAGACAATCATGCGCTCCAGACCCACCAGCAGAAGAATCTCTTCCACGCGCGGCGTGACGCGGCAGATGGTGAAGCAGTGGCCGGCCTGTCTGGCCGCGCAATAAAGAGAGATAAGCGTGGCGATGCCGGCGGCGTCAATGCGCTCCACGGCGCGCATGTCGAGCGTGACCGGGTGCGCCAAAACCAATGGGTTGAGCTGCTCGACTAGGGCCTCGTCGTGGCCGCGGACCAGTTCGACCGTCTCACCCGGCAGGTCGGGTTCGAGGATGGCGATGGCTCGATTGCTGCTGAATGCGATATGCATAAAAACCTCCTGTGAGCTTGCAGCTCGGCTTTCCCTATAGTGTGCATGCGGAAGGCCAAACTGGATTGGCAGCCGTCGGATGGGAATATGCTGAAACTGCAAGGGAAAGCCGAAGTTCCCGGATTTCCCTGGGCGGCCGCCCGGTGTGCGATTTCAAACCGGGCGTCCGCAAATGAACAGTAATCTTTTCTACGTAAAATGAGTGTTTCCAGTTCCATTATCGCTTCATCCGGCGGTTCGCAGGCTGGGATGGCCCGCGATCCGGTACGCGCTCAGGCGCTTGAGGCCGGCTTTGCGGAGGCCGGGCTGGTGGCGCTGCCGCACCCCGCCGAAGCCCGCGATGCCAGCCGGTTTGCGCAGTGGATTCGCGCCGGCCGCGCCGGAACCATGCGCTATCTCGAACGGGCGGCGGAAGATGGGCGGCTGGTGCGGGAGCGCGTGGGGGTGCCGTTTCCGTGGGCGCGGTCGGCGGTGGTGTGCCTGGCCAACTACCACTCCGCACAGCCCAAGTCGACCGACGCGGCTCAAAAGGGCGCCGCATGGATTGCCCGCTACGCCTGGAGCAGCCGGCGGGATGCCGGCGGCGCGCGCCGCCCGAGCGATTATCACAAAGTGCTGCTCAAGCGGCTCAAGGCGCTCGATGCCGGGCTTCGCCAGCGCTATGGCGAGTTCGAATCGCGCGCCTATGTGGACACCGGTCCGGTGGTGGAGCGGTCGCTGGCCGTCGCCGCGGGGCTGGGATGGGCAGGCAAGAATACCTGCCTGATTCATCCCCGGCTCGGGTCGTATGGATTTCTGGCTGTCCTGCTCACCTCGCTGCCGGTTCGGGAAGAGGAGGCGTTCACGGCGTTTCATGTCCCCGACCGCTGCGGGAGTTGCACGCGGTGCATCGAGGCCTGCCCCACCGGCGCGCTGGTTACGCCCTACCAGATGGATGCGACGCGCTGCATCTCCTACCTGACCATCGAACACAAGGGCGCAATTGCCGCGGAGCTGGCCGCGGAGATGGGCCGGCAGGTGTTTGGCTGCGATATCTGTCAGGACGTCTGCCCCTGGAATCGCAAGGCTCCGATTGGCGTGGATGCGGAGCTGGAGCCGCGCCAGGAGCTGGTGAATCCGGCGCTGGAGTGGCTGGCGAACCTGGACGAATCCTCCTTCGAGCGCGCCTTCAACGGTTCGCCGGTGCGGCGGGCGGGATTTGCGGGGCTGCGCAGAAATGTGGCCATCGCCATGGGCAACGCGGGACTGGCGCGGTTTGCGCCGCGATTGCGGGACTGGGCGCAGGCGGCAGATGAGGGACTGCGCGCCGCGGCCCGCTGGGCGCTCGACAGACTCGACGGTGCGGCGAACGGAGAAAAGCGGCATTGCCCACCGGCGCAGCGCGAACCGGCCCGAAGCGACTATCCTTAAAAAGTCTTAGTAGAAAAGGTCTGCGCGCCTCTATCTATCGGCCTATCGGCGATCGGTTGCATACGAACCTGGTTGCCGTCCGTCAGGAGCTATACGTGTCTGGCATAGCGGGGTAGACGCCGGCCGTACAGCCGGGCTGGAGTCTACACAACAGCGCCGCGCCGGCAAGAGCCTGATCTACGAAGCGGGAGCAGTGTTTGGCGGAACTGGTGAAATCGGATTTGCCGCTCGAGACCACGGTAGGCGGCGCACCGCCGCCGGAGCCGGCCAAGCGGTCCAAGTGGTATCACTGGCGCAGACGCGGCACCGCGCTGGTTGCCTACCTGCTCGACAGCGAAGTGCACACCTTCGCCTTCAGCGTGGCCGCCAATGCGATTCTTTCCTTCATTCCTTTCGTGGTGCTCATGTATACGCTGGCGCTGTCTGTGTTTCACTCGCAGGCCATGGTGGATGTGATCACCCAGATGGTGAATTATTTCTTTCCCACCACCACGCGGGAGCCGAACTGGCTGGCCAACAACATGCGGGCCGCTGCGGCCTTGTCTTCGCGCCATGGCGTGCAGGCCTTCTCGCTGCTGGTGATTCTGATCTCCTGCACGGGAATCTTTCTGCCCCTTGAGGTTGCGCTCAACCAGGCATGGGGCGTCAGCCGCAGCCGCAACTATTTGTTCAACCAGGCGGTGGCCTTCGGGCTGGCGCTCATCCTGGTAGCGCTGGGCATGGGCAGCGTGGCGCTGAACGCCAGCGCGAACACGGTGCTGACGTTCGTCTTCTTTCACCACACCGATAATTTTTTCTTCACCGGCCTCAGCTCGATCCTGCTCACGCTCAGCACCGGCGTGGCGGTGATCCTGTTCTTCTTTTGCGTCTACTGGATTCTGCCCAACCGCAAAGTGCCGGCCATGCCGGTGCTGCGCGTGTCGATTGCGACCGGAATCATCTGGCTGCTTTTGAAAGAAGCATTCGCAGACGTGCTGCCGCATCTTGATCTGCGCTCGCTCTATGGAGCGTTTTATGTGTCCGTGGGGCTGCTGTTCTGGGCCTACATCTCGGGCCTAATCCTGTTTGCCGGCGCGCAGTTCAGCGTGGCGCGGATCGGCAATGAGACGAATTCGACCCAGCCGGTAAGCAACGCCGCGGGCTGACGGGCCCAGCCGCGGCGCCCTCAGAATCAGATGACAGCCCCAATTAGATGACAGGCCCAGCCGCCTTGAATTGCTCAGCGAACCTTGAACGCCTTCACCACAATCGCGTCCGGATCGCGTCCGGTCGGCAGCATGGTGAACAGAGACTCGGTTGCCGTGCGCACCACGGCCACATCGTCCGAGCGCGAGTCGACCACGAACAGCAGATGGCCGGCGCCTGAAAACGCCATGGCCGAAGGCCCGTCGCCAACATGCACCCATCCGATGCGCTTTCCATCGTCAATCGAATAGAGGTTCACGAACTGGGTGCGCAGATTGGCTACATAGAGGAGCGCATTGTCGCGCGAGACCAGGCCGAAGACCGGATCTTCGCCGATCATGAAGGTGTCGCCCACCTCGTCGCTGGTGTCGTAGATCTCCGAGACCGAGTCGGAGAGCGAGTTGGAGGCGAAGATCTCGCCGCCGTCCGGCTTGAGCGTCAGAGCGACCGGCGCGCGGCCCACATCCATGAGCGTTTCGAGCTGGTCGGGCTCGGCGGGATGATCCTTGGGGCGCGCCAGCGCAATGGCCATCACCTGGTGGCCGGCGGAACAGGCCACGAAGGCCTTCGACGAGTCGGGCAGAATCACCGGGGCCTGCGCGCCCGGGCAGCCGGTGAAAACCGCGCGGACGCGGCCGGTTTTAGGATCGACGATGGTCACCGAGTCGGCCCCGCGATTGGCCACAACCAGAGACTTTCCGTCGGGCGCGATCCTGGCGGCCACCGGCTCCTGGCCGGTGCCGATTTCGGCCAGCACGCGCCGCGTGCGCAGGTCGATCACGGAGATTGAATTCGAGCCCGAGTTGGCCACGTAGGCGATGTTGCCGGCGGCGTCGAGATCGATGGAAACCGGCTGGCGCCTGACGGCAATGGTGGCCACAACGGTGTTGTGCTCCGCGTCAATCACTGAAACTGAGCCCCAGCCGGTTGGCGAGCCGGAGTTGACGACGTAGATCTCGTTGCGCCTGGGACTGGCTGCCATCGCCACCGGATTCTGGCCCACCTGCAGCTCGCGGTCCACGCGGACATTCACCACGTCGAGAATGGTCACCGTACCGCTGCCGCCGTTGGAAATGTAGGCGTACTCGCGATAGTTGGGCGGATACTGCGGAAAGTCGTGCGGACGGCAGCCGGTGAGGGCCAGCACGCAGAGGGTGAGAGGCGCAGTCAGCCGCGCAATGCTTTTCAACGCCAACATCCTATCCGGCGGCAGCGGCCACGTGAATGCCGCGGGGCAGATTGCGCGCGACGATGGGCGCAATCTGGCCGATCTCGCTCATCAGCTCGGCAAACTGGTCGGGATAAATGGACTGCGGCCCGTCGGAAAGCGCAATCTCGGGGTGGTTGTGTACCTCCACCAGGATGCCGTCCGCTCCGGCGGCCACTGCGGCCCGAGCCATGGGCAGCACGCTGTCGCGGCGGCCGGTGCCGTGGCTGGGGTCCACCAGGATAGGCAGATGACTGACGCGCTTGATGGCCGGCACCACGCTCAGGTCGAGCGTGTTGCGGGCGTGGTCGGTAAATGTGCGCACGCCGCGCTCGCACAGAATCACCTGGTAATTGCCCTCGCTCATAACGTACTCGGCAGCCATCAGGAACTCTTCCAGCGTGGCGCTCAGGCCGCGCTTGACCAGCACCGGCTTGCGCAGCCGGCCGGCTTTCTTCAGCAGGGAATAGTTCTGCATGTTGCGCGCGCCGATCTGGATCACGTCGGCCCACTCGGCAACCAGCTCCAGGGTTTCGCTGTCGATGGCCTCGGTAATAATGCGCAGGCCGAATTTGTCCCGAATCTCGGCCATGATCTTCAGCGCGTCCACACCCATGCCCTGAAATGCGTAGGGCGATGTGCGCGGCTTGTACGCGCCGCCGCGGAAAAACTGCGCTCCAGCGGCTGCTACCCGCTCGGCGATGGCGAAGGCCTGCTCACGGCTCTCGATGGAGCAGGGGCCGGCCACAACTGCCAGATCGCGGCCGCCAATGGTGGCGTCTGTCCCGGCAAAACGCACCACGGTGTCTTCCTGCTTTACGTCGCGGCTGGCCAGCTTGTAGGCCTTGGAGACGCGGATCACTTCGGCAACGCCAGGCAGCGCTTCAAGATTGCCGCGGTCCACCTCGCCCTGGTTGCCGGTGATGCCGATGGCCGTGCGCTGCGCGCCGGGCAGCGGATGCGCACGAAAGCCCAGTTGCTCGATGTGCTCGCAAACCGCCTGTATCTGCCCCGGCGTGGCTTGCGCTGTCATGACCACTAACATGGCTGGCCTCTCGAACCCTCAGTTTATAGTATTTTTCCCATGACGGGCGTGCATTGGCATGCATGGTCGCGCCGGACGCAGCGGCAATCGCATGGACGCTTTTCGTTGGCGAGTCAGGTTTTGTTTGCGCGTGTCAAGGACTGCCACGGTGACTGCCACGGTGAATACCACGCCAGGTGCCACAGTCGATTTGGTCGAGTGCCACGCTCGATTTCTTCGAGCGCCACGGCAAGTGCCACGGCGAGTGCCATGGCCGTTTTCGTCCCGGAGGGACGGGCCGAAACTAGCCCAGGCCAAGCGAAGCGCAGTCCTGGGAAGCGGAAACCTCAGCACAAGGCAGCCCCGGAGGGGCGGCGCGAACCCATGGCACGGCTCTTCGCACGCTCACGCGATTGCCCGGTCGCGCCGGACGCAGCCGCGAGGCAATGCAAGTCTGGAAGAGGATTCAGGAGGAAAAGGGAAAGACGGGCTTAAGGATGGAGGTGCGATGCCGGAGGGGTTGGTGCCTGTTGCTCGTTTGGTTCGGCGCCGGGCCTGATTGGCCTTCGAGTCACCGTGGTTTCAGGTCAGGCGATGCGCCAACAATACAGATCTGGGGGCGGCGCACAACGCCATAAGGTTTGCGAGGACAACTTACTCGTGCTTTACAGCAGAACCGGGGCCAAAGTTGACAGCGACAATAGCCGGGGCCACAACGACACCAATGAATGCGATAGCGATCAAGAGATCATGCATGGAAGGAATCTCCCTGTGCGGCTTCGCTGAGCCCGTCCACAACTGAATGATCCCTCAGATTGGAAAAAACTGAAATACCACTTGCACCGGGTTCGCAAGTCTTTGAGTGCTACCCGGTTCTGGTGCGAAAGTGGTATCGGGAAGGCGCACCTTTCAAGAGCCGGCCGCATTGCGGAATGAGTCGCCACGCAGATATCCATAAGCAGTTCACTGATGGGATTTCAGGCTGGTGTAGCCCGCAAAACAGATGGTCATTTAAGCTCTTTGAAAGGGCACGGCTTTAGCCGTGCCGCAAACGCCGCAGAATGAGTGTGGGCTTTAGCCCCTGAGGGAATGCCGCTTGTATGATCCGCCAATTTTGGCTCGCAAATAGCAGATGCTATTTGCGGCGGACACCACTAATGTCCTGCGTGGTCGATACGGTTCAAGCGCTCCAGATCGCGTTTCTGCGCGCGCCAGCGATAGCCCATCCAGGCCACATAACCAAGCTGAATGCACCACGAGATCGCGTATGCGGCCACCCGGAACTGGTGATCGAGAATTGCGCCTTGATCGAGACCCATCTTTCCCTCGCTTCGGAGCTGTGTTCGGATGATTGAGGCTCAGACGCCCATGTCGCCGGCCAGAGCCAGCCGGGCTTCGGCCGCGGCAATGCGCTGCTGGCGGCGTTCCACCGCATAGCGAATCATGAAAAGCAGAATGCTCCAGGCCAGCCACGCAAAAACATTCCATAAAAAAGGGATGTACATGGATTTATCCATGCCGGACCCCGGCGCACCCCCAAATACCGGCGCGGGATGCTGGGTACGCCACCAGCGGTTGGACATGTAGACAATGGGCACGTCGAGCGCACCAAAGATGCCCAGAACCGCGGCCAGCGTCTGCACCTGCGGGCCGTCGGCAAAGCGGCGCAGAAGCAGGTAGCTCACGTAGATCAGCCACAGAACCAGGGTGGTGGTAAGCCGCGCGTCCCATGTCCACCAGATGCCCCAGGCGCGCCGTCCCCACATCGAGCCGAGAATGAGCGCGTTGGCGCAGCAGATGACGCCGACCTCGGCGCCGGCCAGCGCCCATGCGTCTGCAATCTGCGCCCGCTCCGGCTGGCTGTGACGCCAGGTTAAAAATCCCACCGAGCCCAGGAAGGAGAGCGCAAAGAACAGAAAGCAGCAGAAGAATAGCGGCACATGGTAAAAGATGATGCGAAAGATCTCGCCCTGCATGGCGTCAGTCGGCGCCACGTAGATGGCCTGATAGTAGCCCCAGACCATCAGCAGCACAGTAAGAATGGCGTAGAATCCGAATCCGGCACGTTTCATGAGAGAGATATTCCTGGCACCTCCAGTGTACGACGGCAAGCGCGATGCGCCGTCTCACGGTCCGCCTATTCCACATGCCGAAGGCCGCATCCGCAAAACCGGATCGAGTCTTGCCTGCAGCGGAACGGCCTTCGCTCACCAAGGCCCAGTCAGCCCTGTTCAGGAAAATGTGCAGGCTTGCGCAGCGTAAAGATCAGGAAGGTGAATTCCAGATGATAGAGATCCCACCGGACCGACGGCCGGCAGCATTCCAGGTCAATCGGACCGGTAGGCTCGAAGCCGCAGCTTTCCGCCATGGCGATCATCTGCTCGGCATCGGATTTCGAAAAGATTTTGATCGGCGATCCATGCGCGACCTGATTCATCGTGTCGATGGGGTCCGGATAGTAGTCGGTGGAAGTAATCAGTACTCCGCCAGGCTTGAGCAGGCGAAACATCTCCTGAAAATACGCAGGCAAGGGAACGCCGTGCTCAATGACGCTCATGCAGGTGATCGCGTCAAAAAAAGCGTCGGGAAAACCCGTTCGCGTGATGTCTCCGGGCACATAGCGGATCGGTCCGCGTCGCGCCGGGTCCGCAAAGGAAAGATTCATTCCGTACAGGTGCTGGTATCCATAGGCGAACAAGGCCGGAAGCACGTTGCTGTAGAACTCCGCGCCCGCATCCAGAACAAATGCCGATCGCGGAAAGGCGCTGGCGATTGCGTCCACGGCCGCCAGATGGTCCCAGTTCTTCTCCGCCGAGCGATGCAGCGGCAGTTGAAGCTTTTTGCCTCGCCGCGTCGCTTCCCGCCATTCGGCCTCGCTTTGCAGCACTCCATTTGGCAGCGGGACATCAGGAGAAGTCGACAGACCGCGCGTTCCGTATTTGTATCTGAGATACAGGCGATAGATCGGCTCGAATTGGAGAATGCTGCTCCTGATACGCCGGAAAAACCGTCGCGAGGCCGGCAGGCCGGAATGGCCCGATTGCGATGAGGACGGCTGCTGCATGCTTTCAACCATGTTCTTGTTATGAATGATCGCACAACGCCGGAGCCCGGCTGCCGCGAGCTTTACTCTAGGAATCCACGATGCTGCGCGTCCACACCGGCTGCCATACGGTCAGATGCCGCCAGCGCTCCTAGGCACATCTGCAAGGAGCGTACACTTTGGGCGCTTGATGACACCAACGATATCGAGCGCGTGGCGGGTGAAGATGCTTGTTCGGGTGCAACGCAAGAGTAAGGACCGGAGCGCTCAACTCCCGCTCCGAGAGGACGCCCCGGCGGCCGCGAAGAATCGCGCCGGGTATTTCCTCCCTTTATTTGAGAGCGTCGGAACAGATAGCAGATTTTCTTCAGTCTGAAGCTCAATGCTTTTTGAAGTATTGAACTTCGCGTTCGTGTTGCTTCGCCTGCTCCATCGTCGAAAAGGTGCCAAGGTTGCGACGTTTTCCGGTTGAAGCGTCCTTCTTGCGTGAATACAGACGGTATTGGCCCGATTTCAATTTGCGAATCATAAAAGCTCCTTTGCCTGGAATGGAAGACAAGCCGTCAGGGCCCCGGCTACGCACACCTAGAAGGGTTGCCGCATCTGCCCAAATAGTTGCACCTGATGGATACGCGAACCTCCTGCGCGGCAATGCGGATCAGGTGCTCACCGCAACCGCAGAGCATTTACACCAGGACGCCAGACAGGCCGCTTATTGAACGGCACTAAAACAGTGACATCGTATTCCCACCCATCTCCGCAAAAAACGCGGAAATGGATGGGGCACCCCGACAGTATTTAGTTGCCGGATCAATCGCGGCTCGATCTTCTCAGGCTTTTGGAAAGGCTCGGCTCGGAACATGGGAATCAGCATAGGCAACATCTACTTCCTGTCGTGAATCTGACAGGGAGAGGAAGCTGTGTCATGGCGCGTCCATTCTGGTCCGGTCACCTGCAAATTTCATTGGTTTCATTTGGAATCAGCTTGATTCCCGCTACGGAAGCAGCCGGCGAGATTCGTTTTCACCAGATCGATCGGCGGACTGGAGAGCGTGTTCGGCATCAGAAAGTCTCCTCAGAAGACGAGGAGCCGGTCGATAAAAGCGACATCGTGAAAGGCTATGAATACAGCAAGGGCGAATACATCCAGCTGGAGCCTTCTGAGATTGAGAACTTGAGGATTGCATCCCGTCACACGATAGAGCTCGAACAATTTGTCCCTGCAGACGAGATCGATCCGGCGTTCTACGAGAAACCCTACTTCGTTCTGCCTGAAAATTCGGCTCAGGCAGAGGCATTCGCCGTGGTGCGCGAGGCCCTTGAGGAAACCAAGCGAGTCGGCCTTGGAAAAATCGCGCTGGGCGGCAGAGAGCGCCTCGTCGCGGTAACCCTTCCGAATGATCCGAAGTTGCGCGGGATGATGGCCTACACACTGCGTTTCGCAACCGAGTTGCGAAGCGCAGCCGAATTCTTCAAAGACATCAAAGGTCACAAGGTCGACCGTGACCAATTGTCTTTGGCCAAGGAACTCATCCAGAGAAAGTCGGCTCCGTTCCAACCGGACAAGTTCACCGACGATTACGAAGCGGCGCTACGTGAGCTGATCGATGCCAAGCTCAAACATGTCACCCCGCTCAAGTCGCAAGACCGCGAGCCGCGTGGAAAGGTCATCAACCTGATGGATGCTCTTCGGCGCAGCGTCGGCGAACAGACCGCCAAGAAGAAGCCCGCGGTTCGTGCTGACGGCAAGGCTGTGAGAGATCGAGCGGGCAAGCAGGGACTTCGGTTGATGCATCCGCGCGGAGCCGAGAGACGCCGCAAGTCGGCCTGAGCCCCCTCCTCATGAGCAAACGAGAGTCACTCGCCGCTAATCCAGCCAAACGTACTTCGAAGCAGCAACTCGCAAAGTACCGGGCGAAGCGCGATTTCAAGCTCACTCCGGAGCCAAGCGGAGACAAGCAAAAAAGCGGGAGTCAGAGCAAACGGCGCAAATTGTCGTTTGTGATTCAGAAGCACGCGGCTACCCGTCTGCATTATGACTTCCGGTTGGAGTGGGACGGAGTTCTCAAAAGCTGGGCGGTCGCCAAAGGGCCGAGCTACTATCCCGGCGACAAGAGGCTGGCGATTCAGGTCGAAGACCATCCACTCGACTACGGTGGCTTTGAGGGAATCATCCCCAAGGGACAATATGGCGGCGGCACGGTAATGCTGTGGGATCGTGGAACATGGGAACCTGTCGGGGACGCTGCGGAAGGACTTCGACATGGAAATCTCAAGTTTGTGCTGCACGGCGAGAAATTGCGCGGTCACTGGGTTCTTGTTCGCATGGCGGGGAAATTTGCCAATCAATCCAAGCCCAGCTGGTTACTGATTAAAGAACACGATGGAGATGAACGGGCCGCAAACGAGATTCCCATTACCGAAGAAGCACCCAAAAGCGTCCTCAGCGGGCGTGACATGGATGCCATCGCCAAGGCGCGAGATGCAGTTTGGAATTCAAGAGCCGGTCCATCAGCAGATCCAGCCGATGATCGCAATTCACCGAAGCGCACAAGGACCGATCCAGCCGCCAGACTCTCCAAATCTTCCCAAGCCAGCACCCTTTCTAATCTGGCGTCTCGGCGGCCACATCTGCCCAGGGAGGCGCTGCCCTCGTTCGTTTCGCCGCAACTGGCTTCGATGGGTAAGTCTTCGCCAAATCGCGAAGGTTGGGTACACGAGCTCAAGCTCGATGGTTACCGTATCCAGGCTCGGGTGCAATCGGAAGGGCAGGCGTCGGTCGGACTTCTGACGCGCACCGCTTTGGACTGGACAGATCGAATGCGGCCGGTCGCCGACGCACTAGCATCTCTAGAAATTCGCAATGCTCTGTTTGACGGAGAGGTTGTGGTGCTGGCTAGCGATGGCACGACGAGCTTCGCAAATCTACAGGCCGCATTTCAAGAGGGCGCCCGGTCTGCACTCACATACTTCATCTTTGATCTTCTCCACCTGGACGACCGAAACCTCCGTAATCTGCCGTTGTTGGAGAGAAAAGAGATTTTGGCTGAAGTACTTTCCGGTTTGCCTCCCGATAGCTCGATCCGCTTCAGCGAGCATACGGGCGGCGACGCAAAGACTGTGTTTGACAACGCCTGCAGGCTCGGTGCTGAAGGGATTATCTCCAAGCAGGCGCAGAGCAAGTATGTCTCTGGCCGCAGCAATGCGTGGCTGAAATTCAAATGTTATCGGGA
This sequence comes from Occallatibacter sp., assembly GCA_036267475.1. Lineage (GTDB taxonomy): Bacteria > Acidobacteriota > Terriglobia > Terriglobales > Acidobacteriaceae > Telmatobacter. Next base: position 28,898 of record DATAVZ010000098.1, read on the forward strand.
GCAGGAGTTTGTTATCGGCGGGTTCACGTTCCCCTCCAACGGCATTCGGGGTGTGGGCGCACTACTCCTGGGTTACTACAAGAATGGGAAACTGCTTTATGCAGGCCGCACCGGGACTGGCTTCACACAGAAGACGCATCGTATGATGCGCGACCGGCTTGAGACCATCCGAAACAAGACATCACCGTTCGCGACGGTCCCAACTCAAATGTGCCGTGGCGTGCATTGGGTCAAACCAGAGCTTGTGGCGCAAGTCTCGTTTGCTAACTGGACCACAGACAATATCGTGCGCCAGGCGGCCTTCAAGGGTTTGCGCGAGGACAAGCCTCCAAAGTCGGTTCAACGGGAGGAAGAGCAGGTGGCGCAGAAACGAGAGAAGGCGAAATCCGGAACGAAGCCGATTCGACGGGAAACAGCACGGGGCAAGCAAATATTCGTGGGAGCATACTCATCGAGGCCGCTGCCGATTCGGTTAACGCATCCCGACAAAGTGCTCGACTCGGACTCGGGCCTCACCAAGGAGGGGCTCGCTCACTACTATGCCGCAATTGCCTCACACATGTTGCCGCACATCAACGGCCGGCCCCTGTCACTCGTTCGCTGCATGAATGGGAGCAGCAAACCCTGCTTCTTCCAGAAACATGCCAATGAGACGCTGCCGCCCGACATCGAAAGTGTCGACATCGTCGACAAGAAGACCGGCACGCCAGAGCCTTACATCACACTATCGACGCCTGAAGCGCTCATCGAACTTGCTCAGGTGAACGTATTGGAAATCCATTCTTGGGGATCAAAGAACAGCTCTCTCGAAATGCCCGATCGAATTGTTGTTGACCTCGATCCCGACACGACAATCGACTGGAAGATGCTCGCAGCCAGCGCAATTGAAGTGCGAGAGAGAATGAAGGCCGCCGGCCTTGCGTCTTTTCTCAAGATAACCGGTGGAAAGGGTCTGCATGTCGTGGCTCCGATACGGCCGGAGCATGATTGGCTTGCAGTGAAAGATTTCGCTCATCGCATGGTGCTTGCTATGGAGGCGGACAACCGCTCGCTCTTTCTCACGCGCATGACGAAAGCCGCGCGCAAGGGCAAGATCTATCTCGACTACCTGCGCAACGAACGAGGAGCCACTTCGATTGCGCCTTTTTCTCCGCGTGCGCGGGAGGGAGTATCCGTCGCCCTTCCATTGGATTGGTCTGAATTGAGGTCAACTGAGCGGCCGATTTTCCGCGTATCGGACTTCGCTGAATGGAAAAAACGGCTGCATCGCGATCCCTGGAGAGAAATGCTGAAAACGGCACCACGCCTGAAAATCTAGCCCCTGCAGCCCGGGATTGCTATCTAGATTATGAGGGTGACTTTATTGCGGGGAACTACAGGATTGGGGCGGAACAAGGTAACAGATCGTTCAGGCAGGGGAAATGGGAGTGCAGGGTATGGTGGCCGATTGTAAGGCCGCGGCCGCGTGGCAAGCGACCGAATTACTGTCGGAAGATCAGATCGACAAGTACTGCTTATAACTGGAACGTTCGATGTCAAGCCCGATAAGCACTCTACGCCGAACTTTTGATCGCGCGACAAAGCCGCAAATCTTCGTGGTGAGTCTGACTGATTTGGCGATCAGTCAGACTCCCACGTAACAGCATGAGAAGTTTGTAGAACTCTGGTATCGAGTGTGTCAGTTCCCATGTTCTTCGGGAATCTCAATACTGCGAGTGTAATGCCGTGAATTGGAGTCGAACCGGATGGATCAGTCCCCTGACGTGGCTCGACCGACCAAAAATCCGAGAATGATGCCGACCGCGAGTGACGCCAGCACGGATTCAGTCGGACTGCGCCTAACCCGCTTGTTGGTGTCATTGACAAACTGTTCTACGGCATCACGCCCATCTCTGGCTGCACGCTTCGCCGTACCTAAGCCATCCTCGACCGCGTCCGCGACAGAAGATGCAAATCGAGAAGCCCCATGGACAGATTCTCCGATGGAGTCGCTTGTTCTGCCTAAAACTGATTTTGCCATTTTGTTTTCTCCTTTCACTCCAGTTATGAGTCGGAAATATAAGCAGACCTCAGATAGAATGCAGGAAGCAAACTAGTACCCGCACACGAGAACCTTCTTGATTCCGTCCTTAATTTATAGATGCACAAATCGGAAGTGACGGCCTACGGCCTGAGGTTCGCCATTGGTTCCCATGATCGCGGATTGGACAAGAATGATCGCACTTAGATTAAGCGCGGCACAAGATCATCTGCGGCAAAAGCAACACCTGTATCCGTAGCGCGGCTACTGCCGGGCCGCTTCACCAAATCGTCCCGAAGTTCAGCGTCGCGGTCCGGCTTCGGTCGATACGGCTCCCAGATTCATCTCCAGACGATCAGGAGTTCCAATTTTCGCATCCCGTTAAATTCGGATGAGCGCGATTCCGGATTCTGGATCGACCTGCTTCTGCAGGTGTTCAGGATTTTCGGTGAGAATGATCTCGCACGTTGGACGAACTATCGCGCTCAAGAGGTGGCCGCCGTGCGCCGTCCCATCCGCACGTCCCACTACCAGATGGGCGTGAACCTGCGGTTCGCCGTCTTTCAGGGCGATGTCCCCAATTAGCGACAGTAATTCAACCTGCTCTTCCAACTTGACTGCCGTCTGATATGTCTTGGCCTCCCAGTTGAACCATCCTAGTTCCACCCGGCTTAAGGCTCCGATGGCCTTGAAACTGCTCCCGGCAAAACCCTCAGCTCCGGCGATCTTCTTAAGACAAGCAAGAATTTCTTCACCGGGATCGAGAATGATTGCAAAAGTTTTCGGATTGTCTGCGATCTGTTTGGAGCGCATCTCGTCGCCTCTGCACTCTCGGATGCAAATGACAGAGCACGCGGCCACATTGCTCAAAGGGCGCGCTGTATTTGGACTTCGATCTGATCATTGACGCGGGACTGGATTGAGTTGGTAGTCGGCTACTTTGCATCTGTTGAGAGGGCTGCGATTGGAGCCGTTATCAACGCGGGCCAAAACCCCAAGCCTTCCACTCAACCTTGATTACGCCGTGAAGGCGTTCAACCTCTGATACCAGCTTGGGAATTCGCGCGCGAATGCGGTTCTTGAAGGGTGGGTGCCTGCAGTCGAGCAGATGGACCGGACGGGGCGGCAGGCGAAGCTGGGAAAGAATCAAAAGGCTGCCGATGAAGTCTTCCCAAGTTTTCCTAACCTGGTGGAAGGAGGTTCTTCTAAGCTTTTGAATTGATTGGTGGACGCGGTAGGAATCGAACCTACAACCTGTCGGTTAAGAGAACAAAATCTAACGTAATATCAACGACTTACGCGCAACGGCTGGCAGCCTAAAGTATTGAAAAGTAACGGTGAGTAATTCTTACTGTGGGGTCATTGTGGGATGAAATCTGCTCCCATCCATTACCCACGTTTGCACCGAACGATCACCGAACGGTCGTTCTCTCAGGCAGCGTGTTCGATGTCCAACTGGTCATCAATGGCTTTCCAGTTTGCCGCTGCCCGAAGCATGGCGTCGAATGCTTTCTCTTTCGTGATGATTCCGAGTGCCAGCAGGTGTACAGCCGTGGTTACCTTATTCAACGGCAGGCAATAAACGTCAAAGTCATCAAGCGTGAGGCCGCTCCGCTTGAAGAATCGGTTGTGCTTCGATATGTGTTCTTCGATCTCGTAATCCATCACGTGGTCGGTCGTTTTCACGATCATCGTTTTCATAGTGGTCTCCTTGACTCCCGATCATGCCGGGGCCGGGTTGTGGGCAGAGTGCTGCCGTGGATGGTGTCAGAGGGTGCCCGTCTTCTGGATTACCCTCATGCCTCTAGGAGTGAGCGGTGTTGATGTGCTGAAGGTAGCCCGACAGAGAGCAGAAAGCAACAACTCTTTGGTGCTGTTTTGGCACCGTCTTTAGTGCAGCATTTTGGTCGATTCGTGACCTTGACAGAATCAAATATCTATATTATTATGTATAACATACAGTCTCCATAATCTGCATGTGACGTTTAAGATTTATGCAACTTTCTGCCCTCACAATCTGCTTATCGCGGATACACTGATTGCATGAAATATTTCCTCAATCTATTCACTGCCAAGCGAGCCGATGGAACTCCGCAATACCATTCCTCAATCAACCGCAAACCCATTGTGCCTGGTTCTAGGACCGGAACAAAAACATTCGAGAGCGAAGCCGTGTTCAAGGAAAAGTTGAGCCAGGTGCGTGATGAGATAAACATCGAAGACGTTATGGAGAGACTAGGGCATGGTGAAAAAGCCCAGAGAGATAACATTGATCTCACAGACGCGGAAGCAGCGTCCTTTGGGTGGGAGTTTCCTAATCCAAAGTCAGAGAGCGATAAAGAATAGAAGGTAAACATGAGCAGCAGCCACTCTAAGGACGCCACCAGAGTTTGAAGACACCGCAGGCCGATATATCCCACATTGACAAGACGGGCCGGGCTTTCGCCCGACCCTTTGCCAGTTCTGGGGAAGGTTCTGGTGTGCAGATAGATGAGATGTTAACGGGCGGGAGGGACTGCGGATTCAAATGCGGGGAACTGGCAATTGGAACGAGCATACACACTGTTGGTTCCGAGAGCTACGTGACCAAAGAGTTAGTGATGTGAATCGAACGTGACTCGTTACCTCTGAATTCTTTGCGGAGATTATCGACCGTCTCTTTTTGCAAGAGCAGAAGAGAATCCTCCGCGTCCTGTACTTTCTTCCGAACAATGGCGTTCGTTTCCACACCGATAGATCGTTCGATGTCCAATAGCTGTTCCAATATTAAATTGGGACTCATCTGCACCCTCTCAGGCGGAAAGTTTCTCCGGGTAATGAGAAAGTGGATGTAGCCGCGATTCCAAAGGTTTCCCGATTAGGTGATAGATACGGGAGCATCCGATTACTAAAGTGATGATTTTCTAAATGATCCGTCTGGTGCCATTGGGATAATTCTAAGGTGAGCCAGCCAGAAAGGAAAACATGAGCAAAATAACAAACATCTTCAGAGCATCGGAGGTAGACACATTCACAGTGCCTGCTGCCGTCTTCAATCGGCTGCTCACCGATCCCAAGGTGAAAATGAGCACTACTATTCTTTATGCCTATATCTTGAGCAAGGCTGATTCTCCCATGGTGCGCATTTACACAGGCGATGCATTGAACGATACCGGCCTATCGCGTCCTGTGTTCATTGAAGCCAGAGAAACCCTAGTTGCGGCCAAACTCATCAAGGCAAAAGAAACCACGAAGCAAGGTGTGTGGGAGTATGAGATTCGTTCGGAGCATGGTGGCAAGCTGGCGACATTTGAAGACTTCATTGTCTTCCGCGATTTGGCAGCCGAGCAGATTGAGGCTTACTATGCGAGTCGCCTGGGTGTGAAGAAAGCGCCCGGCCAGAAGTCAGACAACAACCTGCTCTTCTACTGCCCATTTCATTCAGAGAAAGGCAGCGACCCAAAGCACTAGCTGCGGTAGCTGTAGCGGCTGTTATCGCGCCCGCCATCAGGTTAAACGACCGTTCTATATTTTTGCTGGAGTTCAAAGCTACAGCCGATGCCTTTTCCATGCCGCTCTGAAAGCTGGCAGTTTCCGCCGAAAGAGAAATCTGAATGTTTCCAATTTTTATAGCCAATGTGGTCTCCTATACTTTCGGTACAAGATCGGGACGGCTGGCAACTCTGCGTGCCATCTCTTCTTTAACCCATGCAGCGGTCAACGGATCAACGCGGTCATAATGGGCAGCAATCTCCTCCGGCGTCATGAACGTACCAAGCCGGGCAATGCGCTCTACTTCACAGTAGGGAATGCGGCGAGCACCAAGGATATTGATAGATTGGAGTTTTCCAGATTTCAGAAGGTTAAAAATGGTACGCTCCGAAACTTTAAGGATGCGGGCAATCTCACGGATTGTGTAAACCGGGGAAACATCATCCTTAAATTCAGGAAGGTCTGAAAGCTGTGCGAAGACTGCTTCTAAGGCCGCCTCGGTATGCGCAGGGCGAATAGGGTGTTTAGACATGGGTTCTCCTTCCGCTCGCGGTCTGTACCGGGCATGTCTGGTGTTGGTTAAATTGTGGGATAAGAATCTTGCGGCTACCGCTACATACTCATAGATCAATTTTTTCGGACAAAAGGGACACTACCTGAAACTTTCTTCATTTTTGTTCGATCGGCTGCGGTTTCGTGCAGTCCTCTTCATACTCATAGATCAATTTTTTCGGGTAAAAGTCCCGGCTCGCCCAAACTTTTCTCAAAATAATTTCCGCTGGATAGGTCTGCACACTTTGCAGTGAAATTCTAAAGGAGTTAAGCGAAATGACCGAACCGCGTAGACGCATCGCTCGAAAAGTGTAGGCTACCCCATCACTTCTTTCTGCCGCAAGCGCGTTGCCCGGTTGCTGCCTCTTGCCGCTAGATTCTGAGTAGTGGGTCAGACCCTCAATCGCGCACTTCACCGAGGAATTTTGCTAGAGCCTCGATGGTGGGTGGGCAGTTCCCCGCTGGCGGGGAACTGGTCAATCTCGAATCCCGGCGCAATACGGATAACATCAGATCGCTGACGTTCGCCAGTCTTGATGGGCATCTCTTCCGGCCTGATCTTGCCAGCAGCCAGGGCATCCAAAGCAGACGTGATGGTCTCTCGCAGAACGCTGGCGTCAGTCTGCCCTATGCTGCACCTTGCCGGATGGCTTGTGCCTCACTGCCCCATGCAGCCTCGGTTGTCTCATGCTGCTCGAACGGTCGCACGTCAATCTGACGACGCATTCCATTCTGGCGTCTAAATTCGCGCTCTGCATCTTCGCGGCGTTCTTTGGTAATCTGCCGCGTGGCCTTGGCAACCGCATCACGCACTAGAATGTTCTTCCGTTCTGCTTCTATCGCCTTGGCATCTTCACTCTTGAACAGCACATCTATGACTTTCTGCAACCTGTTGGCCGCAGGTTTGTCTGCGAAGTGAAGCTGAGACCATACAGCATCCAGGCTGGCACGCACAGCGCGGGTGCAAGCATGGCATCTCTTGCCGGTCGCTACGGTCTCATGGTCGCAGCGGTCGAAGTAAACCCGGCTGGCTACAGCACCAGGTGCTTTTCTTGCTGTGAGTGATTCTTGTATTGCCGCCGTGGTGCAGGCAGGGCAAGCATAAACGGGATTCTGCCCTAGTGTGTGAAAGGTGAATGGCTGTGCAAGGCTGCTGGACTCTCCCAGGTGCTGGCAAAGATCAGGTGTAGACATGGTTCTCCTGTGTACCGGATGTGACCGGCTAGTAAATGTTTTGAGATTTGGCCGCATGTGGACCAGGATTGTAACCAGGGTTGTACCGCTCGCTACGCTCGCTCAAAAGATGGCGAACCACAAGACTTTTACCCCTTGATGTTTCAGACTAGGTATAGCCTTGGCTAGATCAGCGCAGGTACCATCCTGAGACCGCTCGCTCAAGAAGCCTGTATACAGGCACTGTAATTAAAGAGCATATATCTTCCGAACAACTCATCTGTTTTCTTATAGATAAGCCTCGAATCTGTAAAGATTCTTTACACCTAGGCTCTATTATCTGTAAAGATTCTTTACACTTGGCATGGGTCGATGTAAATAAAATTGACACCCGTTAGATGGTCACTTTCGAAGCCTCGGTTAGCCGTCTCATCTCCGCGATAGCCGGGTGTTCTGCTTTATCAGGAGTCAACCTGCCAACCATGAAGGATCGCACCGCTTGGGATGCCTGCGATTTGGTGAGATGCTGGCCGCGCGTCTCTGACATGGCTTGCTCGAATTCGACGAGTCCACCACGGCGACCGCAGCGAGCTTTGCCGCAGATGTACCTACCGTGGTGCTCTCCACGGTCTACAGAAACAGTGAGAGTGGGTTTCGGGTTGCCGCCGCTGTTATGCCGTGATCTGGTCTCCATCGTCGTTTAGACACGATTTCAAGATGCGTGCTGCCCTTTTCGTAATCTCCAAGGTTTTTAGTCCAACTTTTGGATAGTAGCCTACGGGCAGCACCATGCTGGTTTTCTCATTATTTACCAGCCTTGCGGGTGTAGGCGTCAACTCCTACACCCGATAAGTTTAAGTTGCACGTGCGGGCGGACTGAATGGTCCCTAAGTTTTAGTCTATCTTCGGGTGCTCATAACTCAATAGCCCGCACGTGCCAAAGATTCAATCAACATTGCAGCCGATGACTGGTGACCGTGCCTTGTGGGAGTGCCGCGTGTCCTGGTCATCGGTGCAGTTGGGTACACATCTGGAAAAGCCTGCGTCCGTGATATCGATCACGGATATAGTGCAACGTGTGCTGATCCATAACCAAACCACGTAAAGGGAACAACTCATCGTGAAGAATCTTACAGACGTTATTAATCTTGAAAATATATTTTCCGTCCGCGTAGGAGACGATCCAGAGAATGATGTGGACAACAGCCTGGATGCCATGACGGAACAATCTTCGTCCGACACAGACGATCTAATCGCAATTACATTCGAGGTTGTCTAATAATGGCCGCACCAACAACAAGTATCATGCTCAACACTTCCACGCCTGCTCCTCCTAGTGGACAGCAGAATGTAGCCTTTCAATCCGATGGTGACACGCCACAGCAGAGAGTTTCAGCCTATATGCCGGTTGCTACTTCATCCCTGTCCGGCGCAATGTACCCAGATGGTGCGACGTGCGAAGTAGATGGCGCAGGCAAGCTGACTGTGCTCGGCACGACGGGCAGCACGAATGCAAGCGAAATTCAGGGTATAGCTGTTTCTGCCACAACCCCCACCACAGGTCAAGTACTCGAATACAACGGTACAGAATACGTGCCAACAACACCAAGCATCACCAGCAGCATTACCGCACACTTCGGCACAGCCGACCCTAACGGAGCAAACACACCTGCAAGCGTGCAATCTGCGTCTGCTGGTGGTGGTTCGGTCGCTCTGTCTTCATCGGTCACCGAAGGTAATTTACTGGTCGTGGTTTTTTCTATTGACACCTATGTTCCGGGCCGAACATGCACCGATACACTCGGCACCAGCTACACGCAATTGGAAAACCTTTCAACACCGGAAGAGCTAGACGTGTGGGCTGGCATTGCGCCTGCATCTGGTACCAACACAGTGACCATTTCGGGCAGCATGAATTATCGGCCTGCAATGACAGCCTGCGAGTTTTCTAACGCTACTATCTCCGTGGATCAGTCCATCACGTCTTCAGACCATTCATCGATGGCTGGTCCTATCTCTGTGACAACCGCCGCGCCGAATGATCTGGTACTCGCTTGCGTAGGTAGCAGCAGTGGTGGTTCCGCTACCGTTTCGTCTGGATTCACACAGCTATCTGACCAAGAGGCAGCCTACAACCAAAACGTCACAGCCGTTGCCTACTCAGTCGAAACCAGCCCTGCATCGGTATCTGCTTCCTTTTCGCTCCCGAGTACAGGAGCGTGGTGTATGGCGTTGATTGCGCTCAAGGCAATCTCTGACCCGGTAAGTGGCACCGAAGGTGATCTGTACTTTCAAACCAGTTCCAGCCCGTACACAAGCTATGTGTTGCATAGTGGCGCGTGGCAACCATTCAGTTAAGCCATCTGTGACTGTGATCATCTTACTGTAAGGTTATGGTCCACTTTGGGCACAGCGGGGATATGGGGGTCGAATAGTTTCAACCTTTTGGGCTCTACGGAACGCGCGTGAATCTTCGGCGTGCCCCGTCAGTGCGAAAACCGAAAAATCAGAATCGATTTCGATCCGCAGCACTCGCGGTAACCATATTGTTTTCAGTTGTTTATGGGAATGTCGAGGAATGCCCTGATAGTAGTACCATTCTCCATCGGAATCAAAAGACGCATGAATGCTGCACAGTGCGCATAAAGGAACCTTGAACCATGAGCAAACGAAAATCGACTGCAAATCATATTGCGGCGGGCACCTTCCGTGCCGATAGACATGCAAAGAGTAGACTCACATTCCCGCCTGCGACCGGCACCGCACCACGTTGGCTATCCAAGGTAGCCAAAGCAGAATGGAGGCGTGTAGCGCCCTTTCTGCTTGAGCAGGGCGCACTCCTGGAAGTGGACACGGCAATTCTTGCTGCCTACTGCACCGCGTTCGCTGGATACCTGGAAGCAAAGTCTCTGGTGGATGAGCAAGGGCAGATTATCACCGTCACGTCACAGACGCGCACGGGCAGCACATCAAAGCCGATCCGAAATCCTGCCGTTACTCTCATGCTGGATTATCAGCGTTCAATGCTGGCAGCCGCGAGCAAGATGGGTTTCAGTCCCTATGACCGCGAACGCATCGAGGGGCAGGAAATCGAGCCTGAGACTGCTCTCGCAGAAGACGAATTCCCTGAAGCCTTATACGCATAAGTTCTCACTCCCGCCTAAAAAGGAAAATCCCACACATGACAAAGCACAAAACTCCCACGCGGGAGCTGCGCACAACCACGTCCAAAGCTCAACCTATGACCGTCCGCACCCTCGCTGATGGCAGCAAGCAAATTGGTGGCTACGCGATTGTATTCAACTCACGCAGCGTTGACCTTGGCGGATTCACGGAGATTGTTTCTCCTGGTGCAGTCAAGCGAACGCTCAAAGATGGTCACCCGATCCTCGCATTGCGTGACCATAAGCAAGAGCTGCTGCTCGGCAACACAGCGGCGGGAACGCTCGAACTCAAAGCAGATTCAAAGGGTCTCGCATTCACCATCACCCTTCCGAGAACCGCAATCGGTGAGGATACGGCAGAGAACGTCAGACTCCGTAACTTGTTCGGCGTGTCGTTCGGATTCAGCGTCAACTATAGCGAAGATGCAGAGGGTGATTCATGGGCAGCCGATGCTGACGGCAACGTAGTTCGCACCTTGCTTGACATTGATCTGTTTGAAGTGAGCCCTACCAGCTTTGCAGCCTATCCCGAAGCCAGTGTTTCTACGCGGAGCGCATCACCGGACATCCGAGCAAAACTGAAAGCGAAGCGGGCAGACCCTGGTTATGTACAGGGACTCGACATGCTCGGCATTCTCAACACCCCAGACGATACCGATCTTGACAACACGGACGGCGACAGCGAAGACACAGATGGCGAAGAACAGTGCTCCTGTATGCGGAGTGCTGCCTCTTGCGTAGCGTGTCGCACTGGAGACCATGCCAATTGCAATGCTGAAACCCGCTGCGATTTTGCAGACCGTGATGCTGACCAGCAACGCAGCGATTCACTCCGCATGAAGACACTCATCGCACGGCGAATGGCCGTGTAACGACATTGAAGTAAGACGTAGATAACCCGCTCGACTGACTTCACAACAAAGGCTCGCCTTAATCGGCGGGCCTTTTTGTTTTGCAAAGCAAATTCCCTCGGCCGTGAATTTAACCGGCCAATCCCACAACCTTTCAACCTACTCGGCAAACCCGAGAGAAAGATTCACATACATGGATTTGCAGCAACTTAAATTTAATCGCAATAAGCTCCTTACCGATATGAGCACCATTGCAGGCAAGCCCTGGTCTACGGAATCCCGTGCTCAGTTCGACCAGATGAATGTGGATGTGACCAATCTGGAGTCAGACATTCAGCGGGCAGAGACACTGGCGTCTTTGAACGCGAAAGATCAGCAGTTCACGCGGTCTCCTCGCCCTCAGGTGAACGGCAGCACTACGGATGAAACCAGCGTGGAGTATCGCAAGAAGAATTTCAGCGAAGCATTTCGTCAGTATGCTCTGCATGGTCGTGCGGGTCTGAATCAGGAGCAGCGCGATCTGTTGACCACATCTGCGGCGACGGGGGGCGCTCTGATTCCCCAGTTGTTCAATGATTCGCTGACCATGGCTCGCAAGTTCTACGGACCTATTGCGGACAAGGTGAAACAGAAGATCACAGACAAGAATGGTGCTCCGGTGAAGATTTCACTCGGAAACGATACCACCCATGGACTCACGTTGCTTGGTACGGAAGGTACTAGCTCTCCTGCTGAGACCGATCCGTCGTTTCAGGCTAATATCCTGGGCGTGGACACCGTAACTGGTGGTCTGGTGAAGGTGTCTTTTGAGGAACTTGAAGACTCTGCGTTCGATTTGGATGCTTTCCTGCGTGAATCGTTCGGTATGCGCTATGCGCGCGGTCTCGAAAAGGCCATCACTGTAGGCACGGATTCAGCGGGCACTCCTTTGCCGAACCAGACTGCGGGAGGAATTTCTGCGGGTGCAACCGTGGTTGTCACGACTGTTGCTATCGCGGAGGGCCTTGGGTGGGATGACCTGACGGCTGCATATACCGGCTTGGACCCGGCTTATGTGCAGAATGCGTCATGGGTCATGAACTCGACCACTCGTGGTTACTTGGTTGGATTGAAGGATGGGTTTGGCCGCCCATATTTTCAGCCGGACCCCTCAGATAATGCGCCTTTCAGTCGCATCCTTGGATTCCCCATCGTGCTTAATCAGTCGATGCCTGCAATGGGTGCTAGTGCGATTCCGATTATCTTTGGAAGCCTCGCGGACGCCTATATGTTGCGCACAGACGGGCAGCCGTCGATTCTGCGCCTAAATGAGCGATTCGCAGACACGCTGGAAGTAGGTTTCTATATGTGGACCCGCATCGGAGGAATTTCACTGAATGCGGGCGTGACCCCGCTGGTTTCGATTCAGCAAGCGAGCAGCTAGTAGTTAACAAACGGATGGGGCAGGCTCTCGGGTCTGCCCCATTTGCTTTTGGAGAAGAAATGAAAGTAACAATCATCAAGAGTTTTGTTGTTCCACCTGCTGCACCGTTCACACCCGGTGAAATTCTCACCGTGAACGATGAACTCGCTGCGGAGTGGATTCGACTTGGCAATGCAATCGAAGGTCTCATCCCTGCTTACAAGAATCCTGCTACTAATCTGATCGTTAAGAAACCTGTCAAGGGCAGGTGGGGTAAACGACGGTGACACTACTCACGCACAGTCGGCACAGCAACGCAGACAGCGACTGACAACTTAACAGTTTCCTCTCGGAGTCTAGGCTTCGGGAGGGTGCATTTTTCGTATCTGTAATCTTCCACCAAAACACTATTTATAGGAGAACCATTGAATATCGAAACAACCATAGCGACTGAGCGTGGCGCAATTGAATCAATCATGGCTGCGAGCAGAGACCTTTTCGAGCCGTTGCTGACCGCAGAGGAAGCGGCGGAATATCTTCTCATCCACGTCAAGACACTTCAGAAACTTGCCCGTGAAAAGCGGGTTCCCTGTGTTCGCATGGGGAAATATTGGAGGTTTCGCCTGTCTTCTCTTGACTCTTGGGTGACGGCACAGCACAATCAAATGCAGCCAACCGTTGTGTGTGAGTGACAGGAGAGCATCTTGAATCACACACGCAGCAAATATCAAAGAGGAAGTCTCCGCAGAGTGTCTCGCAAATCCGGTGCCGACGTTTGGGAATATCGATTCCGCAACCACGCGGAACCTGGTAGTCCTATGCGCCAGATTACGCTCTCCACACTTGAATACCCAACCGAGTCAAAGGCTTTGCTTCGTCTTCAAGAGGAATTGCTTCGCATCAATGGAGCATCAGCCTACAGACAGCAGAACAAGCCGACATTGGGCCTAGTCATAGATCGATTCAACAGGGAAGAGCGTATTGAGGACATTGTGAAACAGCAGCCGGGCGAGATCACCATCACCGATGGTCTCTCCTATAGCACCGCACGCGGATACCGCAGCTATCTCTCAAAGCACGTAAAACCGAGATGGGGCAGCACTCCGCTGGTGGATATTAAAGCACTAGAAGTCACTGAGTGGTTGAAGTCTCTACCCCTGTCACCGAAAACGCGCGGGCAAGTGCGGGCGCTCCTGCATCTGCTATTCGAGCGGGCCATGCTGTGGTGTCTAATTGAACTACAGCGCAATCCCATCGAGCTAGTCAAGGTGAAGGGTACCAGCAAGCGTCAGAAGAGACCGCAGATACTTGCCCCTGCGAAGTTCCTGGAACTGGTAGGCAAACTGCGTGACCCGTACAGGACAATGGCTATTGTGGCGATGTGTACCGGTCTGCGAGTATCAGAGATTCTGGCCTTGCGGTGGGAACACATCGACTTCAAGGCAGGGTCGATGATGGTCACGCAGGGTGTGGTCAATGGGAGAATCGGGAGGGCGAAGACGGAAGCATCGCATGATGATGTTCCGCTTGACTCCGCGTTTGCCGATGTTCTGCTCCGTTGGAAGGGTGACCACAAAGAGGGTCTTGTATTTCCCTCACCCGTCACAGGGGGTTGCTACTACAGCGGAATCATCCAAAGGCAGATTCTCAAACCGAAGGGTGAAGATGTTGGCATAGCAGGTTTGGGCTGGCATACTTTCAGACACACGTATCGTTCGCTCCTGGACGAAACGGGCGCTCCGATTGGTGTGCAGCAAAAGCTGATGCGTCATGCCAACGTGTCTACCACAATGAACGTGTACGGCAACGCAAGCCTGAAGGCGAAGCAGCAAGCTAACTCTAAGGTTGTGCAGATGGTGATGAAGGAAAAGCCGCAGACAAAGGAATCATCTGCGGCCTAATTCTTAACGTGGGGTTCCGTGGGGTTGGGCTTCTCTACCGCATTCGCTAAGTTCTTTAGAATCTGGTGGACGCGGTAGGAATCGAACCTACAACCTGTCGGTTAAGAGCCGAATGCTCTGCCAGTTGAGCTACGCGTCCATTGGTTGGGTAACCGCTTGGAGGGATCGTTCTTGCGGCCGCGCGGACAGCGAAAATAATGTCCGTACCTCCAAAAATATACCACAGGCACGGCCAAATCGAAAGGACTGGACGGGACCCGGCTGGCGCTGCGCAGCATTCGATTTAGAACGGAAGCAGGTTGCCGCCCGGATCGAACTGCATGGCGCGCGCCTGCCCGGTTATGCGCACTCCGGGCAGCTTTTCGAGCATTTCCGCGCAGCATTCTGAAACCAGCATACGCTCCAGGCTGAGCGTGTCGGCGATGCGCACAATGCGCGTCTTTTCAGGATGCGTAGTGGCAAGCGTCGTCAGCGCCGCGTCAATCGACTCGCGATCGCTGTCGAAGTAAATGGGTATCTTGGCCGGGTGCATTCCGATGGCGGTAATCGCATTGATGTAGATGGAGCGCAGGTCAAGAGCTTTTACCGCGCGGCTGGTGGTAAAGTCGGCCAGCCCGATGCCGATTCCGTTGCCCTTGGTTGCAGCCGACAAATCGCGAACAAAAATGCGGGAGATGTGCGGCGTGACTGGACCGGCATGTTGCAGAGCAGTGGAGTAGCCCAGGATATCGCGGCCAATAATGTTGGTGTCCATTCCCGTTCCGCTGATCTCTTTGCCAATCCGGTCAATAATCAGCAGGTCAATCTCATCCAGCGGCAGGCGCGGCATCAGCGCCCGGGCTCTCTCCAGCAGCACAGGCTCCTGGCGCACGATCGCATCGGGCGGCAGAACCTCGATTGCGGCGGTCTGATGATGTTGATCTTCAAGCAGCGCAATGCCGCACAGCACGGGCACTTTATCGAGAATGATCCTGGCAAACTCGCGGATGGCAATTTCATGGCCGAAGTGAGCTGCGGCGCGGTGAGCGTTGGCCGCGCCGGCGTGCTTGCCAAAGCCGATGGTCAGCATCTTTTGAATGCCGCTGCCAAGGCTTCCGCGAAAGTCAGTATGCGGCTTGACGCGATTGATCGCCACGATGCCATCGGCCTTGAGCGCGGGAACACTCCACAGCACATCCCACCCGTCCAGAGCCGTGCCGATCTTCTCCACATCCATGCCGGCCTCAATGGGAACGCCCAGGCTCTCTGCCGTAATTCCATATCCGGCCAGCACTTTTATCTGTCCGTCGGGCGTGGCGCCGCCATGGCTGCCCATGGCCGGAATCACAAAGGGCCGCGCGCCTGCGTCGATCAACACGCGCACTGTCGCTTCCACAATCTCTTTCAGATTGGCAATGCCGCGGCTGCCCACTCCCACGGCAATCCGCATTCCGGGCGATATTTTATTGCGCGGGCCGAGGCTCTCAAACTGCTCGGCAACAAGGCTGCGAAAGTCCAGCCGCACAGAAGCAGGATAAGTCTGCGTGATCTCGATCAGGTCGGGCAATTGGCTATTCATTGGAAATTCGGCTCACGAAATTCGGTTCAGCCCACGCAGCCATGACTCTATATAGGTATCGTCGAATGTGCCGTCTGCAATTTGAAAGGAATGGCGGAGAGAAGGGGATTCGAACCCCTGATAGAGCTTTTGACCCTATAACGGTTTAGCAAACCGCCGCCTTCGGCCACTCGGCCATCTCTCCGCGGTTTTCTATCAAGAGTTTAGCACGTGGCCGGCTGGGCGCCCGCTGAACAATTATGGGACTCTGCCTCAGAAGCTCCGCGGCGCTCGGCAACCACTCCATCCCGTCCCCCGCGGCAGGGTCGAAGGGCTTGATATAGTTCTGTTTAGTCTTGCGCCGATGCGCGGATCGTGGAATTCTCCGCGCCACGTTTTCATCGGGGCCGCCCAATGCTCGCTCCGTTTCCGCTTTGCCGGCGTTTCGACAAGGCTCACCAGTAAACAACGTAAAACAACAATGTTGCATAACGGCAGGAAGCAGAGAAGGGACTGAGCAATGGCGGAGTCTGTCTGGATCGGTCTGGGACTAACCTTGCTGGCAGGCCTGGGCTCCGGCAACTGCATGTTACCGCTGAAGTTGGCTCGAAGGTGGAAGTGGGAGAACCTTTGGCTGATCTTCACTCTCGTCTCTCTCGTCGTGATTCCCTGGTTGCTGGCGTTATTCCTGGTGCCCCGGCTCGGCAGCGTCTACGCGTCCACCGGCGTTCGACAAATGACGCTGCCTTTCTTGCTCGGCGCCGGCTGGGGAATCGCGCAGATCCTGTTTGGGCTTTCCGTCGCGCGGCTGGGACTGGCGCTGGCCTACGCCGTCATTATCGGTCTGGGATCGCTGGGCGGCACGCTGGTTCCCCTCGTCTTTAACAACCGCTCAGTCCTCCTTACGCCCAGGGGAGCGCTCATCCTGGTAGGCCTTGCCGTCATGGTTGCCGGCATTGCGGTTTCGGCACGAGCCGGAAGCCGGCGCGAGCAGGGAACTCCCCGCGCGCATGGTTCCGGCTATGCAGCCGCACTGGCTCTCGCCATCCTGTGCGGGCTCATGGCTCCCATGCTCAACTATGCCTTCGCATTCGGACAGGCCATCGCCAATAGCGCAATGCATCTTGGTTCAACCCCGGTGCGGGCCGCGTACGCCGTCTGGCCGATTGCGCTGGCCGGGGGCCTGCTGCCCAACCTCTTCTACAGCATCTTTCTGCTATGCAAAAACCGCACCTGGGGTCTTTTTCGCGAAGCCTCCACGCGCGACGGCTCTCTCGCTCTGTCGATGGGCGTCCTGTGGATGGGAGCTGTCGCGGTCTACGGTGTGGCCTCGGTCTATCTTGGCAGCCTTGGAACCTCGGTCGGCTGGGGTCTCTTTCAAATTTTCATGATCATTACCGCCAATTGCGGCGGATTGCTGGCGGGAGAGTGGCGCAGCGCGTCAACGGCCGCGCGCGCTCAGCTTTATGCCGGTTTGACGCTGCTTATCGTTGCAACCCTGCTGCTGGCCGCCGCCAATCGGTGAGTGAACGAATGTCCATCGGCGTAACCTTTTCTTGATCGTAATTTTTCTTGATCAAGCTTTTCTTGATATGTACCCGCGCAGAAAGTGCAGTACCCTTTCGGCAGGTCATCGACGAGATAGAAACTGAGCAGACGATGTAAAGTCCTTGACCGTTCATCGCTTCCGCTTTCAGAATCGACGAAGCGGTTGCCGCGGCTTCATAGTGAATCCGGCTAACCAGAGCCATAACTGACCGGAGCCGTAACTAATCCACGCAATGACTGACCAGAACCGCAACTAACCAGCGCCACAACGGATTCCGGCCGATTGGACCCTCCATGAAAATTACCAAGCTTGAGCCGATCATTCTGCATGCGCCCGTGACGCGTGGCGGCATCGCCGACAGCACCAACACCCTGTCGCACTGGGGCGCGCCCGGCGTTGCCATTCATACAGACACGGGCCTGGTGGGCTACGGATTTTCCGGCACTCATGCTCATCTGCCCACCGACCGGCTCATTGTGGACTGCATTCTTCTGAGCTACGGCCCGCTGCTGCTCGGTGAGGATCCGCGCGAGGTGCTGGCGCTATGGGAGAAGCTGCACAAGCAGGCAGAGATCTGCTGGGTTGGCCGCGCCGGCATCACCCACCTGGCGCTCGGCGCAATTGATATTGCGCTGTGGGACTTGAAGGCCAAGGACGCGGGCCTGCCGCTTTGGAAGCTTCTGGGCGGCTCGGCGGCAAAAAAGGTGGAAGCCTACAACACCGATGGAGGATGGCTCAACTGGCCGCTCGATACCGTGGTGTCGGACTGCAGACGCATGGTCGAAGAGGAAGGTTATCGAGCCGTGAAGCTCAAGGTGGGCGGAGCCAGCCCGAGCGAGGATCTCCGCCGCGTGGAAGCCGTGCGCAGAGCGCTGGGCCCCGAGATTCGCATCATGACCGACGCCAATGGGCGCTGGTCGTTGCCGCAGGCCATCCAGACCGCTGGACGGCTGGTGGAGTTCGACGTTGCCTGGATCGAGGAGCCCATCTACTTTGACGATGTCGAAGGCCACCGGCGGCTGGCCCAGACGATTCACACGCCGATTGCGCTGGGCGAGCAGCTCTACACGGCGTCGCACTTCCGCGATTTCATTCATGCGGGCGCCGTTCATTTTGTGCAGCCGGATGTGGTCAGGCTCGCGGGCATCACGGAATTCTGGCAGGTGGCTGACATGGCGCGCTGCTACAGTCTTCCGGTGGTGCCGCATGTCGGCGACATGTGCCAGGTACACCAGCACCTCTGCTTCGCACACGCCGCATGCTCGTTGCTTGAATACATTCCGTGGCTGAAAGACTGGATGGCGGACCCGGCGAAGATTGAGGCCGGCTACTACATTGCGCCCGAGGCGCCCGGAGCGGGAATGACGCCCAATCGAAGGGCGCTTGCCGAGATCAATAGAGTTTGAAGCTGGTGACTGCATGAATTTCCAGAAGAAAAAGCCACCGTGCACACGGTGAGCTGCTGTATGGAAACTTTGGTTTTGCGTTAGAAGGGAGCGATCGCATGCTGCTCAAGGATAAAGTCATCTTTCTCACCGGCGGCTCGACCGGCATCGGCTGGGAATGCGCCATGGCCTATCGGGCCGAAGGAGCGCGTGTCGTAATCGCGGCGCTCGACGAAGCGGCCACGCTGAAAGCGGCCGCGGAACTGGGTCCGGATCATCTGGGCATCTTCTGCGATGTGTCCCGCGATGCGGATGTGAAGTCGGCGATCGAGCGCACGCTCGCTCAGTACGGCCGCATCGACGCGGTGCATAACAACGCCGGCATCGGTACGCCGGTAAAGGCCATTCACGAGACCACCGACGCCGAATGGGATGCGCTTTTCAACGTCAATTTGAAAAGCCTGCTCCACACCACGCGTCACGCGTTTGCCGCGCTCCTGCAAAGCCAGGGTTCCATCCTCAACACGTCCAGCATGGTTGGCGTGATGGGTCAGGAGGCCCATGCGGCCTACACCGCGACCAAAGGCGGCATGAACGCGCTCACCAAATCGATGGCCCTCGACTACGCAAAGCACGGCATCCGCGTCAACGCCGTTTGCCCCGCTGGAATCTGGACACCCATGCTCCGCACCTTCTGCGCCGAGCAGCCCGACCCATCTTCCATGGAGCGTTACCTGGGCGAGATTCACGCGCTTGGCTACTGCCCTGAAGGCGATGTGATCGCCGACGCATGTGTCTTTCTGCTCTCTGACAAGGCGCGCTTTGTTACCGGCCATATCATGCACGTAAGCGGTGGCGCCGAGCTTGGCTATCGCCGGTCGCTTTGAGCAGGATGATCGGCAATGCCGCAATGAGAGCCATCGAGGAGATCGAATGAATGCCATGGCGCACGAGTGCCACGAATGCATAGATGCGCACCACCACCTCTGGAACTATCGCCCCGAAGACTATCCGTGGATGGGCGAGGGCATGGAAGTGCTGCGCCGCGATTATCTGCCCACCGACCTTGAAGAAGTGGCTCGATCCGCCGGAATCACTGGCACTGTTGTTGTGCAAGCGCGGCAAACAACCGAGGAAACGGAATGGCTTGCGGAACTGGCCGCAAAGTCTGAGTTAATTCGTGGAGTCGTGGGCTGGGCGCCTCTCGTCGATCCGAATGTGGCTGCGGATCTGGAAAGATTCTCGAGCCTTCCCAAGGTAAAGGGCGTGCGCCACGTGCTACACGATGAGCCGGACCCGTACTATATGTGCCGCGAGGATTTTCATCGCGGCGTGTCGCTTCTGAGCCATTACGGCCTTCGATATGACCTGTTGATCTTTGCGAGCCACCTGCCGCAGACCATCGAATTTGTAGACAGGCATCCCAACCAGATTTTCATCGTCGACCACATTGCCAAGCCGCGCATTCGCGAGGGTGTTTTGTCGCCATGGCGAGAAAATCTGAAGGAACTCGCGCTGCGGCAAAACGTGTACTGCAAACTCTCCGGATTGGTAACCGAAGCGCGGTGGAGTACCTGGAAAGAAGTAGACCTCAAGCCGTATCTGGACGTGGCAATTGAGGCCTTTACGCCGCAGCGCGTCATGTTCGGCTCGGACTGGCCCGTGCTGACGCTCGCCAGCGGCTATGGGCAGTGGGCGCAGATGGTGAACAATCACATCCGGGAATTCTCTCCCGATGAGCAGCGAAGAATCCTAGCCGGCACCGCGGTAGAAGCTTATGGGCTCTGAACAGGAAACAGCCTGTGCCCGCGGGATGATTTGACGATTCAATCGCCATGGCCGCATGCGCGGTCAGATTCCTAAAACGAGTTGCTGGGGTTGCCAAAGGGCGGATGTCCCACCAGCGCCGGATCATACGTGTGCAGGGCAGCCAGCTTTTGTTTCGGAACAAAAGCGTCCCATTTTGTAATGGGTTGCGGAGCGGGCAATGTCGACTCGGTTTCGAAATGAATGGTCACAATCTGCTGCGGCTTGACTGCGATCTGGTAGCTCGACGCGTGGGGCAGCTCGGACTGCGCGCGTCCGGCCAGATCGGTAAGCACTGCACGCTTGTGAGGCAGCATCAACTTGACCGTCGCCGTTCCCGCATGGCCGTAGCACTCCGCCATGCGCAGCTCAATGTGATTCTCTTCGCACCGCAAGGCCTCCACGATCACGTTGCCCGATGTCTCCAGAATCGATCGGGGCGTTTGAGCGGCGCGATTGCCGATAAGGATGGGCGGGCAGTTATATTCCCAGGCCATTTGCGGAATCAGCGCCTGCTCCCACGATTCGTCATGTGGGCAGAGCGCATAGCAGATCATGTGCTTGCCCTTCCCGCTCAGCCAGGAGTTGGCGTATCCGTGATATTGATTCTCGGCGTTGAGCAGATAGATGGTCGGCGTTCGCCCGTCGATCTCGCGCCCGGTTGCTCCGCGGTCGAAGATTGCAAATCCTCCTCCACCGGAAACCTCGTAGTCGATCCAGCGGACCGTTGGAACGATACCGCGCGTCCAGCCATGCAGATCGGGGTTTTGTCCGGTCCATGATCCGTGGGAAAATCCATAGGGAATGCCGCGGCGGATGCTCTCTATGTCCATGGCCAGAGGAAACTCGGAAACAACAACCGTATAGTCCGGAACGTCGTTGAGTTCGGTTTCAAAGTCGATGCGCGGACTGTCGTGATAGAGACGGAAGGTTCGGCGAATGGCTCCGCCTCCATAGAATGTGCCTTTGGCTTCGACGGTGTAGGCCATGGCGCCGCGAGATAGCTGGACAGACGACTGCCCATCGCTGGACGTGCCCAACTGCATACGCTCCGGACGCGGAGCCATAAAATCGGCAGGCGAGTCTTCTTTCTTCTTCGGTCGTTCGGCGACAATCACATTCGCCGGGCCTGCCAGCAATTCGCGTCCCGACTTCTTGAGCTTGAGGCTGGTAATAGCTCCCGTGTGGCGATCCAGGCGGACAGAATAATATTTGGTGTCCAGGGTCTCGGGCAGATCGACCACAGTGGGCTGTTCCGCAGCTCGATGCGCCAACTTCCAGCCGCCTACGCTCACCGACGGCATATCGACCCGGCAAAGCACAGTTCCGTCCGGTAGCAATTCGCCGCCAGCCCCTTCGATCGTTGTTCCGGCAGGCAAATGCAAACTCACCGGATCGCTGCGCTTCCAGTTGAGCTGGTTGAACAAGCCAATGCCATCGCCATCGGGAACAAGAGCGCTGCCCGCACTCTGAACAGCGCCGCCGGTCGTTTCGTCCACCCAGTTAAAGCGGTCCTGTACGTCCCACGACTCCTTACTCGTAAAGACCATGCCGCCTGCCGAGCCCCACAGCGTATTGCGATCCATGTTCAGACACATCAGCGTCCAGCACCCTTGCAGATCCTGAACCGGGTAATCGTGCTGTGCATCGAGATGCGCGAACGAGCAGAGCATTTCTGCGGCCTGCAGCGTTTGCTCGCTGTACCGGTAGCGGGTCTTCACCTCGTAGTTCTCGATCCAGAAGGCATCGAACGAATACGCCGTTCCGCCTTCAAAAGTAGGAATCGAGATGTCTCCCGATTGAATCCGCTGAAGGATCGGGTCGAGATAGTCGCTGAGGGTTGCGAACGTGAGCGGGTTGGCCTTGTGCGCATCCTTCCACTGTTGCAGTAGCAGCGTGGGATACTCCTTGAGCGCTGGCGCAAGGGAATAATCGCCGGAGCCGCACAGAACCAGAATCGGAGCGCCATCGGGCGTGACGGCCGCCTTCTTCTGGAACAGCGCTTCGAGATCGTTCAACCCGCTTTCATCGAGTGGCTTGGTGGCTGTGAAAATGGAAGTGGCTTCGGCATAGTGGCCGGGGCAGAGCGTTACGATGCGTGAGCCATCTGGAGAAACCGACCAGAACATGGTCTTGCCGGTGGGATTCTTGCGCGTATAAACCATCGCCTCAAAGCCCAGGCCCGCGGCTATCTGCGCCATCTGATCGTGTACGCCGCAGGTATCGATGTTCCATCCATATTTCGGCTTGATTCCAACCACTTTTTCATACCACCGCAGACCCTCCACTCCAAGCCGGACAAGCGCTTCGCCGCCGGACAAATCGATGGTGGACTCAAGAAAGTATCCGGCCACCAGCTCCACGCGCTTCTCCCGCACGCGCTGTTCCAGCTCCGCTACGCGGTCGGGTTTGAAGTTCATGATGGCGACGAAGTTATTTGCCTCGGAGAAGAGAAACCTATAGTGCGGGTCATCCCGGACCCGGTCGAGCTGATTCAGGTAGCTGTTGGCGCAGTAGACTCTCTCTCTTGAGAAAGTGGTGAGCCACCCGCAGCTCGCCGGATGAAAATTCGGCACCAGGAATACTTCCCGAGTCTCCGCGGGTTGCGCGTGGCCTGACGCCGGCAAACCTGCGCCGATAGCAGTAATGGCAATGGCGGTTACGAACTGACGCCGGTTGAGAGGCGGGTTGAAAACGGGATCGCCCGAATCCTGCATTGGAGACGCCTTTCCATTCAACAAAAAAAGATTTGCTCTGCAAAAGCCAGACGGTGACAGAGTTTACTTTCTGGAAATATCCGGTGTCAATGGAATTCTGGCAAGGTGCCGGCGGAAGCCAGGGCCACGCTTGTGCCCGGTAGAGCCGTTTGGGCCTCACCAGCGACCGGAATCCAGAATGCCATTGCCACATGCGGCGAACGGTTGACACGCGCTTGTCCCGGTGCGTATCGTTCGGCGGTTATGAGCGCTTATTGGCCAAGTCGGCGGGACTTCATAAAAACCGCCATCGCGAGTTCCTGCGTTCCTTTCCTTTCAAACGTGGCGTGGGCAGAAACCGCAGAAGATGAGCGAATCCGGTGGTATCGGGATGCGAAGTTCGGAATGTTCATGCACTGGGGCCCTTATTCGCTGGCGAGCGTTGAGGCTTCGTGGCCGATTATGCGGCCCACACCGGGCGGAATCACGCAGGCCGAATACGAGGCGCTGCCGCAGCGGTTTAATCCCACTCTCTTCGATCCGGAAGCCTTTGTCGACCTGGCGCGTTCGGCCGGCCAGAAATATATGGTCTTCACCACCAAGCACCATGATGGCTTTTGCATGTTCGACTCGCAATACACCAGTTACAAGATTACGAACGCGCCCTACGGCAAGGACATTGTCAAGCAGCTATCAGACGCTTGCCTGAAAGATGGAATGCCGCTGGGCTTCTACTACTCGCCGCCCGACATGCACAACCCCAACTTTCGCGACACCAGCAAGCCGGCAAGCGAGAACTGGCATGGGCAGCCTGAGCGCCCCGAGTGGCCGCTCTATCTGCAATATTTGAAGTTGCAGGTAACCGAACTGCTCACGCGCTATGGGCCGGCGGCGCTGGTATGGTTCGATGGACTCAACGATCAGGCGAAATACGATGGCGTGGATGTGGTGAACATGATTCATCGCCTTCAGCCGGCGACGCTCGTGAACGATCGCATCGGAGTGCCCGGAGATTTTGAGACGCCCGAGCAGTTCATTCCCAAGGCGATTCCGACCATGGGAGTACACATATCCGGGACCAATGCCGAGGCTTCGGAGCAGCTCAAGAACACGGTTCCCGCAGCGCAGGACTTTCGCCTGTGGGAGACCTGCATGACCATCAACCACACCTGGGCTTATAACAAGAACGACCATGACTTCAAATCGTCGCAAACTCTGATCAGAAGCCTGGTGGAAGTCGCCAGCCGCGGCGGAAATTTTCTGCTGAATGTAGGGCCTGAGCCAACCGGACAGATTCAGCCGGAATTTCAGCAGCGCCTGCGCGCAATCGGAGACTGGCTGAGGCTGAATGGGGACTCTATCTACGGGTCCACATACGGACCCATTCAGGGCGTGTCGAGCCTGCGCACAACGGCAAAAGACAAGTCAGTCTATGTGCATCTGTTCGATTGGAATGGAACGTCCTGCGAACTCCCCGATTTCAACACTAAGCTGATTTCAGCCCGATTGCTCGCCAACGGAAGACCGCTTACCTTTCGTCAGGATGAGGCAGGTCTGCGCATCGACGTTCCCGCCCAGGCTCCCGATCCAAATGTAAGCGTGATCGCGCTGGAAACGTATTAGATGGAGACTTATTAGCCGGGAACTTAAGAGTCGGACTCGGTCTCGCCGGCGCGAAACTTCTCCGCATCGCGATAAGTGACCGTGAGCAGATGTTCGCAATACAGAACCAGCTCGCCCTCGTCTTTGAAGACCTCATAGGAGGCTTTGACCAGGCCCATGGCTGGGTATTTAGGCTTCTTTTCGAGATTGGTCCGGATCGTATAGATCGTGTCGCCGATAAAGACCGGCCGGATGAAGCGAAGCCGGTCGTAGCCGTAGCTGAAGGAGTTGACGCAGTTCGTCGCTACCAGTCCGAGGCCCATGCTGAACACCATGGCGCCGGCCACAAGCCGCCGGCCGAAGACACCATCTGCCTTCGCAAAAATCTCATCGGCGACATAGGGATGCATGTCAAGCACAAGCGCATTGAATTGCATGCACTCGCCCTCTGAAATGGTTCGTCGAATCGAGCGGATGCGATGACCGACCTCGAAGTCCTCGTAGAACCAGTTTTCTGCATTCCACACCGGTATGTTGCGGTGGGCGGCCGGATCGGGATTCGGATTCTGAAAGCGACTCACTTGTTCCGCCTGTTGCCGCCCGGCTGAGGCGGCCCTTTCTGCAAGCCGGTATTTTGAGGGTAGATGTGCCTTTTTTATCCCGGCTGTCACACAACTTGTGTCCGCCGGGTTTGATTTACCGCCCTTGTCCGCGCGCGCGAAAAATCCAGACCGGCGCTAGCATAACAGCAAAAGCATAACATTGTGTTGCATCTGGAGCCTCTTCTATGCAAAACTTTTTTTCTTGAAGGAGAAAGCTGTCCGGATGAGTATTTCAGGCCTGCGTCTTCCGAAAGTTCCCCGGCCCATTGTCATGATTGGCGCCGGAGGCATTGCCGGCGATGCGCACCTGCCTGCCTACCGCAAGGCCGGGTTCGAAGTGGCGAGTATCTTCGATTTGGACCGCGGCCGCGCCATGACCACGGCGGAGCGGTTCGGGATCCGTTCTACGCCGGAGAGTCTGCGCCAGGCGGTCGCCTCGGCGCCTCTCGATGCGGTGTTCGATATTGCCACGCCTGCCGGCGCCTATCTGCGGATTCTGAGCGATCTGCCGGACGGGCGCGGGGTCCTGCTGCAAAAGCCGCTTGGGGAAAATCTGGACGAAGCCCGCAAGATTCGTGAGTTGTGCCGGGCTAAAAGATTGAAGGCCGCGGTCAACTTTCAGTTGCGCTACGCTCCTGCAATTCTGGCGGCCAAAGACATGATTGCCGCCGGCAGCATTGGGCAGTTGCATGACATGGAAGTCAGAGTAACCGTGTTCACTCCGTGGCATCTATGGACATTTCTGGAGTCGATTCCGCGAGTCGAAATTCTTTACCATTCAGTGCACTACATCGATCTGATCCGCTCCATACTTGGCGATCCGGTGAGCGTTTACGCCAAGACAGTGAAGCACCCGAAGATGGAAAAACTGGCTTCAACCCGGTCCAACATCATTCTCGATTACGGCGATACCATGCGCGCCAATATAACAACGAATCACGGACACGAGTTCGGCGTCCGTCACCAGGAATCCTACGTGAAGTGGGAAGGAACCGGCGGTGCGATCAAGACGCGACTGGGCTTACTGATGGACTATCCCCAGGGCGCGCCGGATGAGTTTGAATACTGCATTCTCGATCCCGGGCGTGCCGCCGAGTGGAAGACGCGCGCCATCGACGGTACGTGGTTTCCCGATGCGTTCATCGGGCCCATGGCGGATCTGATGTGCTTTCTGGACGGTCTTAGCGATGAGTTGCCCACGTCGGTTGAGGATGCTTATAAAACCATGGCGATCGTAGAGGCCGCCTACCAGTCGAGCGTCTCCGGCGGAACCAGGATCGGTTATGACTGAGCTTAGAGGAATCACCTGGGATCACACCCGTGGTTATGTTCCACTCATCGCAACCGCGCAGCGGTTTGCAGAGCTGCATCCGGATATTTCCATCCAATGGCACAAGCGTTCGCTGAAGGAATTTGGCGATCTCGCGCTCGATCGACTCGGGCAGGAATTCGACCTGCTGGTCATCGATCATCCCTTTGTGGGCATGGCGGCGGAGCGCAGGTTGCTGGCGCCGCTGGAGCCCTATATTTCCGCCGCGTTCCTGAAAGATCAGGCCCAGCACTCCGTGGGAAAGTCGAACGCGAGCTATCTGTATAACGGCAGTCAATGGGCGCTGGCGATTGATACCGCTGCTCCCATAAGTGGGTGGCGCTCCGATCTTCTCGCGAACGCCGGAGTCTCTGCGCCATCGACATGGTCCGAGCTGCTCACTCTGGCCCGCCGTGGACTGGTGGTGATTCCGGGCGTTCCGATCGACACGTTGATGCACCTGTACATGCTGTGCATTGCCCTGGGCGAGGAGCCGTTCTCCAAACCCAATTGCTTTGCCTCGCACAGGGTCGCCATCGAAGCGCTCGAAATGTTGCGCGAACTGGCGGGGCTGGTCTCTGCTGAGTGCTCCCAATTCAATCCGATCAAGGTGTGGGAGTTGCTGGCCGTTAGTGAGAGCGTAGCCTACTGCCCCTTTGCCTACGGCTATTCCAACTACTCACGTGATGGCTACGCGAAGCAATGGCTCGAGGTCGGTGGCGTGATTTCATTTGACGGGCGCGCGCGCTTCCGCACAACGCTGGGCGGCGCCGGACTCGCAATTTCCTCGCATTGCCGTCACATCGAGAGCGCCGCGGCGTACTGCCGGTACGTTGCGGGCGCTGAATGTCAGAGTCATCTCTACTTCGATTCGGGCGGACAGCCCGGACATCGCTCCGCATGGAGCAATGTGGAAGTGAATCGAAGAAGTCATAACTTTTTCCGCAATACCCTGCAAACTCTGGATGAAGCCTGGCTTCGCCCACGCTGGAGCGGCTACCACGATCTCCAGAACAAGGCCGCAAAAGTGGTTCACCAATGTGTGTGGGGAAAACAGGACCCCGGCGACGTTGTGTCCACGTTGAATCGGCTGGCTGGCGAAGTCGAACACAGAGATGTCATGGAGGAGCGCGCATGAAACCCCTTGAAGGGCTGCTGGTGCTGGATTTCAGCCAGTTTCTTGCCGGCCCCGCAGCCGCATTGCGCTTAGCCGATCTGGGCGCTCGTGTCATCAAGGTCGAGCGGCCAGGCAAGGGCGACCTGTGCCGTCAACTGTACATCACCAACCTCGAGATTGAAGGCGATAGCACACTCTTCCATTCCATCAATCGCAATAAGCAAAGCCTGGCCGTGGATCTGAAGAAAGATGAGGATCGCGAGCTGGTTCGCAAACTCATATCCCGCGCCGACGTGTTGATTCAGAATTTTCGGCCAGGCATCATGCAGCGTCTGGCTTTCGATTACGAATCTGTGCGTGCTTACAACCCGCGCATTGTGTACGGAGAAGTGAGCGGCTACGGCAGCGAGGGACCCTGGCGGAACAAGCCGGGGCAGGATCTGCTGGCGCAGTCGCTGTCTGGGCTGGCATGGCTCAACGGCAATGCGGATCAGCCGCCGGTGCCGTTCGGGCTCTCGGTTGTCGATCTGTTTGCGGGCGCTCATCTGGTGCAGGGAATTCTTGCCTGTCTGGTGCGGCGGTCCGTATCGGGCAACGGAGGCCATGTGGAGGTGAGCCTTCTTGAGTCCATTCTGGATGCGCAGTTTGAGCTTCTCACCACGTATTTGAACGACGGCGGAAAGCCGCCGCAGAGAAGCGCCGTGAACAATGCGAATGCATATCTTGGCGCCCCGTATGGCCTGTACGAAACAAAGGATGGTTATATCTCGCTGGCTATGGGATCTGTAACCCAGCTCGGCGATCTGCTCGGCTGTAAAGCTCTCTTGCAGTTCTCTGATCCCAAAAGCTGGTTTGCAGAGCGCGATACGATCAAGGCAATCCTGGCAGAGCACTTGAAGACGCAAGAGACGGAGCACTGGCTCAAAATTCTCGAGCCGGAAGATATCTGGTGCTCGGATGTCTTCACCTGGTCCCGACTGGTGCAGCATGAAGGTTTCCAGGCGCTCGACATGATTCAGGAGGTGGTGTGCCACGGCGGCTCGCAGTTGAAAACCACCCGCTGCCCGATACGTATCGATGGAGAGCTCTACAAGTCATCGCAGGCCGCACCCAGGGTTGGACAACACAGCAGTCAGATCATCGAAGAATTTTCTTTGAAGGCAGAAGCATCCGCGGTAGAGAGAAAATTCGATGAATAAATCCGGGGAAAATCGCGAGCAGACACTTCGAATTGCCGTTCGCAAGTTTGGACCGTTCGAGACTGCGCTGCAGAAGCAGTGGAAATGCTTCGAACAGCGGATGCGGACAGGCTTCGAACTCGATGCAATCTCTCTCGATCTCGAGCCTCTGCATCGATTGCTGTTCGAACAGCAGGACCTGGATCGCGGCGAGTGCGATCTCGCGTTGGTGAGTACAGACTGGCTCGCGGAAGCGAATGAATCCGGCGGCTTGATGGACTTGAGCCCGCTGCTCGCGTCTGCGCCGCCAGAGGGATATCCAGATGCATGGTCTGAATCGCTGCTGCGCCTGCAAAGCTTCGACGGCCGTGTTCTCGGATTGCCTTATCACGATGGGCCGGAGTGCCTCATCTATCGCCGGGATCTGTTCGATTGCGCCGCGGAGCAGCAACGATTTTTGGAGCAGTATAGAGAGCCGCTGCATGTGCCTCGCACCTGGAGTGAGTTTCGGCGAGTCGCACGTTTCTTCACCCGTCCCGACGAAGGGCTCTACGGGACTGTGTTCGCAGGCTATCCGGATGGACACAACACGGTCTACGACTTTTGTCTCCAGTTATGGAGCCGCGGCGGCCAACTCTTCGACGCGGAGCGGCGCATATTGCTCGATACTGCAGAGGCGACCGCAGCGCTCGAATATTATCGATCGCTGTGTCATGACGCGGGCGCAATTCATCCCGACTATGCTTCGTTTGACTCGGTCAAGTCGGGCCTGGCGTTTGCCGCCGGTGAAATTGCGATGATGGTCAACTGGTTTGGCTTCGCGGCGATGTCGGAAACGATTGACGAGTCGCAGGTGAAAGGCAAGACAGCAATCGCTGCCATTCCATCGGACCAGGGCCATGGCATTTCCTTGAATGCGTATTGGATCATCGGCATCGTAGCGGGTACCCCGCATGCCGATGTGGCCTGGAAATTCCTGTGTCACTGCGCCAGCGCGGAGATGGATAAGTTGCTGACGCTTGAGGGCGGAATCGGCTGCCGAAAATCGACTTGGTCCGATGAACAGGTAAACGCGAGCATTCCTTATTACCATCGGCTTGCGCAGCTTCATGAAAATGCCCGCGAGCTTCCTCGCATAAGTAATTGGTCGAAGTTAGCCGCCGTAGTGGATAGGATGGTCCTCGATGTTATGCAGACCAACGATCCGGTCGCCCACATTACCAAGCGAGCGCAGGAGCAGGCGTCAAAGGTGCAGTTGGAGGGCGTCCTTTAGGAAATCTCTGTATAAGTCGACGACTTGAAGGGTACGGCTTCGGCCAGTACAGGAAGCGCAAACGAATTGAGCGAGCTATAGGCGAACCATGACCGAAAGCGACAGATCGAAGAAAGCGAATAAGAAATCTCGACGCGATTACGCGGTACCGGCGCTGGATAAGGGCTTGGACGTTCTCGAGCAACTAGCCGCGGCCGCATCCCCGCTATCGCTTAGCGAGATTGCGCGGGCCATTGGACAGACGCCGAGCGCCGTCTTTCGTTTGTTGAACCGGCTGGAGGGGCGCTCCTATGTGACAAAGGAGCCGATGTCCGGGCAATATAGCTTGTCTCTCAAGCTACTGGAATTGGCGCATACTTATCCCCCGGTGGAGCATTTGACTCGCGTTTCCGGCCGTCTCATGCGGGAGTTAGCCGATTCGGTTCGTGAGTCTGTACACCTGAGCGTTCTCGATCACGGACGTCTTGTGGTGCTGATGGATGTTGCCAGCCCACT
Organism: Occallatibacter sp.; assembly: GCA_036267475.1. GTDB lineage: Bacteria > Acidobacteriota > Terriglobia > Terriglobales > Acidobacteriaceae > Telmatobacter. The sequence continues at coordinate 59,981 of DATAVZ010000098.1, forward strand.
GCGCGTGCGCTTCGCTCACCAGGTAGGGAGCCAGTTTTCGCCGCTAAGGACGAACTCCGGCCGACTGCTGCTCGCCTATCTGAATCCGGAGGAGCTTGTGAAATATCTTTCCGAAGATCCGGACTATGCGGCGCTTTCCAGGACCAGGCAGGACTCCGTTCACGAGCAGTTGAAAAACATACGACGGAACCGCTACGCTGTTTCCTTCAGCGAGGAGAGGGTGGGCATGAAGGATATCGCCGTGCTGGTTGGGAATCCCGCGGTAGGCTCTACGGCAGCGCTCGCAATTGCGTGCCTCGGAGGCCTCAGAGACAAGGCGGAGGTGAGCAGGTTAGCTGCCGCGCTGCAGGAGTGCGCGGCCAGAATCACGGCATCCATGGGGTTAAGTTATGAGCGCTAGCAGATACTTTGAAGACTATGAGATTGGCGCGTCCCGCGAGACTCTTGGTAGAACGATTACCGAGGCCGACATCGTTCTGCACGCAGGACAGACAGGGGACTTTTATCCGCACCACATGGATGCCGAGTGGTGCAAGACGCAGCCTTTCGGCCAGCGGATTGCGCACGGCACATTGATCTTCAGCATTGCAGTTGGAATGAGTGCGGGAGAAGTGAACCCCGCCAGCTTCAGCTATGGATACGACCGGCTGCGCTTTATCAAGCCCGTGTTCATTGGAGACACTCTGCACACCAGGGTTACGATCAAGGAGAAAAAGGACGCACCCAAGTCGCCCCGGCACGGTATCGTGGTGGAGTTGTGCGAGGCAATCAATCAACAGCAGCAAGTTGTGCTGGCGTGTGAACATTTGCTGATGGTCACACGCCGCGGAAGTGAATGATTCGCGAAGGCGCGGTACGATTCCGCGCCGACGCGCAGGCTCTCAAGCCAGAGTTACCTTCAGAGCGGCCGCATAGTCGCTCGCCGGACGATATCGATCCGGCAACTCTACCCGAAGGCTATCCGCCGACTGCTTCCACTTCAGCTTTTGCTCAGTGCCTATCAGTTCCACATGAGCAATCTTTCCGGGATTCGTAGCAGCTGACGTCCCCAATGCGCGCACAACGACTGGTTTTGTCGGCCATCCCAGCACCAGCGCATACACCACCGTATTGGCTTTGTTGCGTGTGAATCGAACATCTTCCGAACCCAACGCGGAGATGCTGTTGCCCTGAAACGACCCGCTCTTTACCGCGTGTGGTCCTTCGCCATAAATTTTCCAGGGCCGGGTCTCGTAGATCGCTTCGCCATTCACCTGCATCCACGCCGTCACGCCATCCAGAACCGCTATCTCCTTGCTGTCGATGGTCCCATCCGGTTTTCCCGGCACATTCAGAATGAAAGTGCCATTCTTGCTCACCGTGTCGATCATCCAGTGAATCACATCGCGCGGCGGAAGGTATCCGCCATATTCGCCGTCTTTTTCATAGAGGGCGCGATTGTAATGCCACTCGCCGATGCAGGTTTCCGACTGCCATGCATACTCCATGATCTTGTCGGTCAGCCCCCGCTCGTAGTCAGCGATCAGAGTCTTGGCCAATCGGTCCGGAACCTGCTTGCCATTCAGAACCGCCTCCATCTTGCCGCCATGGGTCGCGAGATTGTGATTGTAGAAGTACGCGGCGATATTCATTCCGGCCCATCCCAGTGGAACCAGAGAATTATCGAAGTAGAGAAGGTCGGGATTGTGCTGATCGATCAGATCGCGCGTGCGATCGTAGAAGTTCTTGACATACGATGTATCCGGCAACGCATCTTTCGGATGTTTCACTCCGTAGACTCGATGCGGATCCAGCCCCTGCCACCATTGGTCCTTGCCTTCGTTCATCCTTAAATCGCCATCGTAAGGAACGCCCGAGTACGGGCCGCTCGTATCGGCTCCGTGCGAGGGCTGGAACCACCACCAGTTTCTGGCCTGATGCACGGTCACGCCAAACCGCATGTCCTGCTTGCGCGCCGCCGCGGCCCATGTGCCCACCACGTCGCGATGCGGGCCGAGCGCAGCCGCGTTCCAGGGTTGATGCTTCGAGTCCCAGGTGTCGAAGCCGTCATGGTGATTGGCAAGCGCGATGAACAGTCTGGCGCCGGCCTTCTTATAGCGGGAAATCAGTTCCTCGGGTTCCCAGTTCAGCAGCGTCCATTGCGGGCAAAGATCCTTGTAGCCAAATCGCGACTGCGGGCTATAGTGTTCGAGATGGTATTTATAGTCCTTGGAGCCTTCCTGATACATCGCGCGGGCATACCAGTCCCCGGCTTCCGGTACGCATTGTGGGCTCCAGTGCGCCCAGATTCCAAACTTCGCGTCGCGATACCACTCCGGGGCGTCATACTGCTGCATCGAATCCCAGGTGGGCTTGTAAGGTCCATCGCCGGCGAGATCGGGTATGGGCGAATTCATTGGAACCCCATCCCAGGAACCGCCCGGAACCGGCAGCGCCGGAGGCTCGCCCCACTCCGCTGGATGCCAGCTCGCATTGTCGAGCTTGATCTGTACGATCTTGCCGTCCTTCAGCGCATAGAACATCCGTTCATCGGGCAGCTTGCCGCAGAATGCCGCATAATCTTCCACGAGTCGATTGAAGTCGGGCGGGAACGCCGATGATTCGCCCTGTGCGTGCGCACGGAGCGCCTGTGCAGTGGCCGTTGCCATAACAAGTTTGCAGAAATCCCTGCGTCGCAAGTGCATACCCTCTCAATCTCTGGATCTGTTGCCGATGTTGTTCTGTTGCCGAGGTTGTTTTGTTGCCGTGATCGAAGCGTCTTCTGCGCAATTCCGCGCCTGAATCAACTATGTGGACGAACTATATTGAATGCGCCGAAGGATTGTCAACGATACAGTTATCGATATCTAAAGGGCCGCGTGCCGATCAGGATGCCTCGACAGCGGCGACCGCAGGGTCTTGCTTGTCGTGACCGATGGGCTCGACGTGATCAATGCGATCGACGCGATCAAACCGGCAATCGTGTTCTCCAAACAGGCGCGGGATGTACGCCAGGCGAGTGCGTGCCACGATTCACTCAGCAGAATTTTTTGTGAGCACGGCGCCCCGCTTGTTAGATTCACAAGCATGTCCATGTTCCGCAAACCGGCCCGGCTCAAAATGCGGTTGGTGCCTCTGATCGCCGCCACCTATTTCATGGTGTCGGGCGGTCCCTATGGCATTGAGGACATTCTTGGCGGGGCCGGGTTCCTGCGCGCCATCGTCCTTCTGCTGGTGCTGCCGCTCATCTGGAGCCTGCCCGCGGCGCTCATGATCGGCGAACTTGCCGCCGCCATTCCCGCCGAGGGCGGATTCTACGTGTGGGTGCGCCGCGCCATGGGACCCTTCTGGGGTTACCAGGAGAGCTGGCTCTCGCTCTCGGCCAGCATCTTTGACATGGCACTCTATCCCGCGCTGTTTGTGCTCTACCTGGGCAAATTCAACCCGGCCCTTGGCCAGGGCTGGACGGGCTACGCCGGATCGCTGGCCGTGGTTGCGCTTTGCTGCCTGTGGAACCTGCGCGGTGCGCCCGAGGTAGGCGAGGACTCCGTGTGGATGGGCGTACTGCTGCTGGCCCCGTTCGCGGTCTTCGTCGTGCTCGGCCTCTGGCGCGGATTCACGCTGCATCCGGCAGTCGTCTGGGGCCGGCCCGCGTCAGACGAGGCGCTCTCCACCGCCTTCCTGGTGGCGCTATGGAATTACATGGGCTGGGACAACGCGTCCACCATCGCCCGGGAGGTGGAAGATCCGCAGCGCACCTACCCACGCGCCATGATCGCGGCCACCGCGCTCACCACCATCTCCTATGTGTTGCCGCTGGCCGCCATGGCATTCGCGGGCTTGTCGGCTGACAGCTTTTCCACCGGCGACTGGACTACCGCGGCGCGCACCGTCGGCGGACCGCTGCTGGCCGTGGCCGTCATCGCCGGAGGCTGCATCACCGGCGTGGGCATGTTCAATGCCCTGGTCATGAGCTACACCCGCCTGCCCATGGCCATGGCCGAAGACGGCATGCTGCCTCGCGCGCTGGCGCTGCGCAACCGCCGCGGCGTTCCCTGGCTCAGCGTGCTGCTGTGTGGCGTGGCCTGGGCGCTGGCGCTCAAGCTGCCCTTTGAGCGGCTCATCTCGATTGACCTCATTTTGTATGGATCGAGCCTGATGCTGGAGTTTGTTGCGCTGGTGGTTCTGCGCATCCGCGAGCCGCATCTGCCGCGGCCCTTCAAAGCCGGCAACCTCGGCTTCGCCTGCCTGCTCGGCGCCGGGCCGGCCGTGCTGATCGGTTATGCCTTGTACATTTGCCGCGGAGAAAAGGTGATCGGATCGCTTTCCGCACTGGTTTTTGCAGCCGGCGTCTCGCTGGCGGGGCCGTTATTTTATTGGCTCACCACTCTGGCCGCCGCGCGCCGGCCGGTGGACGATCCGGCTATCGAATAACGTCGAATAGCGCCGCGGCTTCAGCCGCAAATTCTTCAACTGGCCTGCACCGCGGCGATCTTGGCTGCGTTCTTGGCGTTTTTCTCCCTGTGGTCCTCATACATCTTGATGGCCCGCGCCACCCGGTCGCGTGCATAGCCGGCGTCATGCCAGCCTATTACTTCCACGCGCTTGCCTTCAAGATCCTTATAGATGGAGAAGAAGTGCGTAATCTCCTTGAGCAGGTGCGGATACGTGTCGGTATAGTTCCACACATCGGTATAGCGCGGATTGTTTTTGCCCACCGCCAGCACCTTCTCGTCCAGCACGCCCTGGTCCAGCATCTCCAGCAGGCCAATGGGACGCACCTCCTGCACGCAGCCCGGAAAACTGGGACTTGGCACCAACACCAGCACATCCAGCGGATCGCCGTCGTCGCTCAGAGTGGAGGGAATAAAGCCGTAATCTCCGGGATAGTGAACGGGCGAGTGCAGGTTGCGGTCCAGTTTGAAGACGTGCAGTTGCTTGTCGTATTCAAACTTCTGGGTTCCGTCTTTGGGAATTTCGACCACGCAGCGAAAGACCTCGGGTGCGCGTTCGCCTACGGGTAGTTCCAGATAGTTGATCATCTTATCGTCCTTCTCATTCGGGTTGGAGGAGCCGGCCTCAACGTCTTCTGATGCAACCGGGATAAAACCGAAATGCTCCCGGCTCGAAAACGCCGGAGCACGGCCCGGAACTACTATAATCAGGGATAATGAAGGCGCATGTCTATGTCACGTTGAAAGCGTCGGTCCTGGACCCACAGGGCCAGACCATCCAGAACGCCCTGCGCAAGATCGGATTTTCCGATGTCTCCGCCGTTCGCCAGGGCAAATATTTTCAGTTGTCTTTGCCCGACGGCCTCAGCGCCGACACAGCCGGCTCGCAGGTGGAAAGCATCGCCCGTGACGTGCTCACCAACCCGGTCATTGAAGAGTTTACATACCGCATAGAGGAATAGTCTGTCGCCGGCCGGAATAGCGCAGGGCAATTGCATTTGAAAGTCACTGCGAGCGGGTTGCCGCAGGGCGTGTTTTCCATTCAAAATCGAGGTTTTGTATCAATCTAGGTTTTGTAACAGGGCACGACTTCAGTCGTGTCGAATCAGGCAACAACGATAGGGCTTTAGCCCCTGCAAATGCGCATCTCCATCAATTGAGCTTTTGCAGCGGCTGAAGCCGGTATGATCGCGGCCCCTCCTGCGGCACGACTCAAGTCGTGCCCTGTTACAACGCACCCATCAATCAAGGTTTACAGCTTGCCAAGGTTTACAGCTTGCGCGCTGCTGGTTCCCTCATACAATCCAAATGCGATTGCCCTGCGGAATAAGGGACGCGCTGTGTCTGCGCTTCACCCCGCGGCCGACGGCGCCTCGCCGCGCCCGCCCGCGCCCATCAGCATGAGCGAGCGCTGCGCAAACGGCGAGTAAACCAGCAGCGTGGTGCAGGCCAGCGCCAGCCCGAAGTTGATGTGGTGCAGCAGTAGAAACGGCGCAAGCGACCATAATTCGTCCACCAGCAGCAGAAACGGCCACAGCCGGAAAAATTGCTTGCGTGCCACGGGAGCGCGCAACAGCACCGCCGAAAGAACAAAAGCCCGCACCGGAATCAGGATGGCGGCTGTGACCACCAGCATGGTAAAAATGGCCGTGGCCCGCGGCAGCCCCGCCAGCAGATCCGCAATCTCGCCCAGGTTCGCTAGCGCGCCCACATAAAATCCCACATACATCAGTTGCAGCAGCACAAACAGCGTTCGCACCACCGCATAGGGAGTCTTGGGCAGCTCTTCTTCCGAAGCCAGAATCCCTCTGCGCGGCCTCGAATCGGCTTCGCCGGCCGTGCTGCTCTGCGCCACTGCCGCCTGCGCGGATGCCTCGTTTGCCGGCGGCTCTTCGTTGCCCGCAATCCGCTCCACCGGCGCCACAAAACGATAGCCGCGCCGGGCCAGCGTCTCAATAAACCTGGGACTGCTCGCCGTATCGCCAAGCGCTTCCCGAATGCGATTCACCGCCGAGTTCAGCCCGTGCTCGTAGTCGACAAACGTTCCGCCGGGCCACAGCTCGCGGGAGAGTTCTTCGCGGGTGAGCAGCTCGCCCGGCTGGTCGAGCAGCAGCACCAGCACCTGAAATGGCTGCGCGTGCAGCCGCACCCGCAGGCCCTGCCTGCGCAGTTCCCCGGTGGCCGTGTCCGCCTCAAACACTCCAAAGCGATAGCGCCGTGCTGGCTGGGATTCCCTCATGCCGTATTTCTTGCACAGTGTACCGGACGGCCCCCGATTAAAGCCCCTCCACGGCCATATACATCCTTCGCCAAATCCAAATTTTGCAATCATTTGCACCGTGATATACATTTCACCCGTAGGTGAGGCCGGTGGCATTGATTCCGCTCCCGTTTGTCCGGCAGATTAGGCACATGACGCACCGCCATCTTCGGCTTCGTTTGAGATTTTTCCCGCTTCTCCTGCTTGGATGGTTGCCGCTTTGCGCGCTCCTTCCCGGCCATGCCGTCGCCCAGCCCTCGCTGGCGGCGGTGGCAGCTTTTAACGCCTATACCGGCGTCATCGAGTCGCGCCTTGCCGTGCAGCATCGCTCGCCAAACACCTTTCTCGCCCACATCCCGGCAGACGCCGAGGCATCGGCAGGCACGCGGATAAACGACCGCCTGCTCCCCGGTCAGGTCATCATCGAGCGCATTCCCGTTCCCGCCCATCCGGGGCTGAGCGGCGCGGCTCTCTACCACTGGCGCGGCACCGCCTTTGCCCCCGGAGCCACGGTGGCGGAGTTCGAGCGGCTCATGAAGAACTTCGCCTCCTACCCGCGAAATTTCGCTCCCGAGGTGCTCTCCGCGCGGCTGCTCGGGCAGCAGGGCGACCGCCTCCGGGCCACCATGCGCGTCCGTCAGCAGCACGTCCTCACCGTCGTTCTGGACACCGATTACGACATCGACTATGGACGGCTGGATGCGCGCCACGGCTACAGCATGGCCCGCAGCACGCGCATTGCGGAGATCGCCTCGCCCGGCACACCCGCCGAGCACGTGCTCGACGCCAGCCATGCGCATGGCTTTCTCTGGCGGCAGAAAACCTACTGGAGCTACGAGCAGCGCGACGGCGGCCTGTACATGCAGATCGAGTCCGTCTCGCTCACCCGCGCCATTCCACTCGGTCTCGGCTGGGCAATCGGTCCCTATGTCGAAAGCATTCCCCGCGATTCGCTGGAGTTCACGCTCCGCGCCGCAATCCTCGCGCTCGGTAAACAGCGCTGAACCTACCGGAAAGGACACACCGCAATGGACACGCAATCCGCCGCCGCAAACGGTCAATCCGCATTTCGCTCCGCGCGCCGCGTCAACCGCTCTCTCACCGCGCTGCTGGAAAAACGCGCGCTCGAATGGATGGCCGCACACGCCCCCGCATGGCTCACGTCGGATCAGCTCACCCTGCTCGGTCTGGCCGCGCAGATCGCGGCCGGCGCCTGCTACGCGCTCGCCCGTTTCCATCGCGGCGCGTTGCTGCTGGTGGTTCTGTGTGTGGCCCTCAACTGGCTCGGCGACAGCCTGGACGGCACCCTTGCCAGGGTGCGCTGCCGGCAGCGTCCGCGCTATGGCTTCTATGTCGACCACATGGTCGACGTCTTCGGCTCCATCGCCCTGCTGTCGGGCCTCGCCTGCTCGGGATTTCTCCACTGGCAGACGGCGCTCGCCTTGCTCATTGCATTTCTCGTGCTTGCCGCCGAGAGCTATCTCGCCACCTACACGCTGGCCTGCTTCGAGCTCTCGCAGGGCATCTTCGGTCCCACGGAGATTCGCATCCTGCTCATCCTCGGCAATCTCGCCCTGCTGCACAGCCCCTATGCAACGTTGTTCGGCCACCGCTTCCTGCTGTTCGATTTAGGAGGCGCCATCGCGGCTGCGGCCATGTTCGCCACTGCCATCAGCGTCACCCTCCGCCACACCGCGCAGCTCTATTGCCAGGAACCACTGTCGCCGCGATTACCGGAACCATTGCCGGAGCCGCTGCCGTGAATCCCATCCATCGCTGGTGCCGCTTCAACGCGGTCGGAGCCCTCGGCATGGCCGTCCAGCTGGGCGTGCTGGCTCTGCTCAATCGCCTCCTGGCTGGCCGCTATCTGTTCGCATCGGCCGCCGCCGTCGAGCTGGCGCTGCTGCACAACTTCACCTGGCACCTGCGCTACACCTGGCGCGATCGCGGCGGCTGCGCGCCCATTCAACCCCAAACGCATGCCCGGACTCAACCGCGAATTCTGCCACGGCTTACGCGCTTCCATCTTTCCAACGGATTGGTCTCCATGCTGGGCAATCTGGGGCTGATGCGCTTGCTGGTTCGTCAGGCTCGCCTGCCCGTGCTCATCGCCAACGCCATCGCGATCCTGTGCTGTTCGCTCATTAACTTCGTTCTCAGCGACCGGTGGGCTTTCGCCGCGCCGCATGCCGCATGAACTCTGCAAACTGGCCATTACGATGGTGCCCTCCATCGATTGCGGGCCATGCACCACGGTAATCTCGGCTTTGCCTTCACTTCGCATAGAATCGTTCCATGTGCGGAATTGTCGGTTACGTCGGTCCCAAGAAAGTTGTGCCGGTGATCGTGGAAGGCCTGCGCCGCCTGGAATATCGCGGCTATGATTCGGCGGGCATCGCCGTCGGCAGTCCATCCTCCGCGACGCTCTCCGTGTGCCGCGCTCCCGGCAAGCTAAGCAACCTTGAAGAAGTGCTGCGTGAGCACCCTCTCGATGGCACCTTCGGCATTGGCCACACGCGCTGGGCCACCCACGGCCGGCCCACGGAAGAAAACGCGCATCCGCACCGCGACTGCACCGGGCGCATCGTCGTGGTGCACAACGGCATTGTCGAAAACTATCTCGACCTCAAGCGCGAGCTCATCGCGCAGGGCCACAAATTCGTCACCGAAACCGACACCGAGATCATCGCGCACCTGATCGAGCAAACGCAGAAAGACGCTGAATCCGGGGTCCCCGGCGATAGGTCCTCGTTGCCGGGGTCGGAAGCCGCCGGCCAGCCCATCACGCTTGAAACCGCCGTGCGCCGCGCCGTCAAGCGCCTCACCGGGGCCTTCGCCCTGGGCGTGCTCTCCTCCGCTGAGCCGGACAAGATCGTCGTCGCTCGCCTCGGCCCTCCGGTGGTGATCGGCGTGGGCGAAGGCGAATACTTCGTCGCCTCCGACGTGCCCGGCATCCTGCACCACACCCGCAACATCTACTTTCTGGCCGACGGCGACATGGCCATCCTCACCCGCTCCGGCGTTACCCTCACCGACTTTGAGGCCAACCCCATCGAGCGGTCCATCACGCGCATTCAATGGGATCCCATCCAGGCGGAAAAGGGCGGCTACAAGCACTTCATGCTCAAGGAAATCTGGGAGCAGCCGCGCGCCATTGCCGACACCACGCTGGGCCGCGTGTCGCTCGATTCGGGCACGGTTTTTCTGGGCGAAATGGAGATCGGCGACGAGGACCTGGCCCGCGCCACGAGCATCAACATCGCCGCCTGCGGCACCAGTTGGCACTCCGCGCTCACCGGCAAATATATGATCGAGCGCCTGGCGCGCCTGCCTGTCGATGTGGATTACGCCAGCGAATATCGCTATCGTGCTCCCATCGCCAATCCGCATGCGCTTGGCCTGCTGATTACCCAGTCGGGAGAAACCGCCGACACGCTGGCCGCGCAGCGCGAAATGAAGTCGCTCGGCTCCAAGACCGTGGCCATCTGCAACGTGGTCGGAGCCATGGTCGCGCGCGAGGCCCACGGCGCCATCTACACCCACGCCGGCCCGGAGATCGGCGTGGCGTCGACGAAGGCTTTCACCTCGCAACTCACCGCGCTGTTTCTTCTGGCGCTCAAGCTCGGCCAGCTTCGCGGCCAGCTCGACAAGACGCAGTCCGTCCAGCTCATTGAAGAGCTGAGCCGTATTCCCGCCAAGATTGAGGAAGTGCTGCGGAGCCGCTCGACGCAGTGCGAGCAGCTCGCCAAAGACTTCTCAACCGTGCGCGATTTTCTCTACCTCGGCCGCGGCATCCATTTCCCCATCGCCCTTGAAGGCGCGCTCAAGCTCAAGGAAATCTCCTACATTCACGCCGAAGGCTACCCCGCCGGAGAAATGAAACATGGCCCCAACGCGCTCATCGATGAAACCCTGCCGGTCGTGGTGCTGGCCACGCGCGACCAGGCCGATCCGGCCTCGAAGCTGCGCTATGAAAAAACCCTATCCAATATTCAGGAAGTCACGGCGCGATCCGGCCGCGTGATCGCCGTAGCCACCGAAGGCGACGAGATCATCTCCGGCCTGGTGGAGCACGTGATCCATATTCCGCCCACGCCCGAGCTGCTCGCCCCGCTCATCGAGATTGTGCCTCTGCAGTTGCTCGCCTACTACATCGCCGTCCGCCGCGGCTGCGACGTGGATCAGCCGCGCAACTTGGCCAAATCGGTCACCGTCGAGTAGCAGATATGGAAGTTTTTTGGGAAGGCCGGGTGCCCCAGGTCTCGATACCGGGGTCCCCGGCGACAGGTCTTCGTCGCTGGGGTGGTTTGAGACCTGGGAAACCACAAATATTCGCGGTCGCAGTACTAATTTCTACTTCTTGAACAGCTTCAGATCGATCCCGTCGGCCATCGCCTTGTATCCGGCATCGTTCGGATGCAGATGGTCGCCCGAGTCGTAAGCCGGGTTGAACTGCTTTGGGTTCTGCGGATCGCGTGTAATCTGGTCGAAGTCCACCACCCCATCGAAGGTTCCGCTGGTGCGAATCCAGTTGTTCACCTCTTCGAGTACCTGCTCGCCCTTGTCGGAGGAGTAGCCCGCGCCGCCATACGGAGTCAGCGTGGCGCCGATGGCCTTGATGCCGTGCTCATGCGCCGCATTGGCAATCTGCAGCAGGCCGAACTCGAGCTGCGCTGCGGTAATCGTGTCTTCCGGCGCCGACAACCGCGCCAGCCGTCCGATGTCGTTGATGCTTTCGAGCACGATGACGTACTTCACCCCATCCTGCGCCAGCACGTCGCTGTACAGCCGCGACAGCGCGCTCGGACCCGCGCCCTCATTCAGCACGCGGTTGCCGCCAATGCCCGCGTTCAGCACCGATACATTCTCTAGCCCATGCTCCTGCTTGAGCCGCGCCGCCAGCACGTCGGGCCAGCGCTGATTCGTATTGATCGTGGAGTGAGCGCCGTCGGTAATCGAGTCTCCCAGCGTCACAATCGCTCGCGCGCCATCGGCCGCCGGCACGTCCACGCCATCCACAAAGTACCACGAGGCCACAGTCATTGCGTCGCTCAGCGTCGCGGCTCCGGCCACATCGCCGGTGGCCATGTAGTTATCCTGGTCGGCAAAGGAGTGATAGGTCTCGGCGCGCATCACCTGGTTGGGCACGTAAAAACTGATCGCCACATCCGAGAGCGGCTGCACGGCCAGCGCCACCGGGTCTGAAAACACCTCCGCGCCCGGCGCAATCCGCACGCTCGACGCGCCGCCAAAGGTAACGGCGTGGTCGGTTCCGTCCTTGATCGCTCCGCCGCCCGCGCTCAACGCCGCATGCGCATCGCTGATGGTCAGCGGGTCGGTGCCGTACTCATTCGTGAACCGCACCCGAATCTGTTCGCCGCCATTGGAAATGTGGACAATCTCGCGCAGCGTTGTGGACGTAACCGCGCGCGCGGCAAAGCCGCCTTGAGCCACCATGGGAGATGTTTCCCAGGTGCCCACCCACTGCATTTTGTCCGCGGACTGCGCGCTGCAAGCCACGCCTGCCGCAACCAGAACGGCAGCAATCAACAATGCATTCATCCGTGACAAACTCATCCACGTTCCATCGATCCGCGACCCATTGATCCAGCGCTTCACCATCGAATCAGTTCCCCTCGCAACGTCATTTTTAATGCACCCGGAGTCTATCACGGCCGAGAGCCGGCTCTTCGCCTCCGCGCCGCTGGCCGGCAGTCGAATTTTTCCGAGTTCCCAGGTCTTTCGAGTCCTGCGGCCGATGAGCATCGCTATCCCATAGCCCGGTTGCCGAGAAGGCTGTGCAGCCGCGTTGTTTGTCGTGCTCAGAAGAACCTCATCCTCCGTCACTGACCGATCTGGCGCAGCGGTTTGCCGGCCATCAGGTTCCGCTCGATGTGTTCGAGAGTCATGTTCTTGGTTTCCGGCACCAGGTAAAAGGTGATCAGCAGGAACAGGACGTTGAAGCCTCCGTACAGCCAGAAAGTCTGCGCGTGGCCGAAGTTGTTGAGCAGCGAGAGGAAGGTGAAGCCAACCACAAAATTGGCTACCCAGTTGGTCAGGGTAGACAAGGCAATGCCAAAGTCGCGTCCCTTGATCGGCTGCACCTCAGAGCACAGAATCCAGATCAGCGGGCCTGCCGACATGGCGAAGCCGACGATGAACAGCAGCAGCATGGCCACGGTGAAGATTTGCTCGGCCGGGGTATGGATGCCCAGATACATCATGGCGCCGACAATTCCCATGCCCACGGCCATCACCGTGAAACCGGTGTAGAGAATTGGCTTGCGGCCCCATTTGTCGACCAGCCCGATGGCGATCAGCGTAGCCAGCACGTTGGTCAGTCCAACGGCGGCGGTGAACCACAGTTGCGCCTCGGTGCGATAGCCCATCTCCTGGAAAATGCGTGGCGCGTAGTACATCACCACGTTCATGCCGGTAAACTGTTGCACGATTTGCAGCAGGATTCCCAGCCCTACGGAACGCCGGAAATTTTTGTTTTGCAGGAACATCTGCCAGCCGTGTTGCGGCACGCGCAGTTGTTCGGCGATTTCTTCCTCTTCGCGTTTGACCTGCTCGGGGTCGCCGCGCAGTTTGGTCAGTACTCTGGTGGCCTGATCGTTGCGTCCGCGCATCATCAGCCAGCGTGGGCTTTCGGGCAGCGCGAAGACTCCCAGAAAGAACAGCGCGCCCGGGATGGCAATGATCCCCAGCATCCAGTGCCAGTTGCCCGAGTAGCTGAAGGCGGTATCGGACAGGAAAGCGAGAAAGATGCCGATCGTGATCATCAGTTGATAGAGCGACACCATGGCGCCGCGAATGTTCTCCGGCGCAATCTCGGCCAGGTAAAGTGGCGCGGTGAACGACAGAATGCCGATAGACACCCCCAGGATCAGGCGTCCGATCAGCAGCACATTCAACGACCACGCGGCGCCGCATACCGCCGAGGCCAGCACAAACAACAGCGAACCCAGCAGCAGCGATCGCTTGCGTCCCAGCGTGGCCGACATCCAGCCGGCGCCGACCGCGCCCACCGCGGCGCCCAGCATCATCCAACTGACAATGTGTTCCAGCACCGTATCGGAAATGCGAAAGTCCTGTTGAATAAAATGCTGGGCGCCCGAAATCACGCCGATATCCAGTCCGAACATCAAGCCCGCGAGTCCCCCGAGTACGCAGGTAAATACTGCCGTGGCCTTGGGGTGAGCTTCGTGTGTGGCGGTTTGCGCAAGAGCGTTCATGCAGTCTCCATCAGTAACTTATTGGCCGAATCGACGCAACGTTGCGAATCAGCGCAGTTCAAATTCCATCGATTCAAGCGCCTCGGCAGATTCGCCACCAATGATTGTAGGGTATCCATCGGTTGCCAGGCCGCCGATAGACCCATCGGGCAGCTTGGGCTCTTCCGGACTGCAGGTTCAAGCCGATACACAACCCCATCCCTTACAGGGCACATGAATTGTGAAACCGCTCCAGCCTCCAGGCAATGTCCCGTTCAAACCAAGCCACGCCCCGTGGTCCCGGCTGTTTGACGTGCTCACGTCCCGTTTGCGAGACTCACCCTGAATGCAATACAGCGGAAAACTGGAATACGCACATCAGCGCAAGATTCGCGAGCGCAACACCCGGCTCTATCGGCTGGCGCACTGGCCTATCTGGATCTGGGTTTTCTTTCTCACCCCTGGGCCGCTCACCTTCAGCCTGTTCGCGCACGGCTTCAGCCGCGGCAACTCCATCTGGCTCGGCGTGGTGCTGCTCGGCACCGGCATCGCCGGCCTATACGCGCAACTGCCCGGCGTGGAACCGCGCCCGTACATCCTGCGCTTCGATGAAGACAAGCCCAACCCGCTCTACCGCAAGGTCTGCTACACCTTTGCCTGGAACTGCGTCATCAGCTACGCGCTGCTCAACTTCAGCGGCCTGGTCATCGCTTCCGTCACCGGCACCTGGTATCTGAAACAGATTTACTTCTACGCGTACTTCCCGCTCTGCGCCGTCATTCTGCTGCTGGGCGCCGCCGGCAAACTGCCCCGCGTGGGCCGTTCCACCCAGCGCGAGGGCACTGAGCGCCGCTACTTTTACGGCTCGGTCTGGTCGGTCAGCATTGCCCAGACCGTCCTGCTCATTCTCTGGAAGGCCACGCCTGAAAGCCGCACCGGCAGCCTGTTGAAGCTCATCATCTTTGTTGTCACGCTCACGGCAGCGGGCCTGGCCGCCGGACGCGGATTGCTGCCCCGCACCCGCCCCATCCTGCCCGGCGAGACCATGATCTCGGACTGACGCAGCGCCTACCCGCGCGTCGCAGTCACTTCGAGCACTTCCACCCGCTGCCCCGGCGCAAAGCGCACCGCCACGCCGCGCGCCCAGTCCGATTGTGTAACCGTCCATAGCGTGCTGCCTGAAATCACCGAGCGCAGCGTGAATCGCCCCTCCGGCATCAGCGGCAACTGCACCACCGCCTCGGCAGCATTCGACTCATTGCGAAACAGCGCAATCACCCCGCTGCCGCTGTGCGCCATGCGTGCAAAGCCGTCCCACGCAGCGGCGTTGGTCTGCAGCCAGCTTCCCAGCGGGAAGAAGCTCTCGCTGATCGGCGTCGTGCGCCTGAACGTTTTGAACCACGTAATCAGCGCTCGATACCGCTGCCGGTCCGCCGCGCTCAGCCGGCGCAGATCGCCCAGCAGCACCGGGGCAGATCCAATGCAGGTGGCGAACCGCTCCTCCACCGTTGCCTGGTCGGCGTTGAGATTGCCGATCAGCATGGCCTCCACCGGCATCGACGGCGCCCGCTGATAGAGCAGTTGCCGCGCCTGCACCGGGCCTGCCGAATCGGGCTGCCGGTCGTCCACGTTGCTCATCCAGTCCAGATCGCCCGCCGCCAGCAGCCCCGCGTCGATAATGTGCTTCTGTCCCCACAGCTCGAACGTCAGGTCCAAAAGCACGTCGGGATGCTTCTCATACACCTTGCCCGTCACATACGAAATACCTTCATAGATGCGGTTGAGCGACTCGGCCCAGTCGCCGTGATAATGCCCATGCGCCCAGCACCCCGGAGCCTCGCCATAAGCATTGAAGATCGTCGTCAGGTCCAGCTTCACATAGGCTGGCCGGAACTTGTCGATCGCGTCCACAATGCGCGCCGCCGCCGCCTCGCGATACGCCGAAGCCATGCACATCACCGCCTTCGGTCCGGCCGCGGTGCCGGTGATCTTCGGCTTTCCCTGCTCGTCGAGCGCCGACCACTCCGGATGCTCGCGATACACCGCCGTCGTAGTCCCGATGGCGGCCATCGGAATCCACAGGCCCAGCCGCATGCCGCGCGACTCCACCGCGCTCAGAATCGGCTCCAGCCCGCCTGGAAATGCAGTGAGATTGACCGCATTCTCGCCGTACTCCTGCTGCCAGCCGTCGTCGATGGTAAAAATGTCCATCCCCATCGCGCCGGCCGCGTCAATCAGCTCCAGCGCCAAGTCGCGATGGATGGTGCGCGTAAACGGCTCCCAGGTGTTGTAAATCCATGGCGGTCCCTGCTCGTTCACCCGCCGCACCAGCACCTTCGACGTATATGAAGGCACAGCCCAGTGCGGATCGTTGAAGCCGTCGCGGTTGCGAAATGCAACCAGCGAAGCGCTCGCCGTGGTGAACGATTCACCCGCTGCCAGCACCCGCTCAAAGGGCATCAGGTCGGTGTCGTACATCACGCTCACCGGCGTCGTCTCCGGACTAAAGCCGCCAATCTCGGTGCGCTTCATATAACCCGGCACCTCGCTCAGCACTGCCATGCCCACGCCGGTGCGCCCGTTGGCCATCAGCAGTCCCGCGTCCTCCGAGCGGCCGGTATAAAACGTCTCGCGCGGAATGGCGCCATATTGCGTCAGCAGCGTCAGCTCGTCCGCGGTTCCGCAGCAGATGTCGATGGTTTCAACAGCCAGGTGCGAGAGCTGCAGCGGGGCGCTGCCCGTGTTGCGCAGCACCAGGTGCTTGCGCAGCGCAGGATGCCCGTCATAGACGCTGTAGACAACCGAGACCTCGAGCGCCAGCTCCTTATGGCGCAGCACCACCGTGAGCGAACGGCCGGTCGCAGAGCCGTTGCCGCTCTCTCCGTTTGCCGCACTCACAAAATCGAAGACGCCGTTGTTCCCCGCGCAGCGCGCGCCATTGCATGCAAAAGCAAACTCGCGCGCCGCGCGCCCCTGCGGCCGAATGTACTCGGTACCGGTCGAGAGCGCGTGGATGCTGCTCGTCACCAGCCCGGAGCCGGGCACAAAGGCGACCGTCCGCGTAATGTGGTCATTGCCCAGCGTCCACGTGTGGTCCGCTGTTCCCTCTGCCTCGGCCGCAACACCGGGCCCCAGAACCAGGCCCGAAGCCAGCAGCGCTCCGCCCTGCAGCAGCCGCCGCCTGCTCACGCTCGCGCGCATCTTCTTTCCCATTGCCGTTTTCCATTCATGTGGGATCAACCGCGAGCGAATCCTATCACAGGGCAATGTGGCACGCGCCATCGTCGCTCGTCAGCGGAGTCTATGAAGGTAAAATTCCGTACATGGCGGAATTCGACTCGCAGCGCGAAGCGAAAGAATACCTGGCGGGCAAGATCGTTGCGTAAGCCGAGCGGGAAGGGAAGCCGCTATCAGAGATCGAGCGCAAGATGCTGTACTTTTCTGAAACGGATTGGACACTGCCGGGCATCCTCGAAGTCAACGCGGAGTTTGAGCGCGAATACGACGAAGACGAATACGAGCGCAAAATTTGCGCACTGGGGCAGGCAATCGAGGCTCAGTTGAAGAGTGCCGGTCCGGAAGAAAGCGACGCCTGGTACGCAGCTATTCAAAAACTCAGCGAAGGCGATCACTACCTGCTCGTGCTGCTCAATCCTCGCCTTGTCTCGGCAGCCAGATCGAAACGTCCTGCCGGAGACCTGCTCAGGCTCTGGCTCACTGCGTTCGGGATTGTCTTTGGCCTTTTCGTGCTCACTGTTCTGTACGAACTATTGTTCGGTGCGCGCTAATGTCTTGTTGCTGCAATCCGCGGCGAAAAATAAACCGTCATCCCGCGTAGTGGAAGTGGACCCGCGGCTGGGACCCTTAATTTACCCGATGAACTTCGGAGGCACCATCCGATTCAATTTCCATTGAAATCGCTTTCGCATCGACGGCAAAGCCCTTACTCGAACCGCGCGAACGCCTGCTCGATCCTGCCCTGCAGCGCGTGGTGATCTTCACCCAGGCTATGCGCGATCTCCAGCACCAGGGCCGGCGGCGCAGACAGCGCCTGCAGCGCCTCTACCGTAGCCGGCCAGTCGATGGTGCCGTCGCCCGGCCACAGGTGCTCGTCCTTCAAGCCGTGATTATCGTGCGCATGTACCGAGACAATGCGCTTGCTCAGCGTCCCGATTGCCTCAGCCACTCCCACCGTGGCGTGGGCGTGGCCCAGGTCAATGCAGATGCCCACGTTGTTCAGGTGGCCCAGATCGAGAATCAGCACCAGGTGCTCGGGCGTGGTGGCCTCGCTCACCAGGTTTTCCACCAGCAGTTTCACGCCCAGCGGCCGCGCAAAAGCGCCCAGGTGCTCAAGCGCCGCGTGCGCACACTCGATCGAGCGCGGCGACCAGGCATCGGTGCGCTCGCCCAGGTGAACCACCATGTGCTGAAAGGGAATGTACTCGGCTGCTTCGAGCGCCCGCTTGATCTCGTCCATCGCGTCAATCCGCCGCGACTTTTCCGGATGCAGCAGATTCACCGCCGGCGCTCCGGCGCGGCCCATTTCGCGGTCGGGAAACAGCGGCGCATGCATGGAAAAGGGCTTGAGCGGCTCGGAGCGGAACCACTCGGCCAGCTCTGCAACGTGCTCGCGGCTGGTGTAGTCGAAGTGCTGGCGCGCGGCAAAAATCTCTACCGCCTCGGCTCCCGCGCGGCTGGCAATCTCCAGCAGGCCAGGGTGCAGCCGGTGGGTCAGGAACAGGTGCGTTGACAGGACGCGCAGCATCGTCTGGAGTTCTCTCGCTCCGGGGTGGAATCCAAGGTCAGCCGGACGCTGTCCCTATTCTCTCATCCGCCCGCAGCTTTTAGGGAATCGGCGTGCGAGCCCCCGGTCCAAATCATGATACGGGACGACCACGATACGGGCGAGGACACGGGCGGGCGCACCGGCCGGCGCCGGACCTGCCGCGGCCAAACCAGACAGCGCGGTAGTGTCCTAATTTGGATTTTGGGACTGCTCTTGATGGTTGGGTTGCTAGGTGCAGCGGTTATAAGCGGCGGGGGCCAGCGGGTTGGGGTGGTAGCCGTCCGCAATTTTGTTCAAGCCAATCATCGAAACGTCGCAGGATCGAGATTCGCGGACTTCGCCGAAAGCGTCCACATACTTCACATATCCGAACGCGAGGATCGCCCAGAGTCGGTTATCGGCAGGGAACTCAAAGGGAACGAATTCCCCGTCCCTCCAGGTTTCCCACTTCGCAAAATAGCCTATGGAGTCCTGCGGGGCGAGAAACCTATCGTTCAGCATGACCGGCGCACCGTAATCAGGAATTACTGGGATGTCTTCGTCAGACGAGGCATCCACAACACAGAACCTTGCTTTGGTTTCCAGCAGTTTGGCTGGCGTGTTCCCTACATTCTTGATTGCCCACCACAACTCCAAGACAGCTTCGTCTTTCAGTTCTCTTCCCTCTTGGCTGGCATAGGTAACAATCAGCCACGCGCGTTCCGTCTTTTCCATGTGCTTCGCTTGGAGGAGCGCAGCATCGGCACTCTTTTGAGCAGCGGCAACGGACTCCCGCAGGATTTGGGTCTGATCTTGCATGTGCCCGGCCTGGGCGCTGATGAGATGGGCTTGGCGTTCCGCCATATCGGCCTGCCTGCTGATGTGGCCGGTTTGCGTTTGCACCCACTCCGCCTGGGAATGAACGTCGCCGCGAGTTTGTTTCAGGAGCCAAGCCTGCCAAATCATAGTGGCAACCTGCAACAGTCCAACGAAAACCAATCCCCCTGTGAACCATCCGAGTCTCTTCTGTATCTGGAGATTCTCTCGGCCTTGCTGGCAGGCCTCATCGCAAGTTGGGGTGGGTGGCTGTGGGCTGGAGGGAGCAGATGGTGGGGCGGATTGGTCGCTGGGCTGGCTGTTTGGCTGTTCCTTTCCTTTGCTACCGCCGTCACTTTTGGTGATCCCTGCTTTTGGCGCGTTGGGCGGCGGATTCTGACCGGCAGCGATCCCTACCAATACGAGGAAACCGACTATCGCCAACCATTTATGCATGATGCAGAAAATGTATCACAGAAACATCTTGCCACGGGCTACGGACCAGTCGTATTCTCGCGGGAAATGCTTGAAAAGCCGCGTCTCCACGAATTTATCAAAAGTGCCGGATCTAGTGGGATAGTAAGCGCCCTTGCAACCATTGGCTTCCTAGCGATTACGGTTGTCGAACACGAAAAAAGTCAGGATATTTCGGCTGATGTACTTGTTGTTTTGGCGGGTATCAGTTTTTGCTGGGGCGCTTGCATTGCTTGGGTGAATGAGCGGAAAGAGCGAATCAAGCTCGACGAACTAAGGGGCAAAGCCGACATCCGCTGCGAGATTTACCGCGCCTCAATTGATACGAAACGATTTGGTGAGCACGGCGAGACGATTGCCGTCGATGATGGAATTTGCCTATCACTTCTCCTCAAAACAATCAACCATGGCCATGACGCTTGGTGGGGGGCTTGGCCGGAAGTGGAAATCACATTTGGGGCCGAGACCTACAAGGGCACGTTAATACGCATTCCCGAGAGTCCGTTTGTCCTCCAGTGGGATGATATGAGCCTCCACGACCGGCGTGTACAGGGTCTATTTCAATCATTCCTCGTAAACATGCCTCACTGGCCGCATGGAATGCCGCGACAAGGCACGGTTAGCTTTATAGTCCCTGGTGTTGACCACAACATCATGAATGTGAATACCCCCGCCGATATTCAGATAACGTTCTTTGACAGTCTTGAAAACTCGCATAAAAAGAAGATCAATGACATCCAAATTTTGAGGGGCTCTATTCAGCAACAACCGAAAGCATGACTTGACATCTCAATGTATTTGTATTACATTTATTCCAGTGAGGTTTTATGGCGAACGTTCTCAATACCGACAAACAGATCGCAATCATCGCGGCGCTTGCGGAGGGTTCCAGCATTCGCTCGATTGAGCGGATCACGGGGGTTCACCGCGATACGATCATGCGGCTCGGCGTCCGGGTCGGGATGGGTTGCGCAATCCTGATGCACGAAAAGATGCGCAATCTATCCTGCACCCGTCTGGAAATGGATGAAATTTGGGGCTTTGTTGGCAAGAAAGAGAAGCACGTCCGTGAGGGTGATTCAGCGGTCGGTAGCGTCTGGACGTTCTGTGCTATCGACGCCGAAACCAAACTGGTTCCAGCCTTCCGGGTTGGGGATCGTAACGACGTGACCGCGAATGCTTTCCTTGAAGACGTGGCATGGCGGATGGCCAACCGCGTACAAATCTCCACGGACGGCCTAAACGTCTACTTGAATGCGATTGAGAAGGCTTTTGCAGCCGACGCCGACTATGGGCAGATCATCAAGACCTATGGCCACCCGGAGGCCAGCGACCACCGCCGCTATAGTGCTCCTGAATTTGTATCGGCCGAGAAGAAGGTGGTTTGCGGTAGCCCAAAGATCGAATTTATCTCTACCAGTTATATCGAGCGCCTGAACGCCACAACCCGCCTTCACATGCGCCGTCTTACCCGGTTGACGCTGGCATTCTCTAAGAAGCGTGAGAACTTCGAGGCTGCGGTCGGCCTTCACTTCGCCTATTACAACTTCGTCAAGCGCCACAATACGCTCCGCTGTACGCCGTGCATGGCCGCTGGCGTCACATCTACGTTCTGGACGGTCGGGAATTTGGTGGAGGCGTCAGCGTGACCTATATCGAGGAACTGAAAGATGTAATCCGCAAGCTGCACGGCGTCGAGTCAACGCACCGGCAAAGCGTGGCAGTAAAAGAGGTTTTTCAGGGAAAGACGGTTTGGGAGGGAATTGTCGAGGTTTTCGAGCTACACGGTCACGAGAGGGCCGATACAGCTTTTGCATGGACTCACGCAACAGACGATCCGAAGACCCCAAAGCGCAGTGTCACGGTCCTAAAGATTCCCCCCGCCGTCTCACCGGAAACCGCAGTTAGAGCCGTAATCCTTCAGGAGTTCCGAAATGCCGAAACAGCCTAAAAAGCGGAAGCCAGGACGGCCCAAGATGGCAGAGCATGAGGCTAAAGGGAAGATTGTGCCGGTCAGATTCGCCGCCGAAGAACTGGAGCGGGTTTACCGGGCGGCTGAAAAAGCAGACCAGACGGTCTCGCAGTGGATTCGCAGCACGCTGGCTGCCGCAACAGGAGCATAAGCCTGTGGATTTCAAATTAGGACACTACCGACAGCGCGCGGAAATGCCTGCGGGCAGGCACGACCATGTAGAATCAAGTCCGTCTAACCTACCGCAGGGGAGCGGTTTTTCCGCAGGCCCGCAGGTTTGCTGTTTCTGCAGGAATGCAACTTTAATAAACGGAGATGATGATGGGAGTGAAGTGGATCAGAGCCGTCTTGACGGCGATTGCAATCGCCGTATTGAGCGGCGTGGCGGGTCATGCGCAAGCCGCCGACAGCCAGGCACAGGCCGGTTCCACCAGGCGCGCGCACGCCAGGGCAAGCGAAGATCAGTTCGATATCGGATTGAGCTTTTATGAAGCGTTGAACGACTCATCCAGCGGCAATGGCACCCAGCAGGACCCCACCAACTCGGGCGGCGGCATGCTGGAGGCGCGTTACATTCACAGCCCCCTGGTGGGCTTCGAATTTACTTATGGCTACAATCCCGCCAACCAGACCCTCAGCCCCAAGACCGGCGACTGCGCCTATGCCTGCGCCAACCCGGTCACGGTGTTCAAAGCCAAGGGGAGCGAACCGGCTCTGGACTGGGTCTTCTCCAAGAAAATTGGGAATATCCGGCCCTTTGCGGTCGGCGGCATCGGCTTCTTTATCACTTCCACCGACAGAAGCGCCTATGAGGTCAACACCGTGGTCCGCTCCACCTACATCGGCGGAGGCGGCGTGGACCTGAAGCTGCTGCCGCGCATCGGCATCCGCGCCCAGATCCGCGACAACTTCTACAAGGCGCCCAACGTCTCCGCGTTCTATCCCGCCACCGGCATGTTTACCCACACCCTGGAGCCGATGGTCGGCCTGTTCTTCACCCTGTAAGTCATTCGCTCAAATACCACCAGTCCTGACCCCGCCTCACTCCATCGCCATCGAGTGAGGCGCGGCCTTGCCTCTGCTGATTCGCCCCGCACGATCCCCCATGGTTCCTGCATCCAACCCACCAGGACGCGGAATGCGTGCATGCGCAGGCCGCGCGATTTTCTTTCGATACCGGAGTCCATATTTTCATGATCAGACGGATGAAGACCGCCATCCTGTTGTGCGTTTGCGCCGCCTTCGGCGCGGCATCGGTCCACGCGCAAACCGACGTGGCTCTCAGTCTCTACGGAGCCTTCAGTGGAACCACCAGAAATGGTTCTGACACGCAGAGCCCATCGAATTCGGCCGGCGGTATGATCGAATTGCGTCATATCAGCAATCCCCTCGTCGGCTACGATGTGACCTACTCTTATAACCGTGCTAACCAGTCCTATTTCAATCCACTTCCGTGCAGCGAGGGGAACACAGCATGTTCGTGGCAAGCGATTTCCGCCAACGCCCACGAACTCACCGCCGACTGGGTCGCGTCAGTGCACCTCGCCAATCTGCGCCCCTTTGCCCTGGCCGGCGTGGGACTGCTGCTCAACGAGCCTGCCGGTAGCCAGAGCGGTACCACTTCGTCCACCAAGCCAGTCTTTGTTTATGGCGCAGGGCTCGACTGGGGTTTGTTACCGCATATCGGCCTGCGCTTCCAGTACCGCGGCAATCTCTACAAAGCTCCTGACCTGACCACGGTTTTCAAGTCGACCAACGCCTTTACGCAAACCGCCGAGCCCATGATCGGCGCGTATCTGCGCTTCTAGCTCTCAGACCGCTTGTTTTCGGACCGCTGCAGGATGCCCCATCTTTGCCGCAGCTTCATCGCGGCAAGGATGGGAAAGCACAAATTCACATGGTCAATCAACTGATCGTTGCCCGGCGCGCGCAGCCGCTTTACCGCCCCGCAACCAGCATCAGCGGATCGGGCGTGAATCGGCAGGCCGCCTGGCCGACGAATTTCCATACCGAGCCATCGGCATAAGTCACCCAATCAAGGTCGACGGTCGCCACCGCCGTCATGCCCGCCACCCACACATCGCCCGCGGCTAGCTCGGACGGCGACCCAGACGGCGCACCAGGCGATGCAGAGTAGAAGGGCACAGTCACGGTCAGCGCGGCGTCGGAACCCCCGCTGCCCATGGCCGACTCAGTCAACCGCGCTTTGTTGCTGTAGCCGTGCACAGTCACCGTAGCCCGGACGATCTTGCTCGCACGATTGTCCGTCAGCGCCAGGTGCAGCCGCTGGCCCACGCCTTCCCGATGCGTATTCCCGGTCCGGACCATGCCGAAGTCGGCCAGATGTTGTGCCCGCAGCGACACCGGGCAGCCCATCGCTGGCGGTGCAAGCCGAAGCGCGGTCAACTGGTTCGGCTGGCCGGCTGTTCCCGCAACCCCCAATCCCTGCGGTCGCGGCACGGCATTCTGGGCGGCCAGGGCCATGGGGCTTAAAAGCAGGATGGCGCTTGAAAGCAGAACCAGGGCGCTTGAAAGCAGGGCCATGGCGTTTGAAATGCCGGTGAACCAAACGGCTGAGCCACGCTTCATCGCACTCACCTCCGCTGCACAGCAATAACATACTCCCGCTTCTTTCGACAGGCAATCGGTCGACAGGTAATCAGGTCGACCGGCAATCGGGATTTAGGTCAAGTCCAGGCGTGCTGCCCGCGGGATTCCGGCCCCCCGGCTGTGTTAACGTTGCAATACGGCATCCTCGATGGCCGGGCTGAGCTTCAGGCCGGTTGAATCGCATCTGGATTGGACGGAAGATCGGGGACGGCGGGCGTACACAAGGAATGGCTGAGCAGCCGGAATCGATACCGACATCCTCCACCACGATGGCCTTGAGTCCGGCTCCATTGCCACGGTCGCAGGCAGCCTTTGCTGGCATGCCCCTGGCCACGCCGGAGCCTGAATCGGCCGTCGAATCGCCTGCGCAGCAATCGCCTCCCACCACGCCACCGGCATCGCTTCCCGCATCCTCTCAGCCGCAGCGGATTCCTCGCTGGCTGGTCCGCACCGAGCTGTTCCTGCGGGTCATGCTGCGGATGTACATTGGCCTGGCGGTCTGCTACGCTCCCTGGTCGCACATTTTCTGGGATCAGAACCCCATCTTTCTGCAGTTTCCCTCCCTCGGAATCTTTGCCGCTCATGGCGCCGTTCGCGGGATAATCTCTGGACTGGGCCTTTTGAATCTGTGGATTGCGTTTCAAGACGCTCTCCGCCATCGGGATGGATGAAGCATGAAGGACGAGGGGGAACAGGCAGCCAACCGGGATGAGGCAAACGGCGCCGCCGACAAAACCCGCGAAGCCCACAAATCACCGGCCGGCAGCCTGTCCCAGCCGGCCACCGCCGACAAGGCCGTCATTCCCGCCGGAGAAGCTCCGCCTCCGCTCGTCGCCGCGCCGCTGGCCTACGAAAATCCCGCCTTCCTCAACAGTGCCGATGGCCGCCTGATCCGCATCGTCTCGGAGTATCTCGAGCCGCTGGCCCGCTTTCGCCACGAGCAGATTCAGGACACCGTCGTCTTTTTCGGCTCGGCCCGCTTCCGCGGCCGCGACGAAGCCGACCACGCCCTCGAACTGCTGGACAACACCGGCTCCACGCGTCCCGCTCCCAGTGAGGAGCAGCCCGCCAGGGCTCCCGACATCGCCGCCGGCAAGGCATCTGACCTGCAGCGCAAACGCGCCGTGGCCGCCGTCGAAATGGCCCGCTACTACGAGGATGCACGCCGGCTCTCGCAACTGCTCACCCGCTGGGCCATGAACATTCCCTCCCGCAAGCGCCGCTTCGTGGTCACCTCCGGCGGAGGCCCCGGCATTATGGAAGCCGCCAACCGCGGCGCCCACGAGGTTGGCGGCAAAACCATCGGCCTCAACATCCGGCTGCCCTTTGAGCAGGCGCCTAACCCCTACATCACCCCCGCGCTCAACTTCGAGTTCCACTACTTCTTCATGCGCAAGCTCTGGTTCGCCTACCTCTCCAAGGCGCTGGTCGTCTTTCCCGGAGGCTTCGGCACCATCGACGAGATGTTCGAGATCCTCACCCTGGCCCAGACCCGCAAGCTGGCCAAGAAGATCACCGTGGTCATCTACGGCTCCGACTACTGGAAAAAGGTGCTCAACCTCGACGCCCTGGTCGACTCCGGCGCCATTTCGCCCAAGGACATCGAGCTGTTCCAGTTCGCCGACACCCCGGAAGAGGCCTTCGAGATGCTGCGCCACGGCCTCACCCAAAACTACCTGGCCGCCGAAGTAGCCGCAGCCGCCGGACACGATGAAGACCTGATGGCCGGCTGGACCGTTGAGGACTTCCTCGGCCCCGAAATAGCCCAAACCCGCAAATAGAAGAGGAAACAGCCGCAGGCGCTCGCCCCAACCGGCCAGCTTTCCTTGGGACCGGCCCTTTTGGGACCAGCTTTCTTTGGGAATCGACCGGCTTTTTCCCACCCTCTGCTCCGTAACTTCATTGATTCCTTCGCCCAATTGAAAAGCAATTCGCAACCCATTAACCGGGCATTTACCTGGGTTCGCCGATACTGATTGTGGAAATGTGGAAAATCGCCGGGCACGGTCGCGGATTCCAGCGGCGATGAACATCGGCCCCAAGGAGAAAAAATGCCCACTTCCTCCATCTCGTACCTGTGGCGCGACAAGGACGTCCACAAGGCTTTCCGCACCGGCGTGTCGCTGCACAGCCACACCAACCAGTCCCAGGAAACGCTGGATTTTCTGGCCAACTTCGGCAACCAGTTCCCAGTTGTCCGGCCGCTGATGTCCCGGTTCGAGCGCCGCTCCGAGCAGGCGTACGGCATCCGCATCGACTACGCCGCCAGCTACTGGACGCCGCCCATGACGCCCAAGCTGGCCTTCGATCTGGAAAGCCGGCAGATTGAAAATCTCGACCTGGCTTCGATGGTCTCCCTCACCGACCACGACAACATCAACGCGCCCATGCTGCTGCGCACCGTGCCCAGCGCCCGCGGCATTCCCGTCTCGGTGGAGTGGAGCGCACCCTACGGCGGCGTGCAGGCCTTTCATCTCGGCGTTCACAACCTGCCCAGCGCCCGCGCCGCGCAGTGGATGAAGACGCTGGCCGAGTTTACCGCGCATCCCGGCGACGCGCGGCTTACCGAGATTCTGGTGGAGCTCCACCAGGAGCCCAATGTGCTGGTGGTCTTCAACCACCCCCTGTGGGACCTCTATCTGGTCGGCCGGCCCCGCCACGAGTTTCTGGTAAATGAGTTTCTGCAGAAGAACGGAGCTTTCCTCCACGCCATGGAGCTCAACGGACTGCGCACCTGGGAAGAGAATCGCGCCGTCCGGCGGCTGGCTTCGCAGTGGAACATGCTGCTCATCTCCGGCGGCGACCGCCACGGCGTGGAGCCCAACGCCAACATCAACCTGACCCACGCAACCAGCTTCACCGGATTCGTCCACGAGATTCGCCGCGAGCGCATCAGCAACGTGCTCTTTCTGCCGCAGTATGCCGAACCCTGGAAGCACCGCATCCTGCAGTCGACCATCGACGCCATCCGCCACTATCCGGAGTTTCCGCAGGGCTCGCGCACCTGGGACGAGCGCGTCTACCATCCCGACCGCAACGGCATCGTCCGCCCGCTGAGCGAGATCTGGCCCAAAGGCCGTTCGCCGCGCCTCATGGCCGCGCTGCTCGGCGCGGTGCAGATGATGGGCCGGGGCCTGGTCTCCGGCAGCCTGCGCATGGCCTGGAGCGAATCCCACCAGTTGAGGCTGGCGCTAGGCGATCACGAGTTCTGAAGGGACTGAAGCGGAGTTAGCGCGGTTAGCGGAGTTAGCGGTGCTGGCCGCGGCACAAACAGGTTTTACTAACCCCGCTATCTCCGCTATCTCCGCTAACCCCGCCACCATGTATCCGCGCCGGGCAGCGCCCAATCCCGGGCTGCGCCGGCAGCTCGCGTTGCCTGCGCGTTTTTGTCCTAAAGATTTAGGTTGACAGGTTCCGGATTCCGGCTTAATCTCCTATTTATTTAGGAGACACCATGGCCGGACGCAGGAAAGGCTCGAGTCAGCTTACCCCGCTCGAACTCAAAATTATGCAGGTGCTGTGGAGCGAGGGGCCAAGCAATGTACAGCTTGTGCAACAGAGCCTTTCTCCCAACGACGATCTCGCCTACAACACCGTGCAGACGATGCTGAATGTGCTGCATCGCAAGGGCAGGGTGCGGCGCACTCTGAAAGGCCGCGCCTATGTCTATCGCGCAGCGTCTACGCGCGAGAAGGTACTGGGGCATGCGCTGCGCGATTTTGTCGAGCGCATGTTTGGCGGCTCCTCGGAGGAACTTGTCATGAGCTTGATTAAAACCCGCCAGGTGGATCCGGCGAAAATCGCGTATCTCAGCCGAAGGCTGGCGGCAGAGCAGCAAGGGGAGAGCAATGAGTAGCCTCGCCGCATCCTCCGTCGTCACATTTCTCATCAATGCCGTTTGGCAAATCGCTCTGATTGCCGGAGCAGGGGGGCTGGCTGCTCGTCTATTGAAACGGCTTGGACCGCAAGCCGAGCACATCGCGTGGGTTTCCACACTGATTGCCGCAATTGTCACGCCTGTTCTGCCGCTTGTAGCCCGGATGTTTCAACTGCTGCCATTTCCGCCGCCGGCCCGCCCGAGTTTTGTCGCCATCACCCTCGATATCGCCAGCGGCACGGTTACAGGCGCGCGAGGCGTCTATGCCATCCCGGCCAGCGCTCTGTGGTTTGCGCTGGCCCTCTATCTTGGCTTGACATTCTATTTCGCCGCGCGGCTGGTTCGGGCGCTGCATTCGACTGTTCTGCTGCTGCGGGATGCGAAGCGCGTGGCGCTCACGTCGGAACAGAGCGAGTTGTTGGAACAATGCAGGAACTCGTTCTCGCTGCAAGCAGTAAAAGTTCTGAGATCCTCGCGCATTGCAAGCCCCGTTGCTATAGGCATAAGTCGAGGCGTGTTGATTTTGCCTGAAGACTTCGCCACGCAATGCGCGTCACACGATCTTCTGGTGGCTTTGGCGCACGAATGCGCCCACATCAAACGGCGCGACTTCACAAAAAATCTCTGCTATGAGATGGCAAGCCTCATCGTCGCCTTCCATCCGGCGACCTGGTTTATCAAGTCGCAGATCGCGCAAACGCGCGAGTTGGTATGCGACGCCAGCGTCACGGAAAAGCTGGTCGATCCGCGAAGCTACGCTCATTCTCTTCTGCGGCTCGCGGCCCTGGCGGCCGTCGCGCCGCGCGTCTCCACTTCACCCGCTGTTGGCATCTTCGATGCCAACATTCTGGAGAAACGAATCATGTCGATCAATCTCAAAAAGCAAAGTGTCAGTTCCATGATGAGATGCGGTCTTGCGGTGCCTGCAATCGTGCTGCTGCTCGTGGCAGCAACGGCGGCCGCGGCAATGGCCTTGACCGTTGAACAGCAAACGCAGTCCCGTTCGGTAAGCCAAACGAGTCCATACGGGCAGGTCTATCGAATCGGCAAAGATGTGAGTGCGCCGGTTCCGCTGCGGGCTGTGAACGCAGACTTTCCCAAAGCGGCTCGCGATGTCAAGCCTCCGTTCGATCAGATCGTGATTGTTCATCTCATTGTGGATGCTGCAGGCCTGCCGCGCAATGTGCATGCTGCGCCCTCCGGCAAGCCCGATTTCGATGCCCAGGCGGTCAAGGCCGTCGAACAGTATCGGTTCACGCCTGCCCAGCGAGCCGGAGCGCCGGTCGCCGCAGCACTGAGTATTGAAGTGAACTTCAAGAAGTACTAACCAGTCTCAAGCAGTGCCGGACATGCGCGCGCCAGTGCGCATGTCCAGCGCAAACACCGTCTCTTTGTCCGTCATCATCTTCCACCCCACCCCGCGCAGCACGCCATTCTCAATGCTGCTAATCGTCAGTCCCTCGTCGGAAAGTTTTTCCGACTCCCACGCCTGCCCGTCGCGCCCCCACGCCAGAATCGACCGGTTGCTCACAAACAGTAGCAGCCCGTCTTCGACCGCCGCGCGCACCTCTAGCACCGGCCGGTAGGCGATCATCGTGAACCGCTCCGGCGCGCTGGTGTCGATCAGGTAGGCGTACCCTCCCGAAACCGCGCAGACTTCTTCCGGCCTCGGTGCAGACCACAGGCCGGTGGGCACGGCGGCATCGCGGAACCCCAGCGCGCAGGTGGCCAGAAAGGGCTGCGCGGTGAGTGGACCGGGGTGAGCGCCTGCGCTTTCCCAGGTCTCAGAATCGAGACCTGGGGCACCCGGCCGCACCAGCACCTCCAGCGCGCCGCGCTCCACCTCGTCGGCATCGCGCGGATAAACAAAGTGACGCGCCGGCAGAATCAGCGGGCGCCCAGCCAGCACCTCAGCCTGCCAGGCATGCGGAAAGCGCAGGTCGAGAATGGGAGCCGGGAGTGGATCTGGGATTCGAGCCGGAGCGGTCATGCCTGCGCCTCATAGGCGAGAATCCAGTTGCGCTGTTCCGGGGTGTCGGGAACCGGGCAGCCGCGCGCCGCCCCGATAGCCTTGAGCGCCTGCAGCGGCTTCCAGCCCAGATGGATGAGAATCGAGGCGGCCATCACCGTTGATCGGCCGATGCTTCCGCGGCAGTGTACGCCAATCCGTTCTCCACCGCGCACCCGGCCCGCCAGCTCCGCTGCAAAACCGCTGAAACCTGCGCGATCAGACGGCGTGTGGCGATCCGGGATGGGGTAGCTGAGAAAGTTCAATCCGCTCCTGTGGGCCAGCGGCTCTTCTTCCGCCAGCCCCAGTCCTTCGGCCTCCCACGGCTCCAGCATGGAGACTACGGTCTCCACGCCACTCTGCCGCAGACGTCGCAGCTCATCCTCCAGATACGCATCGCCCTGCGGGCGCAGCACAATCGCCAGCGACGAACCGGCAGCATCCTTCGCGGCAGCGATCCAGAATACGTCGTTCCCGAATATGTCATTCCCGAATATGTTGTTCATGGGGGGTCCCTCAGCGCATGCGGGGTGAAGCAAAGCCAACTCTTTTCGATGATAGCGAGCCGGGCTGGGAGGTTTGCCGTTGCATGGAACTACGAAAAATGCTCCCATCCACGCGCATCGAGTGGCTGGGAGCGGCGGCCGGTCAGCAGCGTAACCCCCGGCCGGGATGCGCCGCGGCGCAGAATCCGGCCGATGCGCGTAATCGCAATGCCCGCCATGGCGCGTGGAATCCGCGTTCCCGGCCGGCCCGTAAACAGCAGTTCGTAATCCTCGCCGCCGTTGAGCGCCTGGTCCAGCGTAGCGCCGGCAAAAACCGGCAGCAGCGCCGCATCCACTTCCGCCGCAACGCCGGACTCGTCGCAAAGGTGCCGCAGGTCGGTCGAAAGCCCGTCGCTGATATCGAGCGCCGCGGTGGCCAGGCCGCGGCGCGCCAGCCACAGCCCCTGCGCAATGCGCGGCTGCGGCGCAAGGTGCGGCTGCAGCGTAGCCGCCAGCCGGGCCGGAATCTTCAGCCCGCGGCGGCCAATGGAAGATTGCGAGCGGGCCAGTTCCGCCAGCCGGGCCAATCCGGCGGCCGCTCCGCCGAGCCTGCCTGTCACGTAGAGCCAATCGCCCGGCCGTGCGCCGGAGCGCAGCAGCGCCCGGCCCTGGCGCACCGCGCCCAGCAGCACAATATCCGCCAGCGCCAGCGGAGACTGCGCCAGATCCCCTCCGGCCAGCGGCGTTGCGTGTCTCCCGGCCAGGGCCAGAAATCCGTCGTAAAACCGGGAAACCCAGGCCGCGCGCCGCGAGTTTTTCTCCGCCACCAGCTCCGCCGGCAGACCCAGCGAAACAAACGCCGCCACCGGCCGCGCTCCCATGGCCGCCAGGTCGCTCAGGCCGCGCGCCAGCGTGCGGTGGCCCACCGCCTCGGGCGCATGCCAGTCCAGCCGGAAGTGGCGCCCCTCGATGGAAAGATCGGTGGTGATCGCCAGCTCTTCGCCCGCCCTGGGGCGCAGCAGCGCGCAGTCGTCGCCCATGCCCAGCCTGACCGCTGTGCCGCTCACCCGTCCGGCGCGGGCGCGGATGCGGCTCAGCAAGGCCAGCTCGCCAGTCAGTCCGCCTGCAGGGTCGTGGACGGTTTTGGTCTTCGATCGCATCTCTTTAGGCTTCGATCGCATCTCTCTGAAGATAGGGCAAACGGCCCGCGCCGGCAGAGGCCAAGCGCACAAAAGCCGCCCGCCTGAGGAAATCCCGGCTCAAACCCATCCTGATTCTAAAAGGGTTATTCTAAATCTTGCCGGCCCTTGCAAACTCCTGCCTCGGTTAACTCGTCTTTCTTGAGGAGGATGCATCTCAGTACCACCATGGCATCATTGACCCCGAAATGGGCCCTTTGTTAGCCTTGACAAAGTTCTCGCATCATCGCCCCCTGGGCGTGTATGTTTCGAACGACCATCGAAGGGCTCCGCACTGCTGCGCCATTCTTTGTGAGCGGCGAATCGCGATCGTGCAAACTTGAAAATAATCCGAGAGGCACCGATGCTGCGCAAACGCTACTACATTCTTTTTGTGGCCCGGGATGAAGACGGACGGGTGCGCAAAATTCCCCTGCCCTTGCATTACGCCTACGGCTT
Source organism: Occallatibacter sp. (assembly GCA_036267475.1). Taxonomy (GTDB): domain Bacteria; phylum Acidobacteriota; class Terriglobia; order Terriglobales; family Acidobacteriaceae; genus Telmatobacter. The sequence continues at coordinate 92,535 of DATAVZ010000098.1, forward strand.
TGTGGCCGCGGCCATCGTTGGCACCTTCACCATCGTCGGCCTGGCCGGCTCCTATACCCGGATGCTGCTCAAGACCGAAAGCTACAACCAGGTGCGCCAGGAGCGCGAGACGCTGCGCAAGGACTACAAACAGATGGCGCAGATTGCGCACGACCGCAGCGTGCAGGTAGCCTCGCTCGGGGCGCTGGCCAATGAGGTGACCGCGCTCTACGGACTCAGGCAGAACCGCATGGCTCAGGAAGCCCGGCTCCACGCCGCGGCCAACGCCGCCGCGGCCCCCACGCCGGTGAGCCTGGCCCAGGCCGACAACGTCAGCCAGCAGCAGATCAAGCACTCCATCGACGAGTTTTACGCTCTGCGCACCGACGCGCTTTCCGGCCGGGTTTCGCGCGCGCTTGAAAGCGGCCTCAGCTCCGGATTTGACGGTGACTGGACCGTGCTCGCCGACGCGCCCTCGCTGTGGCCCATCCAGGGACGCGTGGCATCGAGCTTTGGCGAGCGCGAGGATCCCATCAACGGTGAAGGCGCCTTCCACTCCGGCATCGACATCGACGCGCCCTACGGTACCCCGGTGCGCGCCGCCGGCGACGGCGATGTTTCCAGCGCCAACATGGGCGCCGGCTACGGCCGCGAAGTGGTGCTCGACCATGGCCACGACATTGTCACCCTCTACGGGCATCTTTCGGCCATCGCCGTTCTGCCCGGCCAGCACGTCATCCGCGGCCAGGTCATCGGCTACGTGGGCCAGTCCGGCCGCGCCACCGGGCCGCACCTCCACTACGAGGTGCGCGTACACAACGTGCCCGTCAATCCGCACAAGTATCTGCGCCTGACCTTCGCCCAGGCCGCCATGGCCGACCGCACAGAGTCAGCCAGCGCCGGCCAATAACTTTCAATCGAACAATCTTCGAACTCTAATTTTCGATATCGATGCGCAACGCGGCGCCCGTCTCACGGGAGCCGTTTTTTCATTGCCCCGTTCTTACTTCCGTCCCCGCGCCAGCGTGAATTTCCCTCTCCGCCGTGGTATCGTCATCTTCGCTCCCCGCCGCCGGGAACTTCGAGAGGGAAATCTTCATGCGTCTCCGCTGCTCTTGTTTCGCGCTCCTGCTTGCATTCGCTCTACCAGCGGCCGCGCAAGGTTCTTCCGCGCCCGAGTCCATCGCTTTCGCCCGCGCGCAGCATCTCAAGCGCGGCATCAACGTCTCGCATTGGTTCTCCCAGAATTCCGGCGACTACTCGGCCCGCCACACTGACACCGAGACCACGCCGGACGACCTGGCCACCATCGCCCGGCTGGGCTTTGACAACGTGCGCCTCAGCATCGACGCCGTTCCGCTCGAGCAGTTTCCGCGCGATGCCGAAGGACTCAACGGCGACTTCGTCTCCCGCCTCGATCGCGCCGTCGACACCATTCTGGCCGACGGCATGGCGGTCACCATCGACGTACACCCTGAAGATAGCTACAAGCAGGCCATGCGCACCGACAACAGCGCCGTCGACCGCTTCGTCATGCTGTGGCGCAAGCTGGCCGCGCACTATGCCAACCGCGACCCCGACCGCGTCTTCTTCGAGATTCTCAATGAGCCGGAGCAGAACGATCCCTACCGCTGGGCCGGCATTCAGGCCCGCGTAGCCGCGGCCATCCGCGCCGTAGCGCCGCGCAACACACTCATCGCCACCGGTCCTAACTACTCCGACATCGTGGACCTTCTTGCCATGCAGCCGCTCCCCGACCGCAACGTGATTTACAACTTCCACTTCTACGATCCGCACGAGTTCACCCATCAGGGCGCAGGCTGGGGCCCCTCCTGGTGGAGTTACGAGCACGGCATTCCCTATCCGCCCACCGAAAGCTCCATGCAGCAGTTGCTCAAGCAAGTGCCCAACCCCGCCAACCGCTATCAACTTGAAAACTACTGGCTCGATCACTGGGACGGCCACCGCATCCGGCTGCTCATCGATGAGGCCGCGGCCTGGGCCGGCGATCACCACGTGCCGCTCATCTGCAATGAGTTCGGCGCCTACCGCCCCTATGCCGACCCGGTCTCGCGCACCAACTGGATTCGCGATGTGCGCACCGCGCTTGAGGCCGACTCCATCGGCTGGGCGATGTGGGATTATCACAACGGCTTCGGCGTGGCCGTCAAGGATAAGGACGGCAAATCCGTAGTCGATCCGCAGACCGTCCAGGCCCTGGGCCTGAAAGGGCAGTGACAGCGGCACCCGCCGCGCCCGAGCGACGTGAGCGTCCTGAGGCTAAGGAGTCTCTGAATAAGCTAAGGAGTCTCTGAATAAGTCGACGGCTCGAAGGGTACAGGCTTCTGAAGGGTACGGGCTTCAGCCCGTACATTAAGCGCCACAAAATAGAATGCAATCTTGAGCGAAGCGGGCCGCGCTTTTGGCGGCCTGCGCAGTCGAAAGACCCGCATTTCGGGGCCTTGATTTCTGCAAACATCTTCGGACTCAGTACGAGCCAGCCCTGCTCAGTTCGCGTCTGCGCCTGTCGCCGGCGCCTGTGCCGCCGCGGCATTCTCGCTCGCGGCCAGCTTGGCCAGAAATCCAGCCGGCAGCGTGGCCGTTACCACCACGCGGTCGTGATGCTGCGTCACCTCGGCGGTCTTCAGCAATGCCTTCAGTCCATTGTTGGCGGCATTGTCGCCCAGCGGCGCGGTAAAGCCGCGAGCCAGCGTAACCAGCGCGTTCAGGGTGGCCGTCTGTTTGGCCGCCGCGTCCTCGCTGGGCGCAATCTCTTCCACCTTTAGCCGCACCGCGCCCAGCGAGCCGGGAACCGGCAGCGCAGGAGCCGCGCTGGCAATGATCGTCGAGTTGTCCTGCAGCGGCAGTTGAAAGCCGAAGATGCTGATGGCCCCGCTTTGCGAAAAGGGAAGTCCGATCTGGCCCATGCCCCAGGCCAGCGACAGCAGCGGCACGTCGTGATAGTGGCGCTGCAGCAGCGACGAGCCGTCGAAGGGCAGCGCCGCGGTGCGGTGCCGGTCGATGATGGAGTGAATCTGCTCCTGGGTGGGCGTGTTCGAGACCGCCAGCATGTCGTAGCCGATCTGCGCCACGCGCACCGTGCGGCCGTCGGAGGGAATCTCGTAGATGGTCTTGCCCGCGTACGTCTCTCGCGCGGCCGCATGCGCCGCCAGCCACTGGTTCAGCTTTTGCCCGGTGATCTTGCCCACCAGCACCATCGAATACGCAACCGCGCCGTTTGGCCCATTGGGGTCCGGCATGCGGTGCAGCCCAATGGCCACCTGGTCCAGATCGCGCTCCCAGTCAATGCCGGTCGCTTCCACAAACTGCTGATACTCGGGCACCCGCGCGGGCGGTTTCAGCTCTTTGCGAAAGAAGGTGCGGATCGGCAGGAGATCAATGTAGAAGATGCCGTCGGACTCGGGCAGCAGCCGCGCCGCCTCGGGAGGCGCCTTGGAGCGCAGAAAGATCGCCAGCGCCAGCAAAACCAGGACCGCGGCAACAATAAGAAGCGTTCTGCGCGTGCGTCGATGCATCGAGAAGTCGGTCGCAGGACCGTCAAGAATTACCCTAACACCCTGGATCTGCCGGGCCGGCTTATTGCGCTGGAGCAGCGTCCAGATCGGCGCTCAGATGCACGTTGCCGCCAGTTATGTTGAGCTTCCGCGTCCAGTCTGTGAATCCCGTTTTCTTGACGGTAATTTCGTGGCTGCCCGGAGCCACGTTGACGCTGGAAGGTGTATCGCCAACGAAGTTGCCGTCCACTTCAATGTCCGCACCCTCTGGGACGGAATCGATCGCGACCAGGGCTTGAGCGCTCGGGGCACCGCTCGGCTGAATCTTAGCTGCTGTACGATCTTCCTGTGGTGCAGAAGTGTTGGCCCTCGGCGACAGCGGAATTTTTCTGATTTCCTTCACAATATCAATTGTGTGTTCCTTGCTATCGTCGTCAAGAACATGTAGCTTTCTGCCATCGACGTAGTAACGAATGGTGCCGTTGACCGCGACATGAGCCCCTTTGGACCAACGCCATCGAATTCGTTCGGAAGTGACGTAAACTGTGTCGTCTCCCTCGATAACGAGATTGTCATAGACCCTGTAAACCGCCACAGACGAGCCTGATGTAGAGGTGTTTCTAATCCCGGAATAATTTCCGTTGGCCTGGGTGTTCGTCGAGTCGCCCACAGATGTGCTATTCGCGCTGCCGTTCCAAGTCCCGTTTTCAGTGGTTTGGGATGACGAGTTATTGAGCATACCGGCGAAATATCGAGCTCGGTTCTCGTCTAGGATCTTGCCAACGAGCCATTGATGTTCAGTTTTTTTGGCTTCAATTGAGGAACTCAAGGTAATCATAAGAACAATCGCGAGACCCACAGGAAGCCGCATAGTCAACGCTCCTAAATCGATCAAATCGAAAGACGACTGTTTTGCGAGATTCATTATTGCACTGGTGCCTGCTCCAGATCGGCGCTCAGATGCACGTTGCCGCCAGTTATGTTGAGCTTCCGCGTCCAGTCTGTGAATCCCGTTTTCTTGACGGTAATTTCGTGGCTGCCCGGAGCCACGTTGACGCTGGAAGGTGTATCGCCGACGAAGCTGCCGTCCACTTCAATGTCCGCGCCCGGCGGAGTCGAATCGACCACCAGGCTCGCCTCCGCTGTCGCAGCAGCGCCTGGCGCGCCGGCAGGCGATAGCGGAGTCGGGCTGAACCTGGCCATATCCAGGTGCATGTCTCCTTCTACGAAAGCGGTAATCTCCGTGCCCTGTGGAATGCTGATGTCTTTTCCGTGCATGAACAGAAATAATGGTGCTGCAGGAAAGAAGACGATCGCGGTAGCCACCATCGCGCCGGTCATGGCGCCCACATGGCCGCCGCCCTGCGTCTCTTTCGTTGCACGCAAAGCCGCTTTTTCGTTATCGACGAGCCGGGCGTAGCTGATGTTGACATTCAGCTTGCCTCCGCGCCCCATGCGGCGTTTGGGCTGGGCCTCGGTCACGGTTCCAATCGCCGTCGACCCCTTGGGAAGCACTACGACGCCGTCGACCTTTACGTCTTCTACAACTTCGAAAGGAATCTCCTGACCGACTTTTGCGTCGGCGGACGAGATCGTCTGGGTGATGCGCAGCTTCACCGGCGTTCCGTCCAGCAGCGTGTGTGGCGGTGCCGGCTGTGGTGTGGCGGCAGCGGCGGATGGCTGGTTCCCATCGCTGCCTGAGGGCGAAGAAGCATTTGTGGACGTGGGCGTTTGCTGAGCAATAAGAAGCGGACAAAGAATAGTGGATAGAATTGCCAAACCGATTCGGCGCATAGGGGCCCCTTGGTGATTTGCGTATAAGATTTTTCGTTCAGGGAAGGCACATGCATCATCCACCATGGCGGCGCTTTGTGCAAGCCGCTTTTGTGGGATGGACAAGCGGCTGGCTAGAGCGTCGTACTGAGCCGCTCCCGGAGGGAGAGGTCGAGAATAGCCCAGGGTGAAGTCAGCGTGAGCGGACGGAACCCTGGGTCAGCGTCCACATCCCAACTCTGCCGCCCCGAAGGGCCGATCGAACCATTTCGTCCATAACTGCGGTAGCATACGTGTCAAATGGCGCATACATACTGTTCCTCGCTGTTTCATTGTGTTTTTTCTACAAAAGGGCGTCGCAAGACAATTGCTCCGGAGCTGCAGGATCGTCTGTGGGCCTACATGGGCGGGATTGCTAGTGTAGTCCGCCAAACAGATGGTCATTTAAGCTCTTTGAAAGGGCACGGCTTTAGCCGTGCCGTAAACGCCGCAGAATGAGTGTGGGCTTTACAGGCTGCGGAAAAACTCAATTTTGCGGAAAGCACCCAAAACTGATCGCTCCACAGTGCCCCTAGAATCGATCCGTAAGGCCTAGGTGATGATTTTGTATCCCCCAAATTTGGCCCTTTCGCTATCCATT
>DATAVZ010000099.1:0-25534 GCA_036267475.1 Occallatibacter sp.
CAGGAAACGTTAAACTGCATACGGTGGGATCGCTCCGCGAATCTATGGTGTGGAAACCAGATTCTAAAGCATGCGATTCCCACCCCTACCCACTAAATCAACCATCCCGCGGATTTTTGCAAGAGGCTCCTGGGGCACCCAGAATGGAATGTGGGGATATGGGCCACCCACCCACAACACGCGGCTTCCGATGCCGGACTACTTTGCAACGGCAGCGCCGAATACGCGCAGAAAGTTTCCGCCCCCGACCTTGCCGATCTCATCTGGGCTGAAACCAGTCTTCAGCATCGCATCGACTACGACGTAGTAGAACCCAGCCGTTTCATCCGCCCATGCTTCATTGGTGCGTTCACCAATCCGAGGATGCTGCTGACCTGGGCCACGACCGCCTGAGCCAGGGCCACCGGGACCAGGACCGCCGGGACGGAAGCCACCGGGAGGATTGTAGGGTTTTGTAAGCTTGGTGTCTGTTCCGATGCACACATGATCGACCCCGATGACATCGACCAGCGCTCGAACATTCCGAGCATAGTCCAGCGGCGTATCGGCCAGATGTGTCCAGACACCCACCAGTCCACCGGCATTCGCGACCATTTTGGCCTGCTCTTGGCTGATGAGCCTTGGACGCATCATCTGCGCCATGCGCGGATTGCTCCCCAACTGCGTATCGAGGCCGGTATGGGAGATGATCACCGGTCGTGTTGTGACCTTGAGAGCCATCTCCGTGGTTTGCATATTGGCATGCGCAAGATCGATGAGTATGCCGAGCCGGTTGCACTGCCTGATGACGGACGCTCCGAATGCGGTCAGTCCCCCATAATGCGGCTTATTGGTGTAGACGTCGCCGAGTGGCACCGAGGCGTCACTGTCGTGAAGCAGTCCGAAATGCCGAAGTCCGCGATGGTAGGCCTCTTCCACCCGCTCGAGATGGCCTTGAAGGAAATGGGCTCCTTCCACGGCCTGGATGACAGTCGGTTGGTGATTCATGTGGGCCGCGCGGACATCGGCCGGGGTGAGCGAACGCTTCATTTTGTTCCGCTCCAACTGGCGATCCATAGCCGCGAGCCCATTGAGAAAGCGGTCGTAAGCGTCGCCGGGCTGACAGTCGGTCGCGAAGGTCATACAGATGGCGGAAAGCCCCGACCTTTTCATCTCGCCGGCCAGATTGATGTCCGGGCCGGGCATCTCGGCTGCGGTGAGTGGAACGTCGATGTGGTTATGGGTGTCGATTCCAATAGTCGCGTTCACGATTCCAGCCACCCGCGAATCGGTCGTATCCGCAGCCCAGCCCGAACGCGATCGAAGCGCCACCGCAGCACCTGCTGTCATCGCGGCGGTGGAGAGAAATCGCCGCCTCGAACCGCTTGTCTCAAACTCCTTCATGGACCCTCCAGGGTGAAATCTCTATTATTCCCCGTTTTGAGCTAGCCGAATTAGGCAGTTCGTTTGCCGGTTGAGTAATCGTTCTTCAGAGCCCTGCCTCGGTTCATCGTCTACTCCGGTTCTGACGCATTTAGTGACGCTGAGACTACATCCGAGATCTTTTTGCTCCAGGCGTGCGCTCTGTGATTGGACCAGGAAATGCCAGGTATCGAGAACGCGTTTACGGTCAATGCCCATCTGGCTTCAGTTGCGCAGGGCAGGTGGGCAAGAACTCGGAGATGCTGGCCAAGGAGCCGGAGTGGGGCGAACTTTCAAAGGAAGAGAGGAGACGGATTTTGATGGAGGCGGGGAGATGGCCGCCGGAGGATGAGGATGAGTATCGGGAGTTGATGGGAGACGACAGAGATCGGGGATTAGGGAATGGTGATTGGCGCAACCCTTGAAGCTGGCTGGCGGCTTAAGAAGCGATGAGAGAACGGGGTACGGCGCTGCGCGGGCCACGCTGCGCGGGCTAGGCTGCGCGGGGCTGGCCGCTCGATCACCGGAGCGGCTTATTTTGCTGCGGATTAATGGGCTGAACACGGGGATTTGCAGCGGTTTTGCAGCGGGGCGATGCCGGCTTACGGAAGGCTTACACGGAGGCGGGCACAGGCTCCGCTGGAAAAATTTCCGAATGTGGGGGTGGGTTTGGACCGAAAGTTGCATCAGGCTCTATAAGAATCACACCTACACTGGATAGAACGACCGGCTGGTTTGCCGATAAGTAGACCAGACGCCGGTTCATAGCGACGTCCGGGTGTGGGTTGGAAGGAAAGCACGATGAGCCACCACAGCTATTCGGTCGATTCGACGGCACGCGATGCAGCCGGCGAGCAGCCTTTTACCCAGGGTGATGCACCGACCCTACGGCAGTGCGCGTATAACCAGACGCGCGGCCGTTTTTTAAGTGCGGATGTGGACGCGGGGGATTTTTCGGGATCGAGCCTGGACGCGCGGCTGGCGTCGATTACACCGGACTCGGGCACGGGGTTGTGTCTGGCGCCGTTTCGGGCCATTGCGCCGACCAGCGTGCGGGTTCCGGTTGACCTGATTTACCTGGACCGCGGCTCGATGGTGATTGGCGTTGCCGAGTCATTTCCGCTGGCGCGGGCTGTGGCGTCGAGCGCGTCGGCAGCCAGCGTGCTGGTGCTTCCGGCAGAGACGATCCGGTCGACGGAGACCAGGGCGGGCGACCAACTGCTGTTGTGCGCTCCCGAGGAGATGAAGCGCCGGCTGCAGAAGCCCGCGGAGCCGGCAACGGAAGCGAGCCAGGAAGAACAGGCACGCGCGGCAGGCACGGGCCGCGTGCTGCAGTGGGAAGATCGGACGCGCCGCAGCTCGGACAGGCCGGCGGTTGAATTGGCCACGGCACGGCCTCTGGAACATCCAGCGGAACCGTTGAGGGAGCGGGCTGTCGAGGAGTCCACGTCGCGGTCCACGGAACGGTCGCTGGATGCGTCTCTTGATCCGTCTCGGGATGCTTCTCTTGATACGCGCTTGAAGCAGCAAGTGGCCGAAGCGCCGGTGCAGGAGACCGCGGCTTTGGCTGTGCAGGCGGGGTCGGCCATTGCGGCCGGCGAGGCTGCGGCGTTGGCCGCAAAGTCGTCGAAGAGCTGGCTGCAGAAGTTGCTGGGCCTGGAGCCGCCCGATGCGCGCAGGACCAAACGCGAGTCGCTGCCGGGGCTTTCGGCTTATTTCTTTACCGGCGGCAATCCGGTGGCGCATGGAGTGCGCGACATCAGTCTGACAGGTATGTATGTGCTGACCAGCGAGCGGTGGTATCCGGGAACGATGGTGAGGATGACACTGACCGATCGACATGAGCCGACCATGGAGCGATCGATTACGCTGCATGCGACGGTGATGCGCTCGGGCGATGACGGCGTGGGAATGCGGTTTGTGCTGCAGAACCCAAAGGATCGCCGCGGCCGGCATCCGGATGGAACAACGGAAGCGACGGATATGGATCAGGTGCAGCGCTTTTTGGAGAAGCTGCGCGGGGCCGGGCTGTAGCCGGCGGCTGGCGGGATTGTGGGGATCGTTGTCTCCCAGGTCTCAAAAGCGAGATCCTTCGGCAAGCTCAGGGCAGGCTCTGGGGCACCCATTTTCGCGCTGGATTTTAATTCGCTGAGAACTGGGCCGCCGGACTGGCTCCAGAGATAGATAGACCGGGTAAGATCTTTAATTCACCGGTGTAACGATGGTAGTTCGAGTAGCTCGCAAACATGCGTCTGGTGTTTTGCGCGTCATGCGCGTAGAACCGCGATGGCAGCCAGAATATCTCATCGCCGAGCTTTTGCGGAGCATAGTCGATTCCGCCAAAGTAGGCTTCAGTGGTTCTCGCCGCCACTTGCGGTGCGATGGTCCGCTCGGTGTGAAGAATGCGCCCGGTTGTGGGCTCGGCGATCACGATGCGGTGAAAGCCGGCTGGAATCCTGGCGCATGAGAGATTCGTGTACTTCGTCTTGAGCGTCATTTCAAGTCGAATGGTCTGGGGCTGGTCTCCGGAAGTTACAACGTAGTCGAAGCACTCTCTCTGCTCCCATCTTTTGAAGCCTACAAGGCCTGCAAAGCCGCCCTCGACAAAGTATGGCAGCTGGGATGTCTGGAACGTCGTTCTGGGGCGACGCCCATCGACGATTTTGAATTCGCGCTTCTCAAGGAACGAACCGTAGGCGTCGTCGGTGCGAATCTCACGAAGGCTGGACTCGATCTTCATCTCCCATGTGACCTTCCCTTTCTTATTCAAAGCCTGCGACGCGACCTGCTCGTCACAGGATAAGGATGGAATTGCCGCCTGGTACTGCTTTGCATACGCATCGAGCCGATTGAGAAGAACATCCAGCGACGGGAGCTCCTGGCACGCGGTTGCAGCAGGAAAAATGAGGAGCAGCAGTGCAAGGAGAAGCTTCATTCGTATAACCCCACATGATTATAGGACTGTGGTTCTAATCAAAAGCGAGTTCCCGCGGCTCTGTCGTGGAGGCAGTTGGAGTTCGACATTTGCGGGAGTCTATCTCAGAAACTCTGAGAGGCGGGCTGCCTGCCAAATGCCGTGCTAGACTTTCGAATGTGGAACTGGCCTGGTGAGCGATGCGGAGAACGCATCTTTTATGGGTAGTTCCAGTTCGGCGAAGCAGACACTCAAGAGGCGGCAGACGGTGCTTGAGATCACTGCGCCGAGCGGGGGCCCGATCCACGCGGCCTCATACTGTCAATCCTTTTTCCCCGACTGACAAAAGACTTCTTTCGCATGAGGTGCGGTGTGCCCTTTTTAATGTTGACGTACATGAATCATGTGACTACGGCCAATCCTACATTTCGCAGAATCAAGGACAGTTCGCTCGATCCGCTGAACAACCTGCTGCAGGTGGCGCCGCCGATGGGATTGAATCCGGCGCAGCGGCGAAACATTCTGGAAGCTCTCGGCCTGATTCCCTTTGCCAAACAGCAGAAGTACACAAACGCGCTTAACTATGCCGCGCAGCAGCTCAATCTCGGCATTCCCGGGATTCCGTATGGGTATCCGATTGTGACGCGGCACAGGCGGATTGAATACAACGTGAGCGAAGCCCTGTGGCACAACCTGCAGGACAGGCGTCCGGATGGATGGTTTCATCACGTGGTGCAGTTGGACTGGAGATCGAGCAACGGCCAGATGCAGTCGCTGGCCAATATATGGAATCAGGAGAGGGTGACGTATGTGCAAAATCCCGCCGGTCCGCCGCACCGCGCGGCGGTGATGGCGAACACACCGCAGGCCTATGTGTGGCCAGCCAATCCCAACCAGAGCTCACATTTCGGGTTTGGCCAGGACGACCATTTTTTTATGCATCCATCGCTGATGGTCGTTTATCCACTGGCGGCAGGGGTGCTGAATGCCCACCAGGAATATCTCTACTCGCCGGATCGTGGAGCGACGTGGTATGAGATGCAGGGCGGCCAGTTTCTCATCGACCGCGGCATTCGCGCGCCGATGGGCGGAGGAGGACACAATCCGCTCATATTCTATTTTTCCAAGCGCAACAATCCGCAGCAGAATCCGGGAATTCCGTTTCACCTGGAGGTGGAGTACGTGATTGGGCCTGCTCCGCAAAATCCTCCACCGAATTACGCGGACGTGCGCGGTGCACAGCTCTCCAATCCGGCGCAAATGGCGACGCACGCACGCGTGATCGCCGCAGGCTTGTGAGAGCGGTTCCACAATTCATGCGCCATATAAGTTGATCGAGCCCGCTGTCGTGGTTATGCCATGGGTGGCCGCGCCAGGGCAATCGCGTGAACGTGGGTAGAACTGCGCCATGGGTTCGCGCCGCCCCTCCGGGGCTGCCTTGTCCTTAGATTTCGCCTTCCCAGGACTGCGCTTCGCTTGTCCTGGGCTAACCTCGGACTGTCCCTCCGGGACGAAAATGACTGCGGCACTAGCCAGTCCCTCAGGGACGAAATCGACCGTGACACTGCTTGATACGCCCGAACAGAACCCGACTTGCCAACGAAAAGCACCTGCGGACGAAAAGCGTTTGCCAGCAAAAAGCACTTGCCAACAAAAAGTATTCATGCAATTGCCTTGTGGCCTCCTGCCGTTCGGATGCGGGGTTTCGTGGATTCCGAGCAGCGTTCCGAATCGAATTTGGAAATTTGTCGCTGAAGATGGCGCTCTGCTATTACACTCGTTCTGATTTTGGAACGTTCATCCCGGAGGCTGGAAACTCCATGTCGAAATTACGCCGAATCTGCGCGCGCTTCATTGCTTCATCCTTCCTGACCATGGCGGCATTGAGCGTGATTTCGCTTGTGCTTCCGGTCGCGCTCAACGCTCAGTCGGTTCCGCCGGCGCTGGTATCTCCAGCCGCGGGACCGGTCGAGACCGGTCCGCACGGCGAGAAGCTGGCCGGCATGCCAAAGTTTCATGACCCGGCGCCGTATGACTTTGACGAGCACACCGGCTACACGCAGATTTTCGATGGAAAGACGTTCAATGGATGGGACGCCGATACCAGCATCTGGCGGATTGAAGACGGCTTGATGGTGGGCGAGACCTTTGCGGGAAAGCCGAGGGGCAACAATTACATTGTGTATCGCGGCGAGCGGGCACGCGATTTCGACTTGAAGTTGCAAATGAAGATCGAAAAGGGCGGTGGCGGCGGCATTCAATACCGCAGCGTGACCGGCGTTCCATGGTCGCGACCGCAACCGGCCGGCCAGCCGCCCTACGACCTGAAGTTCATGATGACAGGCCCGCAGGCGGATTTCTGGTTTCCGGTCACCGCGGAGACTGCGTCGTACACCGGGCAGTGGTATTCGGAAAACACGATGCAGGGGATTCTGGCCTATCGCGGACAGGTAACGCAGGCGTTGCCGGGGCAGACCAATCGCCTGGTTGCCCGCATTGGAGACAAGCAGGCGTTGGGCGGCTACGTGAAAGTGAACGAGTGGAACGACTACGAGGTGATCGCGCGCGGCGGCGTGATGATGCACATCATGAACGGACAATTGATGGCGATCTTCATTGACGACAATAAAGATTCCGTCAACAACCAGCCGGGACTGATTGGCTTCGAGATTGAAAGCCAACCGTGCAAGATCTCTGTTCGTAATATCTGGTTTCGGAAGTTCGATTGATGCAGCATCTCCGGTCTTGTTTTAGCCAACCAGCAGGGATTCATTGCCGAGGATGCGGTAGAGGGTGGAACGGCTGATGTTGAGCTGGCGGGCGGCGCGGAGTTTGTTGCCGCGGTTGAGGTCGAGCACGTATTGCACGTGGTGGCGGATGACGGCGTCGAGGGAGAGCTTGTCTGCGTCGAGGGGCATGCTGTCGATGCGGGTGATGGTCTGCGGAACGGGCTGCGGGATGGAGCTGTCGGGCAGGGCCAGATCGCTTGCGCGGATGACGCCGTTGGTGGATTCGAGCAGGGCGGTTTCAAGCACGCTGGACAGCTCGCGCACGTTGCCGGGCCAACTGTGCTGGAGCAGGCGGGCGAGCACGCCGGGTCCGAGCGTGACGGGTCTTTGCTGATAACGCTGGCAGATGCGCTCGAGCAGTGTCTGGGCCAGCGGGCCAATGTCTTCGCGACGGGTGCGTAGTGCGGGAATGGCGAACCGGATGGAGGTGAGCCGGAAGGCGAGGTCGGGCATGAGCAGGCCCTGGCCGGCCATCTGGCGCAGCGAGGTTTCAGAGGAAGCCAGCAGAACGGCGCGGCCGGGCGGGCGATCCTGCAGCGCCTTGAGTACACCAAGCAGCAATCCCTGCCCCGGAGGCGCGAGCAGGTCGACGCGGTCGAGATAGGTGAATCCGGCCAGGGTGGCAGGATCGGCGTCGGTGGCGAGCCATTCGCGGGCGTCGCGGCGCTGGAAGTTTGCGCCGGCCAGCGGCGAGCGGGTGAACATGTAGCGCGCCAGCGTGTGTTTGCCGGAGCCGTGTTCGCCCTCAAGGGCGGCTACCTGCAGATGCGGAGCGGCCATTTCGGCCTGGGTGATGAGCTTGCGCCAGGCAGCGCTGACGCCCACCATGTGAATGGCGGAGGTGGAATCGGCGTCGACCAGGGCGAGCGTGGAGACGGAGGGCTGGGATTGAAACTGAACGGCTGTTTGCATGGCTCTCAACGTGCCTCGCCTCCGTGGCCGGCAGACCGGTACCGGGCCGACACGATTTTCATCGGCGACCTGATGGAAAACTTGAGTAATGGGTCTGTGGATTTTGAGGACAGTGGTGCGGCAGGCGGGGATGCAATTGCGGCGGGATATACTCGGATCAATACTGTGGGGGCCCGCGAGGCCCGGCGGCGGCCGTGATGTTTTGTGTCCTGCCGGTTGGCGGGACGATTGCAAAGACCACGCCGCGGGCCGGATGCGCGGCGCCGTTGGCCGGGAGCGGTAGATTTGGCAAATCGGACCAGGCGCTGGTGCTATGCGATTGGGCTGGCTGCAGTTGCCGGGTTTGCTCTGCTTCATGCGCTGAATCTGCGCGCCGACTTTCCCAACCATTCGCCCTGGTCAATGGACTGGGCCAAGTACACCGACGAGGGATGGTACGGCAATGCCGCCATTCGCGCGCATCTGCTGGGCCACTGGTATGTGGCGGGAGACTTTAATCCGGCGGTGGCCGCGCCGGTGTGGCCGTTTCTGGAGTGGGTGCTGTTCTTCTGGACCGGGGTTACGCCGCAGGCGGCGCGCGGGCTGGCGATTGCCGGTTTTTTCCTGAATCTTGGACTGGGTTATCTGCTGCTGCGCACGCATGGATCGCGCTGGATGGCGTTGCTGGCGGTTGTGCTGCTGGCGACGAGTCCGTTTGTTTACTGCTTTAGCCGGCTGGCGATTCTGGAGCCGTGGCTGACGGTGTTTACGCTGGCCGCGATGAATGTGGCGGTGCGGCTGGACCGTTGGCGCAGGCCGGTGTGGGCCGCTTTCGGGATCGGGCTGCTGTTCACGGTGATGATGCTGACCAAGACGACGGCCGTTTTTCTGCTGCCGGCGCTGGGGTGGGCCATTCTGCGGCCGTTGTGGCGGCGGCGCAGGCTGGCGCTGCAATGCGCGGCCGCGGCTGCCGCGGGCTTTGCGGCCGGCTACGGCGCATGGATGGCGCTGGTGATTCGGCGCGGCCTGCTGGCCGATTACCGATACTTCTTCTACATCAACAAATACGCGCGGCCGCCGGGATGGATGTGGCCGGTGGTGAGTTTGTGGTGGTCCTTCCATGGCGGATTGTGGATCGACCGGATTCTGATTCCGCTGGCCGGGGTGCTGGTGTTGTGGGCCGCGGTGTGGTTCCGCGCCAGCCGCGGCCTGCTGCTGAGCCCGGTGTTCGGGGCGTCGGTGCTGGCGGCGGCGGGCTACATCCTCTTTATGACGTATCAGGATCATCCGCAGCCGCGCTACTTTGCGGTGGTGGCGTTCTTCTGCTTTTTTCTGGTGGCGATGGGAACCGAGGCGCTGCTGGCGTGGGCGGGCGATGGAGCGATGGCCCGGGCGGCGGGATTCGCGGTGACGGCGCTGATTGCGGCTGCGGTGTGCGTGAACGGGGCGCGGACTCTGCGCTATGCCGCGCATCCCGAGTACACGTTTGTGAACGCGGCCGAACAGCTTACCCACTATATTGATGCGCATCCGAACGGAAACCGGCTGCTGGTGAGCGTGAGCGGAGACCAGATTACCCTGCTGACCCATTTGCCGGCGCTGTGCGATGACTTTGGAACCATGACGCTGCCGGACAAGATCGCGCGCTACAGGCCGGGGTGGTTCGCGTCGTGGAATGATCTGGATCCGGGCACGCTGGCGGACCTGCACACCCGTGATTCGATCGAGCAGGTGGCGTCTTTTCCGGCGCTCGACGACACGGAGCGGAATGTGCTGA
This sequence comes from Occallatibacter sp., assembly GCA_036267475.1. Lineage (GTDB taxonomy): Bacteria > Acidobacteriota > Terriglobia > Terriglobales > Acidobacteriaceae > Telmatobacter. The sequence continues at coordinate 9,773 of DATAVZ010000099.1, forward strand.
TCCTGTTCAAGCTGCATCCGCTGCCGGCAGGGCAGGTGCGCGACGAAGGAGACGAAAATCTGGGCGTGGAGCTGCCGCGCGATTCATTCGACGCGCCGATTGAGTGACGGAGCAGGGAATAGGGTCGCTGAGCGTATTGGCGATCAGGATCGCTAACATCAAACCCGTATCTTTACTGCCTGTCCCACACCATCGTAAACGCTACGGGCGAATTCGCAGGCCTGCTGACAATCGTCAACGTCCTGCCGTCGTCCGACTCCTTCAATTCTTCGCTTTCCTCTGGCTTGCCGTTGACTTGACTCTCGATTTGAAGGACATGGCCGTTGATTCGTTTTCCCGATGACGAATTGCCCTTCGCGTCACCCGCACCGCTGTCGGCATACGGTTTCCCGTCAAACTTTATCTCACTCAGATGCTTTTCGGACGGTACGCTGAAACTGAGCCCAGCGGACCCGAAAGGCATAATGATCAGCTTCAGTTTTTCGCCGGTCGTCTTCTCTTCGAACGACACCGACTGCCATTCGCCAAAGATATTCAGGCCAGGGGTGAGCCGTGCGTATTTTACGGTCGTTTGGTAGTTGTCCCCTGCATCGCTCGTGAAGACATCATGGAGCGTCAGTGTCTTATCGTCCGGCGAGACGGTGAAAGTGCGCACCATGTTCTGGCCATCGTTGCGGACCATTTTCCAGTCATGGTCATTGAGCCTCTTGAAAGAGACGATAGTTCCAGTGGGCGTTTTGAGGGGGAGGCCGTCGGCTTTAATCTCGACGGTTACGCCGGTGCTCCCGGTCAGAGAGTAGCGGTCGCCACCGAGATCCTTGACCGTGTATCTTATGGTCGGTTTAGGGCTCTTTTGGGCGTTGTATATCCATGTGCCGACGAACGGATCGGTGGCGGCGAACGAACTTGTGCATGCGAGAATGCCGGCTAGCAACAGGCCGTAGAGTCTCAATGGATTTCTCCTTGGAAGTTGACTCGGGGAATTGGTTTGCAGGCGGATGCGTGGGCGAAATCCGCGGTGCGATCGCGAGACGAAGCTGCTCCTGGCTGATGATCGGCATAGGGAAAGATCAAGGCGGGCTTGCGTCGAGCTTCAGAGGAGCCCGACGCTGGCCCGCACCGTCTCTCCGGGGTTACCGGCCGCCTTCTGACCTGGCCGTCCGGACTACTCCGTGGATGGCCTGGGTGCCGAAGTGGGTGGTCGCGGGACCGCCGAAGACCAGCGTAATGTTCGAGTTCGCAACCGAGTACTCGACATCTTCTCCGCCGCTGATGCAAACCTGCAGCGTGGTAGTCGGCGGATCGGTCTCGAAGGGAGCGATGCTGCCGTTGCCTGTAATCAGGCTGACCGTGCCGTTGATCTGAAAACCGGTCAAGGTGGCGGGACTGACGGCGGGGCAGCCATTCATGTTCCAGGTGACGGTGGCGTTGGTCAGTTTGATGTGGTGAGTGTGTGGGTTCTGACCGCCCTTTGTGGCATCGGGAGCGCCGGCGGTGGTTCCGTAATCGGACATCGTCATGTCGGCTGAAAAATCGGCGGTGCGAATTTCATTGCGCCAATCTTCGTGGAGGTCCAGCGACCATTGCCCATGCATCTCCCATGGGCCTCCTTTGACGGTGGAGGGCGAATAATCGTTGATCAGGCCGGTGAAGTGAACCGGTCTGCGGTCTTGAGCCAAAGCACAGACGCCTGAGACCAGCAACAGGAGTGAGAGCGCGCGTAGCGCCGAGGCCAGGGAACTGCTTTTCATAAGGGGTCTCCAGTTTTGATATTGGCGCCTGAGCCACTAAAAGTTCATGAACTTCCCGAGGGCCGAGCTTCGCGGGAATCGGGGGAGGGGCTGAATTGCAGCGACTTCGCGCCTGAACTGACGACACGATGGCGAACTCCGCATGGTCCGGTCAAGCGGTAACTCACGGAACGGCCGCATGCCGTCGAATGCCGTCGATTGCAGTCCTGGCGGGGTTACAATTTGCTCATTCCACCGGGCGAAAAGGTGGTTTGCCGCTGAGATCTCCATGGGTGAGCCGGCTTACGACATGCCGCCCATGTGAAAGCCACGCGAAAAGCGGCCCGATTCGTGGAAGGAAATCGCTATCTATCTGAACCGCGATGTGACGAAACATGAAGACGACGACAAAGATGAAGAGACGAGATGTATTGAAGAGCATGGGAGCGGTCGCGGCTTCGTCCGCGCTGGGCGCTTGCCGGGTTGCAGCCGGGAGTGAGGTGGCCGCTGAGCAACAGCGGGCACAGCGCCCCAATATTCTGGTGTTCCTTACCGACGATCATGGTCAATGGCTGCAGCAGGCTTATGGCAACTCCGAGGTACACACGCCGAACATGAGCCGCATTGCCAGAAACGGCGTGCTGATGCGGAACGCCTTTACGACCTGCCCGGTATGTTCTCCGGCGCGGGCCAGCTTTTTCACCGGCCGCATGCCGTCGCAGCATGGCATTCACGACTGGCTGGAAGAGAGCGTACATGCCTACGACTATCCGTGGCTGAAGGGCCAAACGCTCATCTCCGAACCGCTCAAGGATGTCGGATATCACACCGGCCTGGTGGGCAAATGGCATTGCGGGGAAGGCAGAGAGCCGCATCGGGGATTCGACTACTGGTTCAGCTATTGGGTATCGCAGCGGCCTCACCGGGGCGGGCAGGACTTCTCAGACAACGGCAAGGAGCTTCACGAGGAAGGCTTCCAGTCGCCATTTTTGACGGAACGGGCTATTGAATTTCTCCACTCCCATTACAACGACAAGGCTTTGGCGGAAAAGCCGTTTTTTCTATTCGTCGGTTATGTGGATACGCATTCACCGCACACGCAGATGCCTGACGACCTAGTGGCGGAATATAAGGAGGCGACATTCCGCGATATTCCCTGCGAGAAATTTCTGCCCGTGCATGGCACGGCGATTACCGGAGTCTCTTCCGACCCGAAGGTGGAGAGAACGAAGCACGAGGAATACTACGCGTCGGCTTCGTCTGTGGACAGGGAAGTGGGGAAGGTGCTGGACGAGCTGGAGTCGATGGGAAAGCTCGAAGACACGCTGGTGGTTTACACCGGAGATCACGGACTGAACGCGGGCCAGCACGGAATCTGGGAAAAGGGCAATGGCACGGTGCCGCAGAATTTTTTCGAAGAATCGATTCGCATTGCATGCGCCATCTCGTGGCCGGCGGGTGGAATTGCGTGCAATCTGGAGTCGGAGCTGCCGATCAATCACTGCGACACCTTTCAAACGCTGCTGGAGATTGGGGGGGCGGTTCCCGATGCCGAGCTTGCCGGGAAGATCAATTCGCCGGGCCGCTCTTATCTAGGGCAGTTGCGCGGCGAACCGAGCACAAAATGGAAAGACAGCAAACAGAAAGACAGCGAATGGAAAGACAGTGTGATTCTGGAGTATGGAAATGCGCGGATGATCCGGAAAGACAGCTACAAGCTCATCCTGCGTTATCCGTTCGAGGGCGTGAATTTTCCCAATGAACTATACGATCTGAAGGCCGACCCTCGCGAGACAACCAATCTCTATGAGGAGCCGCAGCAGGCTCAGCGGATCAAGGATCTGACCGCCGGGATCGATGAATTTTTCGCAAAGTATACGGTGCCCGGACATAGCGGACTGGATCTGGCGCAGCAGCCCATGGCTACTCCGCAGAGTCCCTGGCTGCGCGCAGTGAGCATGCAGAAAGCGAAGGGCGCGGCTGGCGAGGGTGGGAAAACGCCGTGAGCTTGTGGCGGGGAAGCGGGATCAGAGAACGCGGCCAGGGAACGAGACCAGGGCTTGCGGGCGGTCGGCTATAGTGAAATGAGCATGTCGTCAGGGACAGTCAACGAAGCGATTCTGATTCATTTCTCGGGGCCGGATGCGCCGGGAATCACAGCCGGAATCACGGGCGTTCTGGCCGCAGAGGGCGTGGGCATTCTCGACATCGGGCAGGCGGTGGTGCACGAGGCGCTGGCACTGGGAATGCTGGTGGAGATTTCCGCGGCGACGGACTATGCGGCGCTGAAGGCTGCGCTCGAGCAGCGGGCGCAGGCGCTGGGGCTGCAGGTGCAGTTCCGGCCGATTCCAGCGCGCGCGGTGGAGCACTGGCTGAAAGGGCTGCGCCTGGAGCATACGCCCGGCGGGTTTGCGCACTTTATTGTCACATTGCTGGCGCGGCAGATCACCTTGCAGCAGATTGCGCGGGTGAGCGGGATTGTTGCGGCGCATGGAATGAACATTGACCGCGTGGAGAGATTGAGCGGGCGGCTGAGCGGGTCGGCTACGAGCTCCGGGGCCGCGCGCGCCGGGGATGCGGAGAATGCGTGCGTGGAACTGGGAGTGAGCGGCGATGCGGGGCGCGAGGCGGGGATGCATGCGGAGTTTCTGGCCGCTGCCGAGGAACAGTGTATCGATATCGCGTTTCAGCGCGAGGGCATCTTCCGGCGCAACCGCAGGCTGTTTGCCTTCGACATGGATTCGACGCTGATTCAGGCTGAGGTGATTGACGAGCTGGCCCGGCTGGCCGGCGTGGGCGAGGACGTGGCGCGCATTACCGAAGCGGCGATGCGCGGCGAGCTGGACTTTGACCAGAGCTTTACGCGGCGCGTGGCGCTGCTGAAGGGCCTGCCTGCGGAGCGGGTGAACAGCCTGCTGGATAAGATTCCGCTGGCCGAGGGCGCCGAGCGGCTGATTCGCACGCTGAAACGGCTGGGTTACAAGACGGCGATTCTGTCGGGCGGGTTCAATTTTTTTGCGCGGTCGCTGCAGCAGCGGCTGGGCATCGATTTCATTCACTCGAACGAGCTGGAGATTGTGGACGGCGTGGTGACGGGCCGCGTGATTCCGCCGATTGTGAACGGGGCGCGCAAGGCGGCGCTGCTGGCGGAGATTGCGGCGCGCGAGGGCATCTCACTGGAACAAGTGGTGGCGGTGGGAGACGGCGCCAACGATATTCCCATGCTGAACGCGGCGGGGATGGGGATCGCGTATCGGGCCAAGCCGCTGGTGCGGCAGAAGGCGGCGCAGTCGATTTCGCGGCTGGGGCTGGATGGGCTGTTGTACCTGATCGGGCTGCGCGATTGCGATGTGGAGCGGGTCGGCCGATCTTGAGGGCGGGGCAGGTTTTGGAGGCGCTCGCGATTGTGGCGTTGCTGAAGTCATCGCATAAATAGAGACCGCAACTGCAGGTCCTTCGACTCCGTTTGGCGCAAAAGGCGCGCCAAACTACGCTCACGATGACAGCTTATTTTTTGCCGCAAACTTCAGGGACGAGACACCAGACTCCAAAGCCGGCGCTCGTTCTTCAGGCCTCGTTCTTTACGGCCGGCCTATCATTACTTCTGTTGCTTTGATCAGGGCCAGGGCTTGGTCGCCGGGCTTGAGGTCCAGATCGCGGGCCGCGTCGGCGGTGATGATGGCCGTGACGCGCTGATTTCCCACGGAAAGCACGACCTTGGCCAGCAGGCCGTCGATGGTGACGCCGGAGACGGTGCCGAGCAACTGGTTGCGTCCGCTGATGCGGGCTGAGCCGGTCCGCGCGGCGGCAGCGGGCAGGAACTCTTCAAGGGCTTCGGGCGGAATGCGGTGGTGGCCGCCGGGAGTTTTGATGGTGCGGATACGGCCGGCGAGTATCCAGTGCTTGAGAGCGGGATAGCTCATGCCGAGCCGTTCGGCGGCCTGGCGCGGCGTAAGCAGCGTGGAATTGCTCATGGGCTCCACTTTACACGGTTCAGCGGCCGCGCGGTGAGGCCAATGCGCTGCCGTTCCGCGGCCCGCGCCCGGCTCGGCCTTCCATACAGGCAGTCTCCTTTTTGATCCGCTGGCTGGAATCACTCGACAGTGGCCTATACGGATGATAGGCTTCCCCGTGTTTGTAGAGCCTGTTATCTTGTTTCGCGCGGGCGGTTGACGACCCGTTGGCGAGTGGCAGGGAAATCGGGTGGCAACGATTTATACGCGGCATTCAACTTTAAGTCTGGAGGGCATGTGAATCCACAGCTCGCGGTGTATTTCTTTCTGGGAGTCAGCGTATTTTCGCTCATTGTGGCCGCTTTTTTGAGGCGGCAGGCGACTGGTTTCGACAGCGGCGCGGCGGGGATGCGGAAGATTTGCGCGGCTGTCAGGTTGGCCGCCGGCGCGGCTGCTGAGACATTGCCGAAGCTGCGGTACACGATGGCGGCGGTGGTTGCGGGCCTGCTGCTTCCGGGATTGGCCTGCGCGCAATCAGAGACCAGCAGCGGCGGAGAGGCCAACCTGGTGCTGCCGGATTTGTCGACCGTGAAGTTTCTTGGCGTGAACGGACATGAGCTGCTGATGTACGGGCTGCTGTTCTGCGTCGGCGGCCTGCTGTTCGGCATGGTGATTTATGTGCAGTTGAAGAACCTGCCGGTTCATCGCACCATGCGCGAAATCTCCGAGTTGATCTATGAGACCTGCAAAACGTACCTGGTGACGCAGGGCAAATTCATCCTTCTGCTCTGGGCCTTCATTGCGGTCATTATCGCGCTGTACTTCGGCTATCTGGCGCCGGTGCCGGGAAAATCGATTGCGGTTACGCTGCCGATTATTCTGCTGTTCAGCATTCTGGGCATCTGCGGCAGCTATGGAGTGGCGTGGTTCGGCATTCGCGTGAACACTTTTGCGAATTCGCGGACGGCCTTTGCCGGATTGCGTGGCAAGCCGTACGCGATCATGGCGATTCCGCTCAAGGCCGGCATGAGCATCGGCATGCTGCTGATCTCGATTGAGCTGCTTCTCATGCTCTTTATCCTGCTGTTCATTCCGCGCGATTATGCGGGGCCGTGCTTCATTGGCTTCGCGATCGGCGAAAGCTTGGGTGCGGCGGCGCTACGGATTGCCGGCGGCATTTTTACCAAGATCGCCGACATTGGCTCCGACCTGATGAAGATCGTGTTCAAGATCAAGGAAGACGATGCGCGCAACCCCGGCGTGATTGCCGACTGCACGGGCGACAACGCGGGCGACTCAGTGGGCCCGAGCGCCGACGGCTTTGAAACCTACGGCGTGACCGGCGTGGCCTTGATCGCATTCATTCTGCTGGCGGTGAAGAGTCCAACGACGCAGGTGCAACTGCTGGTGTGGATCTTCGTGATGCGCGTGGCCATGCTGGTGTCCAGCGCGGGCGCCTACTTTCTCAATACCGCAATCGCTCACGCGAAATATGCCGAGTCCGACGAGATGAACTTCGAGACCCCGCTGACCTCGCTGGTGTGGATCACGTCCATCACTTCCATCGTCCTGACCTACATTGTCACGTACCTGATCATCCCCACCCTGGGGGACGGGACGCTGTGGTGGAAGCTGGCTTCGATCATCTCGTGCGGAACGCTGGCGGGCGCGGTCATTCCGGAGCTGGTGAAGGTTTTCACTTCGACCGATTCGAGCCACGTGAAGGAAATTGTAACCTCGGCGCGGGAAGGCGGGGCGTCCCTGGGAATTCTTTCGGGATTCGTGGCCGGCAATTTCTCGGCCTACTGGCTGGGGCTTTGCATGGTTGCGCTGATGGCGCTGGGCTATTCGTTCAGCACGGGCGCGTCGATGGCGGAGCTGATGCTGGCTCCGCCGGTCTTCGCGTTCGGCCTGGTCGCGTTCGGCTTCCTGGGCATGGGTCCGGTGACGATTGCGGTGGATTCCTACGGGCCGGTTACCGACAATGCGCAATCGGTTTACGAACTGTCGCTGATTGAAAATGTACCCGGCATCGAAGGCGAGTTGAAGAGGGACTTCAACATCGACGTGAGGTTCGAGCGCGCGAAACACCTGCTGGAAGCCAATGACGGCGCGGGCAACACCTTCAAGGCCACGGCCAAACCAGTGCTGATCGGCACCGCGGTGGTGGGCGCAACGACAATGATCTTTTCGATCATTGTGGCGTTGACCGACGGACTGACCCACAATGTGCAGAAACTCTCGCTGCTGCACGCGCCCTTCATGCTCGGGTTGATCAGCGGCGGGGCCATGATTTACTGGTTCACCGGCGCCTCAACGCAGGCGGTGACCACGGGCGCTTACCGGGCTGTCGAGTTTATCAAGGCGAATATTAATCTCGAAAGCGCGGAGAAGGCGTCGGTGGAGGATAGCAAGAAGGTGGTGGAAATCTGCACGAAATACGCGCAGAAGGGCATGTTCACCATCTTTCTCGCCGTATTCTTCGCCACTCTTGCGTTCGCGTTCATTGAGCCGTTCTTCTTTATCGGCTACCTGATCTCGATTGCCATCTTCGGCCTGTACCAGGCCATCTTTCTGGCCAACACCGGCGGCGCGTGGGACAACGCGAAGAAGGTGGTGGAGGTCGACCTGAAGCAGAAGGGAACGGCTCTGCACGACGCAACCGTGATCGGAGACACGGTGGGCGATCCATTCAAAGACACCTCGTCGGTGGCGCTGAACCCGGTGATCAAGTTCACCACGTTGTTCGGATTGCTGGCTGTGGAACTTGCCGTGACGCTGAGTGCGAGCAAGCCGCTGCTGGCGCATGCGCTGGCGGTCGCGTTCTTCCTGATATCGATGTTCTTCGTGTGGACATCGTTCTATGGCATGAGGATCGACACGAAGCAGCGCGACTGATTCGTGTGTGGCGGTGCGCAAGCCCACCCTTCGCCCAGTGCGCGAAGGATGGGCCACCCACTTTGGGGGTGGGACAGGCATGGGAGGATTCCTAGGTGGGCCACCCGCCGCCGAGGAATATATAATGAATCTTGTATAAATCCGTTCGTTGGGCTACGATCGCTGTAATGGCATCGAGAGAAGAAGGCCCATCAGCCACCGAACTCCACTTTGAAGGGGACTCGCTGGAGGTTCTGTCGGGCTTTCCCGATGAGGTCAAACGAGCGCTTGGGTTCTCTCTGCGGCAGCTTCAAATCGGCAGGGATCCGACTTCGCAGACGCGCAGCATGAGTTCCATCGGCTCGGGGGTCTATGAACTGAAAGAGGCCGATGAACGCGCGTGGTACCGGACGATTTATCTATCGAAGGTGGGCAACACGATTTATGTATTGCATTGTTTTGAGAAGGAGAGCCGCAAAACTGACCGGCGCGATATTGAAGTCGCGAGACAGCGCCTCAAGCTAGTGAAGCAACGATTACAGGAGCAGAGGGCACATGAAAAGCGCAGCAAAAAATAAGCCGGCCCATATCGTGAAAGGCAATATCTTCGACGCCCTGGGCTTTTCCGCGTCGGAAGCCAGCGCGCTGAAAATCAAGGCAGAGATTCTGTCCGCTATCCTTGAGCGTGTGCGGGCCGAGGGTTACACACAGGCGCAGCTTGTCGACATTCTGGACGAGTACCAGCCGTCGGTGAGCAACCTGCTGAAGGGCCGAATCTCCCAGGTGAGCATCGAGAAGCTGTTGCGCTATGCCGACCGTCTGCATCTGCACACGAGCATCGCAGTACGTCCCATAGAGAGACGAAGCCGCCCGGTGAGAGGCAGCGCAACGGCAAGCGCACAACGCCACGCACAAAAGCTGGCTGCGGCAGTTTAGCAACCCGGGCCGTGCGGGCACATGAAGAGCGTGTACTGAATCGGCGAAGGCACGTGCTGCCGAGCAAGTTCTTAAAAGGAGAGAGGGCCTGAAACCATGGACAACATCAATGAGAACGCGATCGATTCGATTTCGACCTGTACGCAAACGGGACCGACGCGGCGGGAGGTGTTGCAGGGGTCGCTCACAGTGGCCGGGGGGCTGCTGGCTTCAGCCATGGCGCCTGCGGCATTGCGTGCGGAAACGGAGACCAAGCGGCCCAACCTGGTGTTCTTCCTGGGTGAGGGGCAGCGGGCGGATGCGCTTTCCATCGCAGGCAATCCAATTCTTGAGACGCCGAATCACGATCGCATCGGGCGCGAAGGAATGCGCTTTGAGAATGCATTTTGCACCAATGCGCTGTGTGCTCCGGCACGCGCCGAACTGCTGACAGGAATGTATTCGCGTTCGACGGGCGCGCTTTCAAACATGCACCTGAGGGTGCCGCTACCGGCCGACATTCCGCTGGTTACAGACCTGCTGCGCGAAGCCGGTTACGAGATCGCCCTGGTGGGCAAAACGCACTTTCAGAACGGCGCCGAGGAACGCCACTGGGACTATTATTTCGGTCATAACGACGCCTCGAACAACTACGAAAGTCCCTTCTTCAAAGAGGGGCGCAACGGGACGGTGGGGCCGCAGAAGCAGTACGACAACGTGTATCCGGACGACCTGGCCACGGACCGGGCGCTGGCATGGCTGGAGGAGGATCGCGGCGACAAGCCCTTCTGCCTGCTGGTCTGGTTTGTGGCGCCGCATGAACCGTTCTTCCGGCCGAGGCGGCATCTGGACCTCTATCGCGGCGTGATGACTCCCAGGCCAGACTCTTTCGATGACGATCTGAAGGGGTACCCCGGCAAACCCAAGGGCTTTGTGGATGCCACGAACAAGGTGGGCACCACATTTGGGCATCCGGCGTGCGGTTCGCTGGAGGGCATGATGAAGGACTATTATGCCGGGCTGGTGGCCGTGGATGACAATATCGGGCGCGTGCTGGATTACCTGGAGAAGAAGAACATTCTGGACGATACGGCGATCATCCAATCGTCGGACCACGGGTACTTTCTGGGCGAATGGCGTTTGTTCGACAAGCGTCTGATGCACGAACCGTCTATCCGCGTGCCGCTGATGGTGCGCTATCCGAAACGGATTCCAGCAGGCACGGTACGGAAAGAGACGGCGCTGGATCTCGATCTGGCGCCCACATTTCTCGATCTGGCCGGTGTGGCAGTGCCGAAGCACATGCAGGGCAAGAGCCTGCTGCCGCTGGCCATGGCGGAAGACCCCGATTTTCGTAAGGAGTGGTACTACGAATATTACGAGTGGCCCAACCCGGAGGGCGCGCCGCCCTGCCGCGGCATCCGCACCGAGCGCTATAAGCTGATCGAGTACACGCTGGCGCCGGAACACGAGATGTACGACCTTGAGAGCGATCCCAAGGAGAGTGTGAACCTGTGGGGTCTACCGGGGTGGGCCGCCGTACAGAAGCATCTTCAGGAACGTATGGAGGCGCTGCGCGCAGCGGTGCCCGAGCGCACGCCGCTGGGTGAAAAGTAACGTCCCGCGTCGATACAAGCGGGTCGGCTTTTCAAGCTCGTGATTGCTCGATCGACTGAAATTGCTGGAGGGTCTGTTTCTGAAAGCCGTCCTGGTCGAAGTTGGCGGGGTCGAGCCAGGCTTCGAAGGCGCGCTTTCTGGCCGGCCACTCGTGGTCGAGCATGGAGAACCAGGCAGTGTCGCGGTTGCGGCCCTTGACCACCATGTGCTGGCGGAAGAGGCCCTCAAAGGTGAATCCGAAGCGCTCGGCGGCGCGGCGGCTGGCGTGGTTTCCGGTATCGCATTTCCACTCGTAGCGGCGGTAGCCAAGAGTCTCAAAGACGTGGCGCGCCATCCAATACATAGCCTCGGTGGCGGCGCGGGTGCGCTGCAGGTCGGGTGAAAAGAGGACGTTGCCGACCTCGACGACTCCGTGCTGGGGGACGGCGCGCATGTAGCTGGCCCAGCCGTCGGCCAGACCGGTTTCAGCGGGAATGATGGCCAGCAGGACGGCGTGCTCGGCGTGGCGCCAGCGTTCGAGCGACTCCATCATGGCGGTTTCGTTGGCGAAGGGGCCCTGGGCGAGCCAGGCGAACAGATCGTTGTGGGCATGGACGGCGCGCCACAGTGCATCGGCGTGGACGGCATGGAGCGGCTCGAGGGTGACGTAGCGTCCGTGGAGGGTGACCGGCGCGGGCGCGTGAACGGGTTGCCAGTGGGACAGGTCCGGGCTGGAGGCTTGCATGGGAATAGCTTAGCAAGTTGGCGGGGCGGCGGGGCAGCAAGTTTGCGTCCGCTGTTGCGGACGTTGCGGGTTTGCAAGTTAGCGGGCCGGGACAGGGAAGCCTATTGGCTTGACCGAGTTCTGTGAATTTGTTCGTGTTCTGGTTGCGGTGAGCCGAAGGGCCAATCCTGGCGAGTGGGCCTGATTCCAGTCAGGTCTACGATAAACACCGGTTGTCCACATTCGCACATTTGTGACGTCGAAATGCACGGTTTCTGGCTGCTTTTGCGGCTTGTTCGGGTTTGGGATAGGGGCTAGGCTGGGAATTGAACGGCGGGAGCGGCTGAAAGGTTCTGTTTGCAAGGGTTCCGGTGCAGTTGGAGGGTGGAGAAACCGCTCCAGGCAAGGCCGTTTGGAGCTTTCCACAGCGGAATGGCGGGGTTTAGCAATCAGATGCCTGCAAACGTGACCAAAATACCAGATGTTGTGGTTTGAGGTTGACATGCACCATAGACAGCGGTATTTTTTCATCTGCGGCTTTAAACGGACTGTAATGAAAAGCTGGCCGATCAGGACTGGATGGAGGCTCGATTGGGCCCCATTTGAGAGCTGACCTAAGGGCCGGATGTGCCGCCTGAGAACCGGAAAGCCGCTACTCATTCCGTCCCCGTTTCCCGTTTCTTTGCCGTTTGACGCGCGTGAAACCCTCCTGGCCGCTGGAAGCCGGAATTCGAGGGCAGTGTTTACCAGTTATTTTGCCGATCGAGAGGATGCCATGAACGAAACCTACCTTCAGAGTGCCGCGGCTGTTCCACAGACGCCTTATACAGACAAGGGCCTGGTGTTTACGCGCCGGTTTTCGAAGCAGGGCATTTCGCCTTACGACGAGGTGCAGTGGGAGCGGCGCACGGCGCTGATTTCCGACACCAAGGGCAACACGATCTTTGAGCAAAAGGACGTGGAAGTGCCGGTGGACTGGTCGATGACCGCCACCAACATTGTGGCCTCGAAGTACCTGCACGGGCAGATGGAAACGCCGGAGCGGGAGACGGGGGTGCGGCAACTGGTGAGCCGGGTGGCCGAGACGGTGCGCGACTGGGGCGTGAAGGGCGGCTATTTTGCGACCGCCGAGGATGCGGAGATTTTTTACGACGAGCTGGCGCACCTGCTGCTGACGCAGAAGGTGGCGTTCAACTCTCCGGTGTGGTTCAACGTGGGCTGCGACCGGCTGGAGCCGGATTCAAGCGGGCAGAACTGGCACTGGGACCCGGCCACGGGCGGGGTGCGCTATGCGGCTACGGGATATCGGAACCCGCAGTGCTCGGCGTGCTTCATCAACTCGGTGGACGACTCCCTGGAGTCGATTCTGACGCTGGCCAAGACCGAGGGCATGCTGTTCAAGTGGGGTTCGGGCACGGGGACCAATCTGTCGACCATCCGGGGATCGAGGGAGTTGCTTTCGGGCGGCGGCGAGGCCAGCGGACCGCTGAGCTTCATGCGCGGGTTCGATGCCTTTGCGGGCGTGATCAAGAGCGGCGGCAAGACGCGGCGGGCAGCCAAGATGGTGATCCTGAATGTGGACCATCCGGACATTATGGAGTTCATTGACTGTAAGGCCAAGGAAGAAGCCAAGGCCTTCACGCTGATCAAGGCCGGCTATGACGGCTCGGGGCCGGACTCGGAGGCGTATTCGTCGATCTTCTTCCAGAACGCGAACAACTCGGTGCGGGTGAGCGACGAGTTCATGCACGCCTATGAGGTGGACGGGGAGTTCTCGACCCATTCGGTGAAGGACGGCCGGACGGTGCAGACACACAAGGCGCGCGCAATCATGAGGAAGATTGCCGAGGCGACGTGGCTGTGCGGCGATCCGGGCATGCAGTTCGACACCACGATCAACAAATGGCACACCAGCAAGAACACGGCGCGGATCAATGCGTCCAATCCCTGCTCGGAGTACATGTTCCTGGACAACTCGGCGTGCAACCTGGCGAGCTTTAATCTGCTCAAGTTTGTTTCGCCGGCGGGCGCGTTCGATATCGCCGCGTACCGGCACGGAATCTCGATTTTGATTACGGCGATGGAGATCCTGGTGGACAACTCGGGTTATCCGACCGAGGCGATCGCACGAAACTCGCACGACTACCGGCCGCTGGGCCTGGGCTATGCGAACCTGGGTGCGCTGCTGATGGCGTTCGGGCTGCCGTATGACTCGGAGGCGGGACGCGATGTGGCGGCGAGCCTGACGGCGATCATGTGCGGGCAGTCGTATCTGCAGTCGGCGCTGGTTGCGGCGAGCTGCCCTGGTGTGGCTTCGGCCACGCCGCTGACGGCTTCAGTCGAGCGGCAGGGCGGAGCGTGCCCCGGCTACTATGTGAACCGCGAGCCCTTTCTGGACGTGATCCGCATGCACCGCGCGGAGGTGAACAACATTGGCAAGTCAAAGGCAAGCGGCGAGCCGTTCGGCGTGCCGCAACTAGATGCGCTGATCGGCGCCAGCCGCGAATGCTGGGACCAGGCGCTGGCCTACGGGGAGAAATATGGCTATCGCAACTCGCAGGTAACGGTGCTGGCGCCGACGGGAACCATCGGCTTCATGATGGACTGCGACACGACCGGCATTGAGCCGGACCTGGCGCTGGTGAAGTACAAGAAGCTGGTGGGCGGCGGCATGATCAAGATCGTAAACAACACGGTGCCGTCGGCGTTGTTCAAGCTGGGCTACGACAACGAAGAAGTGAACGCGATCGTCAGCTACATCGACGCAACGGGCACGATCGAGGGAGCGCCGGGCATCAAGCCGGAGCACCTGGGAGTATTCGATTGCAGCTTTAAGCCGGCGAAGGGCACGCGCTCCATTCATTACATGGGCCACATCAAGATGATGGCGGCGGCGCAGCCGTTCCTGTCGGGCGCGATTTCAAAGACGGTGAATTTGCCGCACGAGGCCAGCGTTGAAGATGTGGCCGAAGCCTACGCGGAGAGCTGGCGTCAAGGCATCAAGGCCGTAGCGATTTACCGCGACGGATCGAAGGGCACGCAGCCGCTGAACGTGAGCATGGACACGAAGAAAGAACCGTCCGCGCTCGATGCAGTCGGCAGCCGGATGCTCGGCAACCTTGCCGCATCGCAAGCCGTAACCGAAGCTGACGTGAAGCTGCTCGAGGCGCACTCGGCCGACAAGGTTGAGGTGAGCGCGAAGCAATTGCTGGCGACGGCGCAGGCGTTCCAGAAGGCGCTCGACGAGTTGGCGGCGGCCGCGGCGGTTCCAGTGCTGCAACCGACACCGGCTCTGCATGTGCCGACCGAAGTTCCGCGGGAAGAGCAGGACCTGAATGCTCCGCCACGCGCAATCCGTCACCGGCTGCAGGAGGAGCGTGCATCGATCACGCACAAATTCTCCATCGCCGGGCACGAAGGATACATCACGGTCGGACTCTATCCCAACGGCCAACCGGGCGAGATCTTTATCCGCATGGCGAAAGAAGGTTCGACGGTCAGCGGACTGATGGATGCGTTTGCAACATCGGTTTCACTCGCCCTGCAACACGGCGTGCAGCTGAAGGTGCTTTGCGAGAAGTTTGCGCACACGCGCTTTGAGCCTTCGGGATGGACGGGCAACGAGCAGATCGGCTACGCGAAGAGCCTGATGGATTACATCTTCCGCTGGCTGAACCTGCGCTTCCTGTCGGGGCAGCAGTTGACGCTGTTCGCGGGGTTGGCTCCGCAGGCGCCGCAACTGACCGCGTCGCCCAGCATGATGGCGGAGAGCGGCCTGGATGAGGAAGAGGCCCATACGACGCAGCAGAACATTGCGCGGCTGGCCGAAGAAGTGGCCAAGCGGCTGACGCAGGTGACGGCGAGCAGTCACTCGGGCGGCGGCATCGCTCCCGAGCCGGAAGCGGGCGCTGGCTCGCCACGGCGGATGACGGAGACGCAACAGGCTCCGGCGGCGGCGGCGCAGGTG
>DATAVZ010000100.1:0-55588 GCA_036267475.1 Occallatibacter sp.
AACACAACTGCAAGCAAAAAACGGCCAACCCCGCGCGAAAACAAAGCCGAGAGACAGACATCGAAGTGCAAAAATACAATTTGCGGCCTATACGTGCCGCGCAGTTACGGAATTTTGCAAGAGGCTCCTGGGGCACCCATTTTCGTGGTGGATTTTAATTCCTTGGGACGTGGGCTATCCGCCCTACCACCGTCCGACGTGCGCACCGTCGTCCACGTGCAGCACCTCCCCGGTCACATGACCGGCTTCCGCCAAATAAACAACGGCGTCCGCAATATCCTTCGGCTCGGATATCGTGCCCATTGGAGTCCTTTCCTTCATCGACTCCTTTTGTGCGTTCTTGTGCAATGGCGTGTCAACAACGCCAGGCGCGACGGCGTTGAAGCGGATATGCTGCTTCGCATATTCGCTGGCGAGACTCAACGTAATCGCATTGAGTCCGCCCTTGGTGATCATCGGAATCGACGCTGGAGTGCCGGCCATAGGGTTATCGGCGAGTGCTGCCGTGATTGTGATCACACTGCCACCGGTGCCCTGCGACAGCATCTGCTTGACTGCGAGTTGCGTGATGACGATGAACCCTTCCAGGTTGATGGAAACGAAACTGCGGAACTCGTCGATGGTATAGTCCGTGAACGGCTTGGATGAGAAGATGCCCGCGTTGTTGATGACGTGGTCGATCGAGCCGAACTGGTCGATTGCTGTTTGTGCGACCTTCTCGGATGTAGCTACCTGTCCGATGTCTCCGTCGACAAGTGCGAGATTCGGAGACGGCGCAAAGCCGGCTTTAGAAACGCTGCGCGCGGTCGCCACGACGTTATAGCCACGATCCAGAAACGCGTGGACAACGGCCGCTCCGATGCCTTGCGAGGCGCCGGTCACGATGATCGTTTGTTTGCCTGCCATAGTTAGCTCCATCATTTCTCTCAGAGCCTCAGCAAATCGCGGTCTCTGGGCTTTTGCTCGTGTGACGCCTAAAACAATACATCTGTTGTTACGAGTGAAGTGACCTTGCCCGCAGAATGCGTATCCCTTAGTTCGGTTGATTTTCGAGATTAATTCATCTCGTCGTAGTTGTCGTGACGGTGGGAATGTGGAAATCGGTTTGATCGATTTCCAAGGGCGGTGGGAAGGATGGGAAACATTCTTTGTTTTCCATCTTTTCCATGGCTACCTCAAAGACATCTACTGGCGGTCTTGGTGATACGCTGTTGCACTTGGACATTGAATCCGCCCACCTATTTTCGGGGTGGATTCTAATTTCCTGAGACCTTGGCCACCCGCCAACAGAATTGAATGAATTGAAGCGACGTATCCGCATCATTTAGGGTGAGAGGGATATGCCTGCTCAGTCACACCGGTCCGATCCTCGCATCCTCGGGTGGCGAACTCTCGAAAAGGATCACCGTTGCCTCGCTGAACTTTTAAGACCGGGATTTTCTGTGCTTGACGTTGGCTGTGGCACCGGCGCGATTACCGCAGGCATTGCGCGGGCCGTAAAACCCGAGGGGCACGTGGTAGGCGTTGATCGGGACGAGGGGCTTCTTGAGATCGCGCGGACTGAGCACGCTGAGATTAAGAACCTGCAATTTAATTGTGGAGATGCAACAGCTTTGAAGTTTCGGGCGCAATTCGACATTGTGACCTCTGCGCGCGTACTGCAATGGATCGCCGAACCTCGTTTGGCGATCGAGAATATGAGGCAAGCCGCCAAAGGCGGCGGCGTGGTCGTAGTTCTCGATTACAACCACACTCAAAATCAATGGGAACCCGAACCTCCTCCAGAGTTCAGGGTGTGTTACGACGCATTCCTGGCATGGCGGCGTGCAAACGGTTGGGATAACGAAATGGCCGACCATCTTCCTGAATTGTTTCGATCAGCAGGGCTGGCCAGCATAAGTAGCTGTGCGCAGGATGAAGTTGTGAAGCGCGGCGAGCCAGAGTTTGCATGGCAAAGCTATTTGTGGACCGGAACGCTTCAGCACGTGGCCGAGCAGCTCGTAGCGGCTGGGTTCTGTACGGAGGCCCAGTTGCAAATCGCGCGCGAGGTGTATGACCCATGGGTCAGGACAGAGCTCGTCCAGCAGACGTTGGCGATGCGAGCGACGATTGGGGTTGTGCCATGACGCGTTTCAGCGGTTCAGGTACTCCGAAGGCGTGACAATGCGGCGGGTAGCCCTACCCCAATCGAATCTTGAACTCGACGCCCCGCTCATCGCGATAAGGCAGCGATGAACGGGACACAGCCCATCAGATTCCAACCCCTGAATTCAGGACCGATGAGTGGGCACCTGCCGACTCGCCTTTGCCGCAGAGACGATGCAGCCTGACATGGGCCGCGCTTGGTGGTAAGCTCGGCTCATGAAAATTTCGGCCTATCGAGCGGTTTTGTTTCTGCTTGGTTTGTGCTTCGTCTCCGGCACCCTCTATGCGCAGAGCGATGCGTCGGGAACTCTGCTGGTGCTTTCGAAGCACGATCTTGCGTTGAGTATTGTCGATCCCTCCAATTTGCAGGTGGTTGCGCGGGTGCCGGTGGGCCATGATCCGCATGAAGTCATTGCTTCGTCGGACGGGAGGACGGCGTACGTCTCGAACTACGGCTTTGGCGCGTATCACACGCTGGCAGTCGTCGATCTGGTGGATCACAAGGCGCTGCCATCGATCGATCTTGGCGCGCTTCGCGGTCCGCACGGACTCACTTTTGTTGGCGGCAAGACCTGGTTCACGGCGGAAGGCGCAAAGGCCATTGGGCGCTATGATCCGGCTACGGGCAAGATTGACCTGATTCTTGGGACGGGGCAGAACCGGACGCATATGATCTGGGTGTCTGCCGATGAACAGCACATTGTGACCACGAACGTCAGCTCGGGCACGGTGAGCATGATCGATTGGGTGGCGGTGCATATGCCGGGACCGCCGCCGAGCATGGGGCCGCCTCCAGGGATGCAGCGGGGTCCGGGAATGCCGCCGCCGGGGCCGCGTATGGATTGGAACGAGACGGTGGTGCGCGTGGGCAATGGGTCGGAGGGCTTCGATGTATCTCCGAATGGCAAGGAGGTATGGGTTGCCAATGCGCAGGACGGCACGATTTCCGTGATTGATTTTCACGCAGAGAAGGTGGTGGAGACGATTGCGGCGAACATTCGGGGCGCGAACCGGCTGAAGTTTACGCCGGACGGAACGCGGGTTCTGGTATCGAGCGGGCCGGATCTGGTGGTTCTGAATGCCGGCACGCGCAAGGTGGTTCGGCGCATTGCGATTGGGCATGGATCGGGCGGCGTGCTGGTGCAACCGGATGGTGCTCGCGCGTTTGTTTCCTGCGGCCCGGACAACTATGTGGCCGTGGTTGATCTGCACTCATGGAAGGTGATCGGCCACATTGATGCGGGCGGCGAGCCGGATGGTTTGGCCTGGGCGGTGCGTCGGTAGAGCGAGGGGCGAGTGACCCACGCTTGTATTCTGATCGTCCGTTCTACCACGACCGAGAGTGGCCTATCCTTCCGCGTTTTGTGCGGAAGGATGAGCTGGCACGAATCCGCATCCCAGGGTTTTTCCGATGCCTGTTCGAGCCGCAGACTGTCCTGCATTCTGCGCCACGATCTGATCCTCTGCCATCCTTCCGCAGTGGATTTTAATTCTCTGAGGCCTGAGGCATGCGGCTATGGTGCAAGCCTGGCTCTCCGGGTACGAGCCATGCATGCGATAAGCAGGGCAGTTCCGCTATCGGCCAGCGCGTGAGCGGCACTCTCTATTTCATTTCCCTGGCCTGAATAGGGATCGGCGACGGCGCGCGGGATGTGGAGCATCACAACCCAGAGAAAGAGCATGATACCCAGCAGCGTGGCAATGGGGCGAAGGTTAAAGTTGAGAATAATCGCGGTACCCGAACCTACCAACGCGGCCCCGGTGAAATAGATCCAGAATATGTGCCATGGAATCCAACTCGGTATTAATGCGGCGTCATGCGTGGTGTGAAGGAAATGGCCGGCGCCGAATCTGATGATAGTGATACAAAAGAAAATTCTGCCGAATGGCACTGCCTTTTCCAATAGACGTATAAGTGGCGACTTGTGTTCTGCATTTCGCGTGTCTTCGGGGAAGGAAGCCGCAACGACAAAAGAGCATCCCGCCATAACCAATGCATCGAACGGGCCACCCCAGGAAAATAGATTAAGGGATCGCGACCTGATCAACAGAGTATACGGGAGCTGGCAAAAGAGTACGGATGCAAGGAAAACGCCTCCTACAATGAGGGCAACTTCTCTTCCTCTTTTGCGAAGCACGATTGCAATGCCGGCTGCCACCAGGGCCGCGCCCGCAAGCCGAGCGCAAACAACAAGCCCAGGAATTCGCGATGGCCACTCGGGCAGAAGGGCAAGGCGGAAATTTCCATAAATGAGTTGCAAAAGCCCCATCACCGCAAGACAAATGGCGTACGCTACCTGCCCTGCCTTGATCACTGCCGCGTTAGCGCCAGGCGCTGGTTGTGACTTCTCCACTTTCCTCACCTTCCACAACTTGTAGGCCGCTCCACGCCTGGAACGTTAATTCACTTTCTGGAGCCGTGACATTCTATTGTTCGGCAAGCTACGCTTCGGCAAGACGAGATCCCACCCTTGGATTGGCGCGGCTTCCCCAGAAAGCGAAATACCCGACAACAAGATAGCAGGCAAGCGGAACCACCATAGCTGAAGCCATGCTCCGGGTTGTCTCGTACATCAGACCAATCAGCGGAGTGAAGACAGCGCCTCCAATATCGCCCATTACGATAAGTGAGGCGCCGGTTTTTGTATTTGCTCCCAAATCTCTGATGCCCAGTGCGAATATGGTTGGGAACATAAGAGACATAAAAAAACTGGTGGCAAAGATCGCCCAGGCTCCCAACCAGCCGGGAAGCAGAATTCCGATCATGACCAGGCCGCAGTTAATCAGCGCAAACTGGCCCATGAGCACATCAGGGCGCAACCATCTCATGAGATAGGTTGAAACGAATCGGCCAATTCCGAATGCTACAAGTGTTCCGGTAAGGAAATAACCGGCCGCTTTCACCGGCAAATGAATATAGTCTTGAACATATTGAATTAAATAACTCCAGGTTCCGACCTGCGCGCCAACGTAACAGAACTGTGTTAGCACCGCCAGCATGAGATGAGGAAACTTGAGCAGTGCGCGGTAACTACCTGCCGACTCCGACGCCGTCGAAGCCCGCTCCGTAGCAATGGCGGGGAATTGCGTTCGCCAGATAAGAACGCCCCAGAACAGAACAAGTGCACCCAAAACCATGTACGGCATTACCACACGCATCGTCTCATGCATGAGATACGCATCATAGGTCCCGGAAAGCCGGAGCCGCATTATCTGATCGGGCTTCAACTCGATTCCCGAGAAAATAAATATGGTGCCGATTAAAACGCCAGCGATGGAACCGAGAGGAAAGAATGCCTGCGAAAAATTAAGGCGCCGCACCGCCGTTCCAGGCGAGCCCATCTGTGGCACCAATGGATTGCAGCCCGTTTCGAGTATGCACGACCCGCTTGCGATTACGAAGAGTGCAAACAGAAACAGGACGTAGCTGTGCGCGCGCGCCGCCGGGTAGAAAAGAAACGTGCCAATGCTGTAGATGGCGAGTCCGAGGAGAAGGCCACTCTTGTATCCGTACCGCCGCATGATAAATGCGCCTGGAATCGCGAGAAGAAAGTAGCCCAGGTAAAAGGCCGATTGGACGAACCCCGCCTGCATTCTGGACATCGCAAACGATGTCATGAATTGGCGAATCAATACATCGTTGAGGTTATTGGGAATTCCCCAAAGGAAAAAGAGCCCGGTGACAAGAATAAATGCTGACTTGCTTTCGACTGGTATCAGCGGTCCATCATCGCCCGGCTTGGTTGTAGTGGATGTCATAGTAAGTGCCATATCGCATTCCTTAAGTATGCTCAGCGAGAACCGTTATTCAGGGCTGGTGTGGGTGGGGTTCAGGAAGCCTTCGAACTGGAGCCAGTCGGCGAAGCGGTCGATCCAGTGATCGCAGGGAAGGTTCTGCTTGCGCATGCCGAAGCCGTGGCCGCCTTTGGCGTACATGTGCAGCTCGACGGATTTGTGGGCCGC
This sequence comes from Occallatibacter sp., assembly GCA_036267475.1. GTDB lineage: Bacteria > Acidobacteriota > Terriglobia > Terriglobales > Acidobacteriaceae > Telmatobacter. Next base: position 6,109 of record DATAVZ010000100.1, read on the forward strand.
GGCCCACTTCTGGTAGAGGGCGACGCTGACTGGCGCGAGGCCGAGATTGTCGTCTGTGGCGGCGGCGATGAACATGGGCGGCGCGTCGGTGGGCACGGGCGCGTCGGCGCCTGCTCCGCCCTCGTAGATGGGAGCGACAAATGCGGGCCGGCCCTGCGGCGTGTAGTGAAGGGCTACGGCGGTGGTGACACCTCCGCCGGCGGAGAAGCCCATGATGCCGACGCGGTCAGGCGAGACTCCCCACTGCGCGGCGTGGCTGCGCACGTAGACGACGGCGGCCAGTCCGTCGGCAATGGACTGCGGGAGGATCTGTTTGAGCAGCACTTCAAATTTGGGCTTGTCGGCGAAGAGGGTGTGAAAATCCTCACCGGCATCGCCTTCGGTGTGGGCGACGCGGTAGCGGAGCACGAACGCGGTGACGCCGCGCGCGACCAGATAGCGGGCCACATCATTGCCTTCGCTGTTGATGGAGAGGGCCATGAATCCGCCACCGGGACAGATGACGACGGCGGTGCCGTTGCGCAGCCCCGGCGCGGGCTGGAAGACGGTGAGCGTGGGGTTGGTGACGTTGGCGACGACTTCGGTGTTCCAGGCTTTGGAGAAGTACTCCTGCTCGGGAGTGCCGCCTGGCGTGGCGCCGGGTGCCGGACCGTTGTAGAGAGGAATGACCTGCTGGGCTGCCGCGGCAGCGCTGAGGATGGCCAGCAGGCACAGGCCTGGAAGAGCAGATTTTTTCATGGCCGGATCATGCTAGCAGACCGGGTACTTGGCTGGATTTTGCCGCATGGTAATCGCATGGACGTGGGCGCGTGGACGTGGGAAGAACTGTGCCATGGTTCGCGCCGCCCCTCCGGGGCTGCGTTGTCCTTATATCTCTCCTTCCCAGGACTGCGCTTCGCTTGGCCTGGGCTATTCTCGCCCCGTCCCTCCGGGACGAAAGCGACTGTGGCACTTACCGTGCTGCTCTCTGACCGTATGATTTTGTTGGTTGGATCCGTGCTTTCCCATGTCTCAAAATCGAGACCTGCGGCACCCAAGTTGATACTTGTTCAAGCGACCAGAAGCTCGGCGCAAAAGAGGCGCGCCTATTGCACCGGCTTTGCGCTGCCATCTTTCAGGCTCTGGTCGATGATCCCCTTCATCTTCTGGTCGTTCTCACGCGCCATCTCGCCCATCTGCTTGCCCAACTGGCCCATCTGCCTGCCGAACTCGCCCTGGCTGGCGGCCCACTTGCTCATGAAATCGCGGTTCCAATCCACATTTACCTTCACTTCGGAGCTGATCAGTTGCCGCTGCACATCGCTCAGCCGGCGCTGAATCTCGGCCAGTTGCTGGCGCGTCACAGTGCCGCCCTGCTTGTCGCCGCCCTGATTGTTCTTGAGCGCGGCCACGGCGGCGTTCAACTCCGCCATCTGCGCGGTCAGGTCGGGGGTGGGAATGGCGGCCTGCTGCGCGCGGGCCTTGCGCGCCATCTCCCGCTGCTGCCGTCCCTGGTCGCGCATCTGACTGCCCAGCGCGCGCATCTGGTCGCCCAGCGCCTCGATTGGCTTCTGCATGGCCTCAACCTGCGCCACAATCGCCGCATCGTCGATGAAGTAGCTCTTATCGTCGTGGCGGAAGAGCAGAAAGTGCCCATGGGCCTGCGTGCGCGCTTTGTCGATGTCGGCCTGGCGCTCGCCATCCCAGTCGCCGGAGAAGCGGGACCGGCTTCCCGCGTCGCCGACAATCACGTAGGGATCGCCGTTGGTGTAGCGATAGGCGTAGCGATAGCGATTGCCATATTCACCGGGCATCGGCGGTTGTGGAACCTCGATGTGAATCGCCGGCATGGGAGGAATGGGTGGAACCATCACGTTCACCGATGGCATGGGTGGAACCGGCGGCACGGCGGCGGGAGCGGGAGGCGCATCGCCATCGGGCGGCTCGGGAACCGGATGCGGCGCAGGCACGGCCTGTGGCGCGGGCGGAGCTGACGGAGGCTCGGGAGCCTCATCGGTTACCTGCGCATCGTCAGGATGAGACTGGCCCGACACGGCAGACTGCGAGGCCGCGGGAGCCGCTTGATTGGCGCTCGATGCCTGATCTGCACTCGATGCCTGATTCGCGGGCTGTGCCGCAGCGGCCATCTGCACAGCGGCGGGCTGCGCCGCTGCCTGGCTCGCCATTTGGCTCGTTATTTGGGCCGCCTGCACATGCACCAGCGCCGCGGCTGCGAACAGAACCGCGGGAACCAGCGCCAGCAGCGCGCGGCGGCTGCCGCTGAAGGCTCTGCGAAAGCTTGAATCGTTGAGCAGACGCTCGATCCGCTCGGAGAGATTGCTCGAGTGTGCCATGGCAACTCCTGTATAGGTTGGGCGGGGCAGCGCTGCAAACTCAAGCAGCACCTGCGCGTAGGCTGTGGGGCTGGCCGCGGCTTCCATCCCGGCGCGGTCGCTGATGGCTTCGCCCAGCTCCGAGAGCCTGCGCCGCAGCCACCATCCCAGCGGGCTGAACCACGTGGCCGTTGCATAGAGACCGGCCAGCAATTGCAGATAAAAATCGTGCTGGCGCACGTGCGACCGCTCATGGGCCAGCACTACGCGCAGCTTTTCCTCGTCCCAGGCCGCGTAGTCGGCCGGCAGCACGATGCCCGAGCCAATGTTCACCGGCGAAGTAATCCGCCGGCTGGCGCGCACCGCGATTCCCGCCGCCATCCGTAGCGCGCCCGCGGCTTCGACCGGCTCCGACTGCATCCACAGCCGCAGCGAAGAGGCCAGCCCCAGCAGCAGCCGCAGCAGCAGTCCGGCCGTGACGCACAGATAAGCCAGCCATGCATACGCCACAAACCGCCCGCGCCCGGCTGAAGGCGCAGGAGCGGCGCCGGCGGCGGCAATACCGGCAGCCGCGCCGGCAGCAGGAACAGCAGAAGGCGCAGCCGAATCGCCGGACGCCGTCATGGAAAAGCTGTCGATGTCGTTCTCGCGATTGTCGATCTTGCTGGCGTCGATTTTGTTGTCGTCGATCTCGTTGTCGTACGGGGCGGCATTCGCTTTCTGCGCGGCTTTTGCTTCAAGCGCAGCCGGAACAGCGCTCGTCGGCACAGCAGTCATTGCCACAGCCGTCATCGGAACAGCGGCGGCTGCTTTCGTCTTCGCCATTCCCTGCCACAGCGGTGCGGGAATCCGCACCGCCGCCCAGCGCGGCAGCAACGGCGCGCGCATCAGCAGCGGCATGGCCAGCGCCGCGGCCAGCACCAGCGCCCACGCGGCCTTCTGCGCCGGCACGTTTTCAACGCGCAGCACGCGCATTGCCGCCCACAGAACCAAGGCCGCCGCCAGTGCGCGCACAGCGGCCTCCACCACCAGCAGTCCGGCGTCTGGAATCATGACTGCGCCTCCTTTTTGCCGGCCGGCTTGGAGGACGACTTGCCGGCAGCGGCAATGCGCTCGGCCAGCCGCTCGAGCTCCGCGCGGCCCAGCACCTTGGAGTCCACCATGCCCACCAGCAGCGCTTCCACCGATCCCTCGCAGAACCAGTCCACAATGCGCTTGACGGCGCGGCCCGCCACTCGCTGCCGCGACTCCGCCGGGCGGTAGAGAAACGTGCGGTTGTCCACGCTGTGCGCCAGGTAGCCTTTTTCCTCCAGCCGCCGCAACACCGTGCGAATGGTCGAGTCCTTGAGCGGGCGGCCCAGCTCTTCGCGCACCTGCTCGGCGGTAACCGTGCCCATACGCCAGACAATCAGCAGAATGCTGCGCTCCAACTCGCCCAGCTCGGCGGGATCGTGATCGGAAGTAGCGTTACTCATCATAGTGTTACTTACGGTAGCACATCTGCGCGCAAAATTGTCAACACAAATTTTTCGTGGTCGCTTTTTTTATCGAAACGCGCGGCGGTTCGGGGCGGCGCGCGCGAGTGAATGGCGAGCTTTCGTGGTGTGTCTCTCGGAAGAGTGGCCGGGAGTGGTGGGATGAAAAACGGCGACGGTTGAGGTCCGTGGTCTCCCACCCTTCACTAGAAAAAAGTGAAGGATGCGGCATCCCTGCCGGCTTTAGCCGATATCGACATATAGCTTGTTCGATGGCAAGCCAACGGGCCTGATTTTGATGAGGATTTGCGGTACCGCGAACCACCTGCAGGCCCTTCGGCTGCGTTTATTCAGGATGACAGCGCTTATATTGATTCATCAAAAGCTTAACGCAGATCTATATGTCGATACACCACTAGCCGGCTGACACGCCGGTGCCGTTGGCCAGCGACGGATCGTCAGGCAGAAACAGCTCGAAGACGGTTCCAGTGGACTGGGCCGGCCAGGCCGGATGCGCGGTGCGGCTGCGCACGTGAACAATGCCCTTGTGCTTGAAGATGATCTCCTGGCTCACCCAGAGTCCCAGCCCGGTGCCGGTGACTTCCTTGGTGGTAAAGAAGGGCTCGAAGATGCGTTCCCGCACTTCGCGCTCCATGCCGCAGCCGGTGTCGCCCACCACAAACCGCACCCCGGTCTGCTCGGGATTCTTCCAGTTGTGGGAGCGCCGCGCGCGGATCAGCAGCCGCGCCTGGCCGCTGGCGGCGTCAATCGAGTTGCCTACCAGGTTGGCCATTACCTGGCGGATCTCGCCGGCAAAGCAGAACAGGTCCATCTTCGGATCGTAGTCGCGCTCCACATGAATGCCCAGCGCAGTCAGCCGCCCCTGGTAGAGCGCAAGCACGGAGTCAAGCAGCTCGGCCATCGATGCCCGCGCCGGCAGCGTGGATTGCCGGTAGAAGCGCAGCGTCTGCTGCGTAATCTCCGCCACCCGCCGCACCTCCAGTTCGGCCATGTCCACATAGGTAATGGCCTGCTGGTCGAGCTGGGTGTAGTTGCGCAGCAGAAACAGCAGATTGGTGACCGCCTCCAGCGGATTGTTGATCTCGTGCGCAATGGAGGCGGCCAGCCTTCCGGTGACCGCCAGTTTTTCGCTCTTGCGCAGAGCCTCTTCGCCGCGTTTGCGCTCGCTGGCATCGAGCACGATGACGCCCACCCAGCGCACCTGTTTGGGATGGGGGCGCACCGGGTAGGCGCTCGCCAGCCAGGTCCACGGCCGGCTGCGCCCGTCCGCTGCGGCATTCTGCCCGCTCAGCTCCAGGTTGCGCACCGGCTCTTCATTGGCAAAGACGCGCACCACCGCGTTCTCCATCTCCTTGGCCGCGGCCAGCGGCAACAGCTCCGACACGGTGCGGCCCAGGTGGCGGCTGAGCGGAACCCGGGTGAGATCGGCGAACACCTGGTTGACCCGCACGAACCGGCAGTTGCGGTCAAAAAACGCCAGCCCGATGGGCGCGTTAGCCAGCATCGAGTCCAGCAGCGAAAGCGTGTCATTGAGCCCGGAGCGCTGCTCGGCCAAAGACGCCACCATGTGATTGAACGTCTCGATCAGGTCGCCGATCTCGTTTTGCACGGCTATCGGGAGGGGAAAACTGCCGTTGTTTTCAAGCGAGCTGGTCAGCGCAGACGCGCCACGGTGCAGAACCGCGAGTGGCTTGCCGATCGACTGGCCCATGAGAAACGCCAGCAGCGCCGAGGCCGTGATCCAGATGATCGCGAACATCGCCGTGTCGCGCAGAATGGCGTTGAGCTGCTCCTCGCCCGAGCTCTTGTCGAACTGCACCCAGGCAATGCCGCGCAGCTCGCTGCCGGTAAAAATGCCGTGCGCGCACTCCCACTGGTCGGCCACCAGGGTCAGGCATCGCGCCTGCTTCTTCTTCATCCATGGAATCAGCGCCGCTTCCGCCGGAGCCAGGGTTGCATCGTCAGCGTCGCCCTTGCTGATGTAGAGCATGTTTCCGGCCGCGTCGGTGATCTTGGCCATGGCCACCGTGGGTGCGGCGCCCATCATTCTTACCGACAGTCCGACCCAGGTGGGCCGGTTTTCAACCAATGCCTCGGTGGCCTGGGTGGCCAGCGAGCGCGCCTCGTATTCCAGGCGCTGGTGCGCGCGCTTATACACTTCCTGCCCCTGTTGGCGGATGAGCACCAGCACATACAAACTGATCGAGAGTGACTCAAGCAGCAGCAGTCCCGCGAGTAATTGCCAGCGAATGGACCGCGGCCACCAGCGCATCCGTAACAGCACAGCCTCCATGCCCCTTGGGATTAGTCTACAAGCGCGGCCCCAAACTGGCCGTGAGCGCGGCGGCAATCTGCCGCCCGTGAAAGCGGCCGTTCTCGATGAAGATTTCGTTGGTGCGCTCCCCGGCCACAATGACCCCGGCCAGATAGATGCCAGGCACATTGCTTTCCAGCGTCTGCTTGTCGCACACCGGCAGCCGGTCTGGCCCGCTGAATTCGACCCCCAGCGCCTCAAGAAAATCGAAGTCGGGATGATAGCCGGTCAGCGCAAACACAAAGTCGTTGCGCAGCGTTTGCAGCCCCTGTGGCGTTTCAACCATCACCGCGTCGGGCGTGATCTCTACCACCTGCGAAACAAAGTGCGCCTTGATTTCGCCTGCCTTGATGCGATTTTCAATGTCGGGCTTGATCCAGTACTTCACATGGCGATGCATCTCCGCGCCGCGATGAATGAGCGTTACGCGCGCCCCATGGCGCCACAGCTCCAGCGCCGCAATCGCCGCCGAGTTCTTGCCGCCGATTACTGCCACGTCCAGCCCGTAGTACGGGTGCGGATCGTTGTAATAATGGTGAACCTTGCTTAGCTCTTCGCCGGGAATTTCCATCATGTTGGGCAGATCGTAGTAGCCGGTCGCAATGGCCAGCTTGCGCGCCACCAGCTCGCTCGCGCGCCCGAACCGGTCCCGTATGTGGACGGTAAAGCCGCCATCGCTGCCCGTGATCCGCTCCACCTGCCAATACTGGCGCACATCGAGTTTGTAAAACGCCGCCACCTGCCGGTAATACTCCAGCGCCTCGTCGCGGGTGGGTTTGGCATGGGTGCTGGGGAAGGGGATGCCGCCAATCTCCAGCAGCTCCGAGGTGGTAAAAAACGTCATGTGCGACGGGTAGTGGAACAGCGAGTTGCACACGCAGCCCTTGTCCACTAGCGCCACGCTGAACCCGGCTTTCTGCGCATCGATGGCGCAGGCCAGCCCGGTGGGCCCCGCCCCGATCACCAGAAAATCGAAGATGGGATTGTGAGAAGACGCCAGGTTCAGCTCGCTCATATCTTTTAGATTAGGGCCTTCAACTCAGGACATCGTCCGAAAATCGGGTTCCTGCCAGGGGATTGCGTCGGGAATTTCCAGAGGAATGCAGAAACGGTTCGCAACAATGGTAGAATGGTAGAATGAAAAGGTAGAAAGGTGGAATCCGCGATGGCGCTGAATATCAAGGATGAAGAGACCCATCAGCTTGTGAGCCAACTGGCCAGACTCACCGGTGAAAGCCTGACCACAGCCGTAAAGGTGTCTGTAAAAGAACGGCTCGACCGGCAGCAGAAAGCCCGGAAGGGCGAAAGCCGCATGGAATGGCTGAACCGCATTTCGGCCGAGACCGCGGCTATTATGAACGACGGCCGCACTTCAAAAGAACTGATGGACGAGCTTTACGATGAAGAGACGGGCCTGCCCAAATGATCATTGATACATCAGTATTGGTCGCGATTCTGAAGCAGGAACCCGGATGGAAGATATTCGCCAGGATTCTGGACTCATCGCCAGGCTCATTCATTTCAGCATCGACCTATGTCGAGCTATCGATTGTTGTCGATCGATGGAAGAATCCCACCTTGAGCAGCCGGGTAGATGAATTGATCGAGCAATTCCACATCGTCATCGAACCCGTCACCCCGGAGCAGGCCCGCATTGCCCGGCAGGCCTATCGCGATTACGGCAAAGGTAGCGGCCATCTGGCGCGCCTCAACTTCGGCGATTGCTTCAGCTACGCCTTGGCCCGCGTCCGGCGCGAGCCGATTCTCTTCAAAGGCGACGATTTTCTGCACACCGATTTGCGCAGCGCCGTTCCGGAACCCTGACCGGACCCGCAGCGGGACGCCGATGCTCTCCGTCCGTTACCCTAAAGGGTTGCACCTCACGGAGCCTCACTTCATGACCGTCATCCGCCAGGAAGATTTTATTGCCAGCGTGGCAGGCGCGCTGCAGTACATCAGCTACTACCACCCCGTGGACTACATCACCTCGCTGGCTCAGGCCTATGAGCGCGAGCAGTCGCCGGCGGCGCGCGATGCCATGGCACAGATCCTCATCAACAGCCGCATGTGCGCCGAAGGTCACCGCCCCATCTGCCAGGATACCGGCATCGTCACCGCCTTCCTCAAGATCGGCATGGATGTGCGCTTTGAAGCCGCGCCCGGCGATGCTGCTCTCGACGTGCAGGAGATGGTGGACGCCGGGGTGCGCCGCGCCTATCTCGACCCCGACAACGTACTCCGCGCCTCCATTCTGGCCGACCCCGCCGGGGCGCGCAAAAATACCCGCGACAACACTCCCGCCGTGGTCAACGTGGAGTTGGTGAAAGGCGGCACGGTCGAAATCACTGTGGCCGCCAAGGGTGGAGGCTCGGAGGCCAAATCCAAGTTCGTCATGCTCAATCCCTCTGACTCGATTGTGGAGTGGGTGCTCAAGACCGTGCCCACCATGGGCGCGGGATGGTGCCCTCCGGGCATGCTCGGCATCGGCATCGGCGGCACTGCGGAAAAAGCCATGCTGCTCGCCAAGCAGTCACTCATGGACCCCATCGACATCCAGGACCTGGTTGCCCGCGGCGCGCAAACCACGGCCGAAAAGCTGCGCGTCGAACTTTATGACAAGGTGAACCGGCTCGGCATTGGCGCGCAGGGCCTGGGCGGCCTGACTACCGTGCTCGACGTGAAGGTGCTCGACAGCCCCACCCACGCCGCCAATCTTCCCGTCGCCATGATCCCCAACTGCGCCGCCACCCGCCACGCGCACATTGTGCTGGACGGCTCGGGCCCGGTGTTTCTCGATCCTCCCAACCTGGAAGACTGGCCACGGCTCACCCATGACGTCTCCGGCGCGCGCCGCGTGAATCTCGACAGCGTGACCCGCGAGCAGGTTGCCGACTGGAAGCCGGGCGAGGTTCTGCTGCTGACCGGCAAGCTGCTCACCGGCCGCGACGCTGCCCACAAGCGCATGACCGACATGCTCAACCGCGGCGAAAAGCTTCCCGTCGACTTCAATGGCCGCTTCATTTACTACGTGGGCCCCGTCGATCCGGTGCGCGAAGAGGTTGTGGGTCCGGCCGGTCCCACCACCGCCACGCGCATGGACAAGTTCACCCGCCAGATGCTGGCCGAAACCGGCCTGCTGGGCATGGTGGGCAAAGCCGAGCGCGGCCCGGCGGCTATTGAAGCCATCCACGAGTTTGGCGCCGTCTATCTCATGGCCGTCGGCGGCGCGGCGTACCTGGTCGCCAAAGCCATTCGCGGCTCGCGCCTGCTGGCCTTCGGCGACCTCGGCATGGAAGCCATCTATGAGTTCGACGTTCACGACATGCCGGTCACGGTCGCCGTCGATTCGAAGGGAACGAGCGTACACAACACCGGCCCGGCGGAGTGGCAGCAGCGCATCGCCGGAGTTGCCATACTGCAGTGAGCAGAGAGCAGGGATCAGGGTCAGGGTCAGGGTCAGAAAGCTGCGGCGCGTGAATGGCAATCGGAAATCCGCTCGGGCTTCTGGCGAAGGCCGCTCGCGTGGTGTCGCTGAAGTTCATTGCATCAATAGGGCCTAACCGCAGGTCCTTCGACTCCGTTTGGCGCAAAAGACACGCCAAACTTCGCTCAGGATGACAGCTTATTTTTGCTGCGAGCGCTTTTGCTCGAACGGCTTTTTGATCGAGATGACGGCTTATTTTTTGCTGCGAACTTCGGGGGCAGAAACCCGCTGCTCTTAATAGAGATTCAACGACTGCGGCTTGTTGATGCCGAAGGGATCGTCGCTGCGCGCGGGCGCGGTCGCTGGATGCGGCAGGCAGCGGCTGCGCTGTGCAAGGCCGGTGGCGTAGGCGCGGGTGACGTGCAGGCGGTCCATGATGACGTAGCGCACGCGCAGGCCGTCGATGACGTCGGGGAGTTGCGCGGGCACGCTGCGGCGATCGACGAAGACCACCAGTGCGGCTTCTTTGGGGTTGTCGTAGCTCTGGCCCACGCCCACGCCGAAGAAGGCCGGATACTGCTTGATGAGAATGGGCGCCAGTTGCTGCTTGGCGGCGATGGCGTGATTGAGAACCGCGGCCTGGAGTGAAGGCACACCGGCTGCCTGCGGCGTGAGCGGCGCGGAGCCAAAGGCCACGGCCTCGCGGGTGGCGGGAATGACCACGGTGCGCACCCCGTCAAGGGTTTGTGGCACGGCGGGATTCCTGGCCGCGTCAACATAGACGATGACGGCCCCCTCGCCGGGGTGGTCGCTGCTTTTGCCGGCGGCCACGCCGAGAATTCCTGACGAAGAGCTGACCAGGGCGCGGGCCGGAGTGAGCGCATCCTGCACGCGGTGGGCCTGGGCATTGGCGAGCGGACGGGCCTGGGCGTTGAGGACGGTGGTGTCGCCGTAGTTCAGGCAGCTTACCGGGTGGTCGGCGGCGCCCACGAAGGTGTAGGACGCGCCCATTTGCGCGCCCAGCTCGCCAAGCACGTCGGAAACGGGATTGGCCACGCCGATGGAGACGTTGTTCCGGTCGACGCCGCCGGCGAAGAACAGGCCGACCGGCTCGGCGGTGCCGGTGTCAACCACCAGCGATCCGGAGTCGCCGGAGTCGCTGAACTGGTTGCCGGAGATGGCGATCTGGTTGAAGTAGGTCTTGGTGTAATAAGGCTCGGTCTCGGCGCAGTTGGAGAAGTAGGAAACCTTGATCTCGAGTGCAAGGGTGGAGACGGTGGCGCAGGTAAGGCCGGTGGTGCGGCCGCTCTTGGCCACAGTCATGTTGAGCGATGCGGACTCGCCTTTGCCGGCGGTGGAAGAGATGCCGGGCGGAGCGGCGGCGAGGGCTCCGCCGGACTGGCGCGCGCCCAGCTCTAGGATGGCGCCTGTGGGGTTGACCGCGCCGGAGTTGACCTGGGCAATGGCCGCGTCGGCGTTGGTGGTGGCCGACTGCAGCGGGAGAAAGCCGGTGAGCACCCCGACCGGAGTCTCGCTGCCGCCGGCGTTGTAGGGCGAGCAGTTGTCGTCTATGAGCGCGGGCTGGATGATGGGTTCGCCGGCGGTAGCGTGATCGCTGCGGGCGAGCACGTGATTGTTGCTGAGCAGGTATTGGGCGCCGGCGGCGTTCTGGATGAGCGAGCCGAGGGTGCCTCCGCAGCAGTCGGAGACCACGGTCTGGCCGTTGGCGGTAGTAGTGTCGTAGTCGTTGTTGTTGCCGCCCGAGCCGCCAAGAGCGATGGGCGTGGTGAGACGGGCTTGGTGCGCGGCCGGATCGCTGTCGACGCCGGCGGTGTTGAGCAGCACTTCAGCCGAGGTGCGGGAGGGCAAAGCGCCCACGGTGGCCACCACGAATGTGGAGGCGTCTGCCGCGACCGCGGACGGCGCGGTGTAAGAGACGGTGCAGAAGGTGAAGGCGCGCGCGCCGCGGGTGCAGACCGGCGTGCCCAGAATTCCCTGTCCGCCGCCGTCGCCGGCCGCGGTGGAGGATAGCGCGAAGCCGACGCCGGTGGAACCGCCGGCTTCTGCCAGGTAGCCGGTGATGGATAGAACACCGCCGGCGCCGAGGGTCGCGTTTTCCGGCGTGAGCGGCTGCAGAAAACCGGGCGTGATGGTAAGCACGGCGCTGGCGGTCTGTGCGGTGTTGGAGGCGAGCGCGGCGGTGACGGTGACCTTTTCGCTGTCGGCGGTGAGGTAGGCGGGCGGCGTGTAGCGGCCGGCGGAGGTGATGGAGCCGGCTCCGGCGGGGCTCACCGACCAGGCGACGGCGGCGGCCGCGCCACTGGCCAGTGTGGCCGTGAACTGCTGGTAGGCTCCGGAGGCGCTGCTCTGGTTGCAGCCGGTGCAGTTGGTGTCAATGGCCGAGGTGGATGGCGAGATCGAAAAGGAGCCGCTGGCGGAGGCCGAGGTAGAGTTGCCGCCGGAGGCTGCGCCGGATAGGGCGCCGCCTCCGCAGCCGGTGAGCGCAAACCATGCGGGAAGCAGCGCGAGAGCTGCTAGACGCAAAAGGATTCTGGGCAGCCGGAGGGCGTTTGCAGCCGGGGCGCGGCGGTGGTATGGCTGCATCGCCGGGCAGGCTGCGGGCGTCGATTGGAGGACTGCGGTCATAGATTGGAGGACTGCGGTCAAGATGCGTTCCTGACGCGTTGGCTCGGCTGCTGCTTGTTCATGCGGTGTGTGTCCGATAAACAATTCTTATCTGGAAATGATTTCTTTTGCGGCCATTGCGGCGCGGCTAATGCCGTGCCCTCATCCAAGACCAGTACGCATTGGCCGCGCCATACAGATGGCTGTGGCTGCGGCTGGACTTCGATACTGTCATTTTAGAACGCGCGGGCAGGGCAAATGTTGCACGGCAGCGACGGGAGCGGGCAAACAGACCGAGGCTTTCTTCCCCTGTTTACAGAAATGAAATGGACCGAAGCGGGAATGCGCGGAATGGCTGCGCGGCCGGGCCGCACGCCTTGAGCCGCGCCGTACACTTGGAGTGAGGAGAAGCGATGGAATACGTGAGGTTTGGGAACACGGGGCTGAAGGTTTCGCGCATCTGCCTGGGCTGCATGACCTATGGCAGCCCGGCTACGGAACCGCTGCTGCCGGGGCGACAGCAGTGGGCGCTGAACGAGGCCGAAAGCCTTCCCTTTTTTCGCCAGGCGCTGGATCTGGGCATCAACTTCTGGGATACGGCCAATGTGTACTCGGGCGGCGACAGCGAAGTGGTGGTGGGCAATTTTCTGAAGGCCAACACCCGGCGGGAGACCATTGTGCTGGCCACCAAGGTACACGGCCAGATGAGCAGCGATCCGAATGGGCGCGGACTTTCGCGCAAGGCGATTCTGCACGAGCTGGACCAGAGCCTGAAGCGGCTCAAGACCGATTACGTGGACCTTTACCAGATTCATCGCTGGGACTACGACACGCCGATTGAAGAAACTCTGGAGGCGCTGAACGACGTGGTGAAGGCGGGCAAGGTGCGCTATATCGGCGCGTCAAGCATGCATGCGTGGCAGTTTGCCAAGGCGCTTTATCTGTCGCGGCTCAACGGATGGACGCGGTTTGTTTCGATGCAGAATCACCTCAACCTGCTCTATCGCGAAGAAGAGCGGGAGATGATGCCGCTGTGCGCCGCCGAAGGCATGGCGGTGATTCCGTGGAGTCCGCTGGCGCGGGGCCGGCTGGCGCGGCCGTGGAACAGCGGGTCGACCACGCGGGCGGAGACGGATCGCTTTGGCAATGCGATGTATGCGCGCACCGAAGAGGCGGACAAAAAAGTGGTGGAGCGGCTGGGCGCAATGGCGGAACAGCGTGGGGTTGCGCGAGCGCAACTGGCGTTGGCGTGGCTGCTGGCCAAGCCGGGCGTGACGTCGCCGATTGTGGGCGCGAGCAAACCGCATCATCTGGAAGATGCTGCCGCGGCGCTGAGCGTCCGGCTTGCGCCGGAGGAGATCGCGCAGCTTGAGGAGCCGTATATTCCGCATCCGGTGCTGGGCTTTAGCTGATCGCGCGGGCGGCGATTGGTTCGTGATGCCCCACCCAAATTGGTGGAAGTTCAAACGGTCGGAGACCTGGCTAGCAATCTTCCCCGCTTACGGCAAATCCTTCTTCCGGGTCAAATGGGGTTACCTGAAAGTCATTGGGATGATCCGCTGCAACGCCGCGTACCGCCTTAAAATAACGGCACAGCCGACCGCTGCACAGGAGGCACATTATTACCACTGCATTGCGTTTAGGCGATCTGCTGATCCGCGGAAAGATGGTGACGGTTGACGACATCAACCGGGCGCTGGAGCACCAGGCGGAGCACGGCGGCCGGCTGGGAGAAAGCCTGATCGCCATTGGGGCTATTACCAAGGCGGCGCTGGACGCATTTCTGTATCGGTTGCCCACCGAGCCTGCCGACATTGAGGCAACGGGCATTGATGGATCCGATCTGATGGGCCTGCTGCTGAAGCTGATCTATGTGGACCGGCTGGAGACGGTGCGCCAGTTCGCCAGCGCCATCAAGATGCCCTATCACATTGTGCTCGACCTGGTGCAGATGGCCATCGACCGCAAGCTGCTGATCAACCTGGGCTCGCGCAGCGATTCCGGCAGCCTGTCGGACCTGTGCTACATGTTCACCGAAGAGGGCAAGCGGTGGACGCTGGATGCGCTGAATCGGGTGGGCTACGCGGGTCCGGCGCCGGTGACACTGGATGACTTTACCTACCAGGTGAACCTGCAGAAGGTGACCAACGAGATTGTCACCTTCGAACGCATCCGCAAAGCTACCGCCGCGTACACGATCGACGACGCGCTGATCGAGCAGTGCGGGCCGGCGTTGAACTCGGGCCGCGCGATGCTGCTTTACGGGCCGCCGGGGAACGGCAAAACGTCGGTGGCGCAGTGCATGGCCAACGTGTTCAACGACGTGATCTATGTGCCCTACGCCATCGACGTGGAGGGCCAGATCATCCGCGTATTCGACCCCAGCATTCACGTTCCGCTGGACCGCGCCGACGTGACCGAAGACGATACGCTGTCGCTGGTGAGGCGCGAGGTGTTCGATGCGCGCTGGGTGGCGTGCAGACGGCCATTCGTGATTGCCGGTGGCGAGCTGACGCTGGACATGCTGGACCTGCGCTATGACGAGTCTGGTCATTTTTACGAGGCTCCGCTGCACGTGAAGGCGCTGGGCGGCTGCTTCATCATCGACGATTTTGGACGCCAGCTCGTTTCTCCCACCAATCTGCTGAACCGCTGGATTGTGCCGCTGGAAAGCCGCATTGACTTTCTCAAGCTGCACACCGGCAAGTCGTTCAGCGTACCGTTTGAGGAGCTGATTATTTTTTCGACGAACCTGGAGCCCGAGGCGCTGATGGACCCGGCGTTTCTGCGCCGGCTGCCGTACAAGATCGAAGTGGGCTCGCCGAGCCTAAAGGCCTATCGCGACATCTTCGAGAAGGAGTGCGCCAAGCAGGGATTCGAGCTGCCGGCGGAGGCCTTCGACGCGATTGTGGACAAGCTCAAGAACGAGAAGGATCTCGATCTGGCCTGCTACCAGCCCAAGTTCATTGTGGAGCAGGTGGTGGCCAGTTGCCGGTTCATGCAGCAGCCGCCGCGGTTCGAGCCGCGCTATGTGAACAACGCGCTGAACAACCTGCGCGTAAACCGCCACGCCAAGACATCGGCGAATGTGTAGGGCTCTTTTAGGCTAAGAATCAATTGCGAAGAATGGCAGCTTCATTCTAAAAGAGCATGGGATTTTGAGCGAACTCCTGAAATCTAAATGTTCCGGCTCTGAGGTAATCCTCGACCAATTCCGCTGCAAGCCACCGACGGTCCAACTGCTCAGACACTGCTCCCGCAGTAAGAGACCCTGCGAACGGATCGAGGACTAAATCATTAGGCTCTGTTAAAAGCTTTACAAAGAACTTCGGGAGCAAAGCCGGAAAACGTGCCGGGTGAATCTTTATTCCTTCTGCCTTGCATCGCTTCGTATAAAGATCATTTGCGGCATTATTGCCCATCTTCATCATGCTTTCCGGAAAATCAAAATCGGCCTCTGTTACGTTAGGCGGGATTGCGCCCCCGGCATCTATCTTGTCAAAAGAATCACGAATGACATGCCCCGAGGGTCTGACGGCACCTCGGACTCCGTTTCGGTTCAGTCGAAGCATATCTTCGCTATATTCCTTGAGAACATTGAGATTGGAGGCTTTGGGATGCGGTGTCTTCGAAAGCCACCAAACGTATTCAACAGAGTCACGAATCCGTACCCTGCGCACCGTAACCCATTCTGCAGGAACTGGCATTTTGGCGGGATTATGCCAGAAGCACTCTTGAGCCAGATGAAATCCGATTTCTTCAATCAAAGCGACCAATAGTTTGAAGTGATATATGGACCGAGTAGGTGTGCCTTTGTTATAGCTTCCCCCAATGTTGAGAACGAAGCTGCCATCGTCTTTGAGAACACGCAGAATTTGTCTTGCAAACGGCAAAAACCACTTGACATATGTATCCTTGTGTTCATTGCCGTATTCTTTCTTGAAATGCAGCGCATATGGAGGGGATGTCACAACTAGGTTTACGCTGGAATCAGGAATTGCTTGGAGGATCTCAAGCGAATCTCCGCAGTACGCGGCCCCAAGTCGAGATGCAAAATAGATCTCGCGAGGAATCATCCGAGACGGATGATCGATAGTGAAATCACCCAGTGATCTACTCAAAGAAGTCGACGGGGACAATCTCTCGTCTTCTCGGACGGTTTGCGGTTTCGACGACACGATTGTTGTCATAATAAGGCTTCGTCTCTAAGAATAGTAGTCAAAATAGGTTAACTTTGTCAACCAATTTTCAGAACGGGAGTGACTGGATTTCCCAGGCTGAGGCGGCACGAATCCGCGGCGTCTCACGTCAAGCCATGTCAAGACTTATTAAGAAAGGAAGACTTCAGGTACTCAGAATTGGCGGTAAGACACTTTTGAGCCGCGCCGAGATTGAGGCTTTTATGCCTGGGTCGCCGGGACGCCCTGCGAATGAGCGAATCACTCGAAACAATCAAGAAGCTCATTGATCAATGCTCGGATGAAGACCGTCGAGCCCTCAAGCTCTATCTGGGCAAATTGCTCCCACACCCGCTCGAGCGCGTCTGGGAAACTGATGCCGACACCATACTCAGCGCAATCAGCAGATCCTCTGATCTGACGAAACGAGGAGTTCGAGGAATCATCGCGGAAGCCGTCTTTATAAACGAAATAACCCCGACGGCCCGCGCATCTGGCTGGCAGCCTGTCAATTTTGCAGGTGATCTTCCGTACGACGCTCTTTTAACAAACGGTGCTCTATCGGCGCGGATTCAGGTCAAATTGCAACGCCTTGAGAAAGGGGTCCCAAAGCTCTATTATCCGCTTCATTACAAAGAGGAGTTGCTATATGTTGTCGAGGTGCAAAAGACAAGGACCGGGATGAAAACCGCAAAGAAAGTTATTCGCGGTACAGGCAATACATTTCGGAAGTATGTACTTTACGCAATCCCTTAAAAAATCCTCCCTATAAGGCGAATAAGTAGAGAATTCCTCCCAATTAGTTGCGCGGGGGAGGAATTGCGCTATTATGTCTATATGCAGGCACCGAAACCCAGAGACGTACTTCCCCTCGCGCAGGAAATCACCCGGCTGGAAACCCAACTGGCTGACGCAAGACGCAGGTGGAATGCTCTCTTTGGCGTTGCAGAGCCGGAGAAGAAAACTCACCCCGCAGCCCAAGATGGATTGACGGCGAGGATTCTGGAGCACCTCAGCGAGAGCCTCGGGGTCGCTCACACGATCAGGAGCGTAGCGCAGGCGCTGGGCACTACCGAGTTACAGGCGGGGCGCACCCTGTATCGCCTCTCTACATCAGGCAGGATTTCCAACCCCGGACGCGGGCGCTATATGGCAATAGAAAAGGAGGTTCCCTCCGAAGAGAAAACCTCCTAATCGTTTCCAACATGGCCGGGGAGCATAATCCTCACCGTGGGGGTGGGGCAGGAGCTTGCAACTCCTGATGCAATCAGTTCGACCCTGACTCCGGCCTCTAGCGTTTACAGCAGTGCGGACGTGGCGGAATTGGCAGACGCGCCGGATTTGGACTCCGGTGGGTCCCTAGCCGAAACTAGGCCCTTGCGGGTTCGAACCCCGTCGTCCGCACCACACTGCCCATAGTGTCTCTGCTTCTTGACGGACTGTCAAGCAAGTAATGGAGACTCGCTCTCTATCGACAACCAGTCAGTTATTTTTTACTTGACGCAACCGTTGCGCTAGGTATAAAGTTTCTATATGAAGAAATCTTTGCACAACTTGTCGAAGTCGCCCATTGTTGCCGCGATTCCAGCCGCTTGCTCTGATGAGCTTTCCGCTGTCGAGTTCTTCGAGGAGCAGCGTTGGGGGAGCAACCCTTGCTGCGTGAAATGTGGCAGTGTTGAGGTCTACAAGATGAGCGATGCAAAGACCAGAGAGCGGAACGCACGGTTTCTGTGGCGCTGCCGAGACTGCAAAGAGCAATATACCGTCAGAATCGGGACCGTGTATGAAGAGTCTCGCCTGCCGCTCAAGCATTGGGCCTATGCTTTCTGGCGCGCGTCAACTTCAAAGAAGGGTGTATCCGCCCTGGAGATCAAGCGTCACTGTCAGATTAGCTACAAGTCCGCTTTATTCCTCATGAATCGCATCCGGTATGCGATGGCTCCAGACCTTCCAACAGCCCCGCCATTGAATGGAATTATTGAGGTTGACGAAACATATGTGGGCGGCAAGCCCCGCATTAAGGGCGTGAGCAAGCGCGGTCGTGGAACAAGCAAGACGCCGGTATTTGTGGCTGTGGAGCGCGGCGGACAGCTTCGCCGTCACGTTGTGGCAGATGTAACCGGCAAGACGCTTAAAGAGGCCATCCGGCGCGTCGTAGACCCCCGCGCTCGCATCATGAGCGACGAGAACTCTGCATACAACGGAATCGGCAAGGAATTCGCTGGCGGCCACGAAACGGTCACGCACAGCGCGAAAGAGTACGCGCGCGGCGATGTGAATACCAACACAGCCGAAAGCTCATTTGCCCTGGTGAAGCGCGGGATCATCGGCGTCTATCACAATGTCAGCCGCGAGTATCTGCACCGTTACCTGTGGCAGTTCGATTTCGTTTGGAACAGCCGCAAGCTGAATGACGGCGAGAGAACGATTTTGGCGGTAAAATCGGCTGAGGGCAAGCGCATGATGTACAAGGCTACTGCATGAAACCAGCCAAGAAAGCTCCTGTAAAACGCGGACCACAACCAGACCTCTTGAAGATCGAAGGGGATTGGAAGGACGCCGTAAAAAAGACCTTATCCAAGAAAAAACCTGCTGCTGGATGGCCCAAAGAGAAGTAGCATTGATGCCATGAAAATCGCGTCATTGCTGGTGGTTACTTTTGCGCTTATTCAGCAACCTACAGGCTGCGATCAGCCGACTCCTAAAGAAACTCTAAAACCTGCCGAACCTCCCATAAGACGATTCGAGCCGGTCACTTCGCACGGAACCTCGGACGTGGCGCTCGACACCAAGACTGGCCGATTGTGTCGGACTTGGGATTGGGAGTATAAGAACAATCCTGAGGCCAATGACCTAAACGATCTGCCGACTTGCTATAGCATCTTCACTTCTGAGCAACAATCGCCTATTGTGGTCACACCTGAAGACATGAAGAAGAACCCATGACGATTGCGTAAAGTACATACTTCCGATACATTTAGCACGCCCGAATCCGTAAGGGAAAAGACACGCCCCTATTTGTTCGGAGATTTTGATATCCTGGCGGTCAACTTGCACCCTTCGACTGGGGATTGGAAGAATTTTCGCTATACCGTCGCCTCGTGGTTGATTCCACGTTCTAAAGACAAAACACTTATCGAAGTTTTTCAGCCGGTTGCGGCCATTCCAAACAGCGTTTGGGCTAACGATCTGTCCGTCTGCCTCAAGTGGTTGGAAAGCTCGGAACAGAGGCAGGTTATTCAGGACGTTTTCCATCGCCGAGGAAGCGAGAAAATGCGAACTTAGTCTGGCTCGAACAATCTGCGAGCGAACTGCCTCACTTCGGATAGCCCTGCCATAGATATTCGAGGGCTTCGAGAAGGGTTTGCTCGCGGACCGCGTGGTCGACGTGGCCGGCATTTTTGGCAAAGACAAACTGATAGTGATAGCCCTTGGCGGCCAGCACGCGGGCCATGTTTTCGTTGGCCACCACCCAGTCGTGCATGTTGTCGCGCATGGCGTTGGGGTTGAACAGGTCGCGGTCGCCTACCTCCATCCAGATGCGGATGGGCTTGCGCGGGGTGTCCTGGATGAGGCGTTCGTGGAACTCCCATGCGCCGTGCGGCGTGGCGGCGTTGAATGGCCACTGCTGGTTGATGTAGGTGCCGGAGTAGGTGAGCACGCGGTGATACCACTCGGGGTGATACCAGGCCATGATGAGCGCGCAGGAGCCGCCGGAGCTGCCGCCCATGGTGGCGCGTCCGTTGGGGTCGGTGGTGAGCCGGAGATGATAGCGCGATTCAACCAGCGGCAGAACCTCGGTCTGGACGAACTCGGCATAGCGGCCTGACATGGTGTCATATTCCAGGCCGCGCTCGGAGCCCTGCGCGTCGCCGCTGCCGTTGCCGATGGAGATGGCGATCATGACCGGGACTTGGTGCTCGGCGATGAGGTTGTCGAGGACGGTGAATAGCAGGCGGTCCGGCCCGTCTGCGCCCACGATGAACGGCGCGGCGGTGCCGGGAACGTACTGCGCGGGCACGTAGACGGCAACGTGGCGGGTGTAGGGCGCGGGATGGCTGGTGGGGACAAGGAGCCTGGCCGGATGATTCGGGTCGGGCGTGCCGAAGGTGCCCGGGTCGCGGGCGATGCCGGGGTAGAGCTTGCTGTCGGCCGAGCTCATGGTGAACTCGTAGACCGCGCCGTGGGGGACGCCGTCGTGCTGCTCGGCCTGGGGCGCGGGATTGTGCGTGGGCCCGATGATGAAGTTGCCGTCGACGCCGGACGGTGGGAGCTGGCCGTCAGGCAGCTCTTTGGCGGCGACATAGCCCTGGGTGTGCGGATCGCGGGTGGGCGGAGTGGGACGCGGCGGATGCGCGGGCGCGGTTTGCGCGGCCGCCGGGCTGAGCATGACAAGACAGGCGAGGACGAAGCAGACTAGGACGAGACAGGCCAGCGCGTGACAGGCGGCCGCGCGAGCGGGCAGGGATTTTTTCTGGATGGCCGGCTGGTTCATGGTGGTTTTCGGATGCCTCGGCGTGGTGGAGATGAAGAAAGATCGAGCGAGGCAATGATAGTACAGCGGGGAGGGGGCGGGGATAGTACAGCGGGGAGGGGGCGGGAAGGATTGTGCCATGGTTCGCGCTGCCCCTACGGGGCGGCCTTGTCTTGAGATTCCCCCTTTCCCAGGACTGCGCTTCGCTTGGCCTGGGCTACTGTCGGCCCGTCCCTGCGGGACGAAATCGAGCATGGCACTCGCCGTGGCAGTCGACGTAATCGAGCGTGGCACTTACCGTGGCAGTCACCGTGGCGCTGCTCGATACGCCCGAACAGAACCTGGCTCGCCAGCAAGAAGCGATCATGCGATTGCCCTGCCCTGACACCTGATCTCTGATCTCTGGCCCCTCACGCGATGCTGAGCACCAGCTTGCCGAAGTGGCTGCCTTCTTCCATGCGCTCGAGGACTTCGCGGGCCTGGGTCCAGTGGAACTCCTCGCCGACGGGGCGCAGCTCGGCTAGCGAGATGGCGCGGTTCATGTCGAGAAAGTCGCGGCGGGAGCCGACGTAGATGCCCTGGATGCGCGCGACTTTGTGGAGGATGAGCGGGATGGGAAACATTTCGGCGGCGCCGCTGAGCACGCCCACCTGGGCGATGACGCCGCCGGGACGGATGGCGCGCAGGGAGCGGCCCAGAGTGCCCATGCCACCCACTTCGACTACCAGGTCAACGCCTTCGCCGCCGGTCTGGTCGATGGCCCAGCGCTCCCAGTCCGGATCTTCGCGGTAGTTGTGGCCGGCGTCCAGGCCCAGGCCGGCGGCGCGCTCCAGTTTTTCGTCGCTGCTGGAAGCGCACAGGACGCGGGCGCCGCGGAGCTTGGCAAACTGCAGCGCGAAGATGGAGACGCCGCCGGTGCCCTGGATGAGAACGGTCGAGCCGGGCCGGACATCGCCGGCGGCAAGCGCGTTCCAGGCGGTGACGGCGGCGCAGGGCAGCGTGGCCGCCTCCTGAAAGCTGAGGTGGTCGGGGATGCGGACCAGGCCGGTTTCGCTGAGGATGACGTGGTCGGCCAGCATGCCGTCGACGTCGCCGCCCAGTGCGGCCTTCATTTTGGCCGCGGTGAGCGGGCCGTCCTGCCAGTTCTGCATGAAGATTCCGGCCACGCGGTCGCCCGGCTGGAAGGCGGTAACATCCTCGCCTACGGCCACCACCTCGCCGGCGCCGTCGGAGCAGGGGATGCGCGGCAGGGCTAGCCGGGGGTTGTAAAAACCCTTGATCATGAGCAGGTCGCGAAAATTCCAGGAGACGGCGCGCACGGCCACCAGCACTTCGCCGGAGCCGGGCACCGGGGTGGGCCGCTCTACAAACTCAAGAGAATCAATGCCAAAAGCGGAAATTTGCCATGCGCGCATTCTTCAACACTCCCTATTGGAAGAACCTGATTATTTTCTGGTGAAAGCCACATCAGCCCGTGAGATGCGGAAAGCCGGTTTGCACATAAAATAGAAGATATGGCTCGTGGCTGGGAAAGTAAATCGGTGGAGGAACAGATGGCAAATGCACTCGGCGATGCAGGACCGGAGTTGAGCAACGACGCGAAGCGGCGCGTGGCGGCGTTGGATCAGGCCGTTCAGGAACGCCAGCGGCAATCGCTCAACCTGCAGCGTGAGAACATTTTGTCGCAGCGGACGTCGAATCCGGCGCGGCGGGCGGCGCTGGAAGCGGCGCTTGCCCATGTGGAAGCGCAGCTCGCGGCCATCGGGTAAGGGTTTCTCCTTTCAGATCCATTGTCTACCGCGCCGGTCAGGCCTCGCGGTGGACGAGCAGTGTATTGGCCTGGTTGACCGAGCCGAGCGAGATGCGCGCGATGTTGACGTGCGCGGGCCGGGTGACGGTCCAGTGAATCGCATCGGCGATGTCGTCGCCGGTGAGCGGCGCAATTCCTTTATACACATTGGCGGCGCGGGCTACATTTTCTGCAGCAGGATGGTTCCCTGCTGTGCGCCGTGGACGGTTCCGCGCAGGATGACTTTCTGGCCGATGCCGGTGATGTTGAGGATGAGCGCGTTGGGCGCGGCTGGGTCGGCGTGGACAAATTGCGGAGCGGCCGCACCGTCGATCAGCAGCTCCGCTCCTGTAATCCCGGAAACTTTTCCGTCGAGTGGGACGAAGCGCACGCGGTACTGTGCAGCGTCCTTGATCTTGGCGGTAAGATCGACTTCGAACTGCGCGTCTTTCCACTCGCCGACGGTGTCGGCCGACCACAGGTGCGCGGATTCGTCCCAGGTGGGCGGCGGCGTGGCGCCGGTGTGGAAGGCGGCCAGGCGGCGGATGCGCGGCGTGCCCATGGATTCGGTAACGCTGAGGCGCAGGGCACGATAATCGGCGGGCGCTACGGGAACAATGCGCTTGTGGCCGATGGAGGAGCCGGTGTAGAGAGTGGTCCATCCGCCGGCGGCGCGACCTTCCAGGCGGAAGCCGAGCACGCGCTGGCCGTAGCGGCAGTCTTCCTGAACAATCACGTGATCGACGGGCACGGACTGCGCGAGCGGAAGCTCGATATGGGCGCCCGAGCCCTCGGTTTCGGCGACGGCTTTGCCGAAGCGGCGGCGCATTTCTTGGCCGAATGCGCGGGCGCGGGCAAAGTCCGGGTCGGGCATGTGGCCGCGGCGGTCGGCGGGAATGTTGAGCAGAAGCTGCGCGCCGCGGCCCACGGAGCGATAGTAGACCTCGATGAGTTGATCGAGGGTCATGAGATTGCGGACGTCGGTGGTGCTCCAGAACCAGTTGGGGCGGCGGATGGAGACGTCGCACTCGACCGGAATCCAGGCATCGCCGGCGGGGTCGCTATCGAGCGAGGTGGAAACGCCGCTGCGGGCTTCGGCTTTGGATTCGGCGTCCCAGAGCGGATAGGGCGCGAAGCCCTTCTCGGTGCCGACCCAGCGGATGGTCGCGTCCGGCCCCTGAAAGATGGCCGCGTGAGACGCGTATTTGCGCACCAGGTCGGAGGTAGGCACCACGCTCGACCCGTCGAACCAGACTTCGACCATGGAGCCGTAGCGGGTGAGCACCTCGGTTAGCTGCTCGCGATACATGGCGTTGTAGGCAGGCTGGCGGCTGGGATCCTTGCAGACGCCGCCGATGCCCGCGCCAAAGTAGTCGTCGCGCGGAGAGATATAGACGCCGAGACGCAGGCCGCGGTTTTTGCAGGATGCGGAGATATCGGCCAGCACGTCTCCGTGGCCGTTCTTCCAGGGCGTGTGGGCGATGGAATACTTGGTTGTCGTGGTCTGCCACATGCAGAATCCGCCCGCGTGCTTGGCGACGAAGACGATGTAGCGCGCGCCGAGATTTACGGCGCATTGGGCCCAGTTGTCGGTGTCGATGTCGGGGTTGATGGCGCTAAGCGGGGTGGAGAGATCGTCGCCTTCCTTGTCCTGCCAGGTATTGGGCGCGAAATGAACGAACATGCCGATTTCAAGATCCTGCCAATAGAGCTGGTCGGCAGAGGGAATGGCGCGGGGCGGTGCTGTCTGGAGCGAGGGAAGGCGATCTGGGCCAATCAGATCATGGCCGATCAAGTCTTGGCCTATCAAGTCTTGGCCGACTAGCGGAAGCGAGGCTGCGGCGAGCGCTCCGGAAAGAAATACGCGGCGGCGGATGGGGTATGCAGGCATGGAGTCGAGTTTAACGCTTGTGCTCGGCTACTCTAGTGGCGGAAAAAAACTACAAGAATTTACACGGAGCATTTTTGCGGACAGGCCGCGAATTTTCAGTTAGGCGTGCCGGCGATCTCAGTGGCGGCGAGCTTGCACTCGCCACACTGGCACATACGGCGCAGGTAGTCCCAGGAGTAGATGCCGGCGGAGTGGCCGTCCTGCCAGTGGAACTGCAGCGCGTAGCGACCCACGGCGTGAGCGCTGGCGGGTTTGGGCAAAGGAGCGTACATGGGCAGCAGCGCGGCCGGCTTGGGCTTGGGCTGGCCGGGGCTGCGATCTTCCTGCGTGCGCTGCTCGATGCAGGTGGCGCAGGGACAGGCGTCGCGCAGCCAGGCAAAGCTCCACGCGCTGCGGTGGCCGTCTGCCCAGTCGATCTCCAGCCCTTTGCCCTCGCTGATGAGCACGCGCACCTTTTGCGGCGTAACCGCTTCACGCGGCAGGGGGCGATTTTCCTGGTGGGCGCGGGCTTGTTCGTCCTTGTCGACGAAGCGGATGCCTTCGTGGCTCATGGATCTATTTTAATGCCAGTGAACAGTTGACAGAGATCAGGGGTCACGGGTCACGGGTCAGGGGTCACGGTCAGGGGTTAGGGATCAGGGGTTAGTTTTAACGATGCAGTCGCCTGATGTCGATGTGGGGTATGGGTGTATGCCCGGCGGCGTTGATGCCTCCAAAATCGCCAGCGTGAAGGGCGCTACTCGAACCGGGGCATTGCCGGGATTCACCGTTTGCTGATCCCTGATCCCTGATCCCTGATCTCTGATCTCTGTCGTTGATCTCTGTCGTTCACTGTTTCCAGAAGAACCAGGCGGCCATGGTCAAGCCTATGACCACTACGATGCCGCGCAGCAGAGCCTGGGGAATGCGGTGGGCCACGCGCGCGCAACTGTAGCCGCCGATGGCGCAGGTGACCATGGCCACCAGGCAGTAGCGCCAGGCTACCTGGCCGTCGATGACGAAGACCACGAAGGCGGTGCCGTTGGCGGCGGTGTTGGCAACCACTTTGAGGGCGTTGATTTCGTTGATGTCCTGGTAGCCGAACAGGGCCAGCATGGTCATGAGCAGAAAGCCGACGCCGGCGCCGAAGTAGCCTCCGTAAAAGGCCAGCACAATGGTGACGGCGAAGACGGCTACCGGGTGCGGACCGTGCGATTGGCCGGGATGACCGGCCTGCCGCGCCGCGGTGCGCCGGGCCACCCAGCGGGAAACCGGGCCGCTGACGGCGAAGATGGACGCGGCAAAGAGCATGAGCCACGGAACGAGATGAAGGAAGGTGGTCTGCGAGGTTCTGAGCAGCGCCATGGCTCCGGCCGCTCCGCCGATGAGGCCGGCGAGGGCCATGGGCCAGGCGAGGCGCAGGTTTTTGCGGACGTTTTTGCGGTAGGCGGCGACAGAGGTAAGCTGGCCGGTCCAGATGGCCACGGTGTTGGTGGCGTTGGCCTCGACCGGGGGCAGGTTCATTCCCAGCATGGCCGGAAACAGCAGCAACGACCCACCGCCGGCCACGGCATTGAGCACTCCGGCAAGGAAGGCGGCCACAAACAGCCAGATCCACTGCCAGGTGGTGGGAAGAGCCGACAGGTGAGTCATCTGGTTTCCATTGTAGAGCGGCGAGCGCGGAGGCAAATCGCGCTGCGGGGCGCGGCAATCACGTGAACGTGGGAGGAACTGTGCAGCGGGTTCGAACCGGCCTCCGCAGCGGCTTGCTGCTGCGGACGACCTGGAAGACGGTCGACTTGGAAGACGGTCATAGAAACAAGGCGGGCAGAGACCTGAACCAAGCCTCGGACAGAAGCGTTCTTCGCGCCCTAAATAATTGAAATATAAACGTCCGGGAAACGCGTTTCCACAATATTAGTTAGATACGCTCATATTTCATGAATCCTACATGCTATAGTTCCATCAAATGTTTTGGGTGGTCGCGGCTGGAGGTCTCCTTCGACTGCGCTCAGGGCAGGCTTTCCACTTTGTTGGGAATAGAGAACGCTTCCAACTGCGCTCAGGATGACAGTTTATTTTTGCGGCGAGCTTGAGGAACGGAATAACGTCAGTAGATGGGACAAGCAGTGTCTCCCTGATCCCTGTTTTCTGATCACTGATCACTGTTGTTCACCATGCGCTGTTCACTGGAGAAAACCATGGCAATTCGTTGGGACAAATTTACGGTCAAGTCGCAGCAGGCGGTGCAGCAGGCGCAAGGGCGCGCGACCGAGTTGGGCAATGCCGAGGTGCAGCCGGCGCATCTTCTGCTGGCGTTGATCGAGGACCGCGAGGGCGTGATTCCGGCGGTGCTGGAAAAGATTGGCGTGCCCACTGAGCGGCTGGAACACGATCTGCACCAGATTGAGGAGCGGCTGCCGCGGGTGGCTGGAGCTTCAAGCCAGCCGGGTATGAGCCAGGCGCTCAACAAAGTGCTGGAGCAGGCCTTCAAAGAGGCGGCCAACTTCAAGGACGAGTATGTTTCCACCGAGCACCTGCTGCTGGGCGCGGCGCACCTGAAGGGCGATGCGGCGCAGAGCGCGCTGGTGGCGCTGGGAGCCACGCATGAGGCGATTCTGAAGGCGCTGACCGCGGTGCGCGGATCGCAGCGGGTGACGGACCAGAATCCCGAAGGCAAGTTTCAGGCGCTGGAAAAATATGCCAAGGACCTGACCGACCTGGCGCGGCGTGGCAAGCTCGATCCGGTGATCGGACGCGACGAGGAGATTCGCCGCGTGATCCAGGTGCTGAGCCGGCGGACCAAGAACAATCCGGTGCTGATTGGCGAACCCGGCGTGGGCAAGACGGCCATTGTGGAGGGACTGGCGCGGCGCATTGTGTCAGGCGACGTGCCGGAAAATCTGCGCGACAAGCGGGTGATCTCGCTGGACCTGGGATCGATGCTGGCCGGGGCCAAGTATCGCGGCGAGTTTGAGGATCGGCTGAAGGCCGTGCTCAAGGAAATTGAAGAGTCGAACGGCGAGATCGTGCTGTTCATCGACGAGCTGCACACGCTGGTGGGCGCGGGCGCGGCGGAGGGCGCTATCGACGCCAGCAACATGCTGAAGCCGGCGCTGGCGCGCGGCGAGCTGCGGGCCATTGGCGCCACCACGCTGAACGAGTATCGCAAATACATTGAGAAGGACGCGGCGCTGGAACGGCGCTTCCAGATTGTGTATGTGGGCGAGCCGAATGTGGAAGACACGATCGCGATTCTGCGCGGGCTGAAGGAGCGCTACGAGGCGCACCACAACGTGCGCATCAAGGACGTGGCGATTGTGGCTGCGGCCACGCTGTCGCATCGCTACATCAGCGACCGCTTCTTGCCGGACAAGGCGATCGACCTGGTGGATGAAGCGGCGGCATCGCTGGCGATTCAGATTGGCTCGGTGCCGACGGAGATCGATCAACTGGAGCGTGAGGCGACTTCGCGCGAAATTGAGCGCGCCGCGCTGAAGCGCGAGACCGACAAGAACAGCCGCGAGCGGCTGGAAGAGGTGGAACGCGAAATCGCCGCGCTGCGCGAGCAGATAACGGCGCTGCGGGCGCGGTGGACGAGCGAGCGCGACGCCATCAGCCATGTGAGCGAGCTGAAGAAGAAGATCGAGGCGCTGCGCTTTGAGAGCGAGGAGCAGACGCGCAAGGGTCAGTTGGACCGCGCCGCGCAGATCCAGTATGGCGAGCTGCCCAGGCTTGAGGCCGAGCTGAAACAGTTGAACGCCGCGCAGGACGGCCATGCTGGCACGCCGCGCATGCTGAAGGAAGAGGTGGACGAGGAGGACATCGCCAAAATCGTGAGCAAGTGGACCGGCATTCCGGTGACGCGCATGCTCGAAGGCGAAGTGAAGAAGCTGGTGCAGATGGAGGGCGGGCTGCGCGAGCGCGTGGTGGGACAGGACGCGGCGCTCACCGTGGTGGCCAACGCCATTCGCCGATCCCGGGCGGGCTTGAGCGATCCCAAGCGGCCGATCGGCAGCTTTATTTTTCTGGGGCCGACGGGCGTGGGCAAGACCGAGACAGCGCGCGCGCTGGCCGAGTTTCTGTTTGACGACGAGCAGGCGATGGTGCGCATCGACATGAGCGAGTACATGGAGAAGCACGCCGTGGCACGGCTGATTGGCGCGCCGCCGGGATATGTGGGCTACGACGAGGGCGGCCAGTTGACCGAAGCGGTGCGGCGCAGGCCGTATGCGGTGATCCTGTTCGACGAGATCGAGAAGGCGCATCCGGATGTGTTCAACGTGCTGCTGCAGGTGATGGACGACGGGCGGCTGACCGACTCAAAGGGCCGCACTGTGGACTTCAAGAACACGGTGCTCATCATGACGTCGAACCTGGGCGCGGCCTTGCTGCATGCCGATGCGCTCAAGACCGAGCACGATTTCGACATGGCGCGGGAAAGCGTGATGCGCGTGCTGCGGGAGCACTTCCGTCCCGAGTTTCTCAATCGTGTGGACGACATGGTCATCTTCCGGCCGCTGGGCAACACGCAGTTGAGCTCGATTCTGGATCTGCGGCTGAACGAGGTGCGCAAGCTGCTCGAAGGGCGGCAGATTTCGTTCGAGCTGACAGAGCCGGCGCGGCAACTGATTCTGGCCGCGGGGTCGGATGCGGCGTATGGCGCGCGGCCACTGAAGCGCGCGCTGCAGCGGATGGTGCAGGACCCGCTGGCCATCAAGATACTGGACGGCGAAATACTGCACGGTTCGCATGTGCGCATCGACGCGGATCGCAACTCGAACCATCTGCTGTTTGAGCCGATGGGGCGGGAGGCGATGGCTTGAGAAGCAGCATCTGAGAAGGGAAATGCCGGGGCTTCGTCCCCGGCATTTTCGTGTGAGACTTTGCGGTTGGCCGGACTATGAGGAGGTGGACTTGCGACCACTTTCCGCGGCGCGTAGCGCCTCGTGAATAATCATCTTGAGGTAGGTCTGGTAGCGAAGACCACGCTCCGATGCCTGCACCCGCGCTTTCGCAATGTCTTCGGGATCAAGACGAATTGTTGTGGTCGGCAAAGGCTGTGGCTCCGGAAACGGGATTCCACGCTCCTCGAGCAGACGTCTTACACCGCCACGGCGCAAGCGGCCCTCCTTGGCGGCCTTCTGAAACTCGTCGGAGATCAACTCCCGGTTTTGGTACCACCATTTGGCTTCTTCGTCTTCATTTGCGAAGTTGGGAAGCTTGAAATCGCTCATTGCCGTTCCGCCTTATATTCCAGATAGGAGAGTTTGTCGCGCTTCGTTGGTTCAAACGCCGTAACAACTCGAATTCTCTCGCCGCGCAGAGTGATGATCACCTGAAGCACCCTCCCCTGCACCGTTTCACCGACATAAGACCACCTGTCCTCACCCAGAATGCTCATATCGAAGCCCAACTCCAGCGGGTCGCCAAGAATGATTTCTTCGGCCTCTTCGGGCGTAACGTTATGCTCCGCAACATGATTGATGTTCGCCCTATCCCAATCAAAAGACGTGGTCATCGGCTTGTCCCCAAAGGATTATGCTCGATCCCGAGCCCCAGGCTATAACCCCCGAGCGTTTACGTGTCCTGCCTAGCGCTACCCTCGCGCCGAACGCTTTGTCCCGCGCGCCTTTTGATTAATTAAATTGTAGCTACATTGTAGCTATTTCGCAACTACTGCCTTAACTCCACCAGCGTAGCACCCATGCCACCTTCGTTTTGCGGGGCTTCCGCGATGGTGGCTACGTGTGGGTGGCCTTTGAGGAATTCGCGGACGCCGCGGCGCAGGATGCCGGCGCCGTGGCCGTGGATGATGCGGACGCGCGGCAGGCCGGCGAGGAATGCGCGGTCGAGATATTTTTCCAGCTCCTCGGTGGCTTCGTCCACGGTGCGGCCGATGAGATTGATCTCCATCCGCATGTCGTCGGTGTTGGCGCTGATGACGGAGACATGCACATTTTTTTGCTGGCGCGCGGCGGCCAGCGGATTTGCCTTTCGCTCTACCGAATCTTCGCCGGAGGGTAAAGGTGCGGAGCACTCGTCTCGTTTGACGCGCATTTTAATGGGGCCGAGCGCGACTTCAAACATGTCTTTTTCTACTTCGCGCTGCACGATGGCGATCTTATTCATGGACTTGATGCGCACCTGGTCGCCGGGCGCGATGTGCTTCAACACATGCGGCTGCGCGTTGGCGTCGCCCTGATCGGCGCCGGTGCGGTGGGCAACGACGGTCTGGTTGAAGCTCTCCTGAAACTCGCGGCGCAGGCGGGTGATGCGGCGCTCGGCTTCCTTTGACAACTTCTGCTGCGCGGCGCGGTCTTCGACGGCGCGCACGTTTTCGCGCATTTGAAATTCAAAGTCCTTGAGCAGCGAGGCCAGCTTGCTTTCCAGCTCGCGGGTGCGGTTGCGCAGCTCCACATCGCCTTCGCGGGCCAGCCGGGCGCGCTCCTGATTGAGCGCGTACTGCTGTTCGCGCGCGGTTTTGCGCTCGGACTCGAGCTGCGCCAGCTCGTTGTGCAGCTTGTCGAGAAAGCGCGCGATGTCGGCCTGTTGCGAGCCCAGGCGCTGGCGTGCGGCGGCGATAATTGCGGCGTTCAGGCCGAGCCGCTCGGCGGTTTGAATGCCCGCCGATGCGCCCGGCACGCCGTGGCGCAGTTGATAGTTGGGGGCGAGAGTTTTTTCGTCGACTCCGGCGGCCGCGTTGCGCACGCCGGACGTATTGGCGGCGTAGACCTTGAGCGAGGTGTGGTGAGTGGAGATGAGCGTCCAGGCGCCGGCGGCGAGAAAGAAGCCGGCGACGGCGACGGCCAGCGCCGCGCCCTCTTCCGGGTCAGTGGCCGAACCAAGCTCGTCCAGCAGCACCAGCGAGCGCGCGTTGGCCAGCCGCGCCAGGCGGTCGAGATTGGCGATGTGCGCGGAAAAAGTGGAGAGCGCCGCTTCAATCGATTGCGCATCGCCGATGTCGGCAAGGAACGCGGTGAAGACCGGAAAGCTGGCCGCGCTCGCGGGAACGGGGATGCCGGCCTGCGCCATCAGGGCCAGCAGCGCGGTGGTTTTGAGGGCGACGGTTTTGCCGCCGGTGTTGGGGCCGCTGATGATGAGCTGGCGCTCGGAGGCGGTGAATTCCAGCAGCAGCGGGACAATCTGACCTCCGGTTGCGCGCAGGCGCTTTTCAAGCAGCGGATGGCGCGCGGACTCCAGGCTCAGGCGATCCGGCGTCAGTTGCGGCGCAACGCAGTTGTAGTCGCGCGCGAAGCGGGCGCGAGCCTGCAGGCTGTCGACCAGCGCGAGCACCCGCGCACCGTCCACTAGCGGCAGCGCGCAGGCGCCCACCAGCCGCGTGAGCGCAACAAAGATGCGATGAATTTCAGCCTGCTCGTCTTCAATCAGGCGGACCAGCTCGTTGTTCTGTTCGATGGTTTCGAGCGGCTCCACGTAGACGGTCTGGCCGGACGAGCTGGCCCCGTGAATGACGCCGGAGACGCGGCGCTTTAGCTCAGCGCGCACCGGGATAACGAAGCGCTCGCCGCGGATGGTGATGAGATCGTCCTGCGTGGAGCCTTCGCCGGCGAGCTTGCGCAGCACGGCGCGCAGGCTCTGTTCAATGAGGCGCTGCTGGCGCTCCTGATCGCGGCGAATGCGGCTCAGCTCGGGCGATGCGTCGTCGGCCAGCGTGCCGTCAGGCTGAATTTTGCGTTCAATGGATTCGGCCAGCGACGCCAGCGGCGAAGAGATGCGATTGCCGGGCGCGGCGTCTGCTTGCAGGTGGATGGTGAGCGCGGCGGAGAGTTCGATCAGGCCCGGCAGCTTGCCGGCCAGGCGCGCGGGCGGGTCGCCGAGCAGCGCCTGCCAGGCGGCCACGTCGTGAGCGAGGCGCGCAATGGACTGCAGTTCGGCGGCCTCAAGCGCGGCGTCGGGAATGCGGGCTTTGGCAGCGAGCTGGGTGGGATCGAACAGTCCGCCGAGGGGGATGGACACCTGTTCGGCGAGCAACAGGCGCAGCTCGCCGGTAAGCTGGTGCTGGCGCGCGATCCATTGCTCGTCGACGGAGGGCAGGAG
Source organism: Occallatibacter sp. (assembly GCA_036267475.1). Classification (GTDB taxonomy): domain Bacteria; phylum Acidobacteriota; class Terriglobia; order Terriglobales; family Acidobacteriaceae; genus Telmatobacter. The sequence goes on from DATAVZ010000100.1 coordinate 38,652, forward strand.
CGCGAGAATCGCCTGGCGGCCGACGGACGACGAGGCAAAACCGGAGACCAGCGCCAGCAGCGGCTCCCACTCAAGAGCGGCAAGGTCGGCGTGCGCCACCGGCGACGGAATGGGATCGATGAGAGACATGTCCAGCAACCATGGTAGCTTTTCGAGGAGGATTGGGGCGAATCAAGCTGTGTCTGCGCGGCGATTGCGTGTTGCAGCGCGGCGCGTGAGCAGCGGCGCGCCGAAATTGGCGGAGGCTTTCAGAAAATCCGCATGCGCGGCACGGTCAGCTTTTGCTGGAGTTACCGGAAGACAGCGCGGCGGATGGCGCGGCGGGCGCGGACGAAGATGATGACTCGGCTTTGGACGAAGATTCGGATTTTGACGAAGACTCGGATTTGGATGAGCCATCCGATTTCGCCGTGGACTTGGCGTCGGATGCGGAAGAATTGGAGTCCGCCGTGGACGAGTTGTCAGACGAACCGGACTTGGATGCGTAGTCGTTCACGTACCAGCCGGCGCCCTTGAACTGCAGGCGGGGAGCGGTGAGTACACGCTCGACTGGAGCGCCGCACTTGGGACACACTTTTTCCGGCTCGGCGCTGAAGCTCTGAATTTTCTCAAAACGATGGCCGCACTGAGTGCAGCGATATGGATAGAGCGGCAAGATCGTTATCCCTTCGTGCCAGATTGCTTGTCACTCTCTATTTTAAGGCAACACGGCAAATTTTCATGCGGGCCCGCTGGCTTTCCCAGATCTCGGGCCACCCCAGCGACGAAGACCTGTCGCCGGGAACCCCGAAATTTAGACAGTGGCACCCGGATTTGTGCATGTTCAAGCGGCCAGAGGCTAGTGGACTTGAATGGGCACCGACGCGCTCACGTTTTCCCAGGCCAGAGTGAGAGTGCCTTTGCCTTCGCCGTCGTCAGTGATGGTGTATTTCAGATCTTCTATTGAGCTGGGCGGCGTGGACATGGTCATTTTGGTTTTGCCCAGGTCATGGGAGCCGTCGTACTTCAGCCCCCACTCGCCGGTCTGCTTGTTGACAATGAGCATCCAGCTCGACGGATCGGAGATGTCGACAAACAGGGTGTAGGTGCCGGCGGGCACGTTCAGGTCGCCGATGGTCATGTCGGCGTTGGTGGTGAGCGTGGTGGCCGCATTGGCGCCGCCACGCCAAACGGGATAATGCGGATCGTGGCTGATGAGCCCGTCCTTGGTGAAGATGTGGCCTTCGCGGCCTTTGACGCGCGGCGAGCTATAGGTGATGGTGATGGATTTGCCGCCGATGGTGGCCGCTTCAGTAGCGGGCGGACTGGCGGGAGCTTTTTGCTGCGCAAGCAGGGTTGCGGCGCCCAGCAAAAGGCCCGTGCAGACGATCCCCGTGGAGATGAGCAGACGTTTCATGTGGGTGTTCCTCCGGGCAGAGGCCGTTTTTGAGGAATCAGGCTGGCCCCGACGCGATGATTGTCGCACTGCGCACCGAGTTACGGCAAAGCCGGAGCGGGCGCAGGGGAAAATCGCAATGACGAACTGGTATGATTCGTCGCAAGGACGGGGCATGGCGGGGAGCGCGGATTACCGGTCGCCGGGAGCGCAGTTTCGCGCGGCGATGGAAGAAGAAAAGCCGCTGCAGGTGGCCGGGGCCATTAACGCATACACGGCGCGGATGGCCGCGGCTACAGGCTTTCGCGCGCTGTATCTTTCGGGCGGCGGCGTGGCGGCCAACTCGCTGGGGCTGCCGGACCTGGGCATCAGCACCATGGAAGACGTGCTGATCGACGTGCGCCGCATTACGGATGCGACGCCGCTGCCGCTGCTGGTGGATATCGACACGGGCTGGGGCGGGGCGTTCAACATTGCGCGCACCATCCGGTCGATGATCAAGGCGGGCGCGGCGGCGGTGCATATCGAAGATCAGGTGAGCGCCAAGCGCTGCGGACACCGGCCGGGCAAAGAGCTGGTGGCCACCGGCGAGATGGTGGACCGCATCAAGGCCGCGGTGGATGCGCGCACCGACGCGGAGTTCGTGATCATGGCGCGAACCGATGCGCTGGCCAGCGAAGGACTAAGCGCGGCGATGGAGCGCGCGCGCGCTTACGTTGCGGCCGGCGCGGATATGATTTTTGCCGAAGCGGTGACCGAGCTGGATATGTACGCGGAGTTTCGCAAGACCGCGGGCGTGCCGATTCTGGCCAACATTACGGAGTTCGGCAAGACGCCGCTGTTTACGCGCGAGCAGCTTGGCGCGGCCGGCGTGGACGTGGTGCTCTATTGCTGCGCCGCATATCGCGCGATGAATGCGGCGGCGCTCAAGGTGTACGAGGCGATTCGCGCCGAGGGCACGCAGGGGCGGCTGGTTGACGAGATGCAGACCCGCGACGATCTCTATCGCTATCTCGACTATCACGCTTATGAGCGCAAGCTCGACGATCTGTTTGCCAAAGGCAAAGACGCGGTTTGAATCTTGTTTCTGTCTCGCAGGGTGATTTCCATGACGACTGATCCGGCCGGCTCATCGACTGCAGGCTTCAAGGCGAAGAAGTCCGTTGCGCTTTCAGGCACGCCGGCGGGCAACACGGCCATTTGCACCGTGGGCCAGAGCGGCAACGACCTGCACTATCGCGGATACGACATTGTGGACCTTGCCGCGCAGTGCGAGTTTGAAGAAGTTGCGCATCTGCTGGTGCACGGCAGGCTGCCCAACCGCAGCGAGCTGGCCGCTTACAAGGCGCGGCTGCGCAGCCGGCGCGGATTGCCGGCAGCTGTGAAGCAGGCGCTGGAGCTGCTGCCGGCATCGGCGCATCCCATGGACGTGCTGCGCACTGGCGTGTCGGTGCTGGGCTGCCTGCGCGCCGAAGAGGCGGACCACGGCGATGCGGGGGCGCGCGAGATTGCCGATACGCTGCTGGCCGCGCTGCCTTCGATGCTGATTTACTGGCATCAGTTTGCGCGCAACGGCGGCAGACGCATTGACGAATGTGCGGGCGGCGACTCGATTGCGGAACACTTTCTGCACCTGCTGCACGGCGCGGCGCCGAGCGCTGAGTGGACTCAGGCGATGCAGGTTTCGCTGATTCTTTATGCGGAGCACGAGTTCAACGCGTCCACGTTTACTTCGCGGGTGATTGCCGGGACGGGGTCCGATCTTTACTCGTGCATCACGGGCGCGATTGGCGCGCTGAAAGGCTTTAAGCACGGCGGCGCTAACGAGGTGGCGCTGGAGATTCAACTGCGCTACGCAACGCCCGAGGAGGCCGAGGCCGATATCCGCAGGCGGGTGGAGAATCGCGAGGTGATTATCGGCTTCGGGCATCCGGTGTACACCATTGCCGATCCGCGCAGCGACATCATCAAAACGCAGGCGCGCGCGCTGGCGCAGGACGTGGACGGGCTGGGGCTTTACTCGGTTGCCGAACGGATCGAGGCCACCATGCACGAGGTGAAGCGGATGTTTCCCAACCTCGACTGGTTCTCGGCCGTGGCTTATCACCTGATGGGCATTCCCGTTGATCTGTTCACGCCGCTGTTTGTGATGGCGCGAACGGCGGGGTGGAGCGCGCACGTAATCGAGCAGCGGCAGGATGGAAAGATCATCCGGCCATCGGCGAATTATGTGGGTCCGGAGAATTTGAAGTTTGTGGCGATTGGGGAGCGAGTATAGGGAATCTCTGAATAAGTTGATGGCTTGAAGAGTACGGGCTGCAGCCCGTACATTAAGCCCCGCAAAATTAAAAAGGGGCTTTAGCCCCTGTGGGAATGCAGGCTTCGCAACAAAGACTTGTTCAGAGATTTCTAGTACCGCGACCGGATGATTGTGTAATCGTACCGATCATTTTGGGTGCCCCAGGTCTCGATTTTGAGACCTGAGAGACCACCAATATCCGCGGTCGCAGTACTTGCGCTGCCACCGCGAATATGCGCAGTCTCCCAGGTTGTAGTGGTTGTGCTCCACAAACAGGAAATTGCGGGGCGGGGAGATTTTCTTGTCGCAGCACATCAGCAATGAGCGCCCGGCGGCGGATGCGGTTCTTACCGATATCGCCGACTACGCGCTGGGTTATGAGATTACCAGCGAGCTGGCTTACACAACCGCGCAGCACTGCCTGATGGACACGCTGGGCTGCGGGCTGGAGGCGCTCGAATATCCCGCCTGCACCCGGCTGCTGGGGCCGATTGTGCCGGGCACAGTAACGCCTGACGGCGCGCGCGTGCCGGGCACCAACTATCAGCTTGATCCGGTGCAGGCCGCGTTCAATATTGGCGCGATGATTCGCTGGCTGGACTTCAATGACACCTGGCTGGCGGCGGAGTGGGGACACCCATCGGATAATCTGGGCGGGATTCTGGCGGTGGCGGACTGGCTCTCGCGCTCCGGCGCCGCGGCTGTGACCATGCGCGATGTTTTGACAGCGATGATCAAGGCGCACGAGATTCAGGGATGCATGGCTCTCGAAAACTCGTTCAACAAAGTGGGCCTGGATCACGTGGTGCTGGTAAAGGTGGCGTCGACCGCGGTGGTGAGCCGGCTGCTGGGGCTTACGCGCGAGCAGACGATCAACGCGCTGTCGCTGGCCTGGGTGGATGGACAGAGCCTGCGCACCTATCGTCATGCGCCGAATACGGGATCGCGCAAGAGCTGGGCGGCGGGCGACGCCACCAGCCGCGCGGTGCGGCTGGCGCTGATGGCGCGCGCCGGCGAGATGGGCTATCCCTCGGCGCTGACGGCGAAGACGTGGGGCTTTTACGATGTTTCGTTCGGCGGCAACGCGTTTCGGTTTCAGCGGCCGTATGGCTCATACGTGATGGAGAATGTGTTGTTCAAGATCAGCTTTCCGGCCGAGTTCCACGCGCAGACGGCGGTGGAAGCGGCGATGAAGCTGCACGCACAGCTCGATCAGCGAGGGCTCTCATCCGAAGCCATCAAAAAGATCACCATTCGCACCCACGAGGCCTGCCTGCGCATTATCGACAAGAAGGGACCACTGGCCAACCCCGCCGATCGCGATCACTGCATTCAATACATGATCGCGATTCCGCTGCTGCTGGGGCGGCTGACGGCGGCCGACTACGAAGACGGCGTGGCCGGCGATGCGAATTTAGGCCCGCGCATCGACGCGCTGCGCGCCATAACGGAGTGCGTGGAACAGCCCGCGTTTACGGCCGACTATCACGATCCGGAGAAGCGCTCGATTGCCAACACGCTGCTCGTGGAGATGAATGATGGCGCGGTGCTGGAAGAGACGATCGAGTATCCGATCGGCCATCGGCGGCGGCGCAAAGAGGGCATGCCGCTGCTGCTTGAAAAATTCAGGATCAACCTGCGCCGGCGCTTTACCGAGGCGCAGCAGCGGCGCATTCTGGATGCGTCGCTCGATCGAAACCGGTTGGAGCAGATGGCGGTGCACGCGTATGTGGATCTGTATGTGTGCTGAGATGTTTTGAGGCGCTAAAGAATCTCTGAACGAGCCGTTGTTGCGAAGCCGACATTCCCTCAGGGGCTGAAGCCCCATTGACTCCGCGGGGCTTCTTGTACGGGCTGAAGCCCGTACCCTTCAAGTCATCGGCTTATGCAGAGATTTCCGAGCAGTACCGGCTGCGGCGGGCTACATCTTTACGGTGATGCTGTGCGGCAATTCTTCCATTCAAACGGCCTCCGATTGCTCTATATTGTAGGCACGAGCGCATTTTATTTGGGGGCCATTTCGGTGACGTTTCGCTTTCGTGTGTTTGCTTGTATTGTCGTGGGTATTTGTCTTGGCGGCGTGGGCATGGCGCGGGCACAGCGGCCGGCCAATGCCAATGCCTTTTACCAGCAGTTGCGCACCTTGCTGCCGGGCGGCGAGGTCATCACGGTCAAGAACCTGGAGATCCGGCGCGATGCGGCGGTGTTTACTTTTCGCAGCGGCAGCTTTGCTTTTTACGGCGAAGTGAACGGCAAGGTGACGGGAGCCGTGTTTCGCGGCGACGGCCATATCCACGTGACTCCGGCCAATTCCGAGGAGCGGCACAATCTCTCCATCCTGACGCACAGCGAAGAGTTCGACGAGGATTTCGACCAGGCGGTGTTTCGCTTTACCGATGGAACGGCGGCCGAGCTGCATAAAGCCTCCGCCGGAGCCGGCTCAGCCGATCACGGGTTTACCAGCCCGGCCCAGGAATTGAACAGCTTCATGCGCGACAAGATTCAGCAGAACATCGACCTGCGGCTGCTGGAAGACGTGATCAGCCCGGCTCCCGGAGGGTTCTTCTTCGCGGCGATGCACGGGCACAAAGATCCGCACCTGTTTTTCACCGTCGATCCCTACGGGCTGCCCGATGTGACTCCCGAAGAGGAGGCGCTGATGATCTGGAACGACTGGGGTCCGGAGATTCTGACCGCGTCGAACCTGAGCACGGACACCGAGCAGGGCGCGCGGCGCAGGCACTACAACGTGGATCACGAAGAGCTGGATGTGACCATTGAGAAGTCCGGCTTTTTAACCGGGCTGGCGACGGTACACGTGGTCGCGGTGCAGGACGGTGTGGCGGTGGTGCCGCTGGATCTGTATCCCACGCTGCGGGTGAGCAGGGTGCAAACCGAACAGGGCGCGGATCTCGATTATGTGCAGCAGGACAAGGATCACGACGCGGACTTTGGCGTGGTGCTGGCGCAGCCGCTCAAGAAAGGCGAGTCGGTTACGCTGCGCGTTGCCTACGGCGGCAAGGACGTGGTGCGCAACGAGGGCAACTCGAACTACTATCCGGTGGCGCGCGAAAGTTGGTATCCCAACGGATCAGAGGGCCTGGGCGACTATGCCACGTACCAGATGCGGTTTCATGTTCCCAAGGGGCTGACGCTGATTGCCACCGGAACCAAGGTGAGCGAGACCACCGAAGGAAAGGTGACGACCAGCGAGTGGAAGACCGAGGTGCCGCTGCCGGTGGTGGGCTTTAATCTTGGCCAGTTTGTGACCAAGGAAGCCACGCTGACCAACAAGCTGGGCGACAACCTGACCGTGGACGCGTATGCCAATACGCAGCCGCCGGACATGTTCAACGCGGTGGCCGATGCGATCAACGACGCGCCGGTTACCGGCGGGCAGAACGACGATGCGCCGGCCGGGAGCGTGGGCAAGATCAATACGGCGGGGATGCTGCCGGTGGAGCTGAGCCAGAGCGAAGTGGCCGCGCAGATCTACACCCGCTACTTTGGACCGCTGCCCTTTACGCACGTGGCCGTGACGCAGCAGTTTGCCTGCAACTACGGACAAAGCTGGCCGATGCTGGTGTATCTGCCGATCTGCGGCTTTCTGGATCAGACGCAGCAGCACGTGCTGGGCCTGCACCCGGAGGACATGTACTGGAAGATGGTGACTCCGCATGAAGTGGCGCACCAGTGGTGGGGCCACACGGTGGGCTTCCGCAGTTATCGCGACCAGTGGATGAGCGAAGGGTTCGCGGACGAGTCGGCGTCGATTTTTCTGCTGCTCACGCGGCCCAAGCCGACCGACTATATGGAGTTCTGGAAACAGGAGCGCAAGATGCTCACGGAAAAAAACTCCATGGGCTTCCGGCCCATCGACGTGGGGCCGGTGACGATGGGCTACCGGCTGAGCACGGAAAAGACTGGTTGGAGTGTTCCCCGCAACCTGATCTATCCCAAGGGCGCCTACATTCTGCACATGGTGCAGATGATGATGTGGGATCCGCGCGGGGGCGACCAGCTCTTTATGGACACCATGCACGACTTTGTGAATACCTACAAGCTGAAGGCCGCCACCACGGAGAACTTCAAGGCGATTGTCGAAAAGCACATGAGCCCGGTGATGGACCTCGATGGCAACCACAAGATGGACTGGTTCTTCAACGAGTATGTCTACGGCACCGAGCTGCCCGCTTACCACTTTGAAAGCGATGTGACACCGACCGACAAGGGATCGACGCTGCACTTCAAGCTGATTCAGTCGCAGGTGCCGCCGACCTTCAAGATGACGGTGCCGCTCTACCTGGAGTGCACCGACGGCCATGTCATCCGGCTGGGCGAGATCGCCATTACCGGAGACCGCACGGTGGAGCAGACGGTTTCGCTGCCCAAATTTTCTTCGCCGGTGAAGCGCGCCGCCATCAACTACTACTACGACGTGCTGAGCACGGATAACTGAGTGCCGATAACTAAGAACGGCTAACTGAGAACGGCGCGGGCAATCGGAACTGCGTTATACTCCGCTACGAATCTGACGGGAGATTTCATCATGCGCTTTCAGGGGACAGGCGGGATTGCATCGGTGGCGGCGATGGCCGTGCTGACGATGATGGCGACGGCGACCGCCGCGGCCCAGGCAGGAACCAGCGCGGTGCTGAAGATTGCCGACGCGCAGAAGATGATTCCGGCAAGCGTGTTTTACGACGGACAGCAGGCCACCACGCAGTTGCGCAACGCCGGAGCGATCCAGTTGGCCGACGGACACCATGTGCTGGCCGTGCTGGTGGACAACGGCGGCTACTCGACCGGCGTGGCCGCCAAGTACCAGGCCTACTTTGTGACCGAAGACCCGATCCGGATAGGCGGGCAAAGGCTGGCGGCGGGCGTGTATGGCATGGGCTTTGTGGCCGGAAGCAAGCTGGTAGTGACCGACGTGGGCGCGCACGACGTGCTGACCGTGCCGTCTGTGAAAGACACCGAGATCAAGCGCCCCATGCCGCTCCAGTTCACGGCCAATCCGGGCGGCGGGTTCCGGTTCTACTGCGGCCGCCAGTACGTGACGCTCACGCAGTAAGCGGCGCTCCGCTTACTGTGCGAGCGCGCTGCGGACGATCTGCGCCACCTGCGCGGCCTGAATGGCGCTTCCAGCCGGGGTAAAATGCACATCGCCGTTATGCGTGTCCTGGTGCTGCAGCATGAGCGCGTGCTGGTCGTCGGTGGCGATGTGGTTGCCAGTCATGACGGCTGCGGCCAGGCGGTTGCGAGCATCCAGGCGCGCATTAGTGGCTCCGCCGGTGGTGGAGTCGTGCAGCACCGGCGTGGTGGTGGACCAGATGAGCGTGGCGTGCGGCGCGCCGGCGCGCAGAGCCGCAACCATGCCGGGCAGTCCGGCGGCGTACTGCTGCTCAGTGTAGCCCCAGCCGTGCATGCCGTTGTTGAAGTGGACCACGACGAACGGCACGCCGATCATGCTGAAGTAGTCATGGAGTTGGCCCGGCAGGCGTGAATCGCCGCTCGAAGCCGAAGTGGCGAACAGGTACACGTTGGCGACGCCGGCCAGATCTTTTTCGACTTCAGGATAGTAGCCGCGGGTGATGGAGTCGCCCTCGAGCAGCACATTGGGCAGATTGGGCTGCGGCGCGTCGGGCCGGTCGGTCCAGGTCCACTCGATCTTTTCGGTGATGGGCAGATGGGTTTGTGCGGCGGCGGTGAAGGCGCAAAGAAGAATGGCTGCGAAAAAGTAGAGTCGGCGCATGGTGACAAGGGTATAGCACCGGATGCGCGGGATTCCAACGGCAGAAAACAGGAGCCTATGCGGGGGACGAACGCGAATCTGCTTCGGTCCATTCGTCGTCTTTGCGCGGCGGCTCTCCGCCTTCGCGATTCAGGACACGGCGAAAGGCTTCGCGGTCGGCGCGGGCGCGGCAGGAGAGAAAAAACTCCTCGGTTTGCATGGCGGCAATCTTTTCTGCCGCTGCAACCACCAGAAACTGGTTGATGCTGGTGCCGTCGCGATCGGGCGGAATCTTCACCTTCAAATGATATCGAGTCGCCGGTGATATCAGCTTTCAGACAAAGCTCAGAAAGCAGAAAACGCGGACCCTCGGGTCCGCGTTTTTGTGTTTTGCGATGATGTTGTGGTGCCCCAGGTCCGAAAATCCGGTCCTGGGGCAGCCAAAGTTTCAGGCTAGCCGGAGCTACGCCTTGGCGGCCACCGCGCCAGCCAGGCGCTCGCGGACCAGTTCGTGGCCGCGGGTGAAGAGCTCGTCCTGGTTGAGCTTGCCGGCGGCCAGGTCGGCGAGGACCGCCTTCTGCGCCAGGTACTCGCGGTTGACGATGCCGGCCTTGGACTGGAGCATCCGCCAGGCCTTGCGGCGCTCCACGCAGAACATGACCAGTTGGCGGGAGAGCGCGCGGTACTCGGTCTTGCCGTTCTCTTCCCAGCTGATGTATACGCCGAAGTCGGGGATGAAGCTGCGGTGGCCGGTCAGCAGGTAGTAGCGGTACACCACATCCTGCTGAGTGATGCGAACCAGCATGTTCTCCAGCGAGATGAGCTTGGCCGTCTGCTCGGGCTTGAGCTTGCGCAGGTGGTTGCGGAAGCGGGCTTCCGTAGTGCACCAGTGGGCCACGGTGTAGCGCGAGATCGTGCCGTCCTTGGCCTTGGCCTCGTACCAGTCGAGATCGATGGAGGGATTGCCCTTCACGTCGAGCGCCTCCTGGTAGCTTTCGCCCTTGCGCGGATCGAAGACGAACTCGGGCACGCCGCGCGAGTCGCGCACGCGCTGCGCCTGGTGCAGAGCCATGTCGTCGGCCACGCCGTGCTCCGGCTGGCAGGTGGTGAAGGCCTGCAGGAACATGGTGCCGCGATACTCGAGGCCGTCGAGAATGGCGCGGTAGAGCTTGGGCGCGTTGGCCATGGAGACCTGGGCGACGAACGGCGAGCCGTGGCCGGCGAGGAAGGTTTCCGCGACGGTCTTCTTCTCGGTGTTCTTGCCCTGGGTGGCGGTGCCGAAGACGTTCATGTCGTTGCCGCCCAGCATGGGAGTGGAGTCAGAGTTCTGGCCGCCGGTGTTGGAGTAGACCTGCGTATCGAGCATCAGCGCCTTGACGTTGGGCCGGTTCTGCAGGATGACCTTGGACATGTTCTGGTAGCCGATGTCGCCCATGCCGCCGTCTCCACCGACTACCCAGACCTTGGGCAGCTCGACGATCTCCTGGTCGGTCATGAGCGCGTCAGTGAAGTGGGTAAGGTGGTAGTGCTCCTCGGCGCTCAGGCCCTTGCCCTCGCGGGTGAGGACGATGTCGGCCAGGCGCTCGGGAATGACCGAGCGGCGGGCGTGGTCGACGATGAAGCTCTCGCCCATGAGCCAGCCCACGGTCACGCCGTCCTGGAACAGCGAGTTCATCCACGGATAGGGGTGCGGGTTGTTGGGCGCGGTGGAGCCGTAGACGGTGTTGCAGCCGGTGTGCGCGGCCATGGCCATCACGCTCATGCCGTTGGCCAGGCGGCCATCGATGGGCTGCAGGTTCTTGTGGTTGAAGGCCTCGGTCAAAAGCACCGCGGCAACAGCCTCCACAAGCTGCGCATCGGTGATGGGACCGTGCTCGGCTTCGTAGGCGGCAACGCGCTTGCGGGTGTCGATGTCGTCCTCGCCGCCCAGCCCCATGATCAGGTGCTGGATGGTCTGACGGAGCAGCGCGTACTCGGCGGGATTGCTCTCTTTGAGGGCAGTGAGTTTGGCCTCGCCGATTTTTTCCAGTTCGCCGGCCTTGGCCACAAAGCGGTCGCTCTTGGCGTGGTAAACGGGGCGCATGTACGCCTCAGTAACCGCGGCGATGGAGCGCAGGACGCTTTTTTCTCCGCAGCCGGCGCAGGCGCCGTCGCCGGAGACCAGCGCGTCATAGTTGGTGCGGACCATGAGCATGTTGCGCAGGGTGGCGGTCTTGGAATCGGCGGGGTTGGCGCCGTTGTAAAGGCCGAGGTACTTCTGCGAGGTATCGGGCAGCAGGTTCAGGAAGGCGGTGCCGGTCTCGTGCTCGGTGTTGACCTCTTCAGTCTCCTGCACCATCTTGAGGGCCATGTGGTCGCCGCAGGCGGTAACGCAGGCCGCGCAGCCCTTGCACAGATCGCTGACGAAGATAGAGAAGATGCCGCCCGAGCCGGGAGCCTTGCGCTCCGGCGACGAGAAGATGGCGTTGACCTTCTGGTAGGCCATGGGCACCTTGTCGATGATGTCGAAGAACTGCGCCTTGGCTTCGGGCGAGAAGCCGTCGACCGATTCGGTGACCTCGCGGATGATGGCTGGGAGCGGCGTGCCGGCCTTGATGTCGGCGAGCATGCGTTTGCGGGCCAGGGACTCGATCTCGGGCAGCTTGTCGAGCATTTTGCGGCGTTCGGCCTGGTTGGCAACGTAGCGGACGATGGCGGTGCCGAGCAGCGTGCTCAGGTCCTGCGAGGTGTTGGGCAGCGCGGTGTCTGGGCACACCGAGATGCACTCCATGCACTGGGTGCAGTTCTCGGGAATGTAGAGCGGGGTCTCGCGGCGAGCCACGTACTTTGAAGCGGTGTCGCCGGTGGCGGCGGCAATGACGCCCATGGCGGAAAGCGGTGTGGCCGGCTGGTCGTATCCGTAGTGGGAGCGGAACTCGGCGTCAAAGTTGGCGACGCTGGAGACCGGGGTGCGCGGTCCCTGGCCCTCGGGCGCGGGAATGGAGCGGCATCCGCCGGTGCGGCAGCCGCTCTCGGCGCCCACTGTGGCAAACTCAGGCTCCAGTTCTAGGATGGGCAGCAGCGGCTGGCCGCGCAGGCTGGAGCGGTCGGGCGCTGCGAGCTGGCCAATGGCAATCTCTTTCACCTGGTCGAAGCCATGCAGCATGACTTCCATGTTCGACTGGACGACGGCTTCGCCCAGCTTGCCGAATTTTTTCACATACTGCTTATAGACGACTTCGCGGTACTGCTCCTGGGTGATGCCGAACTCCTGCAGCATGGGGCTGACGGCGAAGAAGGCGCCGAGGAAGGCGTTGCCCTGCATGCGCAACTGCAGATCGGCGCGATCGGTGGCCTTGCGCGCGATGTCGAAGCCGGGCAGGGTGAAGACGCGAATCTTTTTGTCGATGATCTGCTTGCGCGCCCACAAAGGCAGGTTCTGCCACGCTCGCTCACCGCTCTCATCGGACTCCCACACCAGGCTGCCGCCCTCCTGCATGCCGTCCAGCGGATTGGTATGAGTGAAGGCCTTGGGATCGCAGCACAACACCACGTTGACGTGACGCAGATCGCAGTTGACGCGGATGCGCTCCTTGGCAGCCACCATGAAGTAGCTGGTCGGCGCGCCCTTCTTTTCCGACCCGTACTTGGGGTTGGCGCTGACGTGAATCACTTCCTTGGGATTGCCCAACTCGTCCTTGAGGCCGTCGCGCTCGTAGAGCAGGTCATTGAGGTCGCCGAGGATGGCGCCGAGGTTTTTGCCGGTGGTGATGGCGCCCCAGCCGCCGATGGAGTGGAAGCGGACGGCGACCGCGCCCTCGGGCAGCAGCGAGGGATTTTCGTCGGTGACCACCGAGTAAGGATGGTCGATGCCGAGCACGATGAAGTTGGCGCCGTCGGCGGCCGTTTTGCCGTCGGTGCGGGCGCGGCCCGCGGTGGCGTACTCGAATGCGGCGATGATGTGCTCGGGGCGGAAGTCACGGGAGCCCAGGCCATAGGTGCCGTTGAATATCTTGGGCACTTCGCTCAGCTCGATGGAGGGCAGCCCTTCGGCGGCGGGACGGCCTTCAGTGCGGATGGCCTTGGACAGCGCGGTGCGGATGTCGCGGCCCAGCGGATTGTCGCCGGCCAGCGCTTCGTCGGTGCGCTCGAGGATGATGACGTTCTTTTTGCCGCGCATCGCGGCTACGAGGGCGGCCTCAGGGAACGGGCGAATGACGTTGACGTGGATGGAGCCGACGCTTGAGCCGCGGGTCTGGCGCAGATAGTCGACCGCGGCCTCGATGTTTTCAGCAGCCGAGCCGAGCGAGACGAAGACCGTTTCTGCGTCCTGGGTCTTGTACTCGGAGAGCAGGCCGTAATAGCGGCCGGTCAGGTCACCGAAGTCCTTGTAGGCGGCCTCGAGGAACGGGAGGATGGGCTCGGCGAAGTTGTTGCGCCGCGCCACCACGCCCTGCATGTAGTGCTCCTGATTCTGCACCGGCCCCAGCAGAATGGGGTTGGCGAGATCCATCATTTTGGGCACGCGGCGGCGGGTGGGTCCAAACAGAACGCGCTGCGCCTCGGTGGGGCAGTCGATCACGTCATCGGGCGCGCCGAGATATAAGCGGATCAGATCCGACTCGTGCTTGTAGAAGGTGCGCTCCAGGTGGCTGGTGAGGAAGCCGTCCATGATGTTCATGCCCGGCGTGAGGGAAAGCTCGGTGACCCGGCGCAGGATGAGCGCCTGGTCGGCAGCCTGCTGCGCGTCCTTGCCGAAAAGCATGATCCAGCCGGTGTCCAGCGCGCCGTAGATATCGTCGTGGCCGCAGTGGACGTTGAGCGCGTGCTTGGTAAGGGCGCGGGCGCCCACTTCAAGCACCATGGTGGATCCCTTGCCGGGAGCGTGGTAGTACTGCTCGACGCCGTAGACAACGCCCTGTCCGGAGGTGAAGTTGACCACGCGCTTGCCGCAGACCGAGTGGGCGATGGCGCCGCCCTGCGCGGCATGCTCGCCCTCGGTCTCGATGGCGATGGTGTTGCCGCCGAAGACGTTCAGATGACCTTCCGCGTAAGCCTGCTGAAACAGCTCGCCGCCCTCGGTGGAAGGCGTGATGGGATAAAAGACGCCCGCATCGGCAATCCGCGTTTCAGTGTGATAGGAGACAAGCTGGTTACCGTTCGCGGTGACCCGGATTCCTGGATAACGAGCAGCAGCTTTCATTCAAATCCCTCTCAGTCGAGCCCTGTGTCGAGCCTGGTGCTGATGTGCAATCGGTCCGCGATGCGGGCCAGAACTGCGCTCACCGAAGCGGTTGGCGGCGAGTGAGCGGCCGATCTCTATTTTCCGGCAGCGTGCCGCCGGGATTTCCAGCAGCATGCTGCCGGCTTTGCAGGCCGATAAGCGCCGTTTACCGGCGCATTTTCCTGCGATTTGATGGCCGCAATGCCGAAACGATAGACCGTACGGGAATCGATTTTTCGCCAGCCCGACCCACATATAAGTATGCACCTGCGGAGGGGAGACGGTGTACCAAAATGTGGGATCGCTCGGCACCTCGCGACGCGGCTGGGCATACACTCGGAAGGTTGCCGTGTGTGGCTCTAATGTCTGCCGATTCTTCACATTTCGCCCGCTACCCCAGCCTGGAAGGCCGGGCGGTGCTGATTACCGGCGGCGCAACTGGCATTGGCCGGTCGCTGGTGGAGCACTTTGCGCGGCAGGCGGCGCGGGTGGCGTTGTTCGACGTGCAGGACGAGCCGGCGCAGGCGCTGGTGGAAAGCATGACCGCGGCGGGCTGCCCGGAGCCGCTTTACTCCCACTGCGACCTGACCGATCTGGACGAGTTGAAGACCTGCTTTGAGCGGGCCATTACCGCGCTGGGCACCGTGGACGTGCTGGTAAACAACGCCGCCAACGACCGGCGCCACGCCACCGAAGCGGTGACGCCGGAGATGTGGGAGAGCCTGATGGCCATCAACCTGCGGCAGCAGTTCTTTGCCATCCAGGCGGTGCTGCCGGCGATGAAGGCGGCGGGACGCGGCTCCATCATCAATATGAGCTCGATTTCGTGGATCATTCCCACCACCGGGCTGCCGGTTTACATTGCGGCCAAGGCGGGCGTGGTGGGATTGACGCGCACGCTGGCCCATGAGCTGGGACCGGCGGGCATTCGCGTGAACGCGGTGCTGCCCGGAGCCATTGCCACCGAGAAGCAGAAGCTGCAGGTGTATACACCCGAGGGCGTGGAAAACATTCTGCGCAACCAGGCGCTGAAGCGGCAGCTTGAGCCGGATGAAGTGGCGCGGCTGGCTCTGTTTCTGGCCGCCGACGACTCCAGCGCCATCACCAGCCAGAGCTACATTGCGGACGCGGGCTGGGTTTAGGGAAGCTCTGAACAAGTCTGCACGGCGCATTGAGGTTGGATAAAGTGGTAGCAGGAGCGGAAACGCGATGCGCCAGATAACCTTTGCCAGTCAGCCGAGTTTTGAGAAGTATGGGCGGAAGAGCCGCCGCGAAGAGTTTTTGACGGCGATGGACGCGATCGTTCCCTGGTCGGAACTTGAAGCTTTAATCGCGCCGTACTATGCGAAGGCGGGCAAGGGACGTCAGCCTGTCGGTCTGGCGATCATGCTGCGCATCTACTTTCTCCAGCACTGGTTCTCGCTCTCCGATCCCGGCGCCGAGGATGCGCTTTACGAGTCGGCTGTGCTGCGTGGCTTTGCCGGAGTTGATCTTGGCCGCTCTGCGGCGCCCGATGAAACGACCATTTTGAACTTCCGCCATCTGCTGGAACAGCATGAACTGAACGGCAAGATTCTCGATACGGTGAACTTGTATCTTGCCAGCCAGGGCATTCGCATCTCGACCGGAACCATCGTGGACGCCACGATCATCTCCGCACCATCGTCGACCAAGAACAGCAACAAGGAGCGCGATCCCCAGATGCATCAGACCCGGAAGGGCAACCAGTATTACTTCGGCGCCAAGGCGCATATCGGTGTCGACAGCAAGGAAGTCATCGTGCACTCGGTTTGCACCTCCGCGGCCTCGGTGCACGACAAGCACATGCTTGCTGACTTGCTTCATGGAGACGAAAAGAAGGTCTGGGGCGATGCTGGATATCAGGGCCAAACCGAAACGATCCACACCGCCGCACCGCAGGCTCAGGACATGACCAACCGCCGCGTGAAGACCAAGGCCGGTGTGGATGAAGAACAGAAAAGGAAGAACCGGACCAAGTCACGCGTACGCGCCAAAGTGGAGTGGCCTTTCCGCATCCTGAAGCGCGTTTTCAAGTACACCAAGGTGCGCTATCGCGGCATCAAGAAGAATCATGAGTGGCTGCTGACGGCCTTTGCGCTGGTCAACCTGTACCAGCACCGCAACCGGTTGGTTCCGCAAGGGGCGTAGTGTGTCCCAAGGCCGAAAATGGCCTCCGGACGCACGAAAACAGCTCCGGCAAACCGCTCCTTTGCGCCGATCTCTCAGCAAAACCGATCAACTCTTGCCTTTCAATTTCGTTGGCTGCTTGTGCGGATCGCCTTTCGCGAGCTTGATCAGAGGTTCC
>DATAVZ010000101.1:0-39762 GCA_036267475.1 Occallatibacter sp.
AGATGGCTCTCCGGAAGCCAATCATGCAACGAAGGAGGCAACAACAACGACTGGTTCAAATCGTCGGCGCGAAAATTCTTTCCCATGAAATACATCGTAAAAGCTATCCACCAAGGAAATCTATCCCCGACAGACTCCTAGTGTTCGTTGCTGCTCTCACTGCAATTGCTGCCATCAAGACTTTACGAGCCATTGAAGAGCAGGTTGTCGAAATGCGAAATACGGGGAAACAGACAGAAAAACTCATTCAAGAGAACATTGCACAATCGACATCGTTGGAGCAGTCCGTAGAGCAGACCGCTCGGTTCGCCGCCGCAATGAAGGCGTTGCCAAAAGTCTTGAAACGACTGCGAATTCCTCCGCTGAAACTCTGCAAGGGCTGAGGAAGCAAATGAGAGCTTACCTCACGGTGGTAGTCGGTGGCGGAGTTCCACAGAATCTAGAGCGGACTGTGCGCTTTGATGCAAGACCTTTGATCTTCAACACTAGCCTGACGCCCGCTAGAAATGTACGTCATCGAATCAAGTCTGCAATTTTCCCCATTCCACTTCCAGACGATTTCGATCAGTCCATCGCGCCAGAGGAAGAAACAGGCGGAAATCTCGTTGGTGCTCATCAGAACGCGCAAATGATGGGCATCGTTGAAGACTACGTGCCTGATGAACAAGTCGAGGACATCAAGATCGGGAAGAGCCAACAAGGTGTCTATACGTGGGGCATCGTCACCTACGAGGATGTTTTTGGAGAAAGCCACACGACGAGATTCTGTCAGCGTTTGACTTGGCTCCCTCCTGAAAATCGGGTGTTCGGCTATTACATCCCTGGGCGCGATGATGCAGATTAGTCCCTGTCACACAACACGGCCCTTTCGAGATCGAGGTACCGAGGTGGCAGGGGAGTAAATGACCCGCCTCCAGTGACGGCTATCCTAAGCAGCTTGCTGTGCATTTTCATCCCCTGCCGTTCCGCAATTCGCGGGCAGCATCCCGGCCATGATGCCGTCCAGCTTGCCCACAGCGCCCGCCATGTAGTCCGGGGATAGGTGAGCATACCTTTGCGTCATGCGCGGCGTCTTGTGGCCTAGAATCTGGCCCACCGCGTATAGGTCTACGCCTTCCATCACCAGCCAGGATGCCGCAGTGTGGCGCAGGGTGTGAAAGCTGGCGGCCGCGATGCCCAGCCGGTGAAAGACTCGCTTTGTGTAGACGGAGAGTTTCGCGGGGTCCACTTCAGCAAAGACGGTATCGCCTGCCTTCCCACCGGATAACGAGCGCAGCACGGTCAAAGCAAACTCAGGGATGGGCAGAATTCGCAATGCGCCATTTTTCGTTTCTCGCAGATAGAGCCGCCGGTTTTTCATGTCCACATCCATCCACTTGAGAGCGAGCAATTCGCCCGGTGTCAGATAGCGGGTGCGGCCCGGGCCGATTTGGGGGTGCGACGGGATAAAGCATGAAACGGTGCTCGCCAGCCTCCGGAAACCAAGCCGGACCTCAATTAATCAACCACCGTTGAGATCAACTGATAAAAGCACGAAATAACTCGCGGCTCATGCAATTGGAGCTGCACAGGCAGCACTGCACAGCACCCCGGCACCCAGCGTGTCCCTGGCTTGTCCAAGATAGCCTCGGCCCCCCTCAACTATCGATGGAGGTAAGTCTTGAAGCCGCAATCGAGGACGCAAGTCAGAGTTAATGCCTGACCTTAGCCCAAGAGGATTTTTCTACCGCGGAATGGCAACGCGGAAATTGAAAGTGACATTGCGGTTAGACAGTTATAGAATTCCCGAAACAGATCAATCCATCTTCAGGAGATCGAAATGCTGGTGAACCCGCCTTCTCCAGCCACAGCTGTCCCGACTGCCTGGTGGCATGGGATTCTTGGCCAAGCTACTGCTTCTACCTTTGCATCGTTCCTCTCCGCGTTTTTTGCCATGATCGCCGCCGTTGCCTCCTGGAGCCAGGTGCGCGTGAATAGCAAGCACGCCGGTTCGCAGGACCGGGCAGTTCGAGCAGATATCTTTCTCAAGATAGCCGACAGGTGGAGTCGTGTACTGCTGATCAGGCGAAACCTCATTGACAAGGGAAAGGTCACTACTTATCAGGAGCTGGATGCCCAGTACGGGCCACGTGCCAGGGACTATCTCATTTCCGACGAGTGGCAAAAAACAATGCGGCCTATATGCAATTTCTATGAGATCCTTGGCGTCATGCTGGAGCAACGATCGATTGAACCAGAAGCATTATTTGTGCTCGTAACCGTCGACACAGTCAACAAATTCGAGGGGCACGATGCAGCGGGAAATCCTTTGCAGCAAGTTGGTCTGGCAATCCATCGCCAATTGCAGGGTCCGATCGAGTATCTCAGACGCAACTACAGAAGCGATATTTATGTTTATTACGATAAATACCTTCTTCAAGCATATCTTCAGTACCTTGAAAATTTGGGCTTTTGTAAAGCAGACGATCTTCACGCATGCGCTCAATCTATCATCGGCGAAGCAGTGGCGGATTGCAGGAGCGATCTGAAATTAGCCGAGAAAGCTAGGTCGCTGGTGAATCAGACTGTTCGAGGTGCAAAGCAGCATTGGTGGAGGATGCCGTGGAAGATGCAGTAGATAGGATTCACGGAATCCTTGCACGAGCCCCTAATCCACGACCGGCTTGCATGAAACTATAAGTAGGTGAAGAGCGCAATGCGACAGATAGTGACCATGGGAAGCTTTGAGAAACACAAGCCGCAGTGCAGGCGGCAGCGATTTGTTGAAGACAATGGAAAGCATCATGACATAGTGATCTTGCCCTCAGAATGACCTTGCCCGCGTAAAACGTATCCCATGCAGCGCCGTCCACGACGAGGGTTGATCCTTCACTCCGATCGGGGCAACCAGTTCGCCAGCGAAGAGTTTCGCCATGTCATCAAAAGGCACGGCATCCTGGCGTCGATGAGATGCAAAGGCAACTGCTGCGGAACGCTGTGACGGAGGTGCTGTCCGGGTCACTGAAGTTGGAGCGGCTGCACGGCGAGCGCCTTGAAACCAGCCGCCAAGCCAGAACACGACCCTTGCGTGTCTACTCTGATATAACTGAACACGCATGGGCTCGACGTTGAACTACGTCAGCCCGATGGCATTTGAAAACGCCTGAGCTGATGCAGCAACTGAGGCTCTCTCCTGAACTCGATGGCGACCGAAGCGGGCGATGTAAATGTGGAAATCGATAAGGCCAATTCCTGCATTCACGCCACCACAACGACCACGAGGGGATGAAGATCTCCCTAAACCGGCAGGCTACGAGATACGCATTCTGTGGGCGAGGTCATTTCTGGCTGACATGTTTTTCTCGGCATGAGTGGAAAGCGCGCAGGAGTTGTCCGATTGTGCCGAAGGTACTTGTAAAGGAAATAGGTGATACTGCCCCAAGACCCGGGCTTGGACGACTTTCAACAGCTTCTTTTAAGGGAGAGGGAGATTGATGGCGAACTACCCAATTCGAAACCTCTTCAATATAGATGAAATCGAGCCTATTGAGGGCTTGCAAGAGCAAATCTGGGGATATGGATCGAGTTCAGGGTCCCCCTTTCCTTATCCCGCGCGGTGCCTTTTCGAATTCGCCGAAAGCGGTGGCCTTGTTGCCGGAGCGTATTCGAATCCTAAAGAGATGATTGGTTTCTCGGCGGCATGGCTTGGACGCGAGCCCGCGGGCGAGCGACGGCAATACCTGCATAGCCAGCTTGTGGGAGTCAAAGACAAACTTCGCGATTCCGGTGTAGGGCTATCGTTGAAATTGCACCAGCGGGACTTCGCCATTGGCGCTCAACTCCCGCTCATCAAGTGGACCTTCGACCCGTTACAGTCCCGAAATGCCTATTTCAATCTGCGGAAGTTAGGCGGTATAGTTCGACTTTATATACCGGACTATTACGGAAACCTCAGGGGAAAGATGAACCATGATTTTCCGACTGACAGATTCTGGGTTGAGTGGCACATTAATTCTACTCGGGTTGTGAACCGGATCGGACAGAAGCATCTGGATTTCTCCTCCCGCAATATCCCAGTCGTAAATACCGTGGATGACGGCAACGAAGGCAGGCGAGTGATTGCGGTCGACTTGACATGCAAACAGCAGAATTTGCTCGTAGAAATACCGCCGAAAATATCGGAAATGCGACTTAAAAGCCCAGAACTCGCTTCGGAGTGGCAGCAGGCGACTCGTCGATTATTCGCAATCTACCTGAAAAAGTACGTAATCATCGATTGCATTCGAGAAGGGGATCGGTCGTTCTATGTATTATCCAGCGAGAGCGTTCCTTCCGTTCTCGCCGACTAAATCAGGTGCATGTGCCAGGTTAGCTGGAGCCTATTGGCTGGCCTCTTGTCGTCATGGTGTTGTGCCATTTGATGTGCGGCCGAACGGGATTGCCTTCCGAAATGCGGTGCCTCGTTCCTCGAAATTCTTGAACATTCCATAGCTGGCGGATGCGGGCGAAAGCAGGCAGATTTCTCCAGGGGCAGTGCAGCGCATCGCCTGGTCGACAGCCATCTGCATGCTAGTTACGAAGTGAGGCATGGGGCATTTGGCCGCCGAGCCGCATTCCTGCTCGACCGACTGCCATAGCCTGAGGCCGCTCGGGGAAAACAGGATCAGATGACGCACATGCCTCTGCGTCAGAGCCGCCGCCAATGTCGAGAAATCGGATCCCCTATCGTGTCCTCCGAGAATCACCGTTGTAACTCCAGGTCCCAGAGCTTCGAGTGCGTTGATCGTCGCTTGCGGCACAGTGGATATTGAATCGTCGTAAAAGAGGATGCCGGATGCCTCGCCGACGAACTCCAGGCGATGTGGCAATCCATGAAAGGTCGATATTGAGCGCGACATGCCTTGGCCCGATGCGCCGGCCATACGCGCAGCAGCTGCTGCCGCCATTACATTGATCTGGTTGAATTGCCCGAGCAATGGAATGTCTTTGGCGGCAACAATTTCCTCCGATACTCCACGGTCTGAGTAAAAGAGTTTGCCGTCGCTTTGAAAACAACCGCTATCCAACTTTCTTCTCTGGCTTACAGGAAACAGCCGCGCGTGGCTCCGCTGCGCGACCTGAGCAGCAATCTCATTGTCTGCGTTAAAAATCAGAACGTCATCTGGGCCTTGATGGCGCGTGATCATCTCTTTTGCCGCTATATAAGAAGCAAAGTCGCGATGATGTGCGTGCGACAGAGAGGGATCGTGCAGGCCGAGGTGGTCGGGCACTACGCCCAGCAGTACGGCTATATGAGGACTGCAGTGCATCTCGGCGAGCTGATAGCTCGAGCACTCGACAACCCATCGACAACCATCCGACTCCGCTGGATGCAGACTTGCCAAAGGCGGCGCGCCGATGTTACCGGCCAAGATAGCTTGGATGCCGGCCCCCCTGAATATGTGATGAATCAAAGTAGCCGTTGTGCTTTTACCCTTTGTTCCCGTAACTCCAATGACATTCCGAGTTCCAACCAGGGAGAAGAAAAGCTCGAGGTGAGATGTTACCGTACCACCTTCCGCCCGATATGCGACTAATTCCGGTAACGACGGCGGTATTCCGGGAGACTTAATAACTAACTGAAAAAGCGGGAGACAAGATAGATAATCGGGGTTATCGTAGAAGCGGAGATTGGCATCGTGAGCAATTGCGGTTGCGGTTGCATCCGGAATCGCGATGTCATGAAGGTTTCGCCTGTCTGCGATCGACAAGTGCTTATTCGGGAAACGTTCCCTTATAAAAGAGTAAGTGCCTTGCCCTTCGACTCCGAACCCCAGGATCAAAACGGAATTGTGCTCCAACTCATCGAGAATCATCTTCCGCCCAACTCCTTTGTCAGGGCGGCCTCGATGCTGGCGGGCAAGCGGTCCACTCTGAAGCCGTCATCGAACCACTTTTGAACATCCATAGTTCGGTCCTGGAATCGCGGCAGCACTACATCCTTCACATATTGCAAGCCTGGTGGAAGCGTTCTCTTCCGCCGTTCGGCTGTTTCAACACAAAGGGACAATGCCGTTACTGTTTCGTCAATTGTGGCCACGCACTCGAACGGCTTGCCCTCTCCCAGTCCAACCAGGCTCCCAAGTATTTGCGCACTCTCTGCATTATCGAAGAAGTCGCGCGAGCCGAATATCTTCGGCAACGCATCCATTTCGACAAATGGGTATGTCGTTGCAAAAACCGAAAGGCACTTTGGACATTCTCCGCACCATTTCCCGGCCGCCTGCAGTCGATTACAACTGGAAACAACTCCGTGAAGAGAATCGAGGCGCGCGAACATCCGGCCGATCTGAAGTTCATACAACGGCCGGACAAGGCTCAGATACACGGCATCTGCCAGAAGGAACTTCTTCAAGTATTGATTGAAAGAAAGTTCGAATGCCGACGACTTTGAATACTGATGATTGACGATCCTGCCTTCGTAGGGGATGTTCCCCTCATCGGAGCTTTTTTCATTTGCGATACCGATAACCGAGTAACCATACAGTGCAAGGCAGGCCGCGTTAATGAAGGCCAGGGTGGCCGAGAAAGGAACGTGTCCATTCAGAAAACCTTTGCGGTTGAGTTCCAGGATCAGCGGGTCGAGAGCGCGCGTAACAACGATGGGATCGGGACATCCGAGAGCTTTGGCAACTCGCAACGCCGCGGGGATCTCGTTGAGTATCATAAAACCCGGCTGAAGGCCGCTCTCTTGTATGAGCTTCGCTGCAACTGCGGAGTCGCGGCCGCCGCCGAGCGGAATCAAGAGGCGGGGGCGAAGTCTGTTGGGGTATGGAGCAGGGGCAACGCCGTCGGAGGCGGTGAGGATGGTGATGAAATCGGGAGCTGAAAAAGGGATTCGATTTACATAGAAATACTCCCCCATTCCATTCAAGAGAAGCAATTTCCACCACTCAAGCTGGTCGGCACTCAGATGGCCGGGGCGGATTTCAATGATTGGAGAACACGTAGCCTTCCAATAACTGAGCAATTCAACCAGGCCGATTTGGAAAAGCAAATTCTCCATTGAGTTCGGCGGAACGAACTCGTCCGCGGGAACGCGATGAAAGGTAATCGTAGACTTGAATCGCAGATCCGGTGGAGCGGAATAGAAGTAATCTACAATGAGATTCGAATTGAATGAAGTTACATGAAA
This sequence comes from Occallatibacter sp., assembly GCA_036267475.1. Lineage (GTDB taxonomy): Bacteria > Acidobacteriota > Terriglobia > Terriglobales > Acidobacteriaceae > Telmatobacter. The sequence goes on from DATAVZ010000101.1 coordinate 7,154, forward strand.
TGACTCGAAGATAAAGCGAGGGTATTGCTTACGCAAATCGGAGAGTCTATTTGTCACTTCGATATTTCCCGGGTATTTCATGATTCTGTTAGAACAGTACTCGTTGACTTATGACCCATCTGATGATATCAATGAAAAGATTTCGGCAAGGATGCGGGCCAGCAACAAACCGAGATGCCGCAAAGAGACGAGAAACGCCTCGCTGTACATTGTGGGCAGTTATGATTAGCACAGGCTCGGGTAGTTGTCTATTGACCAGCCCCTCCGCATGAAAACGGAATACGCCAAGTTTAAGTGAAAACGTAGCAGGATGCAATTGGCTTGATGCATCGAAGCGTGGCGAAGGAGCCAGATGCAGAGGACCAGCACTCCTCTTCGGCGCTCCAAAAGGTCCTCAGACCGCGGTTGCATCCGATCGATTCGATCTCGACGAGACCAATATGGAAGTGCTTTTTGAAGCCCAGGTCGTCAGCTTGCCGGTCGAATGCGCAATAGCACGCGCGGTGGTGAACATCTTTCGCGAAGCCAGCGCAGATGGCGAGGTCGTTTCGCAAGCTATCTATGGCAGCCGCGTCCTGGTGGAAGATCGGCAACCGGGCTGGAGTAAAATACGCGCCGTGGATGACTGCCGTGGTTGGTTGGAATCTACAGGCTTGTCTGAACTCGATCGAGCGCCTTACGCTCCTGATGGCAGAGTCTTACGGGTGAGGAGCCTGGCGGCGAATGTATACAGCGAGCCCTCAGTGACCTCCCGCCCACCGCTTTTGCAATTGCCGTGGGAGGCATGCTTAGAGCCAGCCAGTGAGAGTTCTGATGGTCCGGATCAGTGGCTGAGGATTCGGCTTGTGGATGGATGGTACGCCTGGGTACAGAAAGGCGATGTGGTTCCGCTGCTTCCGGAGCTATCGATTTCAGAGACGCTTGAATTGGCCCGCCGTTTTACAGGCGTCACCTATACATGGGGAGGAGTCAGCAGTTTTGGATTTGATTGTTCGGGCTTCACGCAGATGCTGATGCGCCAGCGCGGCATCAACATGCCTCGGAATGCGGCTCAACAGGCCGAATGGGGCAATTTAGCTGCGATAGATCTTGAGAATATCGAGCCAGGCCACTTACTCTTCTTCGGTCGCCATGAAACCAAGATTAACCATACTGGCATGTTTCTCGGATGTCGCCAATTTATCCACGCCACCGCTCATTGTCATCCCGGCGTGTAGATCAGCGATCTTGCTGAGTCACCTTGGGCCGCAACTCTTGTGGCCGCAGGAAGAATCAAGCGATGAATGAGAAAAAGAGCTTAGAGATTTCAGATGTACGCGAAGAGGAACTCAGAATTAGATGACAGGCCCTGAGTCTGAATTGTTTATTTCTTCGCGGACCCATTTCGATCGACGCCCCAATGGTAAACAAGCTCCACAAAGCCATATTGCATGTTGTGATTGGACGGGTAAATCGCTGCTGCCACAGTCTTGCCCTGGGCATAGCCATAGTAGAAGTTGAGCGCAATGTTCTTTGTCGTCTGCCAGTCTGCGCTGATGTCGGGCACCGACGCGAATGAAGTGGAACCATTCGCGGGACGTCCGGTAAACCCAAAGACCTTGTTGTCGTAGGCGCCTCCGCCCTGATACCAAAGATCGTGGGCTGACGTGAGCTGCAGCCAATGAATATCTGAGCGAAGAGCCAGATGCCTCACCGGCTTGTCCATGAGTTGCACAAACTCGTCTGTGCTGTTCATCAGGTTATAGAAGGGCAGGCGCGCATAAACGCGAGGCGTAGGCAGCATCTGGAAGAAGGTATTGTGCGCAGTGTCGGTGGAGTTGTTGTCGCCACTTGAACGAAACCAGCCTCCGCGCAGCCATGGCGCCGTGCTCGCGTTGCCGAACCGATACCCGCCTTCGAACGCGGCCGCATTGGCGTTGTGGCTCAGTGCTCCCCAGCGCCCGTTCTGAATCGCGCCCCAGAAGAGAAAGTCGAACTCGCCCGGCCCCGCGGGAATCGTGGCCAGCAGGTCGCCGCCGTAGGTTCCTATGCGAATATTCCGATGATCGGCGGCGCGCACGGTCAATGCGCGATTGTCGGTCTTGGTCAGGCCCGTCCGCCCGTCATGATATCCGGCGGCGAAGGCGCGCCACAATACATGCTGCTTCAACTCTGAGCGGGTCAGCGCAAGGTATTGAAGATCGACGTTCAATTCCGGGTTGCCATTCATGTTGAACACGCCCTGATCCGCGCGTGCGGCCATAGCTGTGATGTTCCACACACCGGAACTGAAGTGGGCGTCGATTCCATCGAAGCTCCGCTGGGCGTTGGAGAAGCCGAAGTTACCAATCAACCGCTGTGCAACACGATTGGTCTGCAGCCACGCTATGGCAGGGTTTTTAGTTTGCGTTTCCTGTCCGCCCAAAAATTCGAAACGGCCCACGCGGAGCTTTGTATTCTCGCCGTCAAAGCGCACAAAGCCCTGCTTGAGAAACGCGGCAGCAGAATAGGAATTGACATTGGAGGCGTAATAGGTTCCACCAATTCCCAACTGGCCCTGCGCACTCACGGAAGAAACGGCATTGTCAGGCGCATCGAGTACGGAGGGCTGCGAGAGTTCCAGTTGCCAGTCCCAATTGCGAATCTGCTGCGATACGCTCACCCGCAGCAGCGACTCGACGTAGCCGTAACTGTTTGCATAGGGTGGGGCCGCGAACCACTGCCATGCGTCTACGCGGGTCCGGTCGTACACGGAGACATTAATTGGGGCATTCCTTGGCACAGTCGATTGACCCTCGCAAACGGCGCCTGCAAGCGTGAGGAGCAATGCCGCCACGGATATAAATCGACAATGGATTCGCGTCACTATGTCCTCCTGATGGTTGAAAGCGGTTGGAGCGAAAGCAGAGTTTGCGCACAGCAGCTCACGGTGCGCAAGGCGGCTTTTTCTTGCGAAAAAGTCACTCAACTGCATTGGCTCCGCCGTGCAGTAACGCTGCTTTTGCTCGATGCCGACGGTTGCCTTAGTCCGCTGCGACTCCTTCTAATCCGGCAACTGGCTCTAACGCTCGTCCACCACGTCCGACCCAGGTCCTGGTCCACATTTTCGAGACCTTGAGGAGCATAATCAGAATGACGATCGCTAGCGCTGCATAGACGATGAAACCGGCGCGATAGGATGCCGTATATTGCTTGGAGAGACCGAGCAGATTGGGCAGGATGAATCCGCCCATCGCGCCCACTTCGCCAATCATGCTGCCGGCAACCGCGGACGTGGTGGGCCAGCGAAGGGGCACTAGTTGAAATGCTGCGCCATTGCCCCCTCCCAGCGCGGCAAAGCAGAGCATGAATAACAGAGTGGTCAACACCAGCGGTGGGCTCGTCATGAGACCGAAGAGCCCTGCGATTGTGATAAGAAACACCACCGACAGCGTGGTGACGCCGCCAATCCGATCTGCGAACCAGCCGCCAAGAACGCGCGTTGCGGATCCCGCCATGGCGGCGAGGACCGTGAGTTCGCCGGCCACGATCTTGGTGACGTGGAACTGTGCGTAGTAGAACGAAGGGAGAAAAGTCGCCAGGCCGATAAATCCGCCAAAGGTAATTACGTAAATGAGGTTGAAATACCAGCCGTCTTTTTCAACCAGGCACTTGAGATGCTGGCGAAGGGATTGATGCTCGATGTCCGGCGGCTCCTTGGCGAAGAAGATCATGACCAGCAGAGGCAGCATCATGGATATGGCTGCAAACCCGTACACCGGCTGCCATCCAAAATGTGCAGCCAGGCGCGGTGCGAACAGTGCGGCGAAGGCTGTGCCGCTGTTACCGGCTCCGGCAATCCCCATGGCCAGGCCTTTGTGTTCTTTAGGAAACCAGCCAGCGCCAAGCGAAAGCGCAACGCCAAAACTAGCGCCGGCGATGCCGAGCAGAGCACCCATGGCCAGAACGCTCGAAAACGTATGCACGAAGAAGTAGCCGTACAAGAGAGCGATTACAATCGCGGACATTTCGACGATGGCCGCGTTCTTGCGTCCTATGTACTGTGAGAGCACGCCGAGTGGGAAGCGCATGAACGCGCCCGCAAGCGTGGGTATGGAGACCATCAATCCGATCTGCGCGGGGCTGAGGTGAAATGCGTCGGAGATGAACGGACCCATTACACCATTCAGCACCCAGACCGCAAAGCAGAAGTCGAAGTAGAGAAAAGCTGCAAAGAGCGTGGGCGAGTGGCCGGATTTCATGAAGAGCCTGAGGTTTGCCATGCGCGTTCTCCTGTTGGAAGCGATTTGGATGTTGTCTCGTTGCCGATTACAAACAAGGAGAACGTCGTGGTTCCTCCGTGTGGGTGGTGTGCTCGTCATTGCCGCATCATGGCGGCAATGTTCTCAATCAAACTTCAGATCAGAGGCTTGATAAATCTTTCGACGCGAACCGCGCATTGCTTGAAGTTTGGTTCGCGCGAGATCGGATCGAAAGCTCCGAGCGTGACCAGGTTGGAGTTCGTCTCGGAAAAATGAAAAGGCATGAACACCTGGCCAGGCGCAACAATTCCGGTGATGCGCAGTTCGACATTGCGCACGGTGCTGCGCCGCGAGATGATCGAAACCCGGTCGTGCGGGTTCAACTGCATCGTGGCCGCGTCTGCCGGATTCATCTCCAGCCAGGCCATTGGCACCATGCTCTCCAGCATTTCTACCTGTGAGGTTTTGGTCCTGGTATGCCAATGCTCTACGGTGCGGCCCGTGTTGAGGATGAGGTTGTACTCATCGTCGGGCTGCTCAACAAACGGCAGCCACGGCACGGAGTGCAGGACTGCCCTGCCCGATCCAGTGGGGAAGACCCCGTCGGCATAAAGCCGCTCGCCTCCCCATTGCATGCCGCCGTTGTCTTCAATCTGCTGCCAGGTAAATTGGCTGTAGTCGCACAGACGGCCCGCAGAGACACGCTGCCATTCCCTGAATGCATCGTGTGTTGAGGTCCAGCCAGGAAACAGTTCCTGACTCACGCCCAGTTTTGCAGCGAGTGCGAGAAAAATATTGAAGTCGGTACGCGCTTCACCAGGTGGTGCAACCAGTGGATTAGCCTTGCTCACGCGGCGCTCGGAGTTTGTGTAGGTGCCTTCTTTCTCTCCCCAAATGGCGGCCGGCAGGACGAGATGAGCAAAATCGCTGGTTGGCGTGGGATGAAAGCCGTCCTGCACCACCAGAAAATCAACGCTCGTGAGCGCCTGCTCAAGCACCTTGTAATTGGGAAAAGACACAGCAGGGTTGGTGGCGATGAACCACAACGCCTTGATTTTGCCTGAGACCGCGCCTTCAACGATGTCAGGATAAGCGAGGCCGCGAGCTGTCGGAATGGTAGTCACATCCACATTCCAGATTTTGGCCAATTCGGCGCGATCCGCAGGCGAGTCGAACTTTCGGTAGCCCGGAAGGCTTGAAGTAAAGCCGGCCTCGCGCGTGCCCATCGCATTGCACTGCCCGGTAATTGAGAAAGGCGCTGCACCGGTGCGGCCAATATTGCCGGTAATGAGCGCGAGGTTGTTGATGGCGGCCACCGTTACTGCGCCCTGCGTGGAGTGGTTGACTCCCATGGTCCAGCCAATGAAGGCCGCTTTCGCGTTGCCATAGAGCCTTGCCACGCGAAGAATGGTTTCTTCCGCGAGCCCGGTGATGGCCGCTACGCGACGCGGTGTAAACTCCGCCACATGCTGTGAGAAACTCTCGAAGCCTGTCGTGTGATCGTGAATATAGGCGCGATCAATGAGGTTTTCCTGGATGAGCACATGGGCTATGCCGTTGAGCAGTGCAATATCGCTTCTCGGCTTTACCGGCAGATGGATATCGGCCATCATTGCCGTTTTGGTGACGCGAGGATCCGCGACAATAACCGTAGTCGCGGGACTTCTCTCCGAGCCGCGCTGGCGATTTCGCTCCAGCCGCTGGCACAGGATCGGGTGGTTATCCGCAATGTTGGCGCCGATAAGCAGGATGACGTCGGCGGTTTCCATATCGACGTAAGAGCCGGGTGGGCCATCCGACCCGAACGAGAGTTTGTAGCCGGATACTGCGGAGGCCATGCAGAGCGTGGTGTTGCCGTCAAAGTTGCGGGTGCGAAAACCAAGCTGCACGAGCTTGCCCAGCGTGTAGAACTCTTCCGTCACAAGCTGGCCGGTTCCGATCACGCCCAGCGCATCGCGGCCGTACTTCATCTGAATCTGACCAACATTCTCGATCATTGCCTCGAGCGCTTCGTCCCAGGAGACCGGTTGCAGCACGCCGTTCTTGCGCAGAAGCGGCTGTTGGGCGCGGCCTGGAGCATCCAGAATGTGATGCTCGCTGAGGCCCTTGGGGCAGAGCTTTCCGAGATTCACAGGATGTGCCGGATTGCCGCGAACCGTCACGGCTTTGCCATCTTTGACGCCGACCAGCATCCCGCAGCCAACCGAGCAGTAACCGCAGGTAGTTTTGATCCATTTTTCGGCAACGCGCGCCGAGGCGACGTGACCCGCCACCGGATCGTGAGCAAAGGTGTATTTATCCTGGCGCGTGTCGATGCCGAGCGCGCGCTTGATGCGAGTCCACATCAGTGTGCACCTCCGCGCGTGAAGGTGAGAGCCATGTTCAACGGCACTACGGATACGAAGAAGAGATAGCGCGCCAGCAGAACCGCGCCAAAGGCTGCAGCGCAGGCAAACGCTGTGCCGCCTCCCCAGTCAAACAGAGGAACGGCCGCGGCCAGCAGGAAGCTGGCGATTAACGCAGATCGCTGGCGCGGCAGATTGAGCAGCGCTGCCGATGCACGATGCTCGAAGATGCCGGAGCGAAGAAGGCGAATGAAGCGAACGCTCTGATTCACGATCCACAGCGATGCTGCGAGCAAGCAAAGCCGGAAGATGATCTCGCCCGAAGCAGCGGCATGATCTTTTGAGATGATGAGCGACGGCACGACTGTTCCGATGAGCGCCGCGCTGAGAAGAAAATCGACAGGAGTGTGCAGCATGTTCCAGGAAGGCCGCGCCGGGACGAGGTAGATGAAGGCGCTGGCGACAATCCCGCAGATGCCTAGAACCGCCGTGATTACGCCAAGCGCCTCGATAGCCAGAACTGTTGAGGATAGATTTTGGAATGGCTCGATTGCCGTTGCATGAAGGCGAATAAGCCAGCTCGGGGGCAGGACGACGGCGTATGAGCATGCAGTGAGGAGGGTGAGCGAGCTAAAGAAGAATGCAAAGAACAGGACCTCGCGGCTGAGCCAGGAGCGGCGCCACATTTTAAGCGCACGCCACGCGTACGCGGGCCTGCCCAGATGAAATACCGAGATGTTGAGCGCGAGCGCGGTTAGGACGAAGAGTGCGAGCAGTAGCGTGGGCTCTGCTGCTCGGAAAATGAGAGCAATGCAGAGCGAGCCGGCTGCGGCTTGAATGAGCGTGGTCATAAAAACCAGAGACCAATGCGCGTGTTCCAGTTGAATGCGGCCGGTATCAACGCGTTCGAGTTTGGTAGAGGTGCGTGGCGGGAGCGTGATGCGAGTCGTGGAGATGGTGTGACCGGCCGCAGGCATTCCGGGCGACTCGGCGAGCGCATAGTCGGAGCGCCACTCCAGCATGTCCACGATCTCTATCTCGATTGCAGCCTCGGGGCAGGCATTCACGCAGGCAGGCTCCAGGCCTTCTGCCAGGCGGCCGTGACACATGTCGCACTTGCCCACAACGCCGCGCTCCACATTGAACTGCGGAACCGAATAGGGACAGTTCCACACGCAGTACTGGCAGCCGATGCAAGCGTCGGCAGAATGCAGCACGATGCCCGTGACAGGGTCTTTGGTATAAGCCTCAACCGGGCAACCCTTCACGCATTCCGCATCAAGGCAATGATTGCAACCCATTGAAAGGTAGTGCCGGCTGGTGTCTGGATACGTGCCACCTTCAATCTCACCGATGCGCCGCCAGCGTATCTCCGTTGGGTTGCCGTTCTGCTCGTTGCAGGCAATCTCGCACGACCGGCAGCCGATGCACTTGTTCATGTCGAAGTGGAAGCGATATTGCTCGCCTGGGTTGAGCTGTCTCTCCGGAATCAACTTCTTTGTGGCGTCGGGAATTGCCGAAGGGGTATCCACGAGACCGGCCAATGTCAGGCGCACGAGTCCGTCGCTGCTTCCATCCTGCGCTCGGTCTTGCAGTGGCAATGACACGGATCTGAATCCCCTTCTTGATTTCTCGACCTATTAGTAAACGTCGCGGTGATAGCGATGCTGCTCTTTGAGCCCGTACACGAACTCCTGCGCGGCCTCCGGATTCATGCCCCCTTGTTGTTCAACGATGGTGTGCAGAGTTTCGTCGACATCTTTTGCCATGCGTGAAGCGTCACCGCACACATAGACAACTGCGCCATCCTGAAGCCATGACCAGAAGAGCGGCGCCTGCTCCAGCATCCTGTCTTGCACGTAGACTTTTTTCTCCTGATCGCGTGAGAAGGCCAGGTCAAGGCTCGTGAGGAACTTGTCTTTCTGCATGGACTCAAGCTCGTCGCGATAAAGAAAGTCAGTGGCTGCGCTGCGATCGCCGAAAAAGAGCCAATTCTTTCCCGTGGCTCCGAGAGCGCGGCGCTCGTGCAGAAAGCCGCGAAACGGAGCGATTCCCGTACCGGGGCCAATCATGATGATGGGCTGGGCATGTTCCTTCGGAATGCGGAATCTCCGGTTCGGCTGAATGTAAATCGGTAGACGACTCTCAGGTGTTGTGCGATCGGCGAACATGGTTGAGCAGACTCCGCCGCGCTCGCGATTGTGAGACTGGTAGCGCACCACTGCCACCGTAGTGTGAATCTCCGCTCCATGCGCGGCGGGACTGGAAGAGATAGAGTAGAGCCGCGGCGAAAGACGGGGAAGCATCGCCACCAGGTCAACGGGATCGCGGAGGACCTCCGGGCATTCGCAGACCAGATCGATCAGACCGCGCTCATGCATATAACTGTCTAAAAGTGGCTGCCTGTCGGCCTTAAGCAACTCCGTAAGGGTCTCGCAGCGGCCGATGGTCGCGTATGCCTCAACCATCTTGCGGGTCAGACGTGTGATCTGAAAGTGATCGAGCAACGCTTCGCGCAGCGAGACGGTTCCGGTTTTAGGAACCTGCACCGCAATCTCTGAGCTGAACTTGAGCTTGCGCAGAATCTCATCTACCAGCGCAGGATCATTCTGCGGAATCACGCCACACGCATCTCCAGTCTGGTAGGTCACTTGAGAGCCCGCGGTGGAAAAAGCCATGTGCAGCGTTTGCTTGCTCGACGATTCGCCGGTGAGCTTGCGCTTGTCCACGATTGGAGCGAGATACGGATTCTCGCGCGAGTGCTTGACTGTGTCCGCGGCCGCGGGTGTGACAGTGTCGGCAGCGCTCTTAGGTGCGCCCATCTCCAGCCTGGGAGCCTTTGGACGAGCGGTTCCTGCCTCTGCGACGATCTGCATCAGGGCAGCCTTCCACTCGGTAAACTCTGCATCCAGATCTACATCGCAGTCCCTTCGAGGGCAGAGGCGGTATGCTCCGAGCGATTGCAGTTTCTCATCCAGGTTGCGGCCAAACTGGCAGAAGTGTTCGTAGCTGCGATCTCCCAGCGCCAGAACCGCATAAGAAAGATTCTCGAAGCGGGGAAAATGTTCGATGCAGAGCTGGTTGTAAAACGGCTGCACGGCATCGGGCGGATCGCCTTCGCCATAGGTACTCGCGATCAGCACGGCATAACGCTCGGCGGCCAGTGATGCCGGCGTGTAGCCTTCGAGTGCCGATAGCGTGGCCACATGACCTTTGGCTTTCAGTTCTTTTGCGACTTTGCGCGCGAGACCTTCCGCATTGCCGGATTGCGTGGCGTAAAGCACCGCTATCTTTAACGAAGGCAGAGGCTCCCGCGCTGCTGCGGGGGCGCTTGCATACATTCCAGCGAGAAATCCGTTGAGCCACGCTATCTGCTCTGGAGTGAATGGCGCGTTGTCGGGGATAAAGGGAACCTGAGGCGCGGCAGCGATGGTCGGCATTAGTTGCTCTCCCAAATCTGGCAGAACCGCTTCAATTCAGCGATCTCATGGCGGCGTGTGAATTCCAGAAACGATTCCTCCTTGAGAGCGCGCTCGGAGTATGCGCGAAAGAGCCGGCGCATCATCGGCTCCAGTTCACTGAACTTGATGGCCGGAAGCAATTCCCGCGCCAGCCCCTGATCCTGATCGGAACCGCCGCCAAGCACCACCTGGTAGCCTTCTTCGCCGCCCACTTTCACCCCCATCAAACCAACATCGCCAACGTAGTGTTGCGCGCAGGAGTGCGGGCAACCGGTGACGTGGAGGTTGACTGAACGGAGAATATTGAAAGTGTCGTCGAGCATGTTGGCCAGCACCACGGCGTGCGTCTTTGTGTCGGTAGCTGCGTAGCGGCAACCCTGATTGCCGGTGCAGGCCACTGTGCCGCTCAGCACAGCGCCGGCTTTGAAGCTGAGCCCGGCGGCGAGTAATTCGGCCATGGCAGCCTCAAGATGCCCGGCCGCAATATTCGGTATAACCAGGTTCTGCCATACGGTGAGACGAATCTCGCCATTGCCGAAACGCTCGGCAATCTCGGCAACTGCGATCATTTGTTCCGCTGGCATGCGGCCTACCGGCACGGACACGCCTATGTAGGAAAGGCCGGACTGCTTTTGCGGATGAATGCCGATGTGGCCGGCGCGATCAATCGGGACGCGGCGCTCGCATTCCTCGGCCGCAAAATGGATAAGTGGAAAAGCAAGCTGCTTTTCGGTTTCCTGAAGAAACTTATCAACGCCCCAGCGATCGATAAGGTACTTGAGCCGCGCCTTTTTTCGATCGGTGCGGTCGCCATTCTGGTTGAATACGCGAACCATCGCCGCGGCCACCGCAACGGTCTGGTCGGGCCGCAGCAAAATGCCGCAGTCCTGAGCAAACTGCCTGTGTCCGGTGATGCCACAAAGCAGCACGCGAAAGTATATCCCCGGCGGAACGCTTCCGCCCTCCGCCACGCGCACTGCCACAAAGCCAATATCGTTGGTGTCGGCGAGCACACTGATGGCGCCGCCGTTGTCAAACGCGATGTTGAATTTTCTCGGCAGACCGTATAGATCGCGCGAGTTGAAAATATAATGGCCCATGGCCTCGGCCAGCGGAGCCACGTCCATCAACTCTGTTGGGTCGATCCCGGTGATAGGCGATGCGGTAATGTTGCGGATGTTATCCGCGCCCGAGCCGCGCGATGACAGGCCGAGTTCCTGAATCGAAGTGAGAACTCGAACAATGTCCTTGGGTTGCAACTCACGAATCTGCAGATTGGCGCGCGTGGTGATGTCGGCGCGTCCCGGACCGCATTCGGCAGCCAGTTTGGCTAGACCACGCATCTGGTGAGCCGTGAGAACCGCGCCGGGAATACGCAGGCGCACCATAAAGGAGTCCTCCGCCGGAGCCACATAAAAGAGGCCGTGAAACTTGAAGCGGAAAATGTCTTCCTGAGCCGGAGCTTTGTTCTCGTTGGCATGGGCCAGCAGCTTATCCCAGATGTCGAGCGGATTTTGTTCACGCTTCCATCGCTCTTCGCGGCAAAGGTCTGAGACCGGCGTGTTGAAATACATCTCTTCCGCTGCAAGACTTTCGGCGGCAAGATTCACGGCGCCGCAAGCAGGGTCGTTGGTGATTTGACCCTCCGGCGTGTGCCCTGCATAGGGAACCGGACCTCTCTGGGCAATCCCATTGAATAACCCTTGCAGATATTCCTTCTGCACCGCGGTAAATTCGGACGCGAGCCCCGGAGTCGAAATGAGTTGCGAATCCATACAATCAATCCTTGAAGGTTGTCGCCGCTCGCTTCGCGGCAGACGAGTTCGCCTTAGCCTGCAGCCCAGAGCAAAAGGGCGCAGACAGGAGTGCCAAAATCGAACATCGCGCACGCGCGATGGATTCAAGGCTCTTCAAGGAGCGGGAAAATTGGAGGGAATCCACATCCAAGTGGATATGAGGCTGCAGGCGAATCTACGTCCCGGTAGACTGCTGCTTGAAGTGATCTTACTCACATCCCGGTTTCTGCGCAAGGCTCTTCTGCCCAGTCGAGAGATCTGGTTTGCATTTCTTTATCGGTTCCTTATTCCAGAAAGCAATAAAATGGAAAATGATAGATCGACTCACTTCAACCATTGCAGCAACGACTCGCGTCAACAAGATTGGCGCGTCGGAGTGGCCTGCTCATCTGGAAGGCATGAAATGCCTCAGCCCATATCCTGAGAAAATGAATGGCGCACGCAAACTTTAATGGCTTGCGGGTACTCTCACTCGAGTCCCGTCGAGCAACCGAGGTGACGAAACTCATCCGCACTTACGGCGGAGAGCCAACGGTCGTGTCTGCGATGCGCGAAATTCCTATCGAGTCCAACCGGCCAGCTATCCAATTTGCCGACCGGCTCATACAGGGAGAGATCGACCTGGTGATCTTTCTTACCGGCATAGGATTTCGGGCCATGCTTGACATTGTCGGCAAAGAGCGCGACAAGGAGACCTTCCTTGCGGCATTGCGTACAGTCAAGGTTGCAGCCAGAGGACCCAAGCCAGTGGCTGCGCTGCACGAAAGCAGAATTCCGATTCATGCCAGAGCGATCGAGCCATTCACGTGGCGCGAGACGCTCTCCGCGGTCGATGAAACATTCGGCGCCTCGTTGGGCGCCATGCGTGTAGCCGTGCAGGAATACGGCGCCTCCAATCCGGAACTTCTGTCGGAACTGACCGGGCGATGTGCTGAAGTGGTCAAGGTGCCCGTTTATCAATGGGGATTACCCAACGATCTCGGCCCATTGCGTGAGTGCGTGCGTGGAATCGTGTCTGGAAACTTCGATGTCATCCTCTTCATGACAGCCGTGCAAGCGATTCATCTGTTTCTGGTGGCGGAAGAGATGGGCTTTCGGAATGAGCTGAGTGCGGGGCTGCGCGCGACGGTGGTGGTTTCCATCGGGCCCACCACCTCGGAAGAGCTGTTGCACTATGGCATCGCGCCGGACTTTGAACCATCCCGCCCCAAGATGGCCTTCATTGTGAATGAAGCTGCGCAGTACGCAGCCCGGATTCTTGAACAGAAGAAGACCGGAATCGCGAATCTGGCCGCGCCACCCGTATTGCCCGAGTTCAAAGCGGCAGAAAACTCCGCGGACGAACGGCTCACCGCCGTCAGCCGAGTTGCTTCATCAACCGCGGCCATGGCCGGTTTTCGAGACGGGCTCACTTCAATTGATTTTCTCCATCAGGTCAGCAGCCGCATTGCAGCTTCTGATCCGTTACATTCCGTGCTTGGCAGCATCGTCGATTTTGTCGCCACCGCCATTCCTTGCGATTCATGTTTTATCTATACGCTGGAACAGGACAAGTTGGTGCTCCGCGCGTCAAAGAATCCGCATACGGATCTCGTGGACAAACTGGGAGTTCACATTGGCCAGGGTATTACGGGTTGGGTCGCGGAACACCGGGAGCCGGTGGCCATTGCCTCGAATGCATCCAATGATCCCCGCTTCATGATCTTTCGCAACCTGCCGGAAGACCACTTCGAAGCCATTCTTTGCACTCCCGTGCTGTGCGCCAGCAAAGTTGTCGGAGTCATAACCCTTCAACATCGGTTCACCTACCAGCACACGGCGAATGAGGTAAAATTCCTGTCCACGCTGGGGTTTCTGGTGGGTGCGGAAATTGAGCGCGCGCGCCTGGAGACGGAGAATGTCCAATTGTCAGGCAGGCTGGAGACGCGGAAAGCGGTCGATCGCGCGAAGGGCATTCTGCAGCGGGACCTGGGCATCGGCGAAGACGAAGCGTACCTGACCATGCAGAAGGAAAGCCGCCAGCGAAGAATCACGATGCGCGAGATCGCGGATGCCATCGTTCTGATGGACGATATGCGTCGTAAACCTAAAGCAGAACTGGAGACTGCTCCGAGAGGAAAAGAATGAAGCTGCGAATCATGGGAAACTCGCTGCGATTACGCGTATCCCGTTCAGAACTTCATCGGTTGATGTCAAGAAATAGAGTCGAAGAAACCATTCGATTCGCGCCCGAGCCGGGGGCAACGCTCACGTATGTCCTGGAGTCTGCTGCCGGCATCCCCACTGCGATCGCGCACTACAGCCGGCAGAGGATTACCGTTGTCATCAATCAAGACGATCTGCGCACATGGAATGAAGCTGCTCAGGTGGGCATTTATGCTTCGCTGGACATCGGTTCTGGTGAAAGGCTTGAGCTGATCGTTGAAAAAGACTTTGCCTGTCTCGATAGGAACGATGAACAGAATGAGGATGCTTTCGCAAACCCGCATGCGAGATGCGAGCTGGTGAAATGAATCAGCCAGAGCTAAATCTGAATTCATACGTGGATTGCCAAGATCGTACAAGGCGCCGTTTTCTTGAGGACAACGACACTGAGCAGCATCAACTCGCTTTACACCAACGCTGATTTTTCTATAGAACCGAGTGCAATCGGGATCGCATCTGCTTACCAACCCATCTGGCGCATCCGCTCGAGGATGAGGGCGCTGTAGCGATTCATGCGCTCGGGCCGCCGCTTCAGTGGAGCCGGCAGAATCGCGGCGAGCCGCGCCGCTGGTTGCCGGCCAATATTGCCTGCCGCGATTCCGTAGTAGTAGCGCGACGCGGAATCCGCGCCATAGATGCCAGGTCCCCATTCGACCACGTTCAGGTAGAGTTCCAGAATGCGCCGCTTGCCGAGAACGATTTCGGCCACCGGCACCAGCGTGAACTCCGCGCCCTTGCGGAGGATTGAGCGGCCCGTTCCGAAGAACAGGTTTTTTACCAACTGCTGGGTAATCGTGGAAGCTCCGCGCGTGCGGCCGCCTTCCAGGTCGCCCGCGGCAGCAATCTGGATCTGGTGCCAGTCGAAACCATGGTGCTGGTAGAAGCGCGCATCCTCCGCAGCGATTACCGCGTGTTGGAAATCGGGCGATATCTGGCTGAGCGGAATGAATCGATAGCGTTCGTGATACGGCGTGTGGTGAATCCAGGCCTGTAATCGGCGCTCCAGATGCACCGCGGTGGTTGGCGGGTCGATCCACCGCGCGGCCACAAGCATCAGTACGGCTGTCGACCAGAGAAGCACCACGCCAAGGCCGAACCATCGGGCAAAGACCCAAAGTCCTGGCATGAAACCTCTCCGGGCACGGGCCTCGGCTCGCGGATTGGGAATTGCAGTCACGTTTCAGAATAAGAGATGCGGCTGGGCTACCATGTATGGACTGCTCCGTGTATGGACTGCTTTTGGAGCAAGCTACGCACATCACCGCATACGCGAACCCAGGCGCCGTATCGCACAGGGCGGCGTTCAGTCCTGCGACGCAGTTGCGGCGTGTGTTTCTCAGGTGTACGGGCGCCGCGCGAGCAGGAGCGCTATCCGCCGATTTTCTCAGTCAGCTCAATCCATCGTTCGTAGACCGAATCGTGCTCGGCCTGCGCGGAGTCGAGTGCGGCCAGGGCCTGAGTGAGTGCTGCTGCGTCGATGGCAACGGATGGATCTTCCACGCGGGAACGGGCGTGGCGGAGATGCTCGTCGGCGGCCGCGATGCGGGCTTCGATGGCGTCGAATTCGCGTTGCTCCAGGTAGGACAGCTTCTTCTTCTGGGCTGAGGCGGCGGAAGCTGTGGAATCAGGCCCGGAATCCGCCGCAATAAATTCTCGGGCCGACTCCGGCAAACGCTCCGGCGCAGACTCGCGCCACTGTTCCCACTGGAGGTAATCGGCGAACAGAACAGCGTTGCCGCGACCATCAAGGCCGAGGACTGCATTGGTGACTCGATCGAGGAGATATCGGTCGTGGGTGACGAGGACGAGCGCGCCGGAAAAGTCGATCAGGGCTTCTTCGAGAATTTCGAGGGTGGGGATGTCGAGGTCGTTGGTGGGTTCGTCGAGGATGAGGACGTCCGCGGGCTGGAGCATAAGGCGGGCGATGAGCACGCGGGCTCGCTCGCCGCCGCTGAGGCGGGAGACGGGCTGGTTGAGTTGTTCGCCGGTGAAGAGAAAACGGGTGGCGTAACTGGCGACGTGGACGACGCGGTCCTGATAGATGACAGCGTCGGAATCGGGCGCAAGAG
The DNA here is from genome assembly GCA_036267475.1 of Occallatibacter sp. Taxonomy (GTDB): domain Bacteria; phylum Acidobacteriota; class Terriglobia; order Terriglobales; family Acidobacteriaceae; genus Telmatobacter. The sequence goes on from DATAVZ010000101.1 coordinate 23,250, forward strand.
CGCGGCGGAGGGTGAGCGATGTGTCGATTTCGCGGAGCTGTGAGAAGTAGACGATGCGCAGGGATGGCGCGCGGCGGACTTCACCCGCGGTGAGAGCCAGCTCGCCGGTCATTGCGCGCAGCAGAGTGGTTTTGCCCGAGCCATTGGGACCCACCAGGCCCAGCTTCAGGCCGCCGGTAAGACTGAAACTGACATCGCGGAGAATTTCGCGATGACCGAGCGTGACGGTTGCATCTTCCATTTCGATAAGACGTTTGGTCTGGCGCTGGGTGGCATCGAAAGCGATGCCTGCGGAGACAGACCTGCTGCGAGCCTCAGAGTCCTGAAGCTCGGCGATGAGTGCGTTGGCACTATCAATGCGGGCCTTGGCTTTGGTGGCGCGGGCCTTGGGTCCGCGACGCAGCCACTCGATCTCGGTGCGGACGCGGTTGCGGAGGCTATCCTGGGCGCGCTGCTCCTGCTCCAGCCAGGCTTCGCGGTCTTCAAGAAACTTTGAGTAGCTGCCTTTGATGCGCAGCAGGCCGTTAGGATAGATGCGGTTGAGTTCGATGATTTCCGAAGTCGTGTTCTCGAGAAAGCGGCGGTCGTGAGAGACCACGACGAACGCGAAGGAGGAAGACTGGAGCAGACCTTCGAGCCACTCGATGCCTTCAAGGTCAAGGTGGTTGGTGGGCTCGTCGAGAAGCAGCACTTCGGGGTCGGCCACCAGCGCTTCGGCGATGGCGAGGCGTTTGCGCCAGCCTCCGCTGAGAGTGACGGCCTGGGCGGAGATGGAGATGCCGGAGTCGCCGAAGCCGGCTCGGCCAAGGGTTTCGCGGAGACGCCGCTCGCAATCGTCTTCCGGAACGGCGGCGCGGGAGAGCGCAGACTCAACGATGCCGCGGACTGTGGCTCCGGGAGCGAAATCGGAGATCTGACGGATGTAGCCGATGCGAACGCGTTTGCGAAAGGCTACTTCGCCGGAATCGGGCTCCTGTTCGCCGGCCAGGATGGCGAGCAGAGTGGATTTACCGGCGCCGTTGGGGCCGATGAGGCCGATCTGGTTGCGGTCGTGAACGGCGAAACCGATGTTCTGGAACAGTGGCGTGGCGCCGAAGCGTTTGGAGATATTCTGTGCGTTCAGGATCGGCGGCATACTTCCAGTTTAAGTGCGCGGCGCGGCTCAGGCGACTGGCGAGACTGTGCGGCCGGAATGGACTCGGCCGCAGCGCAAGGTCAGCCAATGCCCGGTCAGCAACGAATCGATGAGAACCGCATTCATTTCCCCGCTCAACCAGGAAGCACTCTGAACCATCCATGCACTACGATGGCTGCATGGGCTCGCTGCTCCAGATTCGCGATCTGCAGATTCGCTTTAGCGCAACGCCGGCGGTGCGCGGCGTAAGCCTGCATGTGGAGGAAGGCGAGGCTCTGGGGCTGGTGGGCGAGTCGGGGTCGGGCAAGAGCACCATCGCGCTTGCGATTCTCGGCCTGCTCGATGCCACGGCGCGCGTGGAAGGGCAGATTTTGTGGCAAAGCGCGGGCGGCGAGATCGATCTTGCAACCCAGTCGCAGTCGGCGCTGCGGCAGGTGCGCGGACGCCAGATCGCGATGATCTTTCAGGAGCCGATGACGGCGCTCAATCCGGTCATGTCGATTGGGCGGCAGGTGGCCGAGTGCGCAGCGGCGCACAATGCGGCGCTCACTGCGCGCGAGGTCAGGCGCAAAGCCATTGCGGCGCTTGAAGAAGTGGCTATTCCCGACGCGGCGGCACGCTTCGGCGATTTTCCGCATCAGTTTTCCGGAGGCCAGCGGCAGCGCATTCTCATCGCGATGGCGTTGATCAACCGGCCGCGGCTGCTGATTGCCGACGAGCCGACAACGGCGCTCGACGTGACCGTGCAGGCGCAGATTCTGGCCCTGCTGAAAGAGTTGCAGCGCGAGCACCGACTGGCCATGCTGTTCATCTCGCACGATCTGGCCGTGGTGGGTCAGGTGGCGGCGCGCGTCGCCGTCATGCGCAGAGGAGTGGTGGTAGAGACCGGAACTTGCGGCAAAGTGCTCGCCGATCCACAAAACGAATATACACAAACTCTGCTGGCCGCGGTGCCAACCCTGCGGACCGATCGCCACCGTCCGCTGGCAACCGTGGAATCCAAAGAGCGATAGAGAAGCGCGACAAAAAAGCGCGCAGAAATTACAGTTGCGCCGTTTCTCCGCCAACCGAGCCACGGCGCAACCGCCTTGCAGACGCCGGCGTTACTCCGCGGCGGCTTCTTCCTTTGCGGGCTCCGCGGCAGCGGCTTCGATTTCTTCGCCGCCCTCGGGGTGCACCTGCACGCGCACCCGCGCGGTCACTTCACGATGCAGCCGGATGGGTACCGTGAACTCGCCCACGCTCTTGAGCGGCTCGCCGAGCTGAATCTTGCGGCGATCCACTTCAAAGCCCTGCGCGCCGAGTTCGGTGGCGATGTCCGCCGAGGTAACCGAACCGAAAAGATGGCCGTGTTCGCCCACCTTGCGGGTAAAGCTCAGCACCACCGGATCGAGCCGGGCCACCCACTCTTCGGCCTGCGTCTTCTCCACGGCGGAGCGGCGCGCGGCGGAGGCCTTCATCTGATCGATGACGGCCTTGTTGTTCGCGGTAGCCTGCATGGCCAGCTTGCGCGGCAGCAGGTAATTGCGTGCGTAGCCGTCGGCCACCTTCACGACTTCTCCGCGAAGGCCCAGGTTGACTACGTCTTCCTTCAAAATCACTTCCATGGGAGTTCTCCAAAATACGCCGCGGCGCTCCTCTCGCATTCGCGAGCGCAACGGCAGTGAAATCCAGAAAAGCAGGAAGACAGCCTGACGGCTGCGCCTGCGTGAGTTTTAGAGCGATTCCACACTTGCCGTACCCCGAAGCCATCGTGGCGAGTGGCGTTTTCCTCAGAAAAATGCCGGCCTGCGCGATGCTGGAACGGGTACATGAATTGTGGAACTGCTCTAGTGACGCGTGGCGAACGGCAGCAGAGCGATGTTGCGGGCCTGCTTGATGGCCCGCGTCAGACGGCGCTGGTGCTTGGTGCAGACACCGGTAAGCCGCCGCGGCACAATCTTGCCGCGTTCGGCCACAAATCCCTGCAGCAGCCGCACGTCGCGGTAAGGAATCGCATCGATCTTCTCGGTGCAGAACTTGCAGACCTTCTTGCGGCGGAAGAACTTGCCGCGTCCTCCAGGGCCGCCGCCGGGCCGGCCCGGTCCGCGTCCTGGCCCAGGCCCCGAACCTGATCCCGAACCCGGTCCCGAACTTGGTCCCGAAGTGGGTCCCGAGGTTGGTCCCGATTGTGCTTGAGGTGCGTCCGCCGCAGCGGGCGCCTTTGCTTGTGTCTCTTCAGGCATCGTGTTTCCTCTTCATCTGTTTCGGTCCCGCAGCGTGCGAGACGGTTTTCCGGCCGTTGGCCGGCCACCCAGGGCCGCCAGCGGCAATCCACGGCAAAAACGGGTGCTAGACGGCGGCGGGTTCGGACGCGGCAACCTCTGCCGCAGCCGGGGCCGGAGCTTCCACCGGAGCCGGAGCAGCAGGAGCTGGAGCCGTAACCGGAGCCGCGGCAGCAGGAGCCGGAACCGGCGCAGCAGCAGGCTCGGCGCTCAACTTGCGGCGCGCGCCGCGCAGTGCCCTCACCTTGGCCAGGCGCTTTTCTTCCTCGTCCATGCGCACGGTGATGAACTTGATCACCGGCTCGGTGACACGCAGGCGGCGCTCGAGCTCAAGCACCACCGGGCCGCCGGCCTCAATGGTAAGCAGAACAAAGTTGCCATCGACGAACTTGCGTACCAGATAGGCCAGCTTGCGGCGGCCCATCTTTTCGACCGACTTGACTGCGCCGCCGCCGTTGGTCACGGTAGCGCTAAAGCCGGTGATCAGCTTGTCCACATCCTCTTCGGCCACATCTGGCCGAACAATGAACATTACTTCATACAAACGCGACATCTCATTTCCTTTTCCGCCGGAGTCCGACTGCGCTCCAGCTTCCAGCTCTTCATTCCCGGTCCAGGGTTCGCGGTTCACAGCAGCCGTTCGCCGATCCCTATTCCCTGTCTTTCCGGTTGAACTCGTTCATCGCCGGCCCTGGACCTTCCTGGACGATGCGCCGGGTGGCCACGGCCACTTTATCCAGCACCTCGTCCAGAATTCCCAGGTCCGCTTTGCGTAATGGCGAAAGCAGATAATCCTTGCCCAGCCGCTTTCCGCCGGCGGCTATTGCCTCCGGCGGAAGGTCGATCCCTACGCCAATACGCAGGCGTAACCACTCCTGTGTTCCCAGAACGCCGGTCACGCTGCGGGCTCCGTTGTGCCCTGCGGGTGAACCACGTTCCTTGATTTTGAAGGTGCCCAGCACCAGATCCAGCTCGTCGTAGATCACGAGCAGATCCTGTGCCGGATCAGCCTCAAACTCGCGAACCAGCGCGGCCACCGCAAGCCCGCTCAGGTTCATATACGTCTCCGGCCGGGCCAGAATCACCTCGCGGCCTGCCACGCGGCAGGTTGCGGTAAGCGCCCTGCAACGCCGGTTCTGGACTACAACGCCTTCCTGCTGCGCGATACGGTCAATGGCCATGAAACCCGCGTTGTGCGGAGTCCATTGATACTCCAGCCCCGGATTGCCCAGCCCGACCACCAGAAACGGACCGCGCCGCGCCCCGGTTCCGCAGTTGCCGGCAAGCGGTTTCGGCTCGCCGGGCCGGTCGGTTTCGATCGCCTCAGACAAAACTTACTTCTTCGCCTCAGGCTTCTTGGCCGCATCCGCGGTCTCGGTCTTGCCCTTCTTGGCCACTTCCGGCTCTGTCGTCCCGGCCGCGCCGACCTCGGCTGCCTCCGGCGTCGCCACCGCCTCTTCACGGATCGACACAACGTGAGCCACTGTCGCATCTTCGGCATTAAGAAACTTGAGCTTGTCGGAGTGCGGCAGATCGCTGATGCGCAGCACGCCGTGCAGCCCGAGCCCGCTCACATCCACATCGATGTGGCTGGGAATATCGGCCGGCAGGCACTCCATGTCCACCTCGCGCATCACCTGGTCCAGAATGCCGCCGTCTACCTTGACGCCGACCGGCGTGCCCAGCAGCTTGACGCGCACCCTCACCCGCAGCACCTTGTCGAGTGCAATGCGCTTCAGGTCGATGTGAATCAACTGGTCCTTGATCGGCTCATGCTGCCAGTCCACGATCATGGCTTTGGCTGAAGCCTGGCCTTCAATTGCAACGTCGAAGATGGTGTTGTGTCCGCTCTCGGAGTAAAGAATCTTCGCAATCTGTTTCGGCTCCACTTCAATGGCCACCGGATCATGTCCGGGACCGTACAGCACGGCAGGAATCTTGCCCGCGGCGCGTACGCGGCGCGCCGCATTCTTGTTGAACTTGCCCGCTCGGGGCCTGGCTACGACTGTTTCCGGCATTTGGTCTTCTCGTTTCCTGGTTCGGGCACGGCCTTCGTGGGGTCCGCTCCCTTTGTTGGGCCAGTGGCGTGGAATCGGTGGTCAGGAATCAAAAATTTGCCGACTGATTCCCGCCTTCGTCCGCTGACGACTGGCAGCTTGCTTTGTTCCGGGTCATCGATCTCTGAAACCTGATCGCTGGCCCACGGTTTAAGAAAACAGCGTGCTCACGCTGTTCTCCATGTGAATGTTCTCGATCGTGGCGGCCAGAAGGCCGGCGATGGAGACAACCTTGATCTTGCTTAACTTCTGCGCCGCTTCGCGCAACGGAATGGTGTCGGTCACGACGAGTTGTTCGAGACGCGAGTTGGCGATGCGGTCGATGGCCGGGCCCGAAAGCACGGCGTGGCTGGCGCAGGCATGAACCGAGGTCGCGCCGGCGTCGAGAAGCGCGTCCACTGTTTTCACGAGCGTTCCGGCCGTGTCGATAATGTCGTCGATGATGAGGCAGGGCCTGCCTTTCACGTCGCCCACAACGTTCATCACTTCGGCTACGTTCAAATCGGTGCGGCGCTTGTCTACAATGGCCAGCGGAGCGCCTACCTTCTGTGCGAAGAAGCGTGCCCGCTCCACGCCGCCCGCATCCGGCGAAACAACGGTCAGGTTGGGCAACTTGAGCTCGCGGAAGTAGCTCACCAGCACCGGGCTGGCGAACATGTGGTCGACGGGAATGTCGAAGAAACCCTGAATCTGCGCCGCGTGCAGATCCACGAACAGCGCGCGGTTGGCGCCCGCGGTGGTGAGCAGGTCGGCGATAAGCTTGGCGCTGATGGCCACGCGCGGACGGTCTTTGCGATCCTGGCGGGCGTACCCGTAGTAGGGCACCACCGCGGTGATGCGGGCAGCCGAGGCGCGTTTGAGGGCGTCAATCATAATGAGCAATTCGACCAGATGCTGGTCCACCGGAAAGCAGGTGGGCTGCATCACAAACACATCCACGCCGCGCACGTTTTCGAGAAGCTGAAAGTAGACTTCTCCGTCCGCGAACCGCTGCAACTTTACCTGGCCCACCGTGACGCCAATATGCTGCGCCACATCGTCGGCAAGGCGGGGGTTGGCCGAGCCGGAGAAAAGCTTGAAGCGCTTGTCTTCACTCAGGCTGCGGGACCGCTTGCGCTCGGGGGCCGGTTTGGCCTCCCTGGACTTAGCCGATTCCGGCGTATTGCCCTGCGCTCCATCCTTGCGCGTGTTGTCTTTCCCGGAATCGGGTCCACCCTGCTGCTTATCTTCCAGCGTAACCGTCAATGCTTCCGCTTCCATTGAAAGAAAACCTCCAAGCTGGTTGGCTTTGGCTGCTTCTTGAAAATCGACTGCGCAAACCTTGGCTGGGCGACTAGGATTCGAACCTAGACAAGTGCCTCCAAAGGGCACTGTCCTACCATTAGACGATCGCCCAACGCCAGCAACCGGTGGCGAGTTTTACCCGCGGCGCGGTGTGCTGTCAACATGCTTTTACGAAAGCATCTGCTGCCAATAGGCGGCGCGCGGCAGGGTTCGCGTCAACTGCTGCTGAACTCCGGCCGCCCGCAGACGTGCGCAGGCTGCTTCCGCATCTTCCCGGGTTCGATATAACCCGAAAAGCGCTGAACCGGACCCCGACAGCGAGGCATGAAGAGCTGCCTCCGGCGTGCCGTCTGCCGCAAGAATGCGCTTGATTTCGCGAAGGGAAGGTTGCTGGACGAAGACGACCCGTTCAAAGTCGTTTTGAATCCAGCTCATGATCCCGGTGCGGACAAGCGCGGACCCATGCGGTCCGGCCAGGTCATCCCGGTCAGAATCAGTTCTGAGGATGACACCGGAGGAGCCCGTCTGTTGCCCACCTTGCGTAATCCCTTCCGCAAAGGCGCTGGCATAGGCGCGACTCAACTGTTTTAGTCTATCTTCACTGGCCTCGGCGGTCAAACCCTCTGCGGCGCACAGCGCGTCCCAGTCGCGGAAAGCCTGCGGCGTGGAGACGCCGGTTTCGGGCAAGGCGACGACGCACCAGGCCGGATCCAGATCGGGCAGCGGATACACATCCTGCCCGCGGTCCAGCCCCAGAACCGTGCCGCCGATCAGAAACAGCGGCACATCCGAGCCCACCTGGGCGGCCATCTCCAGCCGTCGCGCCGGCCACGCAGCACCCGGACCAATTCCCAGCTCCGCTTCCAGTCCCACCAGCGCCGCCACGGCATTTGCCGACCCGGCGCCCAGGCCGCCCTGTACCGGCAGCCGCTTCTCGATATGAATCTCCACGTTCGCCGCGCGGCCAAGCTCCCCCAGAACCAGAGAAACCATCTTCCAGGCGGTGTTGCGGGAATCAGTGGGCACGCGGCTGTCGTTCGAGGTAAGGCGGATGGCCGTCGCCCCGGCCGGCCGGGCCGTCACGGTGAGCACATCGTGCAGCTCCAGGGTTTGGTAAACCGTTGTCAGCGCATGAAATCCGTCCACCCGCGGCGCGCCGATGGCGAGCCCCAGATTGATTTTGGCGTGGGAGCGGACTGCGGTGGGCATACCCCATCGATTGTATAGGCGCGCCGCAGCGCTGGTTCCCTGCCGGCCCTAATGGAACCTATTGGTCCGGCAATAAAACAGTGACATCGTATTCCCACCCATTTCCGCAAAAAACGCGGAAATGGATGGGGCACCCTGCCAGTATTTAATTGCCGGATCAATAATGGAACCGGATGGAACCGGGGGCGCGGAGTTTGCGTAGAACTGACCGGAACTAGACGGGAGTTCGCATGCATTGTCTGTTATTCGGAGTCGGCCTTTACTTCCTGCCCGCAATCATTGCCGCTGTGCGCCACACCCACAACTCCGGAGGCATCCTGCTGCTGAATATCTTCTTCGGCTGGACGCTCATTGGCTGGGTGATCGCGCTGGTCATGGCCTTCAGCTCCACCCCGCGCTACGTCTACTATCGCGGCTGGTAAAAGCGGCTAGAAAAGGCGCTAGCCCTCCAGCAACTGCGCGGAGCCTACTTTGACCGGCTCCTTCTCTTGCGCGCCCGGCACAACTGTTCCCAGTCCTTCTCCGTCTGATCGGCGTAGAGTGAGCCAAACCTGCCCACGGCCTCGGCAAATCCCTCCCCAGAGCCCAGGTAGCCGGCAATCACCAGCGGATCGCCCGAGCGCGCGTGGCCACGCGCCAGCAACTCGCCGCACACCTCGGCGTAGGCTGCCAGTCCGTCTCCGGCCAGGTCTTCCAGCTCAATGGAGCCCTTGTGGTCGTTGAGCTGGCGCACCAGAAACGTCCGCGAGCCGATGTGCGTCCAGCCCAGGAACGGATCGGTCTGCAGTTGCATGGCGCGCTGGCCCTCGGCTGCGCGCTGGCCGTTGTGGTGCGGCGGCCGCGCATCCGGAAGATACGGCGCATAAGCCGACGCGGCTTCTTCCTTGATCTGCAGAAACAGTGGATCGCCGACGCCGTTGCCCTCGAAATAGACGCAGTAGTCGCGCAGCCCCACCGAACCTGTGCCCACCACTTTGAAGGCAGTGTCGAGCGGCCGGTAAAACGACAGCAGGTGCTGCCGCTGCGGCTCCAGCATGGCGTGATAGGGGCCCAGCGAGGCCAGCACCGCCGCCGACTGCGCAGCGCTCAGCCGGGTCAGCATGGGGCGCGACTCGCGGAAGTGGCGCGGCGCGACCGAATCGGTCGAAACCGGCTCTGTGAGCTGCTCGAGCGTGTGCTGCGGCGTGGCCCGCTCGGCCTTCATCAGCGCTGCGTGCACCGGCTTGGCCGATCCGATACGGTGCACCTGAAAGCGGCCCACTTCAAGATGCGGCAGGCGCGCGAACTCCTGCATCTGCGCCGCGTAGCGGACCATGCAGGCCTCCACGGCGGCGCAGGCAAAGCTCTCCTTGCTTCCCGCCGCGCGGCCGGCCAGCACCAGCGAGGCGGCCATCCGCTTCAAGTCCCACTCAAACGGCCCGCGGATGGTCTCGTCAAAGTCGTTGATGTCGAAGACCAGCCGCCCGTCCGGCGCGGCGTAAGCGCCCAGGTTGCGCACATGCGCATCGCCGCATAGCTGGCTCACCACGCCTGTGGAGGGCACCACCGCCAGGTCGGCGGCCATCACCGGCGCAGCGCCGCGAAAGTAGGCGAAAGGCGACTCCGCCATCAGCTCGTATTTCAGCTTGACGAGAGACGGCACCCGCCCGCGCGCCGAGCGGTCAAGCAGCTCCAGCGCCGCCGCCGGCCGCGTCTTGGGGTTCAGTTGATTGTGCTGCTGCCGGCCGATCTGCTTGCGCCGCGCCTGGCCAAACTTGCGCCGTTCTTGCGGAGAGGTCCAGCTCATAGAGCGGACCATATACCCTTTCAAGATACCCTTTCAAGCAGCCGGGCAAAGGCAAACGCGGTGATTTAGACTGCACTGGAAGCACCGCCGCTTTTGCCAATGCTCTTCTCTACTTGCCGGCCTCCGCTTCCGGGAGACATTTCTGGAGGAACCTTTCTTGAAGCGCGCAGCCGCCTTTCTTTTCTCAACCGGGCTTTGCCTGGGCCTCGGATGCGGTGTTGCGGCCGCTCAGGCCGCGCCCCGGCCGTTGACGGTGGATGCGATCTATGGCCACGGCTCGCTCATCGGCAATCCTCCCAGCCAGATGCTCTGGTCGCCCGACGGCCGACACCTGAGCTATCTGGACGGCGGCGAGCTGGTGGACCTGGATCCCGGCACCGGAAAGCCGCACGTACTGGTGAGCCGCGAAAAGCTCTCCTCGCTGATGACCCACGGCGGCTCTGAGCGGGACCGCGACCATCGCCAGCGCTACGGCATGGCCGGATATCAGTGGGCGCCCGATTCGCGGCATCTGCTCTTTGACTCCGACGGAAATCTCTGGCTCTACGATCTGCGCAACGGCGTCGGGCTGCAGATGGGCTACTCAGGCCAGGCTGCGGGCGACGATCCCAAATTCGCACCCGACGGCAACTCCATCTCTTTCATTCACGATCACGGCGTGGCCGTCATTCATCTCCACGAGCTCGGCACGCCCACCGAGATGATCGCGCCGGCTCCCAACCCGGCCACGCTGTGCGGCGCGGTCGACTGGGTTTACGAAGAAGAGCTTGACACTCGCAGCAACTACTTCTGGTCCCCGGACTCGAAGAGCATTGCGTTTCTGCAGATGAACGAGTCCGAGGTGCCCCTCTATCCGCTCATCGACTGGATTCCGGTGCATGCCCAGATCGCGGCGCAGCGCTACCCGCAGCCCGGCGATCCCAATCCCGATGTGCGCGTGGGCGTAATCAGCACGCATGGTGGCCGGGTGGCGTGGATCAAGCTGCCCATCCAGCCAGGGCAGGATTACATTCCGCGGTTCGGCTGGGTGAACGACAAGACCCTGTGGATTGAAACCCTGACCCGCGACCAGAAACACCGCGACCTCTACTTTGCCGACACCGGCAGCGGAGAATCGCGGCTGGTGCTTGAAATCCTCGACGACAAGTTTGTCGACGAGAACTACGACGTCGAGGTCGGCAACGGCTCCATCGTGCTCACCAACTGGAGCGACGGCCACAATCACCTCTATCTTTACAGCTACAACAAGCGCAAGCCGGATTCTGAAGCCGCGAAGATGGAAAAGCAGCTTACCAGCGGAGACTTCGAGGTGAGCGGCGTCTACCGCGTCGACTTCGACAACCGCTTCGTCGATTACGCCTCGAATGAAGGCAATCCGCTCGAGCAGCAGGTGTGGCGGGTGAGCTTCGACGGAGCGCGCAAGCAGTTGACCGCCGGCGCCGGATTCCACGATGACAACTTCGCGCCCGCCGGCGGCGGCTATGTCGATACCCAGTCAAACCGGCTCGACCCGCCCACGCTGCGCCTGTGCGCGTCGGCCGGCAAGTGCAGCGTCTTCTGGCAGACGCGCGCGCTGGCCTCCTATGACCTGCGCCCCCCCGAGGAGCTTGCGGTTAAGGCTCACGACGGAACCACGCTGTACGCCACGCTGTTGCTGCCGAAGGACGCGCACGACCCGGCCAGCGTGCCGCTGATCGTGAACCCCTACGGCGGCCCCGGACCGCAGGAAGTGGCTCACCGCTGGACGGAAAATATTCTCTTTGACGAGCTGCTGGCCGAGCATGGATTCGCCGTGCTCCACGCCGACAACCGCGGCACCGGATCGCGGGGCCGCGTCTTTGCGCAGGCCGCGTATCACAACTTCGGCGCGGTGCAGCTTGAAGACCAGTTGACGGTGATCGACGCCGCGCTGGCCGCCTATCCGCAGCTCGACCCCAAGCGGCTGGGCTGGTGGGGATGGAGCTGGGGCGGTACCTTCACGCTCTACGCCATGACCCACTCGGATCGTTTTCGCGCCGGCATAGCCGTGGCTCCGGTCACCGACTGGCGCGACTACGACTCTATCTATACCGAGCGATATCTGGGATTGCCGTCCGAGGACCAGAAAGCCTACCACGACGATTCGGTTGTGAACTCCGCGGCGAGCCTTAAAGGACGTCTGCTGCTGGCGCAGGGGACCGGCGACGACAACGTCCACCTCGGCAACACTGTGCAGTTTGTGCAGCAGCTCATTGAGGCGGGCATTCCGTATGACCTGCAGATTTATCCGCGCAAGACCCACTCGATCGCCGGCCCCGACGTGCGGACGCATCTCTATGACCGCATCCTGGCCCAGTTTGAGCAATACCTCAAGACCGCGCAGTAGCTCTGCGTCCCTGGCGGCTCAAATTGGATCGGGCTTAAAACTGGATTGGGGTTAAAACTGGACTGCGCCAGGCTGAACGGCTCTAGCTGAATGGCCTAGACCTGGCGGCGCTTGAACAGATCGTCCTTTTCGCGGCAGCCGCACTTGGAACACTCCAGGCAGCAGACCAGCAGGACCGCCACGGCGACGGTGATCAGCACAGCGAAGATATTCCGATTTATTCCAAGCCAGTGAATCAAGCTATGCATCATGACCAGCGCCAGATCGAGGGAAACTTTTGGTAGAAGCATCATACACCCGGTTCCACTGCACTTTCCCAGTCTGTCTATTTATCTATAGGGCCAAGCATATCTATTAGGACGCAACTGCTCACCGGAAGGTTGATCCGCCCCGGACGGTAGTGGTTTTTTCTTGCCATGGGGCGAATATAAGACGAAAATAATCGCAGCCATGAGTGCCGTGCCCAACCCCGCCGCACCGCTCGCCGCTTCCGCCATCGCCTCCTCTGATCTGGAACGGCCGGATCTGGAAGCGACGGAAGCCTGGCGCAGGCCCGCCGCTTCGCCCATGTACGCCCCGCCCGAGCCGCTCGGCGAGCCCTTCGTCAACTGGCTCTTCGTCGATCTCAACTCCTACTTCGCCTCGGTCGAGCAGCAAGTGCGTCCCGAGCTGCGCGGCAAGCCGGTGGCGGTGGTTCCCGTCATGGCGGACACCACTTGCTGCATTGCCGCCAGCTATGAGGCCAAGGCCTTTGGCGTAAGAACCGGCACCATCGTCGCCGACGCCCGGCGGATGTGCCCCGACCTCATCCTGGTCGAAGGCCGGCACGAGCTCTACACCGACTATCACCACCGCATTGTGGAGGCCGTGGAGAGCTGCGTTCCGGTATCCGCCGTGCTCTCGGTGGACGAGATGGCCTGCCGGCTCATGGGCCGCGAACGGCCGCTGCTGGCCGCGCTCGAGTTGGGGATGCGCGTCAAGCAATGCATCCGCGAGCGGGTGGGGCTGCACCTGCGCAGCTCCGTGGGGCTGGCCACCAACCGGTATCTGGCCAAGGTGGCAAGCGACATGCAAAAGCCCGACGGCCTGGTGGCGCTCACGCTCGACGTTCTGCCCACGGCACTCGGAACGCTGGAACTGCGCGACCTGCCCGGCATCGGCGGGCGCACTGAGAAGCGGCTCAACGAAAAAGGCATTCGCAGCATGAACGATCTGCTGGCGCTGGACTGCGAACGCGCCGGCCAGCTCTGGGGCTCGGTGTGGGGCGAGCGCCTGTGGCACTGGCTGCGCGGACAGGACTTCGACCTGGCCGAGATCGAGGAGCAGAAGTCCATCAGCCATCAGCACGTGCTGTCGCCCGACATGCGCACCCCGGAAAAAGCCTGGGCGGTGGCCCACAAGCTGCTGCACAAGGGCGCCATGCGCCTGCGCGCCAAGGGTCTGTGGGCCAGCGGCATCGGGCTGGCCATCGGCTTTCGCCGGGCGCGTGGCCGCAAGGGGCCAACCAGCCTCGGCGGCAACCCGGAGCTGGCCGAGCCGGTTAGCCGCTTCGGCGTCCCCTCGCGCGGATGGCATGGCGAGCTGCGCCTGAGCGAGTGCCAGGATAACCCGACCCTTATTGCCGCGCTGCGACGCCTGTGGGACGCGCACCCCGCCGGAGCCGAGTATGACAATCCTTATTTCATCGGCATCCATCTCACCGGCCTGGTGCCTGACCGTCTGCACTCCCTCAACCTCTTCGACGCGCTCGAAGATACGCAGAGCCGCACCCGGCTGCTGGCCGCCATGGATGGACTGAACAATAAATACGGCATGAGCACGCTGGCTCCGGCCACCATGCTGACGGCGTTCAGAGCCGCGCCCACCCGCATCGCCTTCAGCAGCGTTCCCGACTTCGAACTGGACCACGGAAAAACCAGGCCGGTGGAAGCAGGAAAGCGCGCGCAGCCGCAATACGAAGACTCCCTCGAAGACTGACGCAGCGCCAAGGCCCGCAATACGCCGCCCACGGCAGTCGTGATCCGTCCGCACGCTCCGGCGCAGAACTTTTTTGTGCGCATCCGCGTAAATCTCTGCATCCCGAACCGCGCGCTTTTGCGGAATAGAAGGTAGAAGCGATTCACGATGGCCCATGACTGGCAGCCGGACTTCGAACAACTCGTCGACGAGCACCAGTCCATGGTCTTTTCACTGGCGGTGCGCATGACCGGCGACCGCGGGCTGGCCGAAGAGATCGCGCAGGATGTTTTTCTGGAGATGGACCGGCATCTGGGCAAAATCGAGAGCCCGCTCCACGCGCGGTTCTGGCTGCGCCGCGTGGCCATGAGCCGCTGCGCCGACGCGCTGCGCAGGAACCGGGTGCGCGGCATGGACCTGTGGGTGGAGATGGAGGAAGACCACGCCGCGGTGGAAGAGGAGCACAGCTCCCCGCTGGGCGCGCGCCTGGAGCGGCTGCTGCTCACGCTGCCCGGTCCGCAGCGGGCGGCGCTGCTGCTGCGCTATCAGGAAGAGCTGTCGCCGGAAGAGATTGCGGCCGCGCTCGATGCGCCGCTGGCGACCGTGAAAAGCAATCTGCAGCGCGGACTGAAGCTGCTGCGGTTCAAGGCCGCCAGCCAGTTGAAGGAGTACATCCGTGGGGATTGAACCAATCGACGGCCGAATCGATGGTCGAATCGACGGCCCAGTCGGCGGCCCGGTCGACGATCTCGATCGCGAGCTGCAGATGGCCTTCGAGCGGCGGCCGGCGCCGCCCAGCCTGAAGCGCAAGATCATGGAGCGCCGCAGCCAGCGCAACGCCGCCCGGCTGCACCGGCGTGCGGTCTTGTGGCAGCGGCTGGCGGCCAGCGTATTGCTCGCCGGCGCGGTGTGCGGCGCACTTGCGTGGCGCAGCGTGGAGCAGCAGCGCAAAGGCGAGGCCGCGCGCCAGCAGGTGTATACCGCGCTGCGCATTGCCGGCCGCGCGCTGAACCAGATGAACGCCCAGCTCATCACGCAGAGCCAGGCCCAGTATCAGGACACGCAGTAAGAAAGAGAGAAATTCCATGAAGCCTCGATGCATCGCCATCCTGTTCGCCCTTGCCTCGCTCGGCCTTCCGGCTCTGGCGCAGGCCTCCGCTTCGCCGCTGCCCTTGCCGTCGGCGGTCGAAAAGGAACTGGCCGCCAAAGCCTCCGATGTAACTGAAGTCACGCTGGACAAGAACATGCTCGGTTTTGCGGCAAAGTTCATGGACAACAAAAAGTCGGACGATGCCGCCACCCGACAGCTCATCCAGGGCCTCGACGGCATCTACGTCCGCGACTACGAGTTCGACAAGCCCGGCCAGTACTCGACGGACGAGGTCGACAAGCTGCGCCACTACTTTGAAACCAGTGACTGGATACCACTGGTGCGCAGCCGCGAAAAGAAGAGCGGCGAGTCCACCGACGTGATGGTCAAGATGGTCAACGGCGCATCGCGCGGCATGTTCATACTCTCCGCCGAACCCAAGGAGCTGAGCATCGTGCTGATTCTCGGCCCCATCCGCATGGATCAGCTCGGCGCTCTGGGCGGCCTCGGCGGCCTGGGCGCGCTCGGCGACCTGGGCGGCAGCGTCACACACACAGACAAAGCCAAGGACAAGAAGGACGGCAGCCAGTGAGACGCCTGTTGTGGATTCTGGCTTGCGGGGTTGTTCTGATCGTGCCGGTAGCCGCGCTCGCCGGCAGCGACAGCGGCTTTAACGGCGTGGTGAACTCGATTGAAGGCCGCTACGGCGTGCATGCCACGCGCATTCCGTTCATGTTCCTGGTAAGCCTGGTGGCGCACAAGGCGACCAACGGCGGCATGAGCGGCGTGCGCATCGCCGAGTTCGACAATTTTTCAGCACCCGTGGACGGCGACGAGCTGAATGCGATGGTCGAGCAAAAGCTGGGAGCGGGCTGGGGGCGGATGATCCGTGAGACCAGCAGGGGCAAGGAACAGACACTTATCTTCGCGCATCCGGAGGGCAACCGCATGGGGCTCTTCGTGGTCGATCTCGACGGCAGCGAGCTGGACGTGGTGCAGGTCTCGGTGGATCCCAGCCATCTGCATGCGACCATCGACAAATACGACCACAAGACACAAAACGATGGACATGACCGTAAGGAATCGAATTAAATTCGAATCCATGGTTCGTACGGGTACCGCTATTCAAGAGCGGTTGGGACTCAAAATCGAAGCAGTGAAGGCTCCGGTAGATGTGCTGGTCGTGGGTCACGTAGAACGTCCGTCGGCGAACTATTGATCCGGCAACTAAACGACCACCGGCTGAAAGCCGGTGGGTTGAGTTGCGACTGAAAGTCGCCGGTTTGCGGCTGAAGCCGCCTGAAAGGTTCCCGGCTGAGAGCCGGCTTCAAGGCTCGGTGGGCGCGGTGATCTTGAAGTTTTCGCCC
>DATAVZ010000102.1:0-48592 GCA_036267475.1 Occallatibacter sp.
GCCGGTAAAACGGCTTCCGGAGGCAAAAATAACAACAGAAATCGAACCAAAAAACAGGCTCAACTCGCGAAAATCTTTACCGAAAGCAATACTGAACCCAGATACACGAGTTTTTCCGCAGCCTGTTTAGCCCCTGAGGGAATGCTGCTTGCACCATCCGCCAATTTTGGCTCGCAAATAGCAGATGCTATTTACGGCGGACACCACTAGGCAGGAATTGAGAGCGCGCGCGAGCCGGTTTGCGGCAGATAAATCCAGGCCGGGCGGCCGCCCTCAGGCGATGCCGGGCGCAGCCGCGCAGGCAATCGCTTCAATAGGAAAGGTGCGAATTTCCAGGTCCACGCTGGCCAGCTCCGTGCCGCACTCGCGCAGATGATTGCGGGTACACTGGCACAGCTCGGTGAAATGAACGTGGCTGCTCTGGCTCAGTTCCAGACCGACCCCAATGAGCACGCTGTAAATGTCAATGCAGGTTCGGCGCTCGAACTCGAACAGCATATTTACCGTGCCGGAGTCGCTGGCGCCGCGGCTCAGAACCCAGCCGCCGCAGCCCAGAATGGCTCCGGTCAAAGCCTGCACAAGCCGCGCGGGCTCCTCCATCGAGATGGCCCGAACCTGCATGGCCCAGGGAATATTGACTTCCGCGGTTGAATTAAGCTGTTGCATCTTGAACCTCACAAAGGTTTTATCGGAATGCCACCAGGCAAATTCACGATTGTTCCGGAGTGAAACGCCAGGTAACCCCTGCTGCCCAGATACGATGCACATGTGGGCTTGAGAGAGTAACCGATCGGCACGCAACAGTAATTGGGCCGCCGCGCGACCGCGGAAATTGGGCGGCAGCCGGGAAATGGATGTGCGGAACAGCGCGCACAACAAACAAAAGCCCGATCAAAAGCCTGATGTTGTAGCTTGGTAAACAGCATGATTGTGGGTTCCGGTATCGATCTGGTCGAGATCAAGCGCATTGAGCAGGCCGCCAACCGCTTTGGCGCCCGCTTCCTCAATCGTGTCTATACCCTGTCCGAACAGGCCTATTGCATGCGTAAACGCTCGTTTGCAGAGAGTTTAGCAGCGCGTTTCGCGGCCAAAGAGGCGGCCGCCAAGGCGCTGGGAACGGGCATCAATATGGGCGTCAACTGGCTGGAGATCGAGGTCGTTCGCGAGCCCAGCGGCCGCCCCGGCGTCCGCTTCCACGGGCGCGCGGCGCAGATTGCGGGCCAGCTGGGCGTGCTCAACGCGGCCTTGTCGCTCACCCACACCGGCGAACTCGCCATGGCCAGCGTGCTACTGGAGAGCGGAACCTGACCCGCATTCTGCTATCCTCAAGGCGTCGGCCTGAACATGCCGGGGAAGGTCGCAACGGCCTGGGGCATCTAAAGATTTCAGCTTTGCCGCCAGTCGCCGGGGCCAGAACAGCGCGACCAAAATGGCGCGTCCGCCATCCAAGCTAGAAGCAACTGTCTGTTTCCTTGAGTCTGGAATTTCTCAAAGAGGGGTGACGTGCCAAGCCGCAAGGAGATTCAGTGGTCACAACTTAGGGTGGGAGCGCTGGTCGTAATCGCCATGCTGGTGCTGGTGGGCCTGGTCTTCCTCATGTCCAGCTCAACCGGCGGTTTGTTCGCCAAAAAGCTCTACCTGCGTTGCTATTTCAAGAATGCCGGGGGCCTCAAGACCGGAGCACCGGTCACGCTGGAAGGCGTCACCATCGGCAACGTGCGCAAGATCCGCGTAGTGCCCGCCCGCCAGCCATTCCCGGTTGAAGTCTCGATGGAAGTGGGACGCGAGTTCCTTGACGGTCTGCACGCTGACTCGACGGCCGCCATTGCGCAAGCCGGAGTTTTAGGCGACAGCTACGTCGATATCGACTCCACCCACGCCACCGGACCGCCGCCCGCCGATCACGCCGAGCTGCCCGTTTCCGGGTCCCCCACCATTCAGGACGTCATCCAGTCCAGCCAGGCCTCGCTGGACCAGATTCACGCCACCATGGTCAAGGTGAACAAGCTGCTGGACACGGCCAACTCCGACCGCGGCACCGTCGGAAAGCTGCTCAATGACCCCGCGTTTGCCCAGAAGTTTGTCACCATCGCCGCCAATCTGCAAACCATCACCGGAGCCATTGCCCAGGGCAAAGGCACAGCCGGCAAGCTGGTCATGGACGACACGCTGTACACCCATCTGGATTCGACGGTGAACAAGCTGGACCAGATCGCCACCGGGCTCAATGACGGTAAGGGCACCATGGGCAAGCTGCTCAAGGACGAAACCGTCTACAAGAACCTGAACGACACGCTGGCCAGCACCAGGGATCTTGTGGCGCAGATCAACGCCGGCAAGGGCGCGCTGGGCAAGCTGGCCAAGGATCCCGTCTTCGCGCAGAAGATGCAGGATACGGTGGCCAATCTCGATGCCATCCTGAAAGGCATCCACGAGGGCCAGGGCACAATGGGGCAGCTCTTCACCAACCGGTCGGTCTATGACAACACGAACCAGACCCTGATCAAGACTCGCGACCTGCTGGACGCCTTCCGCGCCAACCCCAAAAAGTATCTGACAGTGCAGTTGAAGCTGTTCTAGAGCGTCTCCGCAAGATAAATACCAGCTTGTCTCCGCCATGGCTGTAAGCGAGATGGGCAGGTCGCGGTTTGTAACAGGGCACGACTTCAGTCGTGCCGCAAATGCTGCAAAATCAATTGGGCTTCAGCCCTGCGTACCCTGCGCACGCCACTTCGATCGCTTTTACGCGATCGAAGCGGCATGCGTGATCCGCGCTACGATAGCTCCGGCTCGCGCAAGAGACGCCAGAAGGCGACGAAGGCCTCCAGCCGCACCACCTGAAAGAAATCGTCGGCAATCAGGAAGAAAATCACGGACGCCACCCACACCGCGTGGAGCACACCGCTGCCCAGCTCGCCCACAAACGGCAGCGGCGCCGCGGAAAGCACCATCGCCAGCACCATCAACCCGATTTTGGCGATGCCCATAACCAGGTTGATCTCCGCCAGCTTGCTGGTAAAGCGCATGCCGAGCCGCAGGCTGCGCTGGATGGCCGCCAGGGCCGAGCATTTTTCCAGCAGCGCCAGCAACGGCGCAATGGCCAGCGCCCAGCTTACCAGCGCCCAGGCGGAAAAGAATCCCAGCGACAGAAAGATGGCCCATATCGAATAGCCCACCAGGTCCGGCTGGCCGCTGCTGGAAATGTGCGCGGCCGCGGCCCAGCCGAGGCAGCGGAACCATCCATAAAAGGTGAGCGCCAGCAGCGCCATAAGCCCTGTCTGCAGCGCCATGATCGAAAGCGGCCGGAAGCGGATGCCGCGCTCCATGCGCATCAGAATCAGGTTGCGGCCCAGCCCCGCCGCCACAATCCAGATGACCGCAACCACCGGCAGCAGCCAGCGCAGCACCGCCATTACATGCGGCGCGTAGTAGCTCCACACGTTGGCAAGCTGCACCGCGGCCACCCAGGGATTCTCCGAATCGATGTTGTTGAAACCCGACGCGTCCAGCGGATAGACGGCGAGAATCTTCTGCATCTGGATCCAGCACAGGCAGAGAATGGGCACCGCCGCCAGCCAGCGCCACGCCAGCTCAATGCCCACCAGCGACGGCCGCCGGAACACGCCGCCCATGTGCTCCACAAGCAGTTGCGTGCCGCGCACCGGCGGCTGAGCCGCGTGTGTATTCGTCATAGAAATTGCTGTCATCGGACGACCAGATTCACTGCCCTTCCTGGCACCACAATAATCTTGGCCACGGTCTTGCCGGCCGCGCGCGCCTTTACCTTCTCGTCGGCCAGCGCCGCCGTCTCAATCGCGTTGGCATCGGCATCGACCGCTAGCTGAATCACAGTCACCAGCTTGCCGTTGATCTGCACCGGAATCTCAATCTGATCCTCTTTCGTCAGTTCGGGATCGGCCGCGGGCCACGGCGCGCGAAGAATCACACCTTCTTCGCCCAGCATTTCCCACAGCTCCGCCGCCAGATAAGGCGCAAACGGAGCCAGCAGCAGCGCCAGATTGCGCAAAAGCTCCCGTACCTGAGACGCAGGAACTTCGCCCGACGATAGCAGCGCATCGGCGGCCTGCATCTCGTTCACCAGTTCCATAATGGCCGCCACGCAGGTGTTGAAGTGCCAGCGGCCCGCAAAATCCTGCGTAATTTTGGCAATCGTCCGGTGCAGCTTGCGCTCCAGCTTCAGTGCTGTCCCAGAGCTTTGCGTTCCCGGCAACGGTGGCCCTGCGGCTCGCGCCCTAGCGGAGTGCTTTTCCGCCAGGCGCCACACGCGAGCCAGAAAACGGCTTACGCCGGCAACGCCGTCTTCCTGCCATTCCAGGTCGCGGTCCGGCGGAGCGGCAAACAGCGCATACATCCGCGTGGCGTCCGCGCCATAGCGAGCCACCATGTCGTCGGGCGAAATCACATTGCCCTTCGACTTGGACATCTTGGCGCCGTCCTTGATGACCATGCCCTGCGTAAACAGCCGCTGCGCGGGCTCATCGTTGGCGATCATACCCAGGTCGCGCATCACCTTGGTCCAGAAGCGCGAGTAGATCAGGTGCAGAATGGCGTGCTCCACGCCGCCAATGTACTGATCGATGGGGAACCAGTAGCGCGCAATGTCCGAGCCAAACGGAGCCGTGTCGTTCTTGGCGTCCGTATAGCGATAGAAGTACCAGCTCGAATCCACAAAGGTGTCCATGGTGTCGGTCTCGCGTTTGGCCGCGTGGCCGCACTTCGGACATTGCACATTCACAAACTGCGGCACGCGCGACAGCGGCGAGCCGCCCTGCTGCGTAATCTCGATTCGGTCAGGCAGCAGCACCGGCAACTGGTCGTCGGGAACCGGCACCAGCCCGTCGCGCTCGCAGTGAATCATGGGAATCGGCGTGCCCCAGTAGCGCTGCCGGCTTACACCCCAGTCCTTCAGGCGGAAGGTCACCGTCGCCTCGCCAAACCCGCCGCGCACGGCCGCTTCCTGCAGCCGCTTCTGCGCCTCGGCGCAGCTCAGGCCGTTGTACTCGCCGGAGTTCACCAGCACGCCGTCTTCGGCAGTGAACGGCAGCTCCGGCGCCCCGCCTGCAAAATCGGCCACGGAACCGGTCGTGGAATCCGCAACCGCAATCACCTGCCGGATCGGAATTGCATATTTCTCCGCGAACTCGAAATCGCGCTCGTCGTGCGCCGGCACGCTCATAATGGCGCCGGTGCCGTAATCCATCAAGACATAATTGGCAACCCAGATCGGCGCCTGCTCGCCATTGTAAGGATTGATGGCGAAGTGCCCGGTGGGAATGCCGTGCTTTTCAATGGCGCCCAGGTCGCCGGCCTCTTTGGCCTTTTTCTGCTCGTCTATCAGCGCCGCAACCTGCGTCCTCAACCCGGCATCGGCCTCGGCCAGCGCCGTTACCAGCGGATGCTCGGGCGCAAGCTGCACGCTGGTTGCGCCAAAGATCGTATCCACGCGGGTGGTGAACACGCGAATCTTCTCGCTGCGGTTGTCCACCGCAAAGTCCACCTCTGTGCCCTCGCTGCGGCCAATCCAGTTGCGCTGCATGGTGCGCACTTTTTCCGGCCAGCCTTCGAGCTTGTCCAGCCCAGCGAGCAGTTCCTCCGCGTAGGCGGTAATGCGAAAAAACCACTGCTCCAGGTCGCGCTGCTCCACGAGCGTATCCTCATGGCGCCAGCAGCGGCCATTGATGACCTGCTCGTTGGCCAGCACCGTGGCGCACTCCGGGCACCAGTTCACCTTGCTCTTCCTGCGGTAGACCAGGCCTTTCTCGTACATGCGCAGAAAGAACCACTGGTTCCAGCGGTAGTAATCGGGCAGGCAGGTAGTCACCTCCGTGGCCCAGTCGTAGCTGAAGCCGAGGCGCTGCATCTGCTCGCGCATGGCGGCGATGTTGGCCAGCGTCCACTCCCGCGGCGGCGTGTTGTTTTTGAGCGCCGCGTTTTCCGCGGGCAGACCAAAGGCGTCCCAGCCCATGGGGTGCAGCACGTTGTAGCCGCGCATCCACATGTGCCGCGCCAGCGCATCGCCAATCGAGTAGTTGCGCACATGGCCCATGTGCAGCTTGCCGCTGGGATAGGGCAGCATCTCGATCACGTAATACTTCGGTTTGCCGCTGGTTGCGGGCTCGGCCGCATACAACGCAGCGTCCGCGTCCCAGCGCTTTTGCCATTTGGGCTCAATGGCCGACGGGTCGTAACGCACTTCTTTTTCTTCCGCCATCACTTTTCAGTGTAAACGGAGAGGCTGCGTCAGGCTTCCACCAGGCTCTTCAGAGTAGTGTCCTGATTTGCTTGTGCTTTGAAAGGGCACGGCTTCAGCCGTGCCACAAATGCATAACTTGCGACTGTGGCTTTAGCCGCTGAGGGAATGCGTGGGATGAAATTAGGACACCAGGCTCTTCAGCACCCGCACATTGCGCTCCTCGTCGCCGGGCTCGTCTACCGGCGTTTCGGCTACGAACGCGCAGTGGTCGAAGCGCGCATCGTTGAGCAGCCGGCGGAACGGCTCTACGCCGATGGTTCCCTGCCCGATATGCTCATGGCGGTCCAGCTTCGATCCGCGCGCTGCCTTGGCGTCGTTGCAGTGCCATACACGGACCGCCTCAAAGCCGGTGGTCGCGGCCACCTGGTTCATGGTCTCGGCATAGCCCTCCGCGCTCACCAGGTCGTAGCCGGAAACATGCGTATGGCAGGTGTCGAGACACACGCCTACCGGCGCATGCGCCTTGAGCCGCTCCACAAGCTCGGCAACCTGATCGAAGCTGCCGCCCAGCGAACACTCCGCGCCGGCAGTGTTCTCGATCAGGATGTGAAAGCCGGTTCCCTGCCAGGGTAGTCCATCGATAGCGCGCTGAATGGAGTCAGCCGCAAGGACCAGCCCTTCGTCGCGGGTAAGCCCCTTCCACGAGCCGGGATGCAGCACCAGATATTCGGCTCCGTAGGCCAGCGCCCGCTCAATCTCGCCGCGAAATGCGGCCACGCTCTTCTCCCGCGTCTCGCTCGACTGGCTGCACACGTTGACCAGATAGCTGGTGTGCACCACCAGCGGGCCAACGTCGAGCTTTGCGCGCAGCTCGCGCATGCGCTCGGCCTGTTTGGGATCGACCCTGGGCGCGCGCCACATGCGTGGGCTGGAGGTAAAAATCTGAAGGGTATTAGCGCCAATCTCCCGTGCGCGCTCCACTGCATTCGACGCGCCGCCCGAGGTGCCGAGGTGAACTCCGATCCGCTTTGCCATGCAATCAGTTTACAAGCCTGCGTAAGCCGCTTCACCGCGCCACCTACCGCGGCGTAAGCATCACGTAAGGCACCTGCGTGGGCGAAAACTGTCTTCGCAGTCCCGGGTCGGCAACCGGAGGCGCATGATCGCCCACCAGGATAAAGGCCGTCGGACGCCCATGCGCCTGCGCAGCAATCTGGCTCACCGACTGGTGTACCGCGCGCACCAGCCGGAACCACGAGCAAAGCGCGGCCGAGCTGCGCAAAGCCGGCTCGGCCGCGCACACCTGGTCCGCCGGCAGATTGGGCCGCACCGGTACGGGAATGTGCGAGTTGAGCGTGACCCAGTAAATGAACTGCGGCTGCGAGCCGGAAGCCGTCAGCAGCGAATCGCCGATGAAGTGCGCGATGGCCGCGTCGCAGATGCCGGGGAACGCGCCGCCGCAGCGCGACAGCCCCACGTGGCGGAGATTCGGACTGAACCAGGTGCGATCGAAGCCCAGAGTGCGATACCACTGCGCGCGGTAAAACATCTCGCCTGCGTAGCCGTGAATGGCCGTGTTCCGGTATCGCAGCGCATGAAAGCGGCCGGGCAGGCATTGCTGTTCCATCTCCGCGGTCGGATGCAGAATTTCAAAGCCCATGGTCGAGTGGCACAGCTCGCGCGCCTCGCCCGGAATGGTGAGGCCGCTATACGGAGCGGTGCCGTAACGGACGCGATAAGCGCGGTCCACGGCGGCGCTGGTATAAGGTTCGGTGAGCGCCTGGGCCAGGTGCGGATCGAGCAGCAGCCCCCATGACTCGACGACGATCAACACCACGTTGGGCCGCACCACATTAGGCCGCGCCGCGCCGCTTCCGGCTCCATTCAGCCAGGCCATCATCTGCGCAGAGGCCGAATCCATCTGCCTGCTCGCGGATTTTTGCGCGCGGCGCTCCGTCCGCAGCGCCGCAATCGCGCGCACGCCAAGGGTAAGCAGCGGGCTGCGCGTCACCCGGCCGGAGAGCAGCGAAACATCCTGATGCCAGAGCGGATTCTGGCCACTGAGGATATCGATCGGCAGCAGAATCACGATCAGCCCAATCAGCGCGCCGGCCGCCTGCATGCGCCGCCGCGGATGCGGCCGGATCAGCGACAGTGCGCAGCACAACACCACCGCCATCGCAATCACTCCGCAACCGGCGACAATGCGGCTGCGTGGAAGAACACCCACAAAGTGGGCCGAGGCGATCAGGTCGCTTACCGAAAACTGGTAGGTATAGCAGATCGAGTACACACAGTCGGCAAGCGAGTCGAGCAGCAGCAGCCCAAACACCACAGGACGCGGCAGAAATATCGCCGCGGCCCCGATCGCCAGAAATTCCAGGTTGATGTAGCCATGCGGCAGAGCGCTCAGCCAGCGAACGCAAAACAGCGACAGCAGGCTGGGCAGCAGCAGATAACCCAGGGCCACGGCATAGACCGGCAGTTCGACGCCATCGGCGCGAAACGGCCACCGCCCGCGTCCACGGCGCGGCAGCGGGTCAACCACGCGCACCCCGACCATGCGCATGCCGTCGCTCGCATCGAGTTGCGGATTGGGATTGGGATTGGGCAGGCTATTCAAGGTTGAGTTCTCCACCCGGCGGCGCCGGTTCTCTGAGAAAGCGTTCATAGCAGAACGAGCGAACGAATGCCGGCGCCATGCGAATGGGCGCGCGCAGCAGAATATTGCGCGCACAGTCAGAGGCGGCCAGCAGACCGGTGCTGTGCAGGAAACGCTGGAACGCCAGCTCCCGCAGAAGGTACGAAAATCCGCCCCGCCGCTGCTGCATCCCGCTCCCGCAGCGCACATAGACCAGCGCGCTCGACAGATTGTGCAGTCGGAAGCCGCCGCGCAGCATCCGCACCCACAGGTGATAGTCCTCGAATCCGGCGCAGGGTTGATAGCTGCCCGCATCCAGCACCGACCGTCGGCGAAACATCACCGTCACGTGATTGAGCGGATTGCGGTACTTTGCAAAGCTCATCAACTCCGGATGCGTCGCGGGCAGCCGGCGAATCGAACGGATCGCAAGAGGATCGTCGTCGAACTCCGCAATCGCGCTGCCGGCCACATCGATCTGCGCATTCTGTTCAAGAAACTCAAGCTGCCGCGCAAACCGCTCCGGCGCGCAGATGTCATCGGCATCCATGCGCGCCACAAACTCGCCGCGGCACGCCGAAAGCCCCTCGCGCAGCGCCGCGCCCAATCCTGCATTGGCCGCGAGGCGCACCGGAACAACCGGCAGAAGATTCGCCGCGACCCGAATCGTTTCCGCAAGCCCGGCGCCGAGCGGTCCGTCCTCAACCAGCACGATCTCACCCGCCGGCACGGTCTGCGCCGCCAGGCTATCCAGGCTCTGGCGCAGAAACTCCGCCGAATCCCTGCCGTAGACCGACATCAGCACAGATAGCTTCATGGCGCGCTCTCCAGCGTGCGGCCGCTCCACACCGAGCGCCCGTACTCAATGCGCAACAGCCGCGCTACCCACACCGCGAACACCACCAGCAGCGTGGCCAGCACCAGCGACGGAATCCGCTCGTACACATAGCCCAGATCGTTGCGCGGCGCAAACAGCGCGCGGGTCAGGCACTCGGCCCATATCCCGGAAAAGAGCGACCGCCTGCCCACCCATCCCACAAACAGCCTGCAACTGAAGCCGAACAGCGCCGAGCCGCTATACACCGCCGCCAGGCCGCCGGCCAGATAAAGATCGAGCAGATAGTTCGATCCCGTTCCCGCAACCGTGCCGTCCAGGGTGGTGGGGTCGTTGATGGTGAGAATGCGGCCCAGCGTGGCCGGCATGTTCTTCAGCCCCGATATCTCAAGCGTGCAAACGCCTAGCGGCCCGTATGGAATGGTCTTGGCCGTGAGCGAAACCAGCAGCGGTGGACAATGGCCCGCCAGATCCAGGTCCATATTGTCCTGAAAGAGCTGGAGCGAACTACCGGCGGCAAAAAAACGGATGCTGTCCTGCTGCCCCAGCACCGCGTCCCCGCGCGTGATGGACGGCACAAAGACCAGAAACAGCGCCGCCAGCGCCAACTGCACAAATCTTTTGAACGAGAATCGCATCCAGCCGCGTCCGTATGCGATCAGCAGCGCAGGAACCACCGCCTGCGCCAGAAAAAAACGGCTGCCATGCAGAGAAACAATCAACCGCGGCAGGGTAAGCAGGATCGAAGCCGTTATCACCGGCCTCCATCCGATCCTGTGCGGTTCCGCCGAGCCCAGAAACATGAATCCGAAAAACAGATGCGTGTACCACAGCGCCTGATAAGGCCGCGGTATAGGCGGACCCGATCCATACACCGTGCCGGTTCTGCTGAACCATAGCTGCACCGCCGCCAGCACCGCCGGCACAAAAAGCAGGAGCGTCGCATGGTAGGCAAAACTGCAGCAGGCGTCCATCGTCGGCTCGCGCCGCGGATTCACAGGCCGCTGCCTCCACGGAACCAGATAGCCGCCCGCAAAAATCAGCGCCGCGGCCACGCTGATCCAGATCGTGGACACCTCCACGTTGTCCGGCCAGTGAACCACGTAGCGAAACAGAATGCTCGGCAGCCACCAGAACAGGAAGCACGAAAAAACGAATGTCCACAGAAAGAACCACTTTCCGCGAATCCGTTTTCGCAGCGTCTGCGTGGCGTCATTCATTGGCTTATTCCTCTCCTGCGGCTTAGTCCTCTACCGGCCTGCTCCTCAAGCGCGGGAATCGCCGCTGTCGCTTCGGCGTTTCTGCCGCGCCAGACAATGCCATCGGCCAGAAACCGCGCATCCACGCCAAGGTAGCCGCCCGCGGCGGCGGCGGCTGAAAACCGCTCCGTCGCAATCGGTGTCCACGGCTCGCGCAGCGCGTGCCGCAGCACCGCCACAACCTCCGCCCGATCCCAGGAAAGAGGCAAGAGCTGCACCGCGCGGCCAACCATGCCGGGCGCAATCTCAAGGCCGCCTCCGCATGCCGGCATGGCCACCACGCATCCCTGAGCCAGCGCTTCCAGATACGCAATGCCAAACCCCTCCACCTCATTGCCTGAAACAAAAAGCCGGGAGCGGCGAAGCTGTTCACGCACCTGCACATCGTCCGGCGTTCCGTGAAATTCAAAGCGCGGATCGCCCGCAGCCATCGCTTCGAGCGTGGCGCGCTCCTCGCCGGCGCCAATCAGGCACATGCGCAATCCGGGCGTCTCATCCATCAGGTCGCGTACCGCGGGAAGGATGCGGTGCAGATTCTTGGCCCGGATCAGCCGGCCCACATACGTCACATAGCGCCGATCCTCGCCGGACTCCGGCGGCGGCTCCGGCGCCGGTTCCAGGTAGAGCGGCTTGGCCGGGTTATAAACCACCGCGTCGGTCCTCACGTTGAACACCGCGCCCAGCGTGGCCGCGGTGTAGTGCGACACCGCCACCAGTTGTGCGCCACGGCACCGATTGGCCAGCTTGAAAGACGCGATGATCGAGCCCAGCCTCATCCATCCCTGCGCGTCGGCGCGCGGCACGCCATGCGCCACGCAGATGGTCCGCCGCGCAAACGGAGCAACAAAGACGGCCGACGTGCTCAGTATCTTGAGCACGCGCGGACTGCGCAGATCGGCGCCGCGCGACGCCACCCCAGCCGGCGGCACAATCTCCACCGGAATTCCGTACTCGGCAAAGCCCGCGCGCAGGCTTTCGGCAAAGCTGCCCACGCCGCCCACCTCGCGGCCTCCTGAGATCAGAACCCGGTCTGGATATGCGTGTGTCATAGCTCGGGCCTGGAAGAGTTGTGCCGCAGCGCCTGTCCACCCGCAGCCCAGACCCGCTCCCTGCCGCGGGCGCGAAATGCGGGCACGCACAGCACGATCTCCTCGGCGTGCTTCATCCACGCTCCGCGCCCCAGCATGGCGTTCATCAGCAGCAGCGGGCGGTACCAGCGCATCCAGGGAAAGATCGCAAAGCCCATCGACTCCAGCCGGCTTCTCAACTCCGGCTCGAACGCCGTGCGATGGGTTGCATCGTTTTGAAAGGAGTGAAGCCCGCGCGCGGAAAGCGTGTTGGGAACGCGGAAGCAGCCCGCGTGGCCGGACCGCGCCAGCGAGCCAAGAAACGCCAGCAGCTTTCCCTCGGAAACATGCTCCAGGCAATGGTCGGCGGTGAACAGCACCGCAGTCGCGGAGTCCAGCCCGCACCAGCCTGCCAGCATCTGCTCCACATCTTCCATCTGCTCAAAGTTCGCCAGCCGCAGGCCGGGATCGGGAACGCCGAAATCCGATTGATCCAGAAAAATTACCCGCGCAAAGATACGCCGCTTAAGCGCAGCCAGCCGCGTGGGGCCCGGACCCAGCTCGATCAATGTAGTGCGGCGCAACTCCGCCACGCCGGGCAGATGACCGCGCAGGCGCAGCGCCGTCAACAGCGCGAGAAAATCCACCCTGCGGCACAGTTGCCGCACCCGTTCAGCCATTCCGCTGCGCGCATAGCGCTTGCCGGTCATGCCGTGCTCCTCTCACAGGCCGCAAGCTCGCCCAGGCCCATCTGGCTGCGGCTCGATCTGCGATAAACCATCAGCGCGTACGGCAGCCCCACAATGCACATGGCCGCGCTGTAGCCGAATGCCGTGCCCCACATGCCCATGCGCGGAATCAGCGCCACGGCGAGCAGGATATTGGTGGCCGCCACCGCCAGCGACTGGCCGAGAAACGGCTCCCGCTTGAAGCTGCGCAAAAGGATCGCCAGGTTCTGCGTAAGATGGCTGGCCGCCGCGCCCAGCACCAGCAGCGCAAACAGCCCCACAGGCACCATGCGCGCAGCCAGGCGCGGCGCTGCCATGGGAAGCACCGCCACCACCCCCAGCGCGCAGACGGCGATGGCTGCAAACGCGCCCATCGATTGAGCCACGGCGCGCCGGAACAACGCCAGCAGCCGCCCGAACTCGCGGCGCGCAATCAGGAATCCGAAGGGCGTGGCCTTGGTCGAGGTCCATGCCAGTGCCAGCACCGACATGTAGCCGGTAATGCTCAATGACATGCCCATCTGGCCTGCTTCCACCGGGCCGCGCAGGGCAAAGAGTATGGGAATGAAAATCTGCACGGTGAAGTACGAGCACATCCAACTCACCGCGATTCGCCATTGAAAGGGCCACACCTCACCGCGCCAGTCGATGGCCTCAGCATCTGGCGCGTGACGCAGCAGCCCGAACAGCAGCCGCCGGTGGGTGGCCAGAAAGTGCAGCCCCACGGCCATGTAGCCCACAATCACCAGCGCCGGCGCAAACAATCCCGCGTGCAGAACCATCGCCGTCCACGCCAGCAGTGTGGAGACGAGAGCCTGGCGCAGTTGCATGGCGGCCACCGCGTGCACATAGCCGCAGCCTTCGATAAATGAGTAGTAGGGCACGCACCACAGTGCGGCCACCGAGGCGGCGATGGCTGCAAGCCACGGCCACTGCCAGTCCACCCGCACCGAGCCCGCATGCCGCGCAAAGAAAACCATGCCCAGCGGCGCCAGCACCAGCCCCATGGCCAGCGCCGCCGCGCTGTACCAGCGCACGGTGAGCCGCAGCGCGCAGGCCAGCCGCGCATGCGCCGCGGCATCGCCGGCCACTGAGCCGTCGCTGCGCAGTTCAAGATGAACGCACTCGTGCGCGGCGAGCTGCTGCACCACAAACGAGAAACCCAGCTCGAAGACGATCTGCAGTGAGACCAGGCTGAGCAGCGTGTAATAGTAGCCCTGCTCCACCGGGCTCAGAAAATGCACAATCAACAGCACCGTGCCGGCGCTGCCCACAATATTGGCAAGCCGCGCCAAAAACGCATAACCAACGGCGCGATCCACTCCGATGGCGCGCAGCAGTTTCATCGCGCGCCTCCTGACGAAACCGTTGCGCAGGCCTGTTCGAGCGCATCGATCCACGAACTTGAGCGCCTGCGATACCCGCGCATCACCGTGGCGAGTTCCGCGCAGCAGGCCAGCAGCAGCGCGCAGGGCAGCGCGCACAAAAACGCGGCCGCCGCAATCCATATCCGGTACGCCGAGCTGGGACGGTCCGGAACCAGCGCCGGATCGACGATCTGCACCAGCGATCCCTGGCGCGCTTCGTCCACGCGGGCCACTTCATACTCGCGGGTCAGCAGTTCGTAGACGGCCTCGCGGTATTTCATCTCGCGCAGCGCCCGCGCATAGTCCAGCCCATCCTGCGTAATGCGGCCTTTCGGCATCGACAGATCGCCCTCTGCGCGATCCGCGGTGGCATTCATCGTATCCAGTTGCGCCTGCATCCCGCTCAGTTCCTGCTCGGCCCGCTCCAGGTCGGGATTCTGGCCGGCAGCAAACTGCCGCATCGCGCGAATCTCCACCTGCTTGGCGTCTACCTGCGCGCGCAGCACAGCAGCCGAAGCGATCATGGCCCGCGCCTGGCCGTCGATTTCTATCACGCCGGTGCGCTGCTCGGTCTGCTTCAGGTTGTCTTCGGCATGGTTCAGATCGTCGCGCGCCGCATCGCGCTCGCGCTCAAAAAACAGGCGGCGCTGCGAGGCCTCGGTAATGGCCAGCGACGCATTCATGCGGCGATACTCCTCCACCCAGCCGTTGGCCAGCGCCGCGGCGCGGCGCGGATCGCCGTCCGTTACCGAAAGACGCAGCAGCCCGTCCTTCAGTCCGCTATCGACTGATGTTTTGCGCTCCCACTGTTTGCGGGCGGTGGACAGATAGCTGCGGCCGTAGAGCGACTCGAGATGAAAGCGCGCGATCATGGCGTCTTCCACCGTCTGGCTGCGCAGCAGAGACACCTGCAGATCATTGGGATTCTTCATGCTCAAACCGCCGCCGAGCGATGCCAGCGCGCCCAGGTTGCCCAGTTGCGCCAGCATGCCTGCACTGCTGGATGTGTTCTGCTGCGGTGGAAGCACCACCGTGGTGGCCGTGTAGCGGCGCGGCAGCAGCAGCGCCACTGTCCCTCCCAGAAGCGCAATCACGACAGAGGCAACCAGAATCAACTTGCGTCGCCGCAGCGCAATCTGCAGCAGCAGCGGCACAGCGCTGTAGGTGTGCAGAAGACTGCGGGCCGCGGATTGCTGAGTTTCAGCAGGCACAAAGATTCCCTCGCCGCGCCCTGGATTGATCTTTGATGATTCTTCGATCGACCTTCCACCAGACCTCGATCCCGCGCGGCCACGTTCATCGCCTCGCTGCGCAATCGAAAGCAAATGCGCAGCGTCGATGAACGGGCTGCGCCCAGCTTACCGATGGAGAGAAGAGTTTGTGGCGAAGGTCGCACGAAACAAAATGGGTGGTTGCAATTATGGGAAGAGACTCATGAATTGGTACGAAATCGGGACAGACGTTCATTTGTGTCGCAGTTTTCCATGCCCGAGATTCCCCGCATGAGGAAACAATGGGGCGTCTATGAGAAACGATTCATCTGCCCGCCCTGGCCGCCGCGCACGATCTTTTGCCATCGCGCTTACGCTTCTCTGCGCGCTCCGGGCCGCCCCGCTGCGCGCGCAGTGTTCCGAACAAGACGATCCCAACTCCATTGGCTGCCTGATGCAACAGCCGGTCAATCCTTCGTCGCCCGGAGCAGAGTCGCCGGCAACATTGAACGTTGCCCAGCCGCAGCAGCAGGCGCCGCGCCCAGACCGCTCCAGCGAGGCCTCGGCGAGCGACAGCCTGTCCTCCGGAGCAACCTACACGGAGCAGCTTTCGCCCGAGAACCGCATGGCCAGGCTGCCGCGCATCGAAGCTCCGCCCCGGCCGCAGCCGCCAACCGAGTTCCAGAAGTTTGTGGCAGCAACCACCGGCCAGATGCTGCCTATCTATGGAGCCAACCTGTTTTCTGACCACCGCACCAGCTATGGCCCCATCTACAACACGCCTGCTCCCGCCGATCTGCTCATCGCCGCCGGAGATCAACTGCGCATCCGGTTGTGGGGCCAGGTGAACTTCAGCGCCAATCTGCTGGTAAGCCGCGAAGGAGAAATCTATCTGCCCAAAATCGGCGCCGTGCATGTGGCCGGACTCACCATGGCGCAGGCGCAGCAACATCTGCATGAGGCGATCGACCGCATCTACCGCAATTTCGAGCTCACCGTCGACGTCGGCGAGATTCACTCCATCCAGATCTATGTGGCAGGCGAGGCGCTGCGCCCCGGCGAATACACGGTGAGCGCGCTCAGCACCATGGTGGATGCGGTGTTTGAGAGCGGCGGCCCCTCGCCGGCGGGCTCCATGCGCCATATCCAGCTCAAGCGCAACGGCAACGTGATCACCGACTTCGATCTCTATGCTCTGCTGGTCAACGGCGACAAATCCAGCGACATGCAACTGCAGCCGGGCGACGTGCTCTATATTCCAGCCGTGGGCCCGCAGGTTGCGCTGCTCGGCAGCGTGCGCCAGCCGGCCATCTATGAGTTGCGCGGGCAGCAGACACTCGCTTCCGCGCTGACCGCGGCTGGCGGCAGAACCGCCATGGCGGGCGACGCGCACATCTCCGTGGATCGCATCGAGGACCACGCGCAGCGGCGCGCCATCGAGCTGCCCACCGATGCGCGCGGTCTGAGCGCCACGCTGGCCGACGGAGACATCGTGCGCGTCGATTCCATTGAGTCCGCTTTTCGCGACACGGTCACCCTGCGCGGATCGGTGGCCAATCCGGGGCGCTATCGCTGGCGCGCCGGCATGCGCCTGAGCGATCTGCTGCCCGACCGCGATGCGCTGCTGACGCGCGGCTACTGGTGGCAGCGCACCCGGCTCGGCTTTCCGGCTCCGGAGTTTGTCTCCGCGCTCGATCAGTCTCCTGCTTCCGGACAGCGCACCGGCAACAATTCTTCGTCAGGCGGCGAGAGCTTCTCGCGCGGCCAGATGCCGGCGTCCGAGCCCGCGCTTGCAAACGGACAGAGCGACGCGAACAGCCAATCGAACGCATACGGGCTGCCGGGCAACGGCGTGGGACAGACACCCAACCAGCCCGCGCAGAATGAAAAGCCGGCCGCGATGGTGAGTCCCGCCCTGCAGACCAACTGGAATTACGCGGTGATCGAGCGGCTCGATCCGGACACCATGACTACCTCGCTGATCTCCTTCGACCTGGGCAAGCTGGTCCTCGATCACGATCTCTCGCAGGACCACGAGTTGATGGCCGGCGACGTGGTCACGATCTTCTCGCAGGACGAGGTGCATCCGTCCGTTGACCAGCGGACAAAATATGTGCAGCTCGACGGCGAGATTGTGAATGCGGGCGTGTACAGCGTGCAGCCGGGAGAGACGCTGCGGTCGCTCGTCCAGCGCGCCGGCGGACTGACATCGAAGGCGTATCTCTATGGGGCCGAATTTACGCGCAAAAGCACGCAGGCAATCGAGCAGGAGCGCATGAACGAATATGCCGGCCGGCTCGAACACAATGTCGAGCAGAGCTCGCTGGCTCTCAGCGCACAGGCTGGCGACGCAGGCGGAGCCGATGCAATGGGAGGGCCGGCCTCGGCCGTCAATCGTCAACTGGTGACCCGGCTGCGCCAGTTGCATGCGCGCGGCAGAGTGGTTCTGAATCTTTCGCCGGAAAGCGACAGCGTCAGCGATCTGCCAGCCATTCCGCTCGAAGACGGCGACAAGCTGGTGGTGCCCGCCATGCCGTCCACCATTCAGGTCATCGGCGCGGTCTTCAACCAGAACGCGTTTCTCTATCATCGCGGCGCGCGGGCCAATGAATATCTGAGCTATGCCGGTGGACCCACGCGAGATGCCGACCGCGGACAGACGTTTATTCTGCGCGCGGACGGCTCAGTCTTCAGCCGCGGCGAAAAGCAGTCGATCTTTGCCTCGGGCAGCTTTCGGAATGTGCGGCTCAATCCCGGTGACACCATCGTCGTTCCGGAAAAAGTGGCGCGGCCCTCGGCGCTGCGCGAAGTGGCGCTCTGGACGCAGTTGATGTCCCAGCTATCCATCAGCGCCGCAGCTCTGGACGTGATCAAGTGACGCGGCCCGGCCTGACGCGGTTTGGACGTGATGCGGCTTGAGTGTGATGCGGCCTGGGCGTTACGCGGTCTGGATATGACGCGGCTCGAACAGCGCCCTACGACGCCGATGACCACGTAGCGCCGCGGTTGGCGCGGCTGCTCGATACATAGCCCATATCCGTCGAGATGCCGCGCACGCACTGCAGCAGGTGATTGGCGATGGACGGCAGTTTTTGCGCCGTCACGCGAAAAGACGGCCCGGAGACACTGACCGCGGCCACCGGCTGCCGCTGCGCATCGAGCAGAGGAACAGCTATGCAGCGCAGGCCCTCTTCCAACTCTTCGTCGTCCACGGCGTAACCGCGGCGGCGCGTCTTGTCCATCTCCGTGCGCAGCGCTTCGGGGGTGGCGATGGTGCGTGAAGTGGGACGCTCGAAACGGATGCGCCGCACCACCTCAGCCGCGCGCTCCGGCGGCAGAAAGGCGAGAATCGCCTTGCCAACCGAGGTGCAATGCACGGGATTGCTGGCCCCGATGCGGGTAATCATGCGCACCGATCGGGCCGGCTCGATCTTGTCGATGTAAATCACCCGCGCCGCCTCCAGAATGCAAAGATGCGCCGTCTCTTCGGTTTCCGCCACCAGCCGGCGCAGATGCGGTTGAGCGCGCTCGCGCAGATCGTATTGCTCAATGGCCCGGTTGCCAAAGTCGAACAAACGCAGGCCAAGACGGAATTTGCCGTTCGTGGTGCGCTCCACCATGCGGTGGCGCTCCAGAACCATCAGAAAACGATGCGCGGTACTCTTGTGCAACTGCAGCGACGAAGCCACCTGCGCCAGACCCAGCGGCGTATCGCTTTCACCCAGCAGATCGAGTACGGCAAAGGCCCGGTCAAGAGCCTGAACTTTGTACGTCCCTTGTGGAGCGGCGTCTCGCATTATGATCCTCTATTCCGCGCTTGAGTACATCCTCAGCTTCTCAGAATATGAGATAAACGTCAAGTTTTTGAGACGCCGCAGCAGCGCCGGTTCGCGCCCGTCCTGCAAAGCTGTGGTACATTTCTCTCCACTGCACAAATTCTCCTGAGCCGTCGATGTGGGCTGCATAAATGCCTGGCTCGCGCGGCGGCAGAAAGTCCCCGCCATGCAGAACACGTCGCCCGGCAATCCGCAGAACAACCCGCCCATCAATAGGCCACATGCGACCCCGCGATTCCCTCTTCAACGAAGCTCCAGTCGCGTTTTGCAGGCGGGTTTCATCGCCGCGGCCTGCGTTCTGGTTCTGTTTCTCGGCTGCGTCCTCCTGTCGCTGCGCTATTCAGTGCTGGCGCAAAAAGCGGTGAGTGCCGACGATGCGCAGAACCATCCGGCAAACGGCCAGGGGACCGCGGGGCAGCCCACTCCCGCCGACCTGCAGAAGGCCATCGACGCGGCGGTGGACGAATCCATCAAGCGCGACGAAGCGCTGCTCGACAAAATGCTGTTGCTCGTGGGCGCTTACTCGGCAATTCTTGGCGTGCTCGCGCTGGGCACGGTTTTCATCAGCCGCCAGGAGGCGCAGGCGCAGCTCAAGACCGTAAAGGAAGAACTGGCCGCACTTAGTTCGCAAGTGCGCGCCGAGTTTCCAATCATTTCGCAGCTGCAGAATCATCTGCTCGATCTGATCCACAAGCTCGAAGCCAAATATCCCGACAAGGTCGACCTGAACCGCGCCCGGCCCGACAACTGGAAAACCACGCTGCAGCAGGAAGACGGCCTGATCGACGAACTGCAGATTGTGGCGGTGAGCGTGGTGGTGCTGGATAACAACAGCCTGCTCAAGCTCTATCTGGTGCTGGCCAAAATGTACCTGGAGCGCTTCAAGACCGGCAAACAGAATGACGGCGACGCCGCGCGCGGATATCACTACGCCGGCCGCGCCATCCAGTGCAGCGCAAACAGCGATGAGGCCTATCGCATGCGCGGACTCATCGGGCTTTCGCGATACGATCTCTACGCTGAAGCCGGCAAAATCGTCGCCGCCAACAAGGATGAATTCGCGGCCATCCTGAGCGATGCGAATGCGGACTTCATGCGCTGCATACAGCTCGACCGATACAACGCCGGCGCCTACTTCAATCTAGCCATCATTCGCGATCACGAAAAGAACCGCCCCGAAGCCATTGCCCTCTCCGAGCGGATCATTGCCGACCGCGCCAGCGTCTCGCGCACCGAGCAGGAAAAGTACCTGCCCGCCATCTACATCAATCTTGCCTGCTACCTGGCCGATGATTGGGAGGCGGAAACCGGCGACGCCAGGAAAGCCGAGCTGCTGCGGCGCATTCTCACGCTCTGCACCGATGGGCGCGACTATCTGCGCGCAACGCTGCAGAGCAATGCGGCCCTGGAAGACTTCAAAACGAATCTGGAATTGGTATTAAAGAACCCGAAAGACCTGGGTAAGCTGCCCGAAGATTATAAAAAGCCGCTTACAGGGCTGCTTGAGTAAAACTCTATTCTCTTGTCTCTTGAGGGTAAATCTTGAGATAAATTGCGAGGCTGAATCGTCGTGAGGATGGGCTGGAAACAAGGCGCATAAGCAACTCATGACGTGGCTCAAACCATCAAGCCATCAAACCATGGGAGCAGCAGAGCGCTTTAGCCGATCGGTGGAATCTTCCGCAATTGGCGCATTTCCTTCATACCTCATAGATGATTGTACCACCGCCCAGGATGCAAGCCCGTAAAGGATCCAAGCCTGTATCAAGCCTGTATAAGGATGCAAGCCTCTAAAGCGGGCAACGCCCGGCGTGCTCCAAGCTGAACTCCATAACAATTCAAGCATTATGTTTATCAACAAGTTAGGAGCTTAGGCGTCCACCCTACGGTATAGTCTCCGGCATGGCGTCGCCCTCGCCGGGAGCCAGAAACAGATTCGCCTCCAGGCCATGCTGGCGCGTGTACAGGTCATAATAGCGGCCGCCCAAGGCAAAGAGTTCCGCGTGATTGCCGCGCTCCACAATGCGGCCCTGCTCAACCACCAGGATCTGGTCGGCGCGGCGAATGGTTGACAGCCGGTGCGCGATCACGAAGGTGGTGCGCCCCTGCATCAACTGGCTCAGCCCGGCCTGAATCATCGCCTCCGACTCGGAATCGAGCGAGCTGGTGGCCTCATCGAGAATAAGGATGCGCGGCTGGGCCAGCAACGCGCGGGCAATGGAGAGCCGCTGCCGCTGGCCGCCGGAAAGCTTCACCCCGCGCTCGCCCACAACCGTGTCGTAGCCCTCCGGAAAGCGCTCGGCAAACTCGTCCACGCGGGCCGTGCGGCAGGCGGCCAGAAACTCCTCTTCGGTGGCGTCGGGGCGCGAAAACATCACGTTATCGCGAATGGTGCCGTCAAAAAGAAACGACTCCTGCAGCACCACGCCCAACTGCGAGCGGAACGTGTTCAGATCCACCATGGCCAGGTCGATGCCATCCACCAGCACGCGACCCATCCCCGGCGTATGAAAGGCGCAGAGCAGGCTGATGATGGTGGATTTGCCCGATCCCGATGAGCCCACCAGCGCGGTCACCGTACCCGGCTCCGCCTGAAAGCTCACGTCGTGGAGCACCGGCTTTTCCGGCGCATAGGCAAACTCCACATGGTCAAAGTTGACCGTGCCGTCAATCGGCGGCATCTTCATCGACCGGCCCGGAACCTGGTTCTCTTCCATCTCCGACATGATCTCGCGCGTGCGGTCCAGTCCGGCAAAGGCCTCGGTCAGTTGCGTGCCCACGTTCACAATTTGAAACACCGGCGCAACCATCAGCGCAAGAAACACGTTGTATTGAAAGTAATCGCCTACAGTCCAGGCGTCCCGGAGCACCAGGTGACCGCCCAGCCACATCACCACCGCGGACACAATGCCCAGCACCGTGGTCGACGCCGAACCCAGCACACTGGTCATGGTGAGCGACTTCATCACGTTATCCAGCAGCCGGTCCACGCCCGCGGAAAAGACTTTGTGCTCGCGCTCCTCGGCGTGGTAGCCCTTCACCACCCGCACGCCGCCCAGTGACTCCGTAAGCCGCCCCGTCACTTCAGCGTTGATCTTGCCCCGCTCGCGGAAGATCGGCCGAATCATCTTGAAACCATATTGCAGAAAGAAGACAAACACGCCCACCACTGCAAAGACCGTGAGCGTGACCGTAACGCTGCGGTGCAAAAGGAAGAAGAAAACCAGCACCGCGGTCAGCATGCCGCCCACAAACTGCACCAGCCCGGTTCCCACCAGGTTGCGCACGCCCTCCACGTCGGTCATGATGCGCGCCACCAGCGCTCCGGCGCGGTTTTCGTCGTAGTAGGCCACCGAGAGCAGGCCCACGTGCCGCTGCACCTCGCGGCGCATGTCGGCAATCAGCTTTTGGCCCGCCACTGAAAGTAGTTGCGTAAGCGAATAGGAGGTGATCGCCTGCACCACGGTGGCAATCAGCACGGCCACGATGATCTCGGGCAAAAGACCGGGCTGCGGATGAGTGACGGCAAGCACCTTGTCCAGCAGCGGCTTTGAAACCAGAGGAAGCACCAGCCCGGCCACGCGATTCACGGCCATCAGCGCAAGGCCGCCGGCAATGAGTCCCTTGCGCGGCGCAATCAGCGCCTTCACCTCCGGCCAGATCTTCTTCAAATCGGGTTTGGCTTTGGCTTTGGGCAGATCGGCCTGGCCTGCGCGCATGTCGCGGCCACCCGTGCGCTCTGCGCGCATGCCCAGCCCACCGCGCATTGTGCCCATACGTTACACCCTGCCGGCGCGCCGCGCCGCGATAAATGAGCGGACGCACAGTGCCACGTAAATCAGCAGCAGGCCCGCCATTCCAAGTTTGGATGCGAGCGCGATTCGATCGGGTTCAATACCTTGCGAGTGGGCCTTGAGGTAGCCCTGCACCGCCGCGCCTGCGCCGCCCAGAAAGCCGAGCAGGCCAATCGTCACATTGATGTGCATGAACAGTTTGCGCCGGCTCTCGCTGGGGCTCATGGCCAGAAAGCCAAACACGCCCAGCGCCAGGCCAAACCATGCGGGAATAAGTGCAGTGGGATGAACGCTGCCGGTGCCAAGATATCCGGCAAGACCAAGAGCCACGAGAAGAATTGCAACAATGAGTGTGATTTTTGCCATGCGAGACCTCCGTGTCTCTGCATGGCAAGCATACCAGTCGGCAGTGGGCAGGGATCACTGACCACTGTTCCCTGTCCACTGCCTTACCGCTGAATGCGCGCCGAGCCGCCCTCAGCGAAAGCGCGAACCTGATCGAGCGTGGCCATCGTCGTGTCGCCCGGAAAAGTGGTGAGCAACGCGCCATGCGCCCAGCCCAGTTTGAGCGCCTGTTCGGGTGATGCGCCGCTGAGCAGTCCGTAAAAGAAGCCCGCGGCAAAGCCGTCGCCGCCGCCCACACGATCCACCACATCCAGCTCGCACGTGGGCGCGTTGTAAGTCTTGCCGTTCACCCAGGCCACGGCGCTCCAAGTGTGGTGATTGGTAGAATGAACTTCGCGCAGCGTGGTGGCCACCACTTTGGCCTGCGGCAGCTTCTTCACCACCTGCTCCATCATGGCAAAAAACGCGGTCGGGTCGAGCTTGGATTTGGCCTCCACTTCCGGCCCGGAAATGCCGAGGCCTTTCTGCAGATCCTCTTCGTTGCCCACCAGCACATCCACGTGCTCGACGATCTTGCCCAGCGTCTCCACGGCGTGATCGATGCCGCCGGAAATCTTCCACAGCTTCTCGCGAAAGTTGAGATCGAATGAGGTCACCGCACCGGCGGCCTTGGCCTCTCTCATCATCTCGGCGGCCAGGGCCGCGGTCGTAGCCGAAAGCGCGGCAAACAAGCCGCCGCAGTGAACCCAGCGCACGCCCTTGGCAAAAATCGCCTTCCAGTCAAAGTCGCCTGGCTTGAGCTGCGCCGCCGCCTCATTGGCGCGGTTGTAAAACACCACCGGCGGACGCACGCCGTGACCGCGGTCGCTGTAAACCGTGGCCATGTTCGGCCCGGTGGCGCCGTTGTGCTCAAAGTGTTTGTAGATTGGCTTCACGCCCATGGCCAGCACCCGCTCGGCAATCAGGTCGCCAATGGGATAGTCCACCATGGCCGAGACCACCGCCGTCTTGAGCTTGAAGCAATCGGAAAGATTGGCAGCCACGTTGAACTCGCCGCCGCTCACGTGAATCCTGCACTCGGTAGCCTTGCGAAAAGGGATGATTCCCGGATCGAGGCGATGAACGATAGCACCCAGCGCCACAAAATCCAGTTCGCCTTCCTTGGGGATATGCAATCCTGCACTCATCGTTTTTCTCCTTGCGTCTCCTCAAAAATGTGAACAGCCCGATCGCACAACGGCAAATCAGAGCGCCTCAACCTGCCTTCGCAGCCACCTGTTTCAGATCGGCAAGCACCTGCTGCGGTGTCCATTCGTTTCCTGGATAAAACTGCGCCACCTTGCCCTGCGGGCCAATCAGCGTGGTTGAAAGGGTGTGCGTAATGGTGTCGTTGGGGCCGGCCGAAAAGCCCACATCGAAATACCTCGCCATCAGTTCGAGCTCCGGCTTGGTGGGCACCGCGAAATCCCAGTGCGCAAAGGCCGATTTGGCATCGCTGCCAATATACTCGGCGCCGTAGGCCCGCAGCCGCGCCGGGGTGTCGTGTACCGGGTCAAAGCTTATGCAAAGCAGGTGCGTTTTGGCGTAAAGCGCGGGATTAGCGGCAAGCTGGCTGTTGATGACCGCGAAGTTATGCGTAACCAGCGGACAGAAATTGGGCAGCGGGCAGCGCGTGTAGATGAACGTGAGCAGCAGCGTTTTGCCGCGGAACTGATCCAGATGAATTTCGCGCCCATCCTGGTTGCGCAGTTTGAAGTTGGGCACAGCGTCGCCCGGTGCGGGCACGTGATAAATGACCGCTGGCTTGTAGTCCGGCTTGCCCTGCGCCACAATCACGATGTGATCGATGTAATCGTTCGGCCCGCCGCTTTGCGAAATGAACAGGTCGGCGGTGAGCACGTCGCCGGGATGGATATCGCTGATGATCCCTGGGTTTTTCAGTTTGTACGGCATGATCATCGGTTCCATGAAGCCGGGAATATCTTCATTGGAGATCGACACCTCGCCGGTCGCGGGATTGGTGGACATTACCTTACCGCGCAGCTTGTAAATCTTGAACTGCGGGTTTGCCGAGGCCTGCTGTTCGGCCGTCGAACCCGAGTGACATCCCGTCAGTGCAGCCAGAGCGAGCACGACGCCTGCAGCCAGAATCCGCATCACACTTTCTAGTGTACAACCGGTGGACTGACCACGAGCAAGGTTATCGGCAACTCGCATTTCTAGCATGCGGAAATGCAAGAAACGTGATGCTCGCCGGAGCAAGATCCACACTGCCGGACTTGACCGCAAGGCTGGTGAGCGGCGGCAGCGAATCGCCGGCTCCGAGCGCCAGCACCGTCCCGTTCAGCTTCGCGTTTGCATCGGTCAAATGATCGGCCGAAAGCGTATAGCGCTGCGCTCCCCGCGGAACAGCCATGGTTGCCGATGCGGTTTGGTCCGCATTGATGGCCAGCACCGCCACGCCACCCCGGCTTCCCGGCAGGCAGTGCGCGTACACGTAGAGATTGCCCGTCTGCGGCGCGCCGGGATCGAGCACCGTGGTTCCCATCAGCGTGTGCCACAAAAGCGCGGCCCAGTAATCGGGGCGAGGCTCGTAGGTGTCCTCGTCGAGCAGCCCATAGTCGCTGGCGTTGAGGGTATTTTCCATCTGCACCTGCACGCCGCGCCGCGCCAGATCGCCAAGCTGGTCGAGATAGCGGAAGGTGTCGATAAAGGTCGACGCCCAGCGATCGCCGCCGCAAGCCGCCTGGCCGGTCTCGGTGTTCCAGATCGGCTTGCCTGGCTCAAAGCGGTCGCGCAGGGCCGCGTAGTAGGCTTCCATGTGTCCGCCGCGTTCCAGCCAGTCTGCCGAGAGCGCCGCGCCCTCGGTCGTGGTGGCAGCCGCGCCCAGCATCCCGCAGCGCGATGAGACGGCGGCATACGAGTGATACGAAATCACGTCGAAGACCGGCCCGGTTGCGGCCAGAATATCCGCGCTCGCCAGGGTATGCATGGCGCCTCCAGCCGTCAGCGCGGTCCCCTCTCCCACGCCGCCGGGACCAAGCAGGATCATCTGCGGCGCAGCACCGCGAATGAATGTGTGAAAGACGGCAAAGTCGCGCGCGTAGTCCGCCGCGCTGTAGCCCCTGGGCGCGCCGCCCATGGCCGCAAAGGTCGGCTCGTTCATAAACTCTGCCGCGGCAATGCTGCCTCCCACCGATTTTGTGTAGTCCAGAAACGCCCGCGCCTGCTCCGGCGTCCACACGCCTTCCTCGTTGCGCGTGCCGGCGCTGATGGCGAACGAGGTAACGATCTGCGCATTTGCCGCGTGCGCAAAATCCACCACGCCCTTCCACTCCGCGCGCGTCAGCACAGTGCCAAAGCCCTTGGGCGGAGCAGCGGGCACCGAGCCATCGGAATCTTGAAAGTAAGCCGAATTCGCCCACGTGCCGCTCACCCGGATATAAGCCGGACCCAGCGCCGCGGCCAGCTTGCGCAGCCTTTCGTTGCCCATGT
The DNA here is from genome assembly GCA_036267475.1 of Occallatibacter sp. Classification (GTDB taxonomy): domain Bacteria; phylum Acidobacteriota; class Terriglobia; order Terriglobales; family Acidobacteriaceae; genus Telmatobacter. The sequence continues at coordinate 26,793 of DATAVZ010000102.1, forward strand.
CCAGCGGCGGCCGGTACTGGTAGAGCGACGGATCGATGCCTCCCGGCGTTGTCAAATTCGAATGAGCCGGCGCGGCCTGCGCTGCGCTGGCATAAGGCTTCCAGAAGCGCCCGCCGGTTACTTCCACCATCTCCACGTTGTACGACTGAAAGCGCGGATCGACGGAGCCAACCCGCGTCATGGTGTGCGGAGCCAGCGTGATCTGCGCCGCCGCGGGCCACACGGTGCACAGAAGTACGGCAATACCGGCCAGAATCTCGATGCTGAGCTTTCGATTCATGCGCGCTGCCTCAATTTGACTCAATTTGAATGGAACGCTCAAGTATAGGCCGTAACCAGCCTCCTGTGGCAACGCCCTGACCGGTTATCGTATAACGCAGAGATGGAACCGGAATCCGCGATGGAGATCGATGCAGCGCTCAGCAGCGGTCGGCAGGTGGTTGCGGCCAGCGAACGCGCCGCGCGCGCGCTGACCGCGGCTTATCATCGCGCCCGCCGCGCAGAAGGTCTGACGGCCTGGCCCGCTCCCGATATTGTGGACTGGGATAGCTTTCTGCGCACCGCCTGGAATGCGCTTTCCACCGATGGCCGCATGGTGCTGAGCGCCGCGCAGGAGCAGTCGCTCTGGGCGCAAATTGTGGCCCGCGACCGGCAGCACGCGGTGCTGCTCGAAGGCCCGCGCCATCGCGTAGCCAAACTGGCCATGGATGCGCACCGTCTGCTGTGCCTGTACGCTCCGCGCTATCTCGGCGCGTCTGCGCGGACCGGATGGCAGCAGGACGCGGGCGCTTTCAGCAGATGGCTCGCGGCCTTTGACGACGCCTGCCGCGCGCAAAGTCTGTTGAGCGCCGCAAGACTGCCCCTCGAGCTTGCGCAAATCCTTCCGGCGGACCCCGGCAACAGGCCGCCGTTGTTGCTCGCCGGATTCGATCGCATTCTGCCTGCCCAGCAGGCGCTGCTTGACGTGTGGGGTTCCTATAATGAGGCGGCTCGTGGCCTCGCAGCCGAACAGGTTGCACTCTATGAGGCGCCCGACGAAGCCGACGAACTGGCCGCGTGCGTGCTATGGTGCAAGAGCCAGTTGGATGCGAACCCGGCGGCGCGGTTGCTGATTGTGACCCTGGATGCATCGAAGCGCCGCGGCGAGATCGAACGCGCCTTCCAGCGATTCGCCCCCAACGAAGCCGCCGCCGAGCGCAACGCGCCGCTTTTCGAGTTCTCGCTCGGCGTTCCGCTTATCCGCGTTGGGCTGGCGCGGGCCGCGTATCTGCTGTTGCGCTGGCTTACTCATGCTGTCGACGAGCAGGAGTTAGACTGGCTCTTCTCGTCGGACGCCGTGGCCGCGGACGCTAACGAGTCGCACGCGCTCACCGCCTTCATGCGTCACCTGCGCAGGCGCGGCTGGCAACGCACACAGTGGCCGTTGGGCGCTTTCCTGCGTCAACAACCGGGCACTCAGTTGCCGGAGGCGTGGGTTGCGCGCATGCGCCAGACAAAGCAGCAGCTCGACGACTTCACGCGCGCGCACACCGTGGCCGGACGCGCCGAGGCCGCAGCCAACCCAATCGCCTGGGCCGAGTTGGTGCAGGATCTGCTTCGCACCGCGGGCTGGCCCGGCGCGCGCCAGCATGCCAGCGGCGAATTCCAGGCAATGCGCCGCTGGGAGCGTTTAGTCGATGAATGCGCCTCGCTTGGATTCGATGGGCGGCCAATGAGCTGGAGAAGCTTTCTGGCCGCGCTGGAACGCTCGTTACATGAAACGTTGTTCGCGTCCGAATCGCACGATGCGCCGATTCTCATCGCCGGTCCTGCTGAGTCGGCCGGTCTTGCTACAGATGCAATCTGGTTTCTCGGCGCTGGCGAAGATGCGTGGCCTGCGCGCGGCGCCACCCATCCGCTGCTGCCGCTCGAATTGCAGCGTAAAGCCAAAATGCCACACTCTTCCGCGCAGTTCGATAGCGATGTGGCCAGCGCGGTCACTGAAAGGCTGGTCGCCTCCGCACATCAAATCTGCTTCAGCTACGCGCGCCAGAGCGAAGGTGTGGAAGCTCGTCCATCGCGGCTGGCCATAAGCTTCGCCGGCGCGGCGCAGCGTCTGCCGGCGGAGTTGCGCGCATCGCGCATAAATGAGCCGCGGACGGTACCGTTTGAAGACCGCAGCCGCATTCCCTTTCCGCTGCTCGGCGCAGGCGGTGGATCGGGCATTCTAACTGCGCAATCGCAGTGCCCGTTCAAGGCTTTCGCTACCGCGCGCCTCAACGCCGCGCAGTGGGATCCGGCTGAGCCCGCGCTCACAGCAGCGCAGCGCGGCCAGTTGCTGCATGCGGCTCTGCATTCGGTGTGGAGTGGCCCGCCAGACGGCATTCGCAGCCACGCGGAGCTGATGCAGATTACAGACCTGCGCGCATTCGTCCAGCCCCATGTGCACAGCGCGCTCAGCAATAAAATCACGGCCGGCGTGCGCGAGCAGATGCCGCGGCGCTACCTGCTGCTTGAAGAAACGCGCCTCGCCGATTTGCTGGACGAGTGGCTGCGCTTCGAGCGCGAGCGGGTGCCCTTCGAAGTGGAGCAGACTGAATTGGACAGCAGTACGCAGATTCACGGTCTCGCGCTGCGCCTTCGCATGGATCGAGTGGACCGGCTCAACGACGACACCCGCTTGATCATCGACTACAAAACCGGCGATGTCTCCCCAAAATCGTGGGCTCCTCCGCGCCCGGACGATGTGCAATTGCCGCTCTACGCGGGCTTCGGACTGGACCGCGAGTCCAGCCCGCTCGGCGGACTCGTCTTTGCGAAAGTGCGCGCGGGCAGGCACAGCTTTGCAGGACGCGTCACCGATGCAAGGAGCACGCTGCAGCACAATCTGCGCGCCAGTAGTGAGCTGGTCAAAAAACCGTTCACGGTTGAGGAATTGATGGACTGGCGCACGTATGTCGAAGAAATGGCCGCGGATTTCATTGCCGGACACGCCGAAGTGGATCCACGCGAATATCCGCGGACGTGCGAGCACTGCGGACTTGAAGTGCTCTGCCGCGTGCGCGAGATGCGCCCGGTGGAAGACGACGGCGAAGGCGCCGCGGAGGCAGACGATGCCTGATCGCGCGGCCACAACCTCGCCTCCGGACCTGAGTGAGCGTCAACACGCGCTCGATGTCCGCCGCTCCATTCTGGTGCGGGCGCCTGCCGGCTCGGGCAAAACCGATCTGCTTACGCGGCGCTTTCTGCGCCTGCTGAGCGAAGTCAGCGATCCAGCGCAGATTGTCGCCATCACCTTTACCAAGGCCGCGGCCGCGGAGATGCGGCATCGCATCCTGGCTGAGCTTGAAAAAGCCGCGCAGCGGAACGGCCCCGAAACCGATGCCGACGAGTCTTCAATGGCCGCGCTGGCGCAGCGCGCGCTCGAACGCTCGCGCACACTCAACTGGAACCTGATCGAACTGCCGACGCAGTTGCGCATCTCCACCATTGACTCGTTCTGCCGCGAGTTGGCGCTGCAGCGGCCGCTGCTCTCCGGTCTCGGCGGCGGCCTTGAGATTGGCGAACATCCCACGGAGCTCTACCGGCGCGCCGCGCGCAGCACCCTTGAGTCCATCGATGGAAGCGACGCGTTGCTGCGCGAGTCCATTGAGGCTCTGCTGTTGTGGCGAGACAACGGCTGGCACGAGATCGAGGAACAGCTTGTAAACATGCTGGCGCAGCGTGACCGCTGGATGCACGGCTTCGTGCTCGACCGCGCCCGAGATTGGGACGCGGTGCGCGCACAGCTCGAAGCCCCGTTTGGCAACACCGTGCGAAAGGCATTGCACCGCTTGAACGATATGCTCGACCAGGCGCCGCACGCGCGCGCACAGGCGCTGGGCCTGGCGCGGTTTGCCTGCACGCACGGCGCGGCTGACCTGTTTCAGGAACTGGCCGAGCTGGCCGACTTTCCAGCCGCGCCCTTTGCGAGCGTCGACGCCGTTGAAGAAGCGCGGCGGGCCTGCGCCAGTCTGGCGCGATTGTTGCTGACCGAGAGCGGTACGCTGCGGGTAGCGATCAACAAGACCATCGGCTTCCCCGCCGACTGCAAGCCGGAAAAGAATCGCCTGTCGGCGTTGATCGCGGACCTGCGCCATATTCCAGGATTTGAAGAAGCGCTGGCCGCGGTTCGCGAGCTACCGCCCATGCGCTACACCGACGATGACTGGCATATTCTTCGCGCCTGCCTTGTCCTGCTGCAGCGCGCTGCGGCCGAGTTGCAGGTGGTGTTTGCCGAGGCGGCGCGTGCGGACTACATCGAGGTCGCGCAGATTGCCGAGAGCGTGCTGCGTGGCGAAAACGAAATTCCGAGCGAGACTGCTCTCGCCACCGCCGACGCCATCCGCCATCTGCTCGTGGATGAGTTTCAGGACACCAGCCGCCGCCAGCATCAACTGCTTGCGCGCCTGATCGCCGCATGGGAACAGGGCGAGGAGCGCACCTGCTTTGTGGTAGGCGACCCGATGCAGTCGATCTACTTTTTTCGTGATGCGGATGCTGAACTGTTTCCGCGAGTTGAACGCATAGGCCTGGAAATTCCAGACGGCTCGCCGCTTGTGTTCGATGCCGTAAGGCTGTCCGCGAACTTTCGCACCGCGCCGCCGCTGGTGAAAAGGCTGAATGAGTTTTTTGCGGCTGTGTTTCGCCACGACGACGGCAGCGGTGTGCGCTTTACTCAGGCCGAGCCGGCGCGCACGGAGATTGCCCCGGATCAGGCGAAAAGCGCGGACAGTCCAAGTCCGCGGATCGAGCTGCATGTGGAGTTTGTGCCCAATCAAGCGCGGGCCACGCTAAATGCAGCCGCGAAGAACGGCCGCGCCGCCACGGAACGTGAGGTCGCGCTTGAAAAGCAGACGGCGGAGATCGTCGATCTCATTCGCAGCCATCACCAGCGCATTGAAAAAGTGCGTGCGGACAATTTGCAAAAGGGCGACGGAGAAAAGAAGAAATATCGCGTGGCCGTGCTGGCGCGCACCCACAGCGCGCTTATGCCGGTGGCCGCGGCGCTGCGCGAGGCCGGTATTGGCTTTCGCGCAGTGGAGTTGGAAGCGTTAAGACAGCGGCCCGAAGTCCTGGATGCGCTGGCGCTGGCGCGCGCGCTCCTGAATCGTGAAGATCGCGTGGCCTGGCTGGGTGTGCTGCGCGCGCCGTGGTGCGGGCTGTCTCTCGCAGACCTCCATGTGCTCGCAAGCAGCGACGACGCGGATCTGCTGAAGAGGCCGCTGCCGGAGTTGATCGCGGAACGGCTGCATCTGTTGAGCGCGGAAGGCCGCGCCGCCGCCGGACGTGTGCTGCGGGCGATCGAGTCGGTGCCGCGGCTGCGATTTGCGCAGCCTGCTGCATCGCCGGGCACCTGGATCGAGCAGGTGTGGCTTACGCTGGGCGGTGCGCAATGCGTGGACGCGGCGGCGCGCGCCAATCTCGACCTGCTATGGCGCGCGCTGGACGCGCTGCCAGAGGGCGAGCAGGACCTGCTGGGGCCGACGCTCGACGCAGCTCTGCAAAAACTCAAGGCGCTACCCGATCCGGACTCAGACAGCGAGTGCGGCGTGCAGTTGATGACCATCCACAAGTCCAAAGGTCTGGAGTTCGAAGTGGTGATCGTGCCCGAGCTGCAGGCGGCAACCACGCGCGGCAGCCTCAAGCTGCTTTCATGGCTGGAGCGCGGGCTGGCCGACCCGGACGCCTCAGGGGCTCTCACAGAATTTCTGGTTACGCCGCTGCCGGCCAAGGGCGCCGATAGCGGTACGGCAAAGCAGTGGGTAGAGCGCGTCTATCGCCAGCGCGAAACGCAGGAGATGCGGCGGCTGCTCTATGTTGCAGCAACGCGCGCGCGAGAGGATCTGCATTTATTCGCGCGGCCGTCTTACAAAACCGAGCAGGATGGCTCATTCGCACTGGTCGAGCCGGGCGAGAGCCTGCTCAAGACCGCTTGGCCAGCGCTGGAAGCGGACGTGCGTGAGCGCTTCGACACATGGCGCGCGCCGCGCGAAGCGCAGGTTGCCGCAATCGCCGCGGCCGCGGACAATCTGCTCATCGTGCCGGCGCCGGAGCGCGGAACGCGCATGCACCGCCTGCCGCCATCCGCGCCGGTCGCGGCCAGCGTGAGCCTGGCCGCATCCGCGGAACCTGCTATCGCCGGCATGGGCCAGCTTTACCAGCGCCACCAGGGCGGCGTGCTGTCGCGCGCGCTCGGCATCGGCGTGCATGCATTGCTTGAGCAGCTTGCGCGTCTGCGCGCGGTTGCGGATTGGGACGCAGCGCGCGCATCGCTGGCAGCGATGGAGCCGCGCATCGCGGCGTTGGTTCGCAGCGCGGGCATTGAGCGGGAGCAGGCGTCGCGAGTCGCGGCCCGTGCAATGGAGATTGCGCTCCAGGCCGCGCAGGATGCAACCGGGCAATGGATTCTTTCTCCGCATGCCGACGCGGCAAGCGAGGCACGCTGGGCGGGCATCGTGAACGGGCGGCTGCGCACCGTGCAGGTGGATCGCCTGTTTCGCGCTGGAGCCGAGCCGCAATCGCTGCAAGGCGATGTGTGGTGGATCGTTGACTACAAGACCGCGCATCAAGAAGAAGCGACCGCAGAGACCGCGCTGCCCGAGCTGAGAAAAATGTTTGCCGCGCAGATTGAGGCCTACGCGCAGGTGCTGCGCAATATACGCGGAGCAGGCGCAAAGGTTCGCGGCGGCCTCTACTATCCGCGCATGATGAAGTTCGACTGGTGGGAGATTTGAGGAAGAGTTCTCGAGCGGTTTCTCCCATCGTCTCCACATTGGATTGCGGAAACGATGGGAACCGTGTGATCCGGTGCGGATCGCGCTACTGCAGGCTGTGCATCAGGCTGTCGAGCGCTTCTTTGGGAGGACGAGTGACCGACTCAGGCAGCGTGGCCAGCGGTTCTTCCACCATGTTGAGCAAGTCAAGGAACGTGGGCTTCTTGGTGTCAATGTAGAATACACCAGTCAGGACCTCGCCCTTCTCATGCGCCTCAGTCAGTGTGCGCACCGCCTGAATCTTGCTGGTCGGATCGTAATCCTCAAGCACCTTGCGCAGCCGCAGCGTGGAGCCGTCGTGCATCTGTACGTCGAGAACCTCGCCTGAGCCATACTCGACTTCGATGTCTTCGAAGCTGGGCACGAATCCGATCTCGTTGATCGGCTCATCGTGTGCCTGCAGAAACTTGTAGCTCTTGGTGGATCCTTCGTGATCATTGAAGGTGACGCACGGGCTTATCACGTCAAGCATCACAGTTCCCTTGTGCGCAATGGCCGCCTTCAGCATGGCCAGCAACTGCTTCTTGTCGCCCGAGAAGGAGCGGCCCACAAACGTGGCGCCCAACTGGATGGCAAGCGAGCAGGTGTCGATGGCCGGCAGATCATTGACGATCCCAGTCTTGAGCGTGGAGCCGATATCCGCCGTGGCCGAGAACTGGCCCTTGGTCAAACCGTAGACGCCGTTATCTTCGATGATGTAGATCATCGGCAGATTGCGCCGCATCAGGTGAACAAACTGCCCCATCCCGATGGAAGCCGTATCGCCGTCGCCAGAAACGCCCAGCGCCTGCACGGTGCTGTTGGCCAGCAGCGCGCCGGTGGTCACCGAAGGCATGCGCCCATGTACGCTGTTGAACGAGTGCGAGCGGCTCATAAAGTAGGCCGGGCTCTTCGACGAGCAGCCGATGCCGCTCATCTTGACGACCCGCTCCGGCTGCACGCCCATTTCGTACATGGCGTCGATAATGCGCTCGGAGATGGCATTGTGGCCGCAGCCGGCGCATAGCGTCGACTTGCCACCGCGGTAGTCCACAATGGGAAGACCGATGTGATTGAGTTTGGGGGTAGGTGCTGCGGTAGCCATTACAGGCCCTCCTTAGTCGTGAACTCGTCCGTGATGCTGCGCGCATCCACCGGAAGGCCGTTGTAGTGCAGAATGCTGCGCAGCTTGACGGCCTGTTCACCGGGCAGATCGAGCCTCAGCAGGCTGGCCAGTTGCGCGTCGCGGTTCTGCTCCACCACGTAGACCCGCTCGTGTGAAGCGACAAAGTCGTGAATCTCCTGCGCGAACGGATAAGCGCGGACGCGCATGTAATCCACGCTCATTTTGTATTCGGCCGTGATCTGGTCGAGACTCTCCAGCAGCGCAAAATCCGTTGTGCCGAAGGCCAGAAAGCCAACCTTCGAAGTTCCGTCCTTCACCACCACCGGAGCGGGCACCAGCTTACGCGCGTTCTCGAACTTGCGCGACAGGCGCTCCATCAGCTTGATGTAGTCGTCCGGCTTTTCGGTGTAGCCTGCGTTCTCGTTGTGTCCTGAGCCGCGCGTAAAGTAAGCGGCTTTGGGATGCTGCGTGCCGGGCAGCGTGCGCCAGCCAATGCCGTCGCCGTCCACATCCTTGTAGCGGGCAAATCCGCCCAGGCGGTCCAGATCCTCGGCGTTCAGAACCTTGCCGCGATCGAGCGGCTTGTCCAGATACGCAAACGGCTCAGACATCCAGTTGTTCATGCCCAGGTCCAGATCGGTAAGCACAAAAACCGGAGTCTGCAGACGCTCGGTCAGGTCAAAGGCCGCATGGCTGAAGTCGAAACACTCCTTCACGTTGCCGGGCAGCAGGACAATGTGCTTGGTGTCGCCGTGTGACAGGAAAGCCGCTGAAAGCAGATCGGCCTGCGAGGTGCGCGTGGGCATACCCGTAGCCGGGCCAGTCCGCTGCACGTCGAAGATCACGCCAGGAAGCTCGGCAAAGTAGCCCAGGCCCACAAATTCGGCCATCAGCGAGATGCCGGGGCCGGAGGTCGAGGTCATGGAACGCGCGCCTGCCCAGCCCGCGCCCAGCACCATGCCGATGGCGGCCAATTCGTCCTCCGCCTGCACCACCGCAAAGGTCGCTTTGCCCTCGGGCGTCACGCGATATTTCTTCAGGATGTCGGCAGTGGCCTCAATCAGCGAGGTCGAAGGCGTGATGGGATACCACGCAACCACCGTAACGCCGGCAAAAACCGCACCCATGCCGCAGGCCGCATTGCCGTCGATGATGATCTTGCCGGCCGTGCAGTCCATGTGCTCGATGTAGTACGGATCCTGCTTGGTGAAGGTAGCCTGAGCGTAGTCGCGGCCCGCCTTCACGGCGTTAAAGTTCAGGTCGAACACCTTCTGCTTTTTGGCGAACTGCTTCTTCACGCTCTTTTCGATCACGTCGAGATCGATCTCGAGCAGTTGCGCCACCACGCCCACGAAGACCATGTTCTTGACCAACTTGCGCAGCTTTGCCTCGGGGCAAATGGCCGCGGTGAGTTTGTCGAACGGAACCGGATAGCAGACCACGTCACTGCGGTACTGCTTCAGGTTCATGCTTTCTTCGTAGATGGCCACGCCGCCGGCAGGCAGATTCAGAATGTCTTCGCGCGCGGTTTCAGGATTAAGCGCCACCAGCACCTCGCACTCGCGCGTCCGGGCTACGTAGCCGTTCTTGCTGGCGCGGATGGTGTACCAAGTGGGTAAGCCGGCGATATTCGAAGGAAAGAGGTTCTTGCCGCTGACGGGAACCCCCATTCCGAAGATGCTTTTCAGCAGCACGCTATTGGCGGATTGGGAGCCGGATCCGTTTACCGTTGCTACGATGATGCTGAAGTCGTTAACGACGCGCTGGCGCGCACTCAGTGAGCCCTGTTCTTGACCCAGGGCCAGGTCTCCAGTCGCCATTTGGCGGGATTCCCTTCGGGTAGAGATTCAGAGGAGGCGATGAAAATTCGCGCTCTTATTGTGTGATTATAGTCAGTCCACGGGTGTGCTGTACCGCAAGTTGACCCGAAGGTGTTACCGGTTTATGCACCCCTTACCGAATCGTGGCCGAATCCTGGCCGAATCGCTTCCCAGAGTTCCAAAACAGAACCCACACGCGCACATTTAAGTGAATGAATCCAAGCATCTTAACTCATCCATTCGCTTCCCGGGCGCGGCATTCAGCGCCTGCCGCCGGGCACCGGCACCGCAGGCCGCAGCTCAACCGCCTTTGTGGCAATCACCAGCTTGGCTCCGGTCAGCTCGCTGCCTTCCCAGCCGTCTTTCACGGCTTCAATGTGAATCGCGCCGGCCCGCTTGGTCGATTGCACAATCACCTGTGCCAGCCCATTGAACAGTGAGCGCTTCGGCTCTTTGTCGCTCTCCTGGCAGTTGGGGTTGCCATTGCCCACGCCGATCAACGCGCCGTCGCCCGTCACATTAAACGCGATGGCGTTCTGCGCCGTCGGCACCGGACGCCCGTCCTTGTCCAGCGCCTCCACTTTCACGATCGCTATGTCCTCGCCATCGGCGTTGATCTCGGTGCGGTCGGCGGTAAGGCGAATCGCCACTTCGGGTCCCGTGGTCTCGCGCTTTTCGGTCAGCACCACCTTCCCGTCCCTGGTTCCGCGCGCCTCGATCGCGCCCGGCTCGTAGCGCACCTTCCATTCCACGTGGCCCAGGCGCGAAACCGTCTTGCTGCCCTGGCTGGCGCCGTTCACCATCAGCTCCACCGAGTCGAGATTCGTATGCACCCACACCGGAATCTCGTCGCCTTCCCTGCCCTCGAAGTTCCAGTGCGGAAACAGGTGCAGCACCGGCTCCTTGCCCCACCACGACTTGTAATAAAAGAACGTGTCCTTGGGAAATCCGCAGGTATCCACAATGCCGAACTGCGAGTTGATCGACGGCCAGCCGTAAGGCGTGGGCTCGCCGCGATAGTCGAAGCCGGTCCACGCAAATCCGCCGCACTCCCACGCCCGCGTACCGTAAAACGTCCACCACTCTTCGGCGGTCTCGCCCCATCCCGGCTGGTTCACGTCGTATGCGCTCACCGTATTGTCCAGCGGATCGGTCGTATATTCGCCGCGTGTGGAGATGGCGCTCGCCGTCTCCGAACCATAGATGGCCATCTTCGGATGCGCCTTGTGGAATCCGTCCGGCAGCTCCAGGTGATAGTTGAAGCCGATCACATCGAGCGCGTCGGAAACGCCCTTTGAGTTGTCGCCATTCACGGCCGCTGAAACCATGCGCGTGGGATCAAGTTCATGGCAGTGCCGCACCATGGTCGCGCCAATCTTTGCGCCTTCCTCGGCCATGTCGTTCTGCATATGCCCTTCCTCATTGCCGATCGACCACAGAATCACGCACGGCGAGTTGCGATAGCGCTTCACCATCACCTCAAGCTGAGCCAGCCCCTCGGGACTCGAGCTCATCTGCCGCGTCTCGCACATCATCATCATGCCCATGCGATTGCAGCCTTCCACCCACTCCGGCGTGGGCATGTTGTGCGAAGTGCGCACCGCGTTCGAGCCCATCTCCTTCAGCACGCCCAGCCGGAAGTACTGCAGCCGGTCCGGCAGCGCCGCGCCCACTCCGGCGTGGTCCTGGTGGTTGCATGTGCCCTGAATCTTGATCGCCTGTCCGTTGAGCAGGAAACCCTGATCGGCATCCCAGCGAATCGTGCGCACGCCGAAGGTCAGTTGCTCGGCATCGCGCGTACTGCCGCCGGACTCCACCGTGACTACCGCCTTGTACAGATTGGGCGCATCTGGCGACCACATCGCCGCACCGGCCAAATTCGCCGTTGCTGAAAAGCTAGTCGGAACATCCACCGCCACGAGCTGCTCCTGCGACTCCGCCGTGGCAACAGTCTTGCCGGTAGCATCCAGAATCTTCCATGCCACCTTGGCGTTCGCGGCCTGTTTGCCTTCGTTCACCACCACCGTTTCGAGCGTCAGCGCGGCGGCGTCTTCATTCACTTCAGAGCGCACCACGCTCTCCCACTTGCCCAGGTGCAGCGCATCGGTCTTGGTCAGCCACACGTGCCGGTAGATTCCCGCCCCTTCGTAGAACCATCCATCGCCAAAACTCGCATCCACCCGCGCCACAATGCAGTTGGTTGCGCCCAGGGCAAGAAAATCCGTAATGTCGAAGCGGAAGGGCGCATAGCCGTTGTCGTTGCGGCCAACAAAGCAGCCGTTCACAAAGATCAGCACGCTGCGAAATGCGCCGTCGAATTCAACCGCGACGCGACGCCCCGCATCGCCTGCCGGAACTTCGAACTCGCGCCGGTACCAGCCCACGCTGGTGTCGGGATAACGGCGGCCGAGCGGCTTGTAGCCGTGCGACTTCTGCTCTTCGTCATGCACAAACGGCAGCTCCACAGCCCAGTCGTGCGGCAGATTCAGCTTCCGCCATTTCGCATCGTCGTAGCCCGCCTTGGCAAATTTGAAGTCGCCGGTCTTGGCAAAATCGCTCTGCCCGTAACCAAAATCCAGGTCCTTCAACGGGTCCACGCCATTGCCGAACACAAACTTCCATCCAAAATCGAACAAAAGCTGTTCGCGCGGCGCAATAGCCGCCAGCGCGTGCGTGGATTCAGCCTGCGCCTTGCCGGCCAGCAGCGCTGCAGTGCGCCCCCACGCGGACCGCGCCAGGACTGAAGATCCAGAGAGCGCAATACCGGACTGAAGCAGTGTGCGGCGGGAAATTCCGGACATGAGTGCAACCTCGTGGGAGCAAAATCGCCCTGGACGCTCTGAAATGCGCGCCGGGCGGGCACTGCGCACTATAAATCAGACGGGCCGCGCCAGTAAACGCTTTCAGATCGCAACCGTGCCGCCCGCGTCAAGCCGCGCACTGCGCTTCCGGCTGCGCGTTTATGATAGATTCAAACAGTCGAGCCTGCCGCGGAGAGATGGCCGAGTGGTTTAAGGCGCACGCTTGGAAAGCGTGTGTACTTTAACGGGTACCGTGGGTTCGAATCCCACTCTCTCCGCCATCATTTTGTAGACCGGATTTTCGTAGACAGATCTTCATAGAGCCGACGCTCGTTGTTCGCTCGCGCACCTGAGAACCGGAACAGAGTTGTCTGCAACCGATTCAACCTCGACATTCCGGATTCCATACTCATCGATTCCCACCCGACACCCATGAACCGGCGCAGCGCAATCAGAACCATCACCGGCCTTGCCGCTGCGCAAGCGCTCGGCGTGTCCTCAAAGCTGCGGGCGCAGGCCGCGCACAGCGAGCCGGTTCCGCTGCCGCCCTCGCCCACATTGCCCGCCGCGCTCGTGTTTCGCAATGGCGCGCCAGTGCGCAACCCACACGACTGGGAGCGCCGCCGCGCCGAGATTCTCGCCACCGCCCAGTTGCAGATGTACGGCATCGTTCCCACCGCCCGCGGCCTGCGCTTCGATGTGCGCGAAAAAGACGCGCCAGCCTTCAACGGGCTCGCGCTGCGCACGCAGGTAAAGCTGCTGTTCAAGGGCACAGCGGACGGACCCTCCGCCGATCTGCTGCTTTACACGCCCCGCCAAACGCATCCCGCGCCCGCCATTCTGGGACTCAACTTCTGGGGCAATCACACCGTATGCGCCGATCCCGGCATCTATCTGAGCAAAAGCTGGGTCGAGACCGGCCTCAACAGCTTTATCGATCTGTCCTGCGTCGTCGATCATCATGCCACCCCGGCCTGCCGCGGCATCGACGCGCGCCGCTGGCCCATTGAAGAAATGCTCCGCCGCGGCTACGCCTTTGCCACCATGTATCGCGGCGATATCGATCCCGACGTGGCCGACGGAAGCGTGCCCGGACTCCGCAACCACTATCCTCAGCTCGCCTATCGCGGCGACAACTTTTCCGCCATCGCCGCGTGGGCCTGGGCGCTCAGCCGGTCGATGGATTATCTCCAGACCAACCACCGTATCGACGCACGCCGCGTTGCCATCTTCGGATGGTCGCGCCTGGGCAAAGCCGCCGTGTGGGCCGGCGCGCGCGACCCCCGCTTTGCCGCCGTGCTCAGCAACGAGTCCGGCGCCGGCGGAGCCAAGCTCTTCCGCCCCGATGTGGGCGAAGATATTCACCGGCTCACCACGGTGTTTCCGCACTGGTACTGCAAAAATTTCCGCGACTACAGCGGCATGGACCGCGTGCTTCCCTTCGACCAGCACCTCATTCTTGCAGCCATCGCGCCGCGGCTGCTCTATGTGGGCAGCGCCGCCGAAGATCATCTCTCCGACCCCAAAGACGAATTCGCATCCGCCGTACTGGCCTCCGCCGTCTATCGGTTTCTGGGCTCAAGCGGACTCGACTCGAACGTGATGCCCAAAGTGGGCCACGCCATCTCCGGCCGCGTCAGCTATCACATCCGTCCCGGTAAGCATGACGTGACCCAGTTCGACTGGAACCACTATCTCGACTTTCTCGATAAGTATCTGCGCCCCGTCTGAAGCATTCCACGCGGCCGCGTTTTCTCGTTCAACCCACACATGCATGCAGCACAGGGAATCTCTGAATAAGTCGATGTCGTGAAGGGTACGGGCTTCAGCCCGTACATTAATCACCCAGAATCGACGTGGCTTTAGCCACCGAGGGACTGCCGGCCACTCAACCAGAACCTGTTCAGAGTTTCCACACCCCGCGCAGCGCATTCGAGCGCCGCGCCACGGACAAAAATGACGGACGCAATCGGCATTGACTTCGGCACAACCAACAGCTCCGTAGCCCTGGCGGCCGGCAATGCGCCGGTGCGCCTCGTGTCCTTCGCCTTCGCGGCCGGCCAAACGGAGTCGTTCCGCTCAGTGCTTTATCTTGAGCAGCACAGGACCGGCACAACCAGGCGGCTGCACTCGCTCTCCGGTCCGCAGGCCATTGAACACTATCTGCAGGCCGAAGAAAAAGGCCGCCTCATTCAGTCGCTCAAGTCGCATCTGTCCAGCCGTTCGCTCACCGGCACTGAGATTTATGGCCGCCGCTACTCGCTCGAAGATCTGGTGTCGCGCATGATCAAGGACCTGCGCCGCGCCGCCGAGGAGCAGTTCGGAACCCATATTCGCTACGCCATGGTCGGACGCCCAGTGCGCTTTGTGGGCGCGGACTCAGCCGCAGACGACGACTTTGCCGTCGAGCGGCTGCGCGCGGCCTTTCTCCATGCGGGCTTCGAGCACGTCGACTTCGAGTTCGAGCCGGTGGCCGCGGCCTACACTTATGAGTCCACGCTCGACCGCGACGAACTCATCCTGATTGGCGACTTCGGCGGCGGCACCAGCGACTTTTCGCTGCTGCGCGTCGGTCCCGGCGTGCGGCAGCGCGGACGCGTGGCCGGCGATCTGCTGGGCAACAGCGGCGTGGGTCTGGCCGGCGATGCCTTCGACGCGCGCATCGTGCGCAAGCTGGTGTCGCCCGCGCTCGGCTCCAACAGCGAAGCCCGCTCGCTCAACAAGCTGCTGCCCGCCGTGCCCGCGTGGATCTACGCCAACCTCGAGCGCTGGCACTATCTCTCGTTTCTGCGCACCAACAACGTGCGCGAAATCCTGAAGAGCGCGCGCATCCGCGCCATCGAGCCGGAGAAGATTGAAGCGCTGATTGCGCTCATTGATGAGGACCTCGGCTATCAGCTCCATCAGGCCGTGCAAAAGGTCAAGTTCGAGCTGTCCCACAGCCACAGCGCGGAGTTTCGCTTTCGCGATGGCAGCCTGGACCTGCGCATTCCCATCACCCGCGCCAACTTCGAATCGTGGATCGTTGAAGACCTGCGCGCAATCGAGCGCTGCGTGGACGGGCTTCTCGAAAACTGCGGCGTGCAGCCGCAACTGGTCGACCGCGTCTTTCTCACTGGAGGCAGCTCGCTGGTGCCCGCAGTCCGGCGCATCTTTGCCTCGCGCTTTGGCGAACAACGCATCAGCGCAGGCAACGAGTTCACCTCGGTAGCCCACGGCCTCGCCCTGCGCGCGCAGGAAAAACTTGCCCAGGGCGCATGAATGCTGTTCTGCAGGTTGATACCTGATCGCTTGTTTTCGCACCACCGCGGGGTGCCCGATCCATGACGCAGCCTAATCGCGGCATGGGTGGGAAAGCACAAATTCACACGGTCAATGGCCTAGATCTTGATCCCCAACACCCGCTCGGAGTTTTCGTAGTAGACCTTTTTCAAAATCGAGTCCGGCAGATCGATGCCTGAAATCTTCCACCGTCCCTGCGGCGGAATGCGCGCCGGCGCGTAATCAAAGTACTCGTCGCCGGTTTCAAGAAAGCGATAGTAGATGTCGTAGAGCTGTTCGCAGAAAAGCTGCTGCGGATAGTCGTGCCCGTTCGGAAAGGCGTCGGTGCCAAACAGAATCCGGTCCTGATACTTCTCAAAAAACGCACGCGCCGCGCGCGGCTGCCGCCCCAGTTCACCAATGCGGGCCGCAATGTCGATCGTCATGTTCGGAAAGCGGTCGAGACTGGCGCCCACGTGATCCAGATTCTCGGCAAAGTTGCCCACGTGGAGCGCTATGAACTGCGTGCGCGGATGGCGCGCAAACACCCGGTCGCGCGCCGCCAGCAGCTCCTCGTTCGATGGGAAGCCGGAGCCGTGAAACGACCAGTCCGGATGATTGTTCAGCTCCTCGTAGCGCTCGTTCAAGCGGTCCGTGGGCCGGAAAAACGCAACCGGGTCGGAGACATGAATGCCCACAGGCATATCGAGAGCCGCGCAGGTCTCCCACATGGGATCGAAGCGCGAATCGTCGATTTTTACCAGCTCGCCGGTGGTAATCTGCTCGCGCAAAAACAGCCCCAGCGTCTTCAGCAGCTTCATTCCCTTTGCGCCCTGCCGCTTGGCTTGCTCCACGGCCCGCGCCTGGCGCGCCGCATAATCGGGCTCCAGAAACTCGGCGTAGATAGGCTCGGTAAACGCGCAGAAACGGCCAGGATATTTGCCATCGAAGCGGGCCAGCGCATCGTCCAGCCCGGCGCCGAATCCGCCGGTAAGATTGTTCACCACGCGCACATCCATGCGATCCATCACCGGAATCATCTCCTCGGCCGTGCCCAGGTACTGGCGCTCCGCACCGAGATGAACTCCGTTCGCCACATGAGCTGAAAACGACATGTGCGCGTGCATGTCGATGACCGGATAACGCGGCTTTTCAATCACCGTGCGCCGCGCCGTGAGCATGCTCTCCGGCTCAAATTCAGACAGATCGAGCGGCTTCCACGTCGCCGGCGTTTCAATGGGAGATCGGGTGGAGTCGTAGCACATGGGATATTTTTTACTCGCTCCGCTTTGCGGCCAGTTGTCGCGATTGCGCTTCGCCGTGCAGCGTAAATCCCTGCACCACGCGATGGATAACGCCCGAGTCGGAAGGGCTGTCGGGCTTGAGGCCCTCTTTCAGGCAGCGGAAAAATGCGAGCAGTTGCCCCACCACCGTATTCAGAATCGGCAGGTTCTCGTCGCCGATTTCGCGCAGGCCGTCCGGCTCCATCGCCATGTCGCCGCTCCCGGCCAGGTCCGCGGGAATGTCCGCGCCAAAAAGCAGTTTGGCCATCCCCAGCCCTTTGGCGTTCAACTCGCGAATGAGATCCACCTCGTAAGCCCGCACCAGCGGATCGGACGCGAGAAAGCAGACGATTAGCGTGTCGGCGCCAACAGCGCTCATCGGTCCGTGACGCAGCCCCAGATAGGTCTCATGCAGGCTCACCACGCGGCCGGCGGTCATCTCCGTCATCTTCAGCGCGCACTCGCACGCCGCACCCACCGCCGGACCGTCCGCCAGAATCATCACCCGGCTGTAGTCGCGGCGCGCCAGCCGCGCCAGCTCATCAAAGTGCTCGCCGAACAACGACTCCGCCGTCCGGCTCAACCCGGCTGCAATCGCGCGATAGCCCTGCGGCGAATGGAGCATTCCCAGAAAGCGCCCGGCCAGCACCATGTTGGTAAAGCTGCTGGTCATCACCAGGCTGCGATCGTTGGTGGCATCGTCCAGCACCACCACGCTCGCGCGCGCATCGTCGGCATAAGTGGTGGCCAGTTTGCCCGCCGCATTGCAGGTAATCACAAGATGCCGAATGGCAGGCTCGGCGGCCAGCATGGTCTCCACCGCGCCCACGCTCTCCGGGCTGTCGCCGGAGCGCGCCAGCGAAATCAGCAACCCCGGCCGGGCCGGCCCAAAAGCCGCGCCGCCATGGGTCAGCAGATCGCCGCCCGCAACTGTCTCAGTGGCCACGCCCAGTTCCTGCTGCAGCGTCAGCCGCAGGCATTCGCCGGCATATTTCGAACTGCCGGAGCCGGTGAGCATCAGCAGTTGCGCGCCTTTCAGTGCCGCCGCCAGTTGGCCGGCTCTCCCGCTTACTGCATCGCCGGTGCGCAGCCAGGTGGCTGGCTGCTGAAGAATTTCGTGCAGAGTGTGGAAATAGCCCAGCTTCTGTTGCTCTTCCTGGGGTTTGCCGAGCAGGATAGCGGCTTCGCGCTGGTCTTGCATAAGCGAGGACAGAACAGGATTGGCGACTCCGCTTTCCGGGCCCGTAGATTGCATCAAAATGGCGCTCCTTACGACCTTACGAAGCAACAACGCTCGATGTTAGCACAGAAAAACAAAGAAAGAGCAGATGCAATGAAAGTAAATAGAAACAAAAGAATGACGATCGTGTATTATTCGTGCTTGTTCACCCGATTTGTGAGACTTGATTTGTGATGACGGACCAGGTGTAGTGTTTCCAGCACCCGGAATATTACAGCAGGAATCGCATTCTGTCAGATTCGGCTGGCTTTGGATTCAAATGCGGCCTGCTCGGCACACGGCAACGCCGCCTGCTCAAACGGGAGAGATTGTTTGCCGGAAAAAATCCAATGGAGGAATCTTGAGTCAAGACAGGCTCGACATCGCGATCGCCGGAGAGATCAACCTCGATCTGATTCTGTACGGACTGCCGCAGCCCATGCCGGTCGAGCGCGAGCTGTTGGCCACCGACTTCCAGATGACTCTGGGCAGCTCGTCCGCCATCCTGGCCCACAATCTGGCCGTGCTGAATACCAGGGTCGGCTTCATCACCCGCACCGGCCCCGATGAGCTGGGCAAGCTCGCGCTGGCCCGCGTGGCTGCAAGCGGCGCCGACCTCAGCCGGTCGCTCGCCAATGCCGCACATTCAACCGGCGTCACCGTCCTGCTGCCTCACGGCAAAGAGCGCCACATTCTCACCTACCTGGGCGCCATGAGCGACCTGACCGTCGCCGACCTAGATCTGGACTACCTCAAATCGGCGCGCCACTTTCACCTGTCGTCTCTGTTTCTGCAGCGCGGCCTCTGGGCAGGGCTGCCGCAGCTCTTCCGCGAGCTCAAAGCCGCCGGCCTCACGCTCTCGCTCGACACCAACGACGATCCGGAAGACAAGTGGGGCGGCGTAATGGACGAGCTGCTCGACCTGGTCGACATTCTGCTTCCCAACCAGGCTGAGTTGTGCCGCATTGCACGGCGCAACACACCAGACGAGGCGCTGGCCGCGCTCGCGCCGCGCATTCCCTGCATCGCCGTCAAGTGCGGCGGGCAGGGTTCCATGGTGCAGCTTGGCAATCAGCGCATCGCCGCGCCTCCCGTCGCTGTTACGCCGGTGGACACCATCGGCGCCGGCGACAGCTTCAACTCCGGCTTTCTCTCCGCGTGGCTGCGCGGCCTGCCGCCTGAAACCTGCGCGCGCGCCGGTAACATCACCGGCGCGCTCTCCACGCTGCGCCCCGGCGGGACAGAAGCGTTTCGCGACAGTGAGCTTCTGCGCGAATTTCTTCATCGGCACAGCTTTCCAGCATGACCGCAAAAGATCAGGAGGCCGCCCCAGCGCAAGGAATCGGCGTACTATTAGCGCGAGGACTCAAGCTCATGCAAGCTGCGCGTGCCAGGTTGTTTTACATCCTGATTGGCTTCACAATCGCAACTCCACTCATGTTCGCTCCGCCCTTGAAGGCGCAAGACGATTGCAAGGTGATGTACAAAATGCTTGCCGATGCCCAGGTCAAGCTCCACAGCACTCCGGCTCACGTCTATACCACTTCGAAGATTGGCGCCCAAACCTTTTCCGCAGAGATGATCTATGCCGCCGGATCGATGTATATGAAGATGAATGGCAAATGGTCTTTGGCCGGTTCCATTAAAGATATGGAAGAGTCAGAGCATTCTCTCCAGCAAAATGCCAGTGCCAAAGAAGCCTGCCATCACGTGAAGGATGAGCCGGTAAACGGAGAGATGGCGGCCGTTTACGCCTCGCACTCCGAGACTCCCAAGGGCACCATCGATATGCAGATATGGATTTCCAAAGCTCACGGGCTTGTCCTGCGCTCGGATATGAATAGCGACGGAGGCAAAGACCTCGTCTCCTCGC
This sequence comes from Occallatibacter sp., assembly GCA_036267475.1. Lineage (GTDB taxonomy): Bacteria > Acidobacteriota > Terriglobia > Terriglobales > Acidobacteriaceae > Telmatobacter. Next base: position 46,949 of record DATAVZ010000102.1, read on the forward strand.
GCTACGAATACGGAGACATCAAGCCGCCGGTTTAGCCCCCGCCGCCAATCCTCCTCATACTCGATGCGAACCTCAAATCGGACGCGCCACAGCCGCCGTAGGCCGCCGGGTGCCATATCCTTGCTGGGTGCCCAGGTCGCGATTTTGAGACCTGGGAAAGCTTGGGGCGCCATATCCTTGCGGCGTTTTTACTTTTGCCGCCAGGGCGGGATAGCACGCAACTGAAGGTGAGGAAGTGCATCTCGCCAGCCTTCTGGTAACGAATGAGCGCCTGGGGCATGGCAACGAGGATACACCGGTTGGCTGCCGCTCGGGTGGAGGTTCCGGACGAGACCGGGATACAGATCTTGCTCTCACAGGTCCGAAAATTCGGGCCTGGGGCACACATTTCTGAGCCCATTTAACTTGGAGGATCTGGGCCACCTTCCTCCTTACGCTTCCGCATTACCTCGTTGAAGGCCTGCACCGTCGGGCCCCCATCCCTGATCACGTGCACCGGTCCAAGGTCCTTCAGGTACTTATCTGCCAGCCTGTCCAGCCGCTCTTCCGCGCGTTCCGCATCGGCCTTCTTCAGTGCCTCGACAGCCTCTTCTGACCTGTTTGATGCTTGGAAGTTTTGATGTCTCAGGAACTCCGATATAGCTTGCTCCCGTTGCTCTGGCGAGAGTGCCGGCCAATGGGTTTCCTCTTCGTGTGCCGAAGTTGCCCTGCGGTTAATCTCGCCAATGCCGGATGGATCAAAGGCGGGTCTCATAAGATCTTCTAGGTTTATCGTCTGAACCGAAAGCCATTTCCGAGGACGGCTTCCTCGCGGATATAATCGTGAACGGGCTTTCCGCCAGCGTTCCGCACGCTCTTGCAATTTTTTTGCACGATCCTGCAGCTTGATGTTCTCCAGATGCTTCTTTGCGTGGCAGACCGCGCAAAGCGTGAGTAGATTCTGGATACCGTGGATTCCCGGTTTATCCAATGGGTAATCGGAAATTGGAACGATGTGGTGGCAGTCAAAAAGAAGACCCTCATCGACTCCAATTCCGCAATCTCTGCATTTAAATGAGTCCCGCAGTAATACAAATCCCTTACGCCATTTCCAATCCGGTGGATATTGATTTTCGCCTATGCCGCGATAATCACAGTACTTTTTTTCGGTTCTGAGAAACCAAGCGAGGTATACGACGTAGCCCGCCGATCGCGCGATGTCGTGCGATTTTTGCTTCATCCATGAATCATTAAGACCTTCGTCTAACAGTTTCCGTTCTTGGTCTGGCCGCGCGTCTCCTCTGGATTTGTAACCTCTCAGCGCCTTTAACTCATTGTCCTGACTGTGCCAAATACCCCAGAAAATGAGCAGTACGAGGGATAGAGAAACGATTATGAAGGTCTCAGCGGACATACCTCCTCCGGGTCTGACAATTCTACCGCTGGGATCAGGCTTTGGGTGGCTTTCCTCAAATGATCGGGATTTCGGCCGCGATTTGGACAGGGTGCTGAGAGGCGTTCGCGACTAAACGACCACCGGCTGAAAGCCGGTGGGTTGAGTTGCGACTGAAAGTCGCCGGTTTGCGGCTGAAGCCGCCTGAAAGGTTCCCGGCTGAGAGCCGGCTTCAAGGCTCGGTGGGCGCGGTGATCTTGAAGTTTTCGCCC